>DFFM01000041.1:69994-87748 GCA_002369515.1 Prevotella sp. UBA3776 | reverse complement strand
TTTTCTTTGTTTTTATTGGTTTTTTTAAAGACGCAGAGCGTTCAACCAACCATCTCTCAAACGACCACAGATTGCACAGAGCACACGGATGATTGTTTCAACAAATGAAATCTGAGAAATCCGTGGAATCCGTGTGAGAAGAAAAAACATTGTTACACCCCAATCGACATCCTGCGCGGACCTTCCCCCCCAGGGGGGATAAGAGGGGGGCTTTAAACAAAAAAACAGGGCGCATCATCACGACGAACCCTGATCATTGAGTATAAACTAAAATAAAATCCTTTTAAAAATACAGGGCGTATCTCACGACAAACCCTGTCTGAAATTATAAACTAATTATAAATAATAAACAAAGCGGGGAATGAAACCCCAACTTATAGAAGCCAGTTTCACAACTGGAATATCGTTATTAGTCTTACCAACAGCTATAATACCTCTTTAAATTAAATATAAGCTGATAAAACCAGTCTTCACTATCTCAGGAACGGCAGAACCACTACTATTTATGTCTGCAAATCCTCTTATGTGAAAGAATTGCGATAAAATGCTTCCTTCATTTTCTGACACTTTATAAGAAACCATGCAGGAACCATTGAACTCATACTTGCCATCACCCACGAACTCATCTACCAAACTAACAGTAATATCTTTAACAGAAACGACATCCAATCTTTTACCTGCATACATAAATGTTAGATTGCTGCAATTTGCCGCGATATGATCTCCTATACTATTTCCAATATTTCTCATCATAATCGACTTCATCCTATTTTAGCATTCTGTTCACATTCAACATCAATAGAAACTCTCATCTTTAATTGCTTTTGAACAGTGCTGGAAGGAAGTGTCAATCCTTCTTTTCTTTCCTCTTGAATATTGAACATAACAGTAATGAGATTTTCAGCATGATTCTTTATTTCAGAAGGCAGTACAACTGTTTGTACACCGTTTAACTTTATTTCCTTACCTTCAGTACTGTTTTCAAAGCAATCGTTCCATAGCTTATCAATCTCTTGAATAATTACTTGTTTGAATTTTTCATCTATTTCACACATAATTAATAATAGTTTTATAGCGGGGCGCGCCTTTCAGCGCGCCCTGCTGAATAGAGAATCAATTAGTCCCAGTCATCCCAGAGGTTGATGTTCTTGGCACCTGTTTCATGTGGTTGGTCGTCACCTCCGCCAATATCTCCAGAGTTATTACCACCGCTATAGCCTCCTTCACCGTATTCTTGTTTTACCTTACCTTCAGAATCAGCCAACAGAGGCATTTCTGATACATAAGGCACAAGAATGGTTTCTGGCTGAATATATATGTTCTTTTTCATAATGACTATGATTCAATAATTATTTAACAACATATTTCTTGCCATTCATCAGATAGATACCCTTAGGTAGTCCTTCAAGGCTCGTACCCATATACTGGCCATTCACACTATAGACACCGCCATTGAAACGAGGATTTACAGATTCCTTTGCTTCGGTAGAAACGGTTTCTATCTGGTCTGCTACGCCATTGTTATAGATGTCATCATAACCTACGCCAAAGTTAACCTGATTCACAGCCTTGGCCGGGTTGCTGGTTTCGTCGCCAACATACTTGATGATAGCCGTATAAGGCTTCCAACTCAGATCCCATCCAGCAGCCTGCTTTCCTTTATAATACCAGAACGACTGATATTTCAGAATGAATTTTTCCTTGTCTTGCCATACATTTCCGAAATAATAGCACGGTTCTGTCATTACTACAGAAGTTACTCCGTCGTTATTCTGGCCATAGGTTCCAAGGAATTTGTAACCAGGAATATAGTTCTGGGCTGCTTCTGCATTCTTTCTTTCACCTTCTACCGAGTCGTAAAGACCGAAATAAGGATTTGCGCCGGTTTCATCCTCCGAAGCCTTATCAATCTGGGCAACGCCCGTAGCACGGAACTGCACAGGTGTCTTTGCACCGTCTTCTGCCACCTGAACGACTACAGAGGGATGAATCATATAAGGAGTATTGGCATGGATACCAATTGTTTCATCTGTCGGCTCAACACCATCCTTGTCAGGATTTGTCAAGCGGTTTTTAGAGAAGTCAATCACGATGTCTTTGCCATCCTTACGGATTCCGAGGAAGTCACAAACCTGAGTTGAGGCACCAAAGATTTCATAAATCTGTCGTCTGGTAAGGTCGTAGGGCAGATAGATGGTGTACCACATATCCACGCCCTCAAAGATATTGACAACTGTCTCGCCGGGGATATAGCCACCCGTCAGCAGGAAGTTCTTCAGACCAGAGTAATCCTTACCGTCGATAAGGGGATAATCCTTGCCACCAATACTCATATCACTCCATTTTTGTACGTCTGCCTCACTCGGCCATTTCTCCATGTCAGTCACGTTCTTTCCATCGCCATTGGCATCATACCAGAAACCACGATAAGTGTTGTTGCGCTCTACCACGGTGTAATACTTTGCATAGAGATCATCGCTTCCTTCCTGAGTCATCACATAGTAAGATGTACCAGCTGTAGCATTACCCGTTACAGCCGTGTAGTCTTCGCCATCCTTTGTATAAAGAGTGGTATTCTGCAACTTGGCTGTATTTACATCATCAGCACTTGCTGTGCTGTATTGTGCTGTAGCAGGATGATAGTAATATGTTCCATTGAAATTCACTGGTGAAGCCACCGTTCCATTCTGGTCGGAATAATAGGTTTCAGAGGCATCGTATGCTGCACCATCCTGACTGCAATACTTGGGCTCTGAACCTGACTTATAGTAATAATCATCTTTAAAATGATTATACCAACTCAATGTTACTTGTGTATAGGTTTTAGTGTTACCATCATAAGTGTACCAAGTCTTTCCTGGCAAGAAATGGTCGGATTCATCATATACCGGCTCTTGTGTCACAGACTCCACATAATAGAAAGCACAATCGCCACTCATTTGGAAATTCTCTTCCTTATAAGATCCATTATCTAATTTGTAGTATTTAGAAACACCAGGGATATACACATCTGTTCTTTTATATTCGTTGGTAGCCTCATCGTAATACCACGGCTGAACATATTGTGAGAATTTTGGTTCATAAGAAACATATTCACCACCTTCAAGTTTATAGAACTCCGTCTTACCTGTAGCAATAACATTTGAGACGTTTGTCCAAGCAGCTAAAGTGCCATAATGAGTTACTGGCTGAGTTTCTTCTGTAGCATAATACATAGAGCGATATGAACCCCAATAATAAAATTTAAGATCACTTGGTGTATAAGTATCTCCACTCTTTATGTAATATTGATCCTGTGCACCAATGACATCACCGCCTTTATTAACCTGAGTATAAACATCATTTGTTCCACACTGGATATAATATCCATTAGCCACAATTGGAGTTGTTACCGTACCTTTCTGGTCAGAATAATACTGTGAAACACCCGTCTGTGGCGTTGTGGTTGACTCATAGCTATCTGCTGCATTATAGGAAACAGTGTAATAGGTCTTCCCATCCTCGGGCATACCGGAAACGGCCACATAGTTGTCACCCACCTTTTCATAGAGAGTTACGGGATCGGCAGCCTTAGCGGCATTATAGGCATCGGCATCTACTGTAGCAGCACCATAGACTGCCTCTTGCGACACATGTGGATAGTGCATGATGGCTGCATAAACCTTGCCATTAGCTCCTCTTTCATCTGTACGTCCGTATGACTCCTGATCATAATATTCATCATAATGCCAATCACCATATTCATCCTGTGCATAAGTTCCACTTGTAGCGCGCTTTGAAGCCGCATTGTTATTGAAGTAGCTCATTGTGTCAAACGCCTTTTTCGAGCAAGAAGGTATTGTGGTGGTGCCCATGAAATAGACATCACGCAGATTATAGCACAGGCTGAAAGCATTGTCGCCGATGGATTCCACATTTTCAGGAATGATGACAGTAGAAAGTGCAAAACACTGCTTAAAGGCGCTTGCTTCGATGGTTACAAGCGTCGTTGGCAGCTTGATGGCGGAAAGGTCTTCCAACTGCTGGAAGGCAGACTCGCCGATAACCGTTACACCTTCGGGAATGTCAACAGTTTTCAATTCAACACAACCATTGAAGCAACGGTCGCTGATATTTGTCAGACCAGTATTAAGAGAAACCTCCTTCAGCTCACCGTCTCCACTGAAAAGGTCTGTCCCTATGTTTCTGACATTCCTGCCAAACGTTGCACTCTCCAAAGAAGAACAAGCAGCAAAGGCAAAGTTGCCGATGGTCGTGATGTTATCAGGCACCACCAGCTCTCCGCTCAGTTCGGTGCATTGCTGAAGACAGTTGTCAGGAAGCGTAGTTTGCTGATAAGTAGTGCCGTCGCAACTCTGGACTTGTGCCTCTGGCAGCAAAATGGTCTCAACGGTTTCTGCGTATCCCAACTTAGCGGGAACGAACTGGCTTTCGGGCACAAAGGCAGCATCGCTGAAATCGGCATACTTGACATTGGCACCCCAGAGAGCAGGAGCATCACCGCCAGCAGGACTGTTGGGGTCGATAGTTCCATCGGCTGAAATACCATACTTTGAACTTGTACTGGCAAAGTCAGCACCCGTGAGCAGGCCCTTCATTGTGATTTTTTCCACATTACCCGCCGGTGTACTACTATTGAGACTCACACGGGCACTCTCTATCATCTGTACGACTTTCGTCAGCTGATTTGGAGCCTGACTATGCGTATAGAGATGCTTGTCGGCTGTATTGAACACGCCGATGCTGGTTGGGCAAGAGCAATTGCCAAGAATGGTCTCCATCACCTCGAGCGAGGTATTGTCAGGAAGTGCGACATGTTCAACGTATGCATTCCCGTATGTTGAAATATCCTCACCAGAGGGAACGATATACTGTGTCAAATCGACACTGACACTGTGACTGTTGGCCATTGAGGCGAGGTCGGAAACGTAACCCTCAGCAGCACTGATTTTTCCTGCACCGGGCTTACTTACCACGATCATGCGTTCTGCATTCATGGCATAGTCAGTCAGATAGGGCGTGGCTCCGGCCAAGGCACCATTCTTTCGGATGTAAGTGATATTTGTACTTTCATTGATACCACCTTGCTGTGGATCGTCTCTTGTAATAAGAAGCTGTCCTCCGAAAACTGCACCTGTAGCATAAGGAGCGGTTTTACCTTTAAAAGTAGAAACAACCCAAATATTGTCACCATAAGTATAATCACTGCCAGACTCATTGGTGAAATCAGCACCTACGCTATACTGACTCTCAGACTGTGGTATAACCAAATAGTGGGTTGCTGGGTTCAGGTTGTAATGGTACTTTCCATCAGCGTCTTTCAGGTCACTTACATTTGCCCATGTCAAATCGACCTCGGCAACAGGCAATTGGCTAAGTCCTGTTATGGCAGAATGTAATACAGAGGGATAAAGACGGCCGTCTGTGGGCTGTGTTCCGTCTTCATTGTAAAACTGAGAATAACGAATACTGGTATGAGCCTTAACTACTGGAGCTAAAGCCGCAACTTTATCATCAAGGCAATAGACATTCAAGTTATTGTGAGCTGCTTCTGCGAAATAAGCCACACAAGGGAAGTTATTGTTGTAGAAATAGCCCAATTCGGCTGCGTTTGGCATCCGTGGTGCAGAAGGAAGGATGACGGTTTGAGTGGTCTGAAGACCGAAAGCTGTCAAATCATAATCCCCAACCATCTCTACATCCGACATGTCAACATACTGATACTGGCTGAAAAAAGACTTGGAAAAAAAAGTTTTTAATTCTGCAGCCGTGAATTGTCCTGACAACTTCAAGTGTGTATTGTTTGTATCAGCAAAATAAGAAAGCTGATCTGATTTGTCTGACATCCACTGAGCTAACAAACCAGACTGACCGCTCTCAACGAGTTGAAACTTCGGAGTTTCATAAACAGTCTGGAATCTAAGCCCCGAACCTGTCATACCTGAAGTTGACGACCAGGAACTGCCGTCATAAGTCCATGACTGGCCATCTTGACCGCCATAAGCCCACGTCCCTATCGAGACGAATGCGCATACTAACAATAGTAATAATTTTCGCATAGTTTGCTATGATTTTAAAGAATTAATAAAAGTAATTATTTCAGTTTTAATTTGTGGTTAAGTTTATAATAAATAATGTGTAGCGAAAACGGATGCCAGGACGCGGCAAAACGAATCCGCCGCAAAGGTACAAAAAAGAGTGTTAACCCCCCCCAATTATGTTTAAATTTTCTTAACGGCGGCAATTTTCTTGAAAATTGACAAAAATCATCGGCGTAAGCCGATTTTTTTTTGCGACAGACAGACATATAGACAGCTAGACAATTAGACATACAGACGGATAGATAAATAGACAAATAGGTAAGAAGACAGTGGAAAATGCGGAAGGAAGAACTGACATTAATTGATTATGTTATTTGGGTGTGAAAAGTTACAGACCCCACCCCCATCCCCTCCCCTTGAGGGGCGGGGAGACTCCGCACAGCCTAGCTCTGAGACTCCGCACAGCCTAGCATTGAAACTCAGAAAGACGGGGGGTGGGGTCTGAAACTTAACCTCCATTTGTGACACGTTTAAGGAAATCCATACGTGTTTATTAGAGAAATCTGTGTGAGAAATATAAATCCGTGTGTTCCGTGCAATCTGTGGTCGTGGGTTCCATGGCCAAAGACTATTTCACTTCGATGTCGATGAGTTCGTGGCGGTCGAGGGCGGCTGTCAGCAGGCGCATGAGATTGCTGAAGGCGGTGCGCGAGTTGCTGAGCGTTCCCTTGTGGCGGTTCCATCCTACGAGGATGCAGCCCTGGGTGTCCTTGGGATAGTTGCCAGTGTGGATGCGGATGCCCTCGAAGCCAGGCACCTGCCACAACAGGGGCAGCCAGCGCCCAAAACGACGCGACTTGGTGATGAACACTCGGTAGGTGCCTTCGGGAATGGCAGTACGCCCCCATATCTTCCCCTCGCGGCGAAGGTCACGCCAAGTGGGTTCCAGGGTGTCGCAGAGATAGAGTCCTTCTACATAGAGGTGGCCAATGGTATAGTCGGTCTGCTTGGCGATTCTGACAAGTTGCAGTTTCATGATTATTGTTCCTTTCTTTTTTTAGATTCAACGATATAAACAACATACAGCGTAATGGATGCACCCGCAAAACGCCTGCTGTAAGCCAGTGCGTCTTACGGGTGCAAAGATAAATGAAGTCTTCCGACAAAGTGGTTTACCAAAGTTTATCAAAGACAGTTAGACAAACATGATTTAAATCAAGAAAGTGCCCTCAAAACAACATTGTCGAAATGTCTTTTTGCAAATTTCGCGAATATTCATTTATTTTGTCGCTAATTTGGTATAAAAGCCAAATGAAGAAAGGAATGAAGGAGGAGAACCCGCGACTTACACCTGATGGCGGTCGTGGCGAGGAGTTTTCGCCACCGCTTGTGCCCGATGGGGCTGTCAGCATAGACAGTCTCATGAAGGACATTGCGGTTTATCTGAAGCATGAAGACAAGGATTTCTCCGACCGTGTGCAGCTGATGCTGTTCCGCATCTGTGCCGACAAATACGACATAGCGCTGCTGAAACAAGTGAACGACCTGTGCAGCGAACCCGCCACGCAGGAGTTGCGCTACACCATCACACAACACAAACTGACCGATTTTGCCAAGGTGATATGGGTATTGTGCGAACTACACATCTTCTCCATGCCCGACGGCCGGGTGGTGGCCAACCGCAAGGAGCTGTTCAACTTCCTGGGCGACGTGTTCGGCGTGAAACTGAACAACTACAGCCAGCTGCTGAACAGTGCCAAACAGGGCAGTAAGGACTTTGTGGCACTCTTCCGCCACATGCTGGAGAGAGCACAGAAGTTCAACAACGAATAGGGATGGAAAGAATGGGACCTGACGGCAAAAGTTCAGTTCCGCACGAAGAGAAGTTCATCTTTGAAAAATACAGAATTTACTACCAAAGGGAAAACATGATTTCAAGGGATAATATTAAAGAACTCATCTTTCGCAAGTCTGGAGTTATCAGGAATTATCGGAAGTTAGCAGCCTTTTATGCTGTGAAGTTAACGGACATTAGTTCTCCATTAGAAAGGTCTAGTCTGCTAACTCCACGAGCCGGTGGCTCGTTAACTACAGCTAACTCCCGCTAACTTCCAGAAAGCGGAGCTTTAGAAACTTGAATTGAAGAAGATACAGACCCCACCCCCATCCCCTCCCCTTGAGGGGCGGGGAGAATCCGCACAGTCCAGCTCTGAGATTATGCATAGAATTTTTCCATCCATTCAAGGCATGGCTATCAACCTGTTGGCAATAAGACTCTGCGCGAGGCCTCCCCGCCCCTCAAGGGGAGGGGGACGGGGGGTGGGGTCTGTAACTTTATCTATAACTTTATCTGTAACTTTGTCATATTAACGCAAACCGCCCCGCACCGGACGAAAGCCGATGCGGGGCGGAATATTTAGAGCGTTAAGAAGAATGTGATTACTTAGCCTTGAAGTGCCAGAACGAAGCCTCGCCCCAAGCACCCTGGTCGCCCTTGTCGGGATAAACGAGGGTCATCTTGTCGTTGGTCAGATAGACCACGTCGAACCAAGTAGGCATGTTACCGCCAGAGTTGATTTCGAACGGCCACAGGATGGTACCGGCGGTGGTGTTCAGCGTAGCCACCTTCCAAGAATCACCATCCACCTTGTCGAACGAGTAGGAGCCCTTGTTGATGACGCTGCCGTCGCCAGCATAGCGTGTGATGTTGCCCTCAGCATCGAGCGTGAAGTAAGCATCGAAGCTCTCGTCGCCGTGCAGAGCACCGTCGTTGCTGTGCTGCAGCTGACCTGCGAAGTCTGCCTCGCTGGTGCAACCCCACCACTGACCATTACCGGTCAGACCGACAGAGGCACCGTCGCCGGGCTGGTAGCCCATGTTGCCCCAAACGGCACCAGTGATAGAGGGATCCCATGTCCAGCTCTTGGAAGCTGTCTTGCCATAGCCAACGGCCATACCTTCGACGTCGCTGCTGCTGCAGAAGTGCCAGAAAGTAGCCTCACCCCAAGCGCCCTGGTCGCCCTTGTCGGGATAAACCAAGCAGAGCTTGTCGGCTGTGAGATATACAATCTCGTACTTGCCGGGAATGTTACCACCCGAGTTGATCTCATACGGCCAGAGAATGGCGGTGGTGTTGAGCCAACCCTTGCGCCACTCGGCATTGGGATCATATTCGGTCACGGTGAAGGGAGCCGACATATAGGCTTCGCCTTTCTCGTTGTAGCAGGTAGAGATGCCCTCGTCGGTGAATTCCATCCAGGCATTCAGACCCTCGCCGTGGTAGGCACCGTCGTGAGAGTGCTGCAGCTGGCCAGCAAAGTCCTCGTCGCTGGTCATACCCCACCACTGGCCGTTGCCAGTCAGGCCAACCGAGGCACCATCGCCGGGTTGATAACCCATGTTGCCCCAGAAAGCACCAGTGATAGAAGTATCCCACTTCCAGATTTTCTTGCCGTAGGCATCGCTGGCGAGCAGACGGATTTCGGGATCGAGCTCCTGCTGCACATAGACGTTTACCGTCTTTTCAACATCAATGGGCTGGTTGTCGGAACCCACCACGCGGATCCAGAACTTCTGGTTGGGGTCGGAACCGCGCTTGGGCTTGATGGAGAACGAGCCGCTCAAACCGCGGGCCAAAATGTTCTCTGAACCGTCGGCCAGCTTGTTGAAGATGGTGACGTTCAGGTCGGGACTAGTGGTGTAAGAGAAATAGTTACCATCGGCTGCGGGATTACCGTTGGCATCGGCCTGCGTAATCTTTACAGCACTTTCAATCTCACTCGAAGTCACGGTCCAGGGCGTGAAGTCTTTCTCTTCCTTGATAGGGTCGCAAGAGGTGATCATGCCCAGTGCAACTGCGAACAATATTAATGACTTTTTCATATTGTTTCTATTTTCAATTTACAATTATATCAATTTAAGTTTCGCTTTCGTTCAACTTTGTGGAGTTCAAGGAGTCCATGTTGTTGCAAGGAGTTCAAGACAATAGCTTTATTTTATCCTTGTATCTTTGTTTGAAAGATTGGTTAGAGCAAAGACCCATGTCTTGTAACTCCCTGCAACTCCTTGCAACTTCTTGTTTACTTATCCACCAGCAAAGCTGAATTATCCATTTTAATAAACCGGTGTACCAGACATGCTCCACTTGGTGCCGTCGTACCAGCCCTTGTTCTGGCTGAGGATCTCAGGATCGCCAATAAGATTGATCTGTGCAGGAGGCTTCGGCAGGAAACCGTCGGTGTCGGCATAGCGCTGAGCCCAGCTGCTGCCGCCTACGCCTGCTCCATGGTGCATGACCGTCCAACGCTGTGTGTAGTTGACGCGCGAACCGTCCTGACGCTGCAGGGCAACGGCTGCCTCGCAACCAGCACCACCGTCCTTGCCCGACCAGCGGCGCAAGTCGTTGAAGCGCAGACCCTCGCCAGCGAGCTCGAAACGACGCTCGTCCTTGATGTTCTTCCAGCTATAGGAAACAGGATTCAAACCGGCACGTGCGCGCACCTTGTTCATCTGGTCGGCAGTACCTGTCAGCTCGGAGTGCATCAGCATGACGTCAGCCAAGCGCAGGAGCACGATATCAGAGAAGTGGTCGCCCTGGAAAGAGTTGCCGTTGGTGTTGGGAGCCGTAGTGTTCTTCGTACGATAGACTCCCCACCATGTGTAAGCCGTGTTGTGGTCAGACCAAGAAGACTCGGGACATGTGACGGGCATCCACTTCTTGTTGTAGTAGCCTGCATCCTCAGAGCAAGAGGTTGTGAACACGAACTTTTCGCACTCAGCCTGAGCGTCGAGAATGGTAGCCTTCTTACGTGGGTCGGCGTCGCTCCAGTCGTCCCAGAGGTTGGCGTTGATGGTGCCCTGGCCCCAGCCCTGTCCGAAGGGCAGTGTGTTGGCGTCGCCGTTGGCAGTGCCAGCACCGTCGTCGTCGCAGCGCAGACCGCAGTAGAGCTCAACCTGGTTGACAAATCCCATACCGATGGTACCGTTCCAAGAACCCGAGTTCATGTACTGCACCTGAAACATCTCCTCAGAGTTGCCGTTGCCAACCCAGAACTTGCCTTTGTCGGCAAGGTCCTTCACATAGCTGTAACTGGGAGCGGTCAGCTCGTTGGTGTACTGCCACAGCAGACGGAAGTCCTCAACCAGGCTGTAGCCACCGTTGTTGATGGCATCCTCGAGGAAAGCCACCACCTGAGCCTTGCTCAGAGAAGCGCCTGCACCCTCTTGCTCGCCCTCTTCGAAAGCGAACGACACGTCGGCCAAATTGGCATTGGCCAGCTCGCCGGCTTTCTTGTAGAAGCCCTCATAGAACATGTAGGCACGTGCCAGCATACCTTCGGCAGCACCCTTGGTGGCATGGCCGTCGCCACGTGTGGTGGCGCCATGAGTCATCAGGTTGGCAGCGCTGGTGAAGTCGGCCAAGATGTGCGGCATGATGACGTTCTCAGCACTCTGCTGCGGACATGGATCGGGAGCAGCAGCAGCCCAGTAGGCGGGGATGTCGCCCCAGAACTGAACGCCCCAGAGATAGAACAGACCACGCATGAAGTAGGCCTCGCCCAGCATCTGGTTGCGCTTGGCTTCCTGACCAGTCCAGTCGAAAGCATCGACGGCGAAGATGATGGCATTGGCACGGGCAATACCCACGTAGGTGTTCTTCCATGCATTGTCGTAGAGGTCTTCCTTGTTGGCCATGAGGTGACCAACGGCATGTGCCTCAACGTCGCCCGTACCACCGGCACCGTTGGCATCGTCGGACATAATGTAGTTCACGAACCAGGGGGTCTCCAGCGGAGAAGTACTCATCTGATTCATCACGCCATACAGGGCAGCCAGCTCCTTGTTCAGGTCATTGGCCGCAGCAGGATAGTTGCTTGTATTGGCTTCGGTATAGTTTTCGGAATCGAGGAAGTCTTCGCAAGAGGTCAGGCCACATGTGAAGAGAGCCGCAATTGCCATTACATATATCTTTTTCATAATACTTCTATTCCTTATTATAGTTATTTAGATTAGAACTTGATACTAGCACCAACAATGAATGTGCGGGCAGAAGGATAGAGACCTACGTCGATGCCACGTGCCCAAGCGTCCTTACCACCAGACGAACCGATTTCGGGATCAACACCAGAGTAGCCAGTGAAGGTGTAGAGGTTCTGAGCCTGCACATAAAGGCGGAACTGAGAGAAAGGACCGCTCTTCCAAAGCTTGGCAAAGTCGTAACCCAGCGTGATGTTCTGAATGCGGAAGTAGTCGGCATCCTCCATGTAGAGGGTAGAAACCCACTGGTCGTTGGTAGAACCGACGGAAAGACGAGGACGAGTGTTGCTCGTGCCCTCACCGTGCCAGCGGTCGAACACATCGACGGTGTAGTTGTTGTAGGGGTTGGCCAACAGAGCGGTGCGGTAGCACTGCATCACCTGCATGCCGAATGCACCAGCACCGGTGATACCGAAGTCGAAGCCCTTCCACTCGAAGCCCAGGCTTGCACCGAGGGTCATCTTCGGATGGGGCTGACCAATCTCATGACGGTCCTCAGACAGAGAAATCATGCCGTCGCCATTGAAGTCGTCCCAGATGAGGTCACCAGGCTGTGCGCCTTCGATTACGGCCTTGCCGGCAGCACGTGCAGCCTCGATCTCGGCTGAGTTCTGCCAAACACCACTGTAAGACATGCCGCTGAAGTAACCGATGGGGTGGCCCACCTCAACGCGCGAAACCCAAGAAGAGTTCTCGAAGATGGCGTCAGCCTGACCGTCGATGTGGCCAGAGTTGTTGGCCAGACGGGTCACCTCGTTCTTGTTGGTGGCCACATTCAGGTTGGCGTGATAGCTGAAGTCCTCGCCAATCTGGTCGCGCCAGCTGAGGGCAATCTCGAAACCGGTGTTCTTCACGTCACCGGCGTTGACGTAAGCGGGCTCCTCGTAACCAAGCACCACGTTCATCGGGGCCTGTACGAGCCAGTCCTTCGTGGTTTTCTTGTACCAGTCGAAGTTCAAGCCCAGACGACCGTCGAAGAAGCGGGCGTCGATACCGATGTTGAGCTGCTCAGAGGTTTCCCAAGTCACATCGGGGTTGGGAACGTTCTTGGCGTAAGCACCCGTGGTATAGACGTTGTCGGTGACGGTGGCAATCATGTCGCTCGAGAACTTGTAGCCATAGTCGGGATATGCGCTGGGCGAGAAGCCGATGTTCGACAGATAGTAGAAGTTGCCAATGTTGCAGTTACCGTTCTGACCCCAAGATGCACGGAGCTTCAAGAAGCTCAGCCATGAAGAGGTGGACTCCATGAACTTCTCGTTTGAGATGTTCCAACCTGCAGAAACCGAGGGGAAGTAGCCCCAGCGATGTCCGCGGGCGAAGTTGTTGGAACCGTCGGCACGGATGATGGCGGTCAACATGTACTTCTCGTCGTAGTTCCAGTTGGCACGACCGAAGAACGAAGCGATGCTGCCCTGCATGGGAGTGTCCCAACCACCCGAACCCGAGTGGAAGGCGTAGTCGTAGTTGGCGATGGTGTTGTAGTCCCAACCCTTCAGGATGAGCGAGTTGAGGTTATCGGCAGTAACGGTACCGCTGACGTTCAGGCCCGTGCTCCAGTCGCTGCGCTCGATGGACTGACCGATGAGCACGTCGATGGTGTTCTTGCCGAATGTGGGAAGAATGTAAGAGAGGGTGTTCTCCAGCGAGAAGCTGCTGCCCTGCGAGTTGCTCTGGTTCACGGTGTAGTTGGCACCGGCGCTGGTGAAGCTCGAGCTGAAGGGATAGCCCACGCTGCGATAGTTGCTGGCGCTGTAGCCAGTATTGAACTGTCCGCGGTACTTCAGGTTCTTGATGGGCTCTACAATCCAGTAGAAGGTAGCACCCACACCGAAGTCGCGGTTCTTGTTGAGCGAGTTGAAACCACCGTTGAGGAAGTGATTCAGCGGGTTGCCATAGACCATGGTGCTGTAGCCTGCACCGTTATCCTTGAAGGAAGCCACATTGCCGTTGGCGTCGTAGGGCTCTACGAGCGGCGAAGCGATGTAAGCGGCCTGCATGATGTTCCAGTAACCATTGGACTCAGCCAGGTCGTGGCTCTTGTGGTACCAGTAAGAAACGTTCTCGCCGACGGTGAGCAGGTCGTGCTCCTCGCCCAGAAGGTCCTTGCCTCTGAGAACAACGTGCTCAGAGTTGATGCGGCCACCGTAGCGGCTGTAGCTGGAAGCGTTGTCGCCACCCATGATACCCTCGTTGGAGCTGTAGTTCAAGCTCATGGAGAACTTCGAGCGGTCGGTACCGCCGTTCACGGTCACTGCGTGGCTGAACTGCAGGGCGTTCTTGTTCTGATACTCCTTGAACCAGTCGGTGCCGTCCCAACCGCTGTTCACCTTGTCGAGGATGGCCTGCGGAACGAGTCCTGCCCAGTTGGTAGGTGTACCGTAAGTATTGAAGTTGGTTTCGTTGATTACTTGCATGTAGTCCTTTGCACCCAGCATGGCGGGCACCTTGTAGGCGTTCGACCAGCCCACGAAACCGTCGTACTGAATCTGGATCTTACCAGCCTTACCCTGCTTGGTGGTGACGAGAATCACACCGTTGGCAGCACGGGCACCGTAGATGGCAGCCGAAGCGGCGTCCTTCAGCACGTCGATGCTCTCGATGTCGTTGGGGTTCAGACCGTTCAGACCGTCGTCGGCAGTACCGCTCTGGATACCGTCGATGATGAGCAGCGGCGAAGAGTTGCCGATGGTACCCACACCACGGATGTTCACCTTGAAGCCCTTGCCAGGCTGCGAGGAGCTCTGCGTGATGTTCACACCAGGCGTTGACGACTGCATGGCAGTCAGGGCGTTGGTGGTGTTGAGCTTTGCGATGTCCTCACCCTTCACCTGAACAGTAGCACCGGTGACCAGCTTTTTCTTCTGCACACCGTAACCCACAACCACCACTTCTTCGAGTGACTTGGAGTCTTCTTTCAGAGTAATGTCGAAGTTTGTCTGGTTTCCAACAGCAATTTCCTGTGTGAGGAAACCTACGTAAGAGATGACCAGTGTAGCACCTGGCTTAACGTTGAGAGAGAAGTTACCGTCGAAATCGGTAACAGCACCGTTCGTAGTACCTTTTTCCATGACCGTTGCGCCAATCACAGGACCCATCGCGTCACTTACAGTACCTTTCACTGTCTTTGTCTGCTGCACCGAGGCCACCGATGTGCTCTCGGCCGATGCGGGAATAGTGGAGCTCCACGAGAGGAGTCCGCATGCACCCAGCAGCAGCGCTGTCTTTCTAAAGTTAAAATTCATACTTAAGTATTTTTCTTAGGTTAATTGATGATTCATTTTGAGAATCCGAAACAGATTCCGGTATTTACCGCCGCCCGGGGGCAACGTCGCCACAACGCCTATTATATATAATAAGGTGTAGCTCTTGAGGGTAATTATTCTACTAAGGCTTCTCTATGTTCATTCGCTTTTCAATTATTTTTTTATTATTGTTAGACATTATAATATTTTTCATTTTTCCTTACTAGGTACTACACTTTTTCAATTTGCAAAGTTACGGCTAAAATGTCAAAAAACATGATACTTTCTTGACTTTTTTCTGTACTTTTTTGTGTTTTTTGGACTTTTCTAGCCAAAATGAGCAAGAAAAGACAAATTTTACATAAAATATGGTATTTTATTGTAAACGGTACACTTAACGTTTTTTGGGGGCTTCGTTCATCCTAAAACAACATTTTTTCGTACATAGTTGCCCACGCGCCACAACCTTGCATCGGCCCTCTGCTGGGGGAGAGGGGGCCCCCACCAAACCTCCCCCCGTAGGGGAGGCTTCCTGAGTACCCGCGGTTATTGAGAGGAGACGCTTTCAGCGCCTTTGTGGTACGATTGCGGATAATCATAAAATCGGTGTGAGATAGGTAATTCCGAAAAAATCCGAAAAGACGAAAGGGACAAAAATGGTGTGATTATCCGTAAAGAGAACACCAACAGGACGCTGAAAGCGTCTTGGTGGTACGATTGCGGATAATCATAAAAATTTTGTTATATCGAATTCACGTTAAAGGCGAATCATCATGAAGAAAAGCCCATGGATTTGCCAGCCGTGGAAAATAAAAAGCCAGAAAACATTTGGCAGGAACCGTGAAATAAAATACCTTTGCAACGGCTTGGACAATCCAGGCCCGAGAACAGACAACCAACACAAGGGAAAAGAAGAATATGATTTCGTTTGAATGTGACTATAACAACGGGGCGCACCCCAGGGTGCTGCAACACCTGGTGGAAACCAACGGCGAGCAAACGCTCACCTACGGATTCGACACCTACACCGAACGGGCTAAGGAGCAAATCAAAAGGGCCTGCCAGCTGGAGCAGGCCGACATATTCCTGCTGACAGGCGGCACACAGACCAACGCCACGGTCATCGACGGAGTGCTGCGCACGTACGAGGCTGTCATCACCGTGGAGACGGGCCACATCGCCATCCACGAGGCGGGAGCCGTGGAGGCCAGTGGCCACAAGGTGATTGCCCTGCCGACGGACGACGGCAAACTCACGGCCCGTCAGATAGGCGACTACATGGAGTGGTTCGAGGGCGACGAGAGCCGCGACCACCTGGCCCAGCCGGGCATGGTGTACATCTCGTTCCCCACCGAGCTGGGTACGCTCTACACGGCCAACGAGCTGGAGGCCATCTACGACGTGTGCCAACGCCACCACCTGCTGCTGTTCATCGACGGAGCGCGTTTGGGCTACGGGCTGGCCGCTTCGGACGACGTGACGCTGCCGTGGCTGGCGCGCCATTGCGACGTGTTCTACATCGGCGGCACCAAGGTGGGCGCACTGTGCGGCGAGGCGGTGGTGTTCAGCCAGATGCGCGCGCCGCGCTATTTCTTCACCATCGTGAAGCGACACGGCGCACTGCTGGCCAAAGGCCGACTGGCGGGTGTGCAGTTCGACGCGCTCTTCGCACCTGCCGACGGCAAGGCCGACGAGAATGGCAGTGCGGACGGCAACCAAACGCTGGACGGCGAACCGCTCTACCTGCAGATTTCGCGCCACGCCATCGACATGGCGCGGCGCATGAAACAGCTGCTCACCGCGAAAGGCTACAAACTGTACATCGACTCGCCCACCAACCAGCAGTTTGTCGTTATGGACAATGAAAAAGTGCGCGAACTGGAACAGAAAGTTCAGTTCACGCACTGGGGACCTTACGACAAGCAGAGCACCATCTGTCGCTTTGTTACCAGCTGGGCCACCACCGAGGATGACCTGCGCATACTGGAGAAATTGGTATAGGATGACGAAAAGGCTCCGCACCCTTGAAAAACAGAAAAGGCTATATGATTATCTGCAATCGTACCACCAAATCCTTTGCAGCTTAAAACATCCTCACTGAAGTTTCGGGAGTAGAGATGCCATGCTACCACATCTCTACAACAACGAATATAGCGAATTTCCCGAATACACCTATGGCGGCAGCGAATGGCCTCAAGTGGCCAACGAATCATTCGAATCGTTGCATTCGTCAACATTCGTTGCATCTTCGATGCATTGATAAGATTCGTCTTATTCGTTAAATTCGTTGTTGTAGAAAACAACCGAAACTTCAGCATCCTCATAAATGGAAGAATAACGCTCCGCGTCTTTCAAAAACCAATAAAACCACAACGGACAAGGAAAAACAGGTTTTTATTTGTTTTGAAAAACTCCCTGTTTTTGTTGGTTTT
>DFFM01000041.1:0-69900 GCA_002369515.1 Prevotella sp. UBA3776 | reverse complement strand
AGGCGAGCTTGCTCGGGAATGAGACGCGGAGCGTTCAATTGGTATATTCCCTAAAACAACGTTCTTGGTGGTACGATTGCGGATAATCAAGAAAAACTATTTGAGCACTCCCAGCTCCTTGCCCACCTTGATGAAGGCGGCAATGCAACGGTCGAGCTGCTCGCGGTTGTGCCCAGCGCTGATCTGGACGCGGATGCGGGCCTGCTCCTTGGGCACCACGGGATAGTAGAAACCGGTGACGTAGATGCCTTCTTGCTGCATCTTGGCGGCATAGACCTGCGAGAGCTTGGCGTCGTAGAGCATCACGGCGCAGATGGCGCTCTGTGTGGGTTTGATGTCGAATCCGGCAGCCATCATCTTGTCGCGGAAATAGTTGACGTTCTCCACCAAGCGGTCGTGCAGTTCGTTGCTCTCCTTGAGCATTTTGAACACCTCGAGCGAAGCGCCAATGATGCTGGGGGCCAACGAGTTGCTGAACAGATAGGGACGCGAGCGCTGGCGCAGCAGGTCGATGATTTCCTTGCGACCCGTGGTGAAGCCGCCGAGGGCGCCGCCAAACGACTTGCCCAGTGTGCCGGTGTAGATGTCCACACGGCCGTAGGTGTTGAAAAACTCGCTCACACCGTGGCCCGTGGCTCCCACGACACCGGCCGAGTGGCTCTCATCGACCATGACGAGGGCGTCGTATTTTTCGGCCAAGTCGCAGATATTGTCCATCGGGGCCACATTGCCGTCCATGGAGAACACGCCGTCGGTGACGACGATGCGGAAACGCTGGGCTTGGGCTTCCTGCAGGCAACGCTCCAGGTCGGCCATGTCGGCATTGGCATAGCGATAGCGCTTGGCCTTGCACAGGCGCACACCGTCGATGATGGAGGCGTGGTTGAGGGCATCGCTGATGATGGCGTCCTGCTCGGTGAACAACGGTTCGAACACGCCCCCGTTGGCATCGAAGCAGGCGGCATAGAGAATGGTGTCCTCGGTCTTGAAATAGTCGCTGATGGCGGCCTCGAGCTCCTTGTGGATGTCCTGTGTGCCACAGATGAAACGCACCGACGACATGCCGAAGCCACGACGGTCCATCATGCGCTTGGAGGCCTCGATGAGCCGGGGATGGTCGGAAAGCCCCAAATAGTTGTTGGCGCAGAAATTGAGCACTTCCTGTCCTTTCACAGTGATGGCTGCCCGCTGCGGGCTCTCGATGAGACGCTCCTCCTTGTACAGTCCGGCGTCGCGAATCTCAGCAAGGGTTTGGCTGAGATGTTCTTTCATTCTTCCGTACATACGATTTAAAGTTGATTTTAAAGGTTGTTGTTTTTCACATAATTATTGCAAAGTAAGTCATTATTTCCGACATAATGACAAACATTCAGTTAATTATTTTTAAATTCAGGCTCGCTGAAAAACATTTCGTCAGCAATGCGCAGATTTTCGCAAAAAAATGGTTTAATTTGCATTCCGTAAGAAAATACACAAATTATACTTGTTAACAATAAAGGATGAAAAACATATTGGTTATCGGCTCAACAGGGCAGATTGGCTCTGAGCTGACCCGTGAACTCAGAAAAAGGTATGGAAACGAGCATGTGGTGGCTGGCTACATTCCCGGCGCAGAGCCCAAAGGCGAGCTGAAGGAGAGCGGCCCCTCGGAGATTGCCGACGTGACCGACGGCGAAGGCATAGCCGCCGTGGTGAAGAAATACGACATCGACACCATCTACAACCTGGCAGCCCTGCTCTCGGTAGTGGCCGAGGCCAAGCCGCGGCTGGCCTGGAAGATAGGCATCGACGGGCTGTGGAACATCCTGGAAGTGGCGCGCCAATACCATTGCGCCGTCTTCACGCCCAGCTCCATCGGATCCTTCGGCACCAACACGCCCCACTACATGACTCCGCAGGACACCATCCAGCGCCCGCGCACCATCTACGGCGTGTCGAAGGTGACCACCGAACTGCTGAGCGACTACTACCACGTGAAATACCGCGTTGACACCCGCTCGGTGCGATTCCCCGGCATCATCTCTTATCTCACCCCGCCAGGCGGCGGCACCACCGACTATGCCGTGGACATTTTCTACTACGCCGTGCGCGGCGAGCGATTCCCCTGCCCCATCGCGAAGGGAACGCTGATGGACATGATGTACATGCCCGACGCGCTGAAGGCGGCCATCAGCATCATGGAGGCCGACGGGCAGAAGTTTGTCCATCACAACGGTTTCAACGTGGCTTCGATGAGCTTCGATCCGGACATCATCTACAGGGAAATCAGAAAACACAAGCCCAACTTCGAGATGTACTACGACATCGACCCGCTCAAGCAGAGCATCGCCGACAGCTGGCCCAACCGCATGGACGACTCGTGCGCCCGCAAGGAGTGGGGCTGGAAGCCCGACTACGACTTGGAGCGCATGACCGTAGATATGCTGAAAAATCTGGAAAAGAAACTGCTGTAGGCAGGCCGGAGCTGGCGGATTTTCAGAATTTTCGGAATTTTCGGAGTTTTCGGAATTTTCGGAATATTCGGAATCTTCGGAGTTTTCGGAATAATCGGAACTGCCGCTAAACAGCAAAGCCTCTCAATAAACAAAACTCTTCACCACCTCGCCATCGTAGGTGTTGACAGAGAGCGACACCGTATCGCCTGGTTGCAGGTGATACGGATTTTGTTTGAGCGGAACGCTCACATAGCTCTGGTAGGAATAAAACTGGGGCACACCGTTCTGGTTGTGGAACAGACGCAGGTGCAAATGCTTGTGGGCACCCTCGTTGGCCATGAGCGTGTCGCAAATCATGCCTATCGTCTGGCGGTTGTCCTGGCCTTCGGCTGTGCCGGTGAGCAGTTTGATGCGGAACGTGAGATAACGCCCATTGCGGCCTTTCCACGAACTCTCCAGATGGATGGGGTCGGTCTTGATGTCCTCCACCTTGTAGTGAGGGACGATGGTGGGAACCATCACCTGGCGCACCGACAGGACGTCGGCCTTGCCGCCTCCGTCGTTCCTGTAATAGACGAGCGAACGATAAACCGAATCAGGGGTCTGCGCCCAATCGCACGTGTAGCTGCTCAAAAAGGCCATCGAGTCGCCCTCGTCGGTCACCATGCTCTTGAGGGTTTTCGCCGTGGCAGTATAGGTGTCGGCAAACTCGGCCACCATGCTGGAATATTCGCCCTCGCCCGTTTCGTAGCCATCGACCTTGCAGGCAGACACCAGCAGGCCTGCCACCACGGCGCAAGCGAACCCGACGATTATGGAAAAACGCTTCTTCATGCTTCGTAATTGCGCACAGGATTGGCGTACATGGTGAGCATGCGCTCGCGCAGGAAAGCCTCGTCCTTGCCTGGAACCTCGATCTTGGCCAACTGCGCGGCCAGATACTGCTCGAAGAAAGCCTTGTCGGCAGGCGAATAGGCCGCCGCATGGGTGGCGCTGCCTTCAAGCAGGTCGAGCGCAACGTAATTGGAGGGATAAAGACGGTAGTTGCTGTGGATTTGCCGGTCGATGTGACGGGCGATGACGTCGAACACCTCGGTTTTGGGAATGTCGGAAGAAAGCGAGCCCAAGAAATCGTCGATGCACGGCGCGCACTGGTAGTGGATGCGCCCCTTGTAGCCCATGATGCCCGTGCGCATGCTGTGGACATCGTCCTGTGCCGACTTCTTCCAGCCCGGCACATCGCGTTTGAGCTGGAACTCGGCGGCCTTGAGATAGTCGCACGGGTCGAACTCGTAGCTGATGGCCAGCGGAACGATGTGCAGCTGGGCCAGACGCTCCACCGCACTGCCCTCGCCCCCCATGGCCATCATTTTCAGGATGGCGGGCTGGGTGCGGTCGTCGCTGTCCTTGGCGCGCCCTTCGCGCTGGGCAATCCAGATGTTCTCGTTCTTGCGCCCGATGGCGTAGTGCATATATTCGGACAACCGCCTGCTGGCCACGAGCATTTGGCGTGGCTGCAGGCTGCGCTCCACGATGAACGACTTGTTGACCCTCACCAGGTCCTTCACCCAGGGCAGCGACAGCAGGTTGTCGCCGATGGCAATTTCGCAGGTGGTGGTAAAACCGGCATCGAACATCAGCTTGTCGAGCAGCGCCGAGTCGAGAACGATGTCGCGGTGGTTGCTCACGAATGTGTAACGACGCCGAGTGTCGATGGCCGTGCAGTCCATGTCGCAGCCTTTGCTGGCCTTGGCCAGCAGGTCCTGGAGGAAGGTGTAGCAAAACACTTTCTGAAATTCAAGACTGGTTTTGCAGGCGCGCATCTTTGCGCCAATGGCCTCCAAGGGCGCTTGCGGATACAGATAGGCCAACACGGCCTGAAACTGACTGTCGGCCAGCAATCGGTCATAGACGGCAGGCAGCTCCTCCGGTTCGAAAGGACGTATGGCGTCAAATTGTTTCAGTTCGTCGTTCATCTTTCGTGGTTTGTCGGGTTGTCGGAGATGGGGGGATAGAAGCTATTTGAACTGGTTTTCAACGATGTCGGTGAGCACATCCTTGATGTCCAGTCCTGCGGCGCGCACCTGCTGCGGAATGAAGCTGGTGGCTGTCATGCCCGGGGTGGTGTTCACTTCGAGCATGTTGATGCGGCCTTCCTTGCTGATGATGTAGTCGATGCGGATGATGCCGTTGCAATGCAGAATGTCGTAAATGTGGCTGGTGATCTTCTTGACGCGCTCGGCCGTCTCGTCGCTGATGCGGGCCGGAGTGATTTCCTGCACCTGGCCGTTGTACTTGGCGTCGTAGTCGAAGAACTCGTTGGTCGTAACCACCTCGGTAGCCGGGAAGAACACGGCTTTCTCCTTGGTCTTGTAGCATCCCATGGTGATTTCGGTGCCCTCCAGATAGCTTTCCACCATCACGTCGTCGCTCTCCATCATGGCCTTGCGGATGGCGGGAGCCAACTGGTCTTTGTTCTTCACCTTCGTCACGCCGAAGCTGCTGCCGTCGGCCGCCGGCTTGACGAAGCAGGGCATGCCGATGCGCTCCTCAATCTCGTCGTCGCTCACCAGCTGCTCGTAGCCTTTGCGAATGAGCAGGCTGTCGGCCACACTCACTCCGTAGCCGCGCAGATACTGATTGAGCACAAACTTGTCGAACGTGAGGGCTTCGACGAGCACACCGCTTGTTGAGTAGGGCAGGTGGATCAGTTCGAAGTATCCCTGCAGGATGCCGTTCTCGCCGGGTGTGCCATGGATGGTGATGTATGCGTAGTCGAACACAACGAGCTGGCCGTTCTCCTTGAACGAGAAGTCGTTGCGGTCGATGGGCGCCGTGGTGCCGTCGTTGAGCTGCACACGCCAGTTGATACCTCTGACGATGACAATGTAAACGTCGTAGCGTTCCTTGTCGAAAAACGAATACAAACCTTGTGCGGAGCGCAACGACACTTCGTATTCGGAAGAGTCGCCTCCGCAGACAATGGCAATGGTTCTCTTAAGATTTTTCATATTTTTGGTTGATGTTTTTTTGTCGGTAGCTGGTGGGAGCCGGCCCCCCTGGTGGCCTACTCCTTGATGTCGCCCTGGAATCCGCGGATGAATCCGCGCCACTTTTCCATGAGTGCAGCCATGTCGGGCGGCAACGGCGAGGTGAAGTCCATCGGCTTGTGGGTCTTGGGATGGTCGAACCCGAGTGTCTGGGCATGCAGCGCCTGACGCGGACACAGTTTGAAGCAGTTGTTGATGAACGCCTTGTAGGTGCTGCTGCGCTCGCCGCGCAGAATCTCGGTGCCGCCGTAGCGCTCGTCGCAGAAGAGCGGATGGCCTATGTGGCGCATGTGGGCGCGTATCTGATGGGTGCGTCCGGTCTCCAAGCGGCATTCCACCAGCGTGGTGTAGCCGAAGCGCTCCACCACACGATAGTGGGTGACGGCGGGTTTGCCCACCTCGGAGTCGGGCGGAAAGACGGCCATGCGCAGGCGGTCCTTGGGGTCGCGCCCGATGTTGCCTTCGATGCGCCCCTGGTCGTCGGTGAAATTGCCCCAGACAAGGGCCAGATAGGTGCGGCGGCTGGTTTTGTTGAAGAACTGCACACCGAGGCGCGACTTGGCTTCGGGGGTCTTGGCCACCACGATGAGTCCGCTGGTGTCTTTGTCGATGCGGTGGACGAGTCCCACCTCAGGGTCGTTGGGGTCGTATGTGGGCAGGTTGCGCAGATGCCAGGCGACGGCATTGACCAGTGTGCCGCTGAAGTTGCCGCAACCGGGATGAACCACCATGCCAGCGGCTTTGTTGACCACCATCAGCTCGCTGTCCTCATAGACCACGTCGAGCGGAATGTCTTCGGGCTGAATGGTGGTGTCGTAGTGGGGCCGGTCGAGCATCAGCGTGATGACATCGCCCGCGCGAACCTTATAATTACTCTTCACGGGGCGCTCGTTCACATGCACGAATCCGGCATCGGCCGCTTTCTGAATGCGGTTGCGGCTGGAGTGCTGCATATGCTCGAAGAGGAACTTGTCGATGCGCAGAGGCTCCTGCCCTTTATCCACTTCCATGCGGAAGTGCTCGTAGAGCTGCTGCTCGTCGTCTTCGAGCATGGCTTCCATCTGTTCGTTGGTCATCATGTGGCGTTACTCCTGTTTTGGCGTGGTGTTGGCGGGTTGAGTGGGCTGCTGCGCGGCGGGGGCGGCAGGTTTGGGCGCGGCAGATTGCGCGGATTGTGCGGGCTGCGCAGGCTGCGCGGGTTGTGTCGTCGCAGCCGGCGCCTCCTGTGCGGGCTGGTTGCCCTCGTGGTTGGTTTCCAGTTCGAGCACCTCCTCGAACTCGTCCTCTTCCTCGAATTCGGGATAGACAGGGTCTATGTAGCTCACCGAGTCCATCATATCGCGCTTGCCGTCGCCCACTTGCAGAATGAGCGGGTCTTCAATCGACACACGGTCGCCCGTCACCACATTGCGGCCGCGAACCTTTATGCCATAGACCCAGTCGCGCTCGCCCGGCACATACTCGGGGTCGATGACCTTGAAGCCCATGGCAATGAGCTTGGCGCGAGCCTCGCGCAACGAGCTGTTGTCGATGACGTCGGGGATGGTGAGGCGTGGCGTGCTGGGCGAATTGATGATGACGTAGATGATCCGCCCCGACTTCACCACCGCGCCCGGCTCGGGCGACTGCTCAAGAATGCAGTCGGGCGGAAGGGTCTTGACGTAGCCCGTGTCGCTGACGACAATCTCAAGGTCGCGATCGCCGAGAATATGCTTGGCATCGCTGAACGACTTGTGCTTCACGTCGGGAACGACGATTTTCTCACCATGGTGCGTGTAGAGGTCGATGCCGAACTTCACCCCCAGGCACAAGAGCACCACCACCAAAGCCATGGCCAACAGATTGGCCCACAGACTCAGACTGAATATCTTCTTTATAAACTCTGCCGATTTCATTAAGCCTACGATTTTGAGTTTCACCACCTCTGGCCAGCCCCCAGAATGGCTGCAAACCTACGGTCTGGCGACAATGGGCCGTGAGGACAGTGCAAAGGTACGAATTAGCGAGCGAAAAGCAAAAGGAAAACAAGTTTTTCTTATGCTTTTCCCAGCGAAAGTGGTTTCGGAAGCCGACAAATGCAAATAAAAAAAACAGAAAGAAGCAAAGATGAAGCTTTACTTCTTTCTGTTTTCCTTCATTATTCATGACAAGAGGCGGATTACTTTCCGTGGTTCTCGTCAGATACAGTCAGTTTTTTACGACCCTTGGCGCGGCGTGAAGCCAAAACGCGACGGCCATTCTTTGTTGCCATGCGCTCGCGGAAACCATGCTTGTTCACGCGGCGGCGATTGTGGGGCTGGAATGTTCTTTTCATTGCTCTATAATTGTTTTATGTTATTATTTTCACACTTTTGGGCTGCAAAATTACTCATATTTTTCGAATTAGCAAAGAAATATGCAAATTTTACCCAATCTTTTTATGATTTTTTCTAGATTTTCAGTAACTTTGCACCCGAATTTGCGACAAACAGAGATAAATTTATCCAAAATAACACAAGAAAAGATGATTAATTCACAAGACATTAAGAAAGGAACAGCCATCCGCATGGACGGCGGCATTTGGGTTTGCATCGATTTCCAGCACCGCAAGCCGGGCAAGGGCAACACCATCATGAACATCAAAGTGAAGAACGTGTCGGACGGCCGCGTACTGGAGCGCAGATACAACATCGGCGAGAAACTCGAAGATGTCGTCATCGAGCGACGCCCCTACCAGTACCTCTACGAGGACGCTACGGGACGCATCTTCATGAACCAGGAGACCTTCGAGCAGATTCCCATTGCCAACGACCTCGTCATCGGCCATGAGTACATGAAAGAGAGCGACATCGTGGAAGTGGTGAGCGACACCACCGACGGCACCGTGCTCTACGCCGAAATGCCCGTGAAGACCAATCTGCGCGTTACCCACTCGGAGCCCGGACTCAAAGGCGACACCGCAACCAACGCCACCAAGCCCGCAACACTGGAGACTGGCGTGGAAATCCGTGTGCCCCTCTTCATCAACGAGGGCGACCTCATCCAGGTGGACACACGCGACGGCTCTTACCTGAACCGCGTGAAGGAGTAATCAAAGGCAAAGACATTACTTCATCATAGACAAAAATCTCATTACGGGCAACCCCGAACAGGGTTGCCCGTTTTTTTGTTTGCGCCCAGCACGTTGGTTAAACATGCCGAGGGACAAATCCAGCATGCCGGGAGACAATTGCCGTACGCTAGGAAACACTTCCAACTTGCCGAGGGATAATTGCCGAGTGCCGAGAGACATAAAATTATCGTCGGGAGATACGCTCAAATTTTCTAGATAATTTCATCCTATCGTCGGGAGATAATTTTCTGTAGTCATGAGTTTGTTTTTCTGTTGTCGTGCTTTACGCTGGAATCCTTGGGAATGATAACGCTACGCGTCTTTCAAAAACCAATAAAAACAAAGAAAAACCAACAAAACAAGGTGCTTTACAAATAAAAACCTGTTTTTCCTTGTCCGTTTTTGTTTTTATTTGTTTTTGAAAGACGCGTAGCGTATGCTTTTCAGCTGAAGAAACCAAAAGGCCTTGAGACTACGAATGTGGCGTCGGGAAATAAAACAATATTTACCGGCGATAAAAAATATCTCCCGACAATGCGTTCAAATTCTCTAGATAATTTCATCCTGTCGTCGGGAGATATTTTCAGCATGCCGAGAGATACAAAATTATCGTCGGAAGACAGGTTCATATTTTCCAGAAAAAATGGTGACGGCTCATGACGACAATTTTGGCACGGCGGGGGACAAAAAAAAGAAATCCGTCTCCCCCAACGGGAAAACGGATTCTTGCAATCTTCTGTGGTACCTCCAGGAATCGAACCGGGGACACACGGATTTTCAGTCCGATGCTCTACCAACTGAGCTAAGGCACCAACTATGATCATACGCCCCGAACCATCGAAAAGGACACCAACGCCCTAGTCATTTCGTTCAGAGCGGGTGCAAAGTTACGGCTTTTTTGCGAACAAAGCAAATTTTTTTCGATTTTTCTCCCAAAACATGCTAGTAATTGCGAAAAATGCACTATCTTTGCACCGCTTTTCAAGAAAAGCAATCGGGATGTAGCGCAGTTGGTAGCGCACTACGTTCGGGACGTAGGGGTCGGGCGTTCGAGTCGCCTCATCCCGACCTAAAGACCAAGAGCAAGACGGAGAAGTGGCTGAGTTTTTCAGCCACTTCTCTTTTTTTCTGCCACCGCCCGGCGGAACAATGCCATGCCGGCCGGGCAACGGACTAGAACTCGACGTAGGGTTGGAGCCGTCTGATGGCTTCTGGCGGAAAGTCTTTCAGCAGGCGCAGGTCGTGCAGGCTGTGCAGAGGTCCTTTGAGCCGCCGGTAGTCGGTGATGGCCTTTGCCTGGAAGAAGTTGATGTAGGGATGGCGACGCAACTGGTCGAGCGTGAGCCGGTTGAGGTTGATTTTGCGCAGCTGGTCGTCGGGAATGATGAAGAAACTGAGCGCCGACTCGGGGAAATCGTCGATTTCGAGCAGTTGGTTGACGCTGTAGAAACCTCCCAACCGCTCGCGGTATTGCACAATTTTCCTGGCGAAGTGCGATCCTATGCCCGGAACTTTCTTGAGTCGGTTGGTGTCGGCATCGTTCAGCACGACGCGCTCGGTGGGTTCAATCTTGATGGGCGACCTGACGGTATCACGCTCGCCGGCGGGTTCGTAGTCGTAGAGCGTGGCCGCATCCATAAAGTCTTTTCCTATATGAATGTAGGGTTCGAGCCGACGATACTGCCCTACGGTAAGGCCGTAGAGGCGGGCAAAGTCCTGTGGTTTGCGGTAGATGCCCCCGGCGTTGCGATACTTATATATATTCCTTACCTGCCAGGATTGCAACCCGAGACGCAGCAGCTGGCTGCTGTCGGCGGTATTGGGGTCGAATGGGAATAGTTCGGTGTGCCGTTCGGCAGACTCGTTGTAGTACCATTTTCGTCGGTTGTGGCGGTAGCGCTGCCTGTAGGCGTGTCGGGGTGCGCCCTGCCAGTTACGAACGGCAGCCGAGTCGGCTGCCGTGAGGGTGGTTTCTTTGTAGCGTCCTCCGATGAAGTAGAAACAGGCCAGCGCAATGGTGGCAATCAGCAAGAGAGCCAGCAACACCTTTCGGTCGGATCGTGGAAAGTAGAACAGTTCCTTGAAGTTCATGGCTCGACGGTTAGGCAGTAAGACAATCAGGCGGTTAGACAATCAGAATACTTTTTTTCTTATCCCCACCCCTTTAAATCACCCCCATTTGATGGAGGAAAATCAGTGCTATGCAGAGGGGGCAGAGGAATCGCACGGCAAAGAGATAAAGACCAAAGAATCGGCCCCTGAGGGCACCGTTGTTGGTGAACTCGCCATGAACGGTGACGCGCGGCACATACCAACCGACAAACAGGCAGGTGAGCAACGAGCCCAGTGGCAAGAGATATTGGGCTGTCAGCTTGTCGCAGAAGTCGAGCAGGTTGACTCCAAGGAGCTTCAACCCGGGACAGGCTCCCATCGACAGCGAGCAGCCGACGGCTATCACACTGCAGGCTACCGTCAGAACCCATGCGGCGCGACGACGCGGCTGACGGAGCTCTTCGTGGAAAAAGGCCGTGCCGATTTCGTGCATCGAGATGGTGCTGGTCAGCGCGGCAAACACCAGCAGTGCATAGAACATGACGGAAATGACGTAGCCGACAGCAGGCATGGTTGCAAACGCCTCGCGGAAGACGTTGGGCAGGGTGATGAAGATGAGTGACGGGCCGGCGTCGGGGGTGATGCCCACAGAGAAAGCGGCGGGGAAGATCATCAAGCCTGCCAGTATGGCAATGAGCGTATCGACGAGGGCAATCTGCAGGGCCGAGCGACCCAAGTTGACGTTGTGGTCGAAATAGGAGGCGTAGGTGCAGAGGCAGGCCGTACCCAGACTGAGCGAGAAGAAAGCCTGGCCCAGGGCTTCGAGCAGAACACTGCCGCTGAGTTTCGAGAAGTCGGGCTTCAGCAGAAACTCCACTCCACGCATGGCACCAGGCAGCATGCACGAGGCGACGACGATAATTACCAAGAGCACCAACAGCGTGGGCATGAGCAGCTTTGAGGCGCGCTCGATGCCATTTTGCACACCACGCACAATGACCAGATGGGTGATCAGGACGAAGGCCACGGCCCAGAGGCACGGTTTCAGCGGATGGGCGGAGAAGTCGGCAAAGTAGCGGGCTACGTAACTGGAATCGCCATTGAGGCTCCCCATGAGCGAAGCGAACAAATATTGCAGGCACCATCCGGCCACCACGGCATAGAAGCCCAGAATGATGGTGGAAGTGAGTATGCCCAAATAGCCCACCAGCCGCCACGGCTTGCCGCGAGACAGTTGGTCGTAGGCACGGGCCGCATTGGCGCCACCGTGACGGCCAACGATGAATTCGCTAATCATGCCCGGCAGCCCCAACAACAACACGCAAACGAAATAGAAGACAATGAAGGCAGCTCCACCGTTGTGTCCTGTCATGTAGGGGAAACGCCACACGTTGCCCAACCCCACCGCAGAGCCTGCGGTGGCCAAAACAATGCCTAAAAGACTGCCAAACTTGCTACGAGCCATGATGATGGACCTTAAATGATTCCAAACTGGTGGAGGAAGATGAGGAGGATGCCCAATGGACAGATGAAGCGGATACTGAACAGAAACAGCCCGAACAGACGACCACTGAGTGTGCCGTTGTTGGTGAACTCGCCATGAACCACCTTGCGGGGAATGTACCACCCCACGAAAAGACTGGTGAGGAAGCCACCCACGGGAAGCATGATTTGGCCAGTGACGAAGTCGAACACATCGAACAGCGACTTGCCGAACAGCTGCAGCCCGTCAAATCGGCCCAACGAAAGCGAGCAGAATGTGCCAATGACTGCACAGGTCACGGTCACGGCTATGGCTGCCGTGCGGCGCGACAGGTGGAACTCTTCGTGGCAGAACGCCGTGCTCACTTCGTGCAGCGAGATGAGCGACGTGAGTGCGGCCAGGGCCAAGAGTCCGTAGAAGAGCAAGGAAATGACATAGCCCACCACGGGCATGCCAACGAATGCCTGCTGGAACACATTGGGCAGGGTGATGAAAATGAGCGACGGGCCACTGTCAGGATTGACGCCCACCGAAAAGGCGGCGGGAAAAATCATCAGGCCTGCCAGTACGGCCACCACACTGTCGATGACGGCTATCTGGACGGCCGACTTGCCAAGGTTGGTGTCGCGGCTGAAGTAGGAGGCATAAGTGCAGATGCAGCCCATGGCGATGCTGAGCGAATAGAACGACTGCCCCAGAGCGCCAAGGAACACATCCTTGTCGAGGGCCGACAAGTCGGGTTTCAGCAGGAAAGCGATGCCCTGGCCGCCACCCGGCAGCAGGCACGAGGCCACCACAATGACGAGCAGCAGAATGAACAGTGTGGGCATGAGCATTTTTGAGGCGCGCTCAATGCCTTTCTCCACACCACGCACGATGACGAAGCAGGTTATGCCCAAAATCACCACCGTCCAGAACACGGGCAGCAGCGGGTCTTGCGAAAAATTCTGGAAATAATGAGCCACATAGGCCGGGTCGCCCTTCAGCTGGCCCGCCAACGAAGCGTAAAGATATTGCAGGCACCAACCCGAAACCACTGCGTAGTAACCCGTAATCAGGAAACCGGTGAGCACACCCAGTCCGCCGACCAAGGCCCAGCCTCGGCCGCCCAACTTGCCGTAGGCGCGCGCCGTATTGGCCTGAGCATGGCGGCCAATGATGAATTCGCTCACCATGCAGGGAATGCCCAGCAGCAACACGCACAAAATGTAAATCAGGATGAAGGTGCCTCCGCCGTTCTGGCCCGTCATGTAGGGGAAACGCCACACGTTGCCCAGTCCTACCGCCGAACCCGCCGTGGCCAGGATAATGCCCAGTTTGCTTCCGAAGTTCGCTCGTTCTTTTTGTGACATAAAATATGAATAAGAAGATTTTCGGTGCAAAAATATAAAAATAATGGCAGAAAAAATGCGAATTCATCAGGAAAAATGAAAAATATCGACATTCGTGGAAGTCAATCCCTCGTTTTGCACTATCTTTGCACCCGAAATGACAGAAAAGACAGAAGAAACGGAAATGAAAGACGGTTTTTTTTCGATGCGATGGCTCTTGGCCAAGGTCAAGCGCTACCCACTGTCGTGCCTGCTGACAGCAGCCATTTGGGTGGCATGCCTGATGCCGGTGCCCGAGACGCCGTTGAGCGACGTGTCGTTCTTCGACAAATGGGTTCACATGGCCATGTATTTGGTCCTGGTGAGTCTCATTTGGTGGGAGTACATGCGCAGCCACCGCCCGTCCGCCAACGGACAAAAAACAACCAGCCTCCGAAAGCTGTTGCTCGGCGGCTGGCTGGCTCCGCTGCTGATGGGCGGACTGATAGAATTGGCGCAGGCTTACCTGACGGCGGGCAACCGCAGTGGCGAATGGCTCGATTTTCTGGCCAACGGCACGGGTGCCACCCTAGGTGCGCTTACCTGTATGCTTCTGGCAAAGTGTCTCGCCAAAGTTTAAACGGATTTCTCAGCATTTGCTTGTTGTAGAAGCGGTGGTCGCCCGTCACTTCTGGCCCGATGAAATCGGGCTTTTCGTAGGGTTCGTCTTCGCTGTTCAGTTCCACCTCGGCCATGACAAGCCCCTCGTTGTCGCCATAGAACTCATCGACCTCGAACACATGCCGCCCGCTACGCACCAGGTAGCGGCGCTTGTCTATCACCCCGCCACGGCAGAGCCTCAGCAGATGCTCGGCTTCGTCGATGGTGATTTCTTTCTCGAACTCATAGCGCGACAGGCCTCCGTCAAGGCTCTTTCCCTTGATGGTCAGAAAGGCTTGCCCCCCGGTGGTTCGGAGAGATTCCCCTGCGTCCTGCTGCCGCAAGCGGATGCGCACAGTTGCATTGTCACACGGAATGTAGCCCTGCTTTATGCGGCTACTTGAAAAGGCGGCGCGTTGATACGCGTCGCCTTTTTTTACCAGGAACTTTCGTTCAATCTCAAGTCCACTCATAGTGATGTGTTTTTACGGTTGATTGGTTAGCCGTTTACAGGCAAAGATAGATGGCGTAGATCACACCGAGGGCAATGAGGACTCCAAAGATCCAATTCACCACCCGCTGTCCTTGCTGTTCCTGTTTCTTTTTGAAAGCTTCGCGCTTTGCATTTACTTTTTTCTTGCTCATAATACTTATTTGTTTTTAGTTATCGTTGTTTTTCTCCTTTTCAAATCTGCCGCCACGCCCCCTTTGGGGAGGAGCAGATTGAGGGTGTCACTCTTCGTCGGTGACAGGGAACTCCATGAGGTAGGCCTTGATGAAACCGTCGATTTTGCCGTCCATCACGCCGTCCACGTCGCTGGTTTGGTAGTTGGTGCGGTGGTCCTTGACACGACGGTCGTCGAACACGTAACTGCGTATCTGGCTCCCCCACTCTATTTTCTTCTTCCCAGCCTCTATCTTGGCCTGAGCCTCCAGACGTTTCTTCATGGCGCGGTCGTAGAGTTGCGACTTCAGCAGGGTCATGGCGCGCTCTTTGTTCTTGGGTTGGTCGCGCGTTTCGGTGTTTTCGATGAGGATTTCCTCCTCCTCGCCCGTGTCGGGGTCGGTGTACCAATAGCGCAGTCGAACTCCCGACTCCACCTTGTTCACATTCTGGCCGCCGGCACCACTGCTACGGAACGTGTCCCATGAGAGTTTGGCCGGATCGACGTACACCTCGATGGTGTCATCTACAAGGGGCGACACGAACACCGACGCAAACGAAGTCATACGCTTGCCCTGGGCGTTGAAGGGGCTCACGCGCACCAGGCGGTGAACGCCATTCTCGCTCTTCAGATAGCCGTAGGCATATTCGCCGCCCTCTATTTCCATGGTGACGCTCTTAATGCCTGCCTCATCGCCGTCCTGAAGGTTGCTCACCGTCACCTTGTGGCCGTGGGCCTCAGCCCAGCGGGTGTACATGCGCATGAGCATCTGTGCCCAGTCCTGGCTCTCGGTGCCTCCTGCTCCCGAGTTAATCTTGAGCACACAGTCCATGGGGTCTTCCTTCTGGCGGAGCATGTTCTTCAGTTCCAGATCCTCAATGGCGGCGAGAGCCTTTTGGTAGTCGTCGTCCACCTCCTGCTCGGTCACCATGTCGTCGTGGTAGAAGTCGAAAGCCAGCTGCAACTCGTCGGCGAGCGTACGCACATTTTTGTAGCCGTCGATCCACTTCTGTATGTCCTTCACTTTCTTCATCTGCTCCTGCGCCCGCTTCGGATCCTCCCAGAAGTCGGGTGCCTGTGTGCGCAGCTGTTCTTCTTCAAACTCTATCTGCTTGCGGTCTATATCCAGATAATGATGGAGTGCATCGGCACGTTCCATCACGTTTTTCAGTTGGTCTTGGGTAATCATTATCTTTTTCAGTAATATCTCATTTATGAACATCCAGGGACTTACAGCCATTGAAATGTACCAGATGCTCCGGTGTCTCAGCCATCCACCCTTATTCTTCGTACATCTTGTCGATCACGTCCTTGTAGTTCACGTTGAGCACACGACGACGGATTTTCAGCGTGTTGGTCAACTCTCCCGACTCCATGGTGAACGGATGGGGGAGCAGGGTGAAACGCTTTATCTGCTCGTAGCTGGCCAACTGTTGCTGCAGTGTGTCGATGCGCTCTTTTATCATTTGGTTGACCTGTTTGTTCTGGCAGAGTTCCTCGCGGCTGCTGAAGACGATGTTGTTCTCCTTGGCATAGTCCTCCAGTTCCGCATAGGCGGGCACGATGAGTGCCGATACGAACTTGCGCTCGTCGGCAATGATGGAAATCTGCTCGATGAACTTGTCAACAAGCAACTTCGACTCTATCATCTGGGGCGCAATGTACTTGCCGTTGGAAGTCTTGAACAAGTCCTTGATGCGTTCCTTGAGGAACAGCTCGCCGTTGCTCATGTAGCCCGCATCGCCGGTGTGGAAGAAGCCTTCGGCATCGAAAGCCTGCTCATTCAGGGCTGGCCGGTTGTAGTAGCCGCGCGTGATGGTCGGGCCTTTGAGCAGCACCTCGTCGTCCTCGCCAATCTTTATCTCGATGCCTTCAATGGGACGGCCCACCGACCCCACGGTGAACGGTTCGCCCAGATGGTCGCAGCTGACGGTGGCCAGGCTTTCGGTCAGCCCGTAGCCCACTATCATGTTGATGCCCAACGAGTGGATGAACTCCTCCACCTCGGCCGACACGGCTGCGCCGGCAGTGGGGAAGAAGTGGGCGTTCTCCAGTCCGAGTTGTTTGCGCACAAGGCTGAAGAGCGTCTTGTCGTACATCTTGTATTCCAGATGCAGCGGCAGCGGCGGCCGTTTGCCACGGCTCAGGTACTCTATGTTGTGTTTGCGGCCTACAGCCAGCGCCTTGTTCATCAATTTGCGCTCCACAGCGTTCGAATTTTCAATCTTCTCCCTGACGCCCACCAGCACTTTCTCCCAAAACCTGGGCACCGAGCTCATGCACGTGGGGTGAGTCTCGCGCATCGACTGCTGCACCTCACGGGGATAAGTGTTCACGATGAGTTCAGCCCCCACGGTGAGGCACAGAATGGTCCATCCGCGCTCAAAGATATGGGTGAAGGGCAGGAAATTCATGATGCGGTCCTTCTCGGTCACGGGTACGCACTTGCCGTTGGCCTCGAAGGCTGCATGATACTGTCCGTAAGTGAGCATCACTCCCTTCGAGTCGCCCGTAGTGCCGCTGGTGTAGAGGATGTTGGCCAAGTCGTCCATAGAGGCCTGCCGATAGAGTTCTTCCAGCTCCGACTGGCGCGGAAAACCTTCGCCCAGCTTCATGAAGTCGTCGAAGAAGATGGTGTTCGGGTCGTGGGCATTGATGCGCACACTGGCATCAAACACGATGATGCGCTCCAGCGTGGGGCACAACGGGAATATGCGGTGCGCCTTGTCGTACTGCTCTTGCTCGCCCACGAAGAGGAAACGTATCTGAGCGTCACCTATCATGTACTGAATCTGCTGCTCACTGCTAGTGGCGTAGAAGGGAATGGTGACTGCACGTACACCCCACGCACCGAAATCGACAAACAGCCCCTGGACGGTGTTCTGCGCGAATACGCCCACATTCTCCTGAACCTTCACGCCAAGGTTGAGCAGCGCGTTGGACACCTGCCGGACTTTCTGTGAAAACTCGTTCCACGAGGCGGTCTTCCACTTCAGGCTGCCGAAGTCGCGATAGTTCAGCACCGTTTTCTCACCGTACGTCTCAGCCTGTTTGTGAACAAGCACCGAGAGATGACAATTATTCTGCATAAGCCCTTTTGTTTTGTTATAATCTGCAAAAATAAAGCAATTTCGTGAAAATGCCAAAAATATCCGCATGTTTTTTTCGTCGAGCTTTAATGGCAGCCGCGTCGTGCCCCTGTTTTCCTTTTCCATCAACCGCGAGAACAACGTCGGGAGACAGCTCTGGTTTTTCCAGAAAAAACAAGCGTATCGTCGAGAAGCATTTTCGCCATGCGCAGAGTTGCATTTACCGCTTCCGATGTTTCTCCATCTGACTCGTAATTAAAAAATAATGTACGCACACGATTTTTATTTGCAACTATTAAAAAAAACAAATGAAAGATGGTGGTTATCGGACAAAAAACGGGTCATTTTTCGTTGCTTGTCTGGAAAAATGGCATTTGTCCGAACAATCCGTTTAATTTTAACAAAAAAAAGTTGTGAAACATTTCCAAATATACTATTTTTGCAAATGATAAATATCAATTCATCAACTTGATACCAACAACAGTTTCAGACAGTTGGGCAAACCATTTCCTTAAAAAACAAAATGAAAAAGAAGAATTACCTTCAGCCGCAAACAAAGGCTAAGGCCATTGACGGCGAATGCACCATGCAGAACGGCAGCCCCAGCGAGCCAATGCCCTTTAATCCCAAAGATGGTACGCAAGATGCGCTTGCCGGCGAAAGCGAATTCAACACGGAGGACGGGCTCCAGCAACGTTCTTTGTGGGACGACTAGAAGTGTGAGCTTTCATGCAGAGAAGATCAACAAATACGAAGAAGTCCGAGTTTTTAGCAACAAGAAAAAAAACAATCATAAGTATATGAAAAAAAATAAGCTTCACCTTCTGTTCTCGCTCGTGCTGCTCCTTCTTTCAACGGGCAGCCATGCACAGAACTTCAAGTTGTATTTTGCCAACAACACATCCGACGTGGCAGATTTGGCCAATATAGAAGATTCCAAAGAGCTCGATTGGCGCCCAGTGATGCCAAACGGCGACATTTACACCAATGCGGCCGAGGCGAACACCATCATGCGAATGTTCAGTTCGCCAGACATGAAAAACCTTACCCATCAGCAAGCGTTCTGGAAAATGCGCGACCACTCGCTGCTCTGTTTCCGCATCAACGACGGAAATGAGAACAACGAAGCCTATGGCGTGGAGGCTACCGACGGCAGCGGCAAAGTGATCAACATCACCGTGAGCCGCTATTTCTATGCCAACATGCCCCTGCAGGAGGCCCCCGTGAAAATACGGGTGTGGAAAATCGGTGAAAAGGCCGACACGCTGACTTTCCAATATCACGTTCATGACTGGAACGACCAAAACCTGTACATCTTCCAGCTCGACTCCAAGCGACAGGCCGACGGTGAGGTCTATAACATGGACTATGTGCTCAGCTACTCCGACGATGACGGACTGCTGAAAGAAGACACGATCACGCTGAAACTTCAGAGAAACAATTTCCAGTCTTTCTATGTTCCGGAAAACAAAGAACTGACCGACGTGTTCCTCACCACGGGAGCAGCCGAAAAAGGCAGCAAGCAGAAGAAACTGCGCATAGACAAAAGCCGTCTCCATCCAGGTGCGGGCACCGACCCCGACTTCAATTTCCTCACGCTGACGCCTTCCTTCCATCTGGACCGCCACGCCAACCGCGAGCTGGTGAACTTCAACTGGATAGGCACCGGACTGTTTGAGAATTTCGACACACTCTACGTCAAGCTGCGCCGCAGCAACGGCATTCCCATCACCCAAATCGAGAAAATCAACGTGGCTCGCGTCGATGCCAACGGCAACTACATCCCAAACAACCAGGTGAAGTACGACGGCTACGACAAGAGCCGCGAGGCCCACAAGGTGATCACAATGGGCAACCCCGTTTATCTGGAAATACTTTCCAAGGGATTCTTCCCCGCCATTTACAAGTATCCCGGAGCCTACGACCCCATCTCGGGCATCGTTGACGAGGAACGCTGCACCGCGGAAATCACCATGATTCCGGGCAACTCCAAATATGCAGACTTTTCCATCAGCGACCAGCACTTCTACAATCTGCGCGACACAAAGAAGGTGGTGGTCTATAGGGGCGTTGACCACGCGCTGTGCGACCTTGAGGACGTGGACCTCTCGGGCCAGCCCGCCACCACCACCCTTTACTTCGACGCCAATGCCGGCCAGGAAGCCCCAAAACTGATGCAGGGGCGGTCCATTGACAAACATGCACAGTTGGTGATGACATTCTCCAAAAGCAAGGGTGGAGGGAACAACATACAGAAGCCCGACCTTGTAGCCTATGACTCGAAGACTTGGAGCGAACTGGAACGCTACCATTCGGATGCCAACACGTCGGCTCCCGTCACCATTCCCATCTTCACCTACGACTACTACGATGTGAGTTACGATTTGACAGGTATGCCCCTCGACACGGAGTGCCGACTTCACCTCATGGCAGACGACAAGACCTACGAGGGTCTGCCCATGTTCCAGCGCATCCACTTCGACCGCAAGAAGGCTTCTGAAGAAACCAACGACGAGATCGTCAACAATACCATCAGAGGAGTCTGCGAAGAAGACCCCCTCAAGGCTGGTGGAGGCGATGGCGACGCCAACTTTGACGTTGGCATACCTTCAAACTACAGCTGGGGGCCCGACTTGGGCAAAAACTCGCCACACTCAGTGAAGATCAACTTCTCGTGGTATGTCAGCATCTTGAAGAAATGCCTCAACTTCAAAGGCTCGATGAGCTACACTTTCAACCCACAGGACGAAAAGTTCAGCGACCTGCGCAAAGAGCAGAAGGAGCTGGCCAACTGGGACAAGTTCAAGAAAGAGAACATGCAGGAAGGCGACGACCCCAACGCCACCCAAAAATGGCACGGCATAGACGCTTCGGTCGTGAGCGACGGTACTGCTGCGAAACTCGAAAACTGGATTTACAAAGACATTGACGACATCTTCGCCGTGCCCAAGCCCGGCCACAGCTTCGGATTCAATTTCAGTGTGTCCGGATTCCTGGGATTCGTCAAGAAAGACCTTGACAAGAACGGCAAAAAGAAAGAAGGAGCCAACCCCAACTTCGTCATCTCTGAAGGTGGAGGGAAAATAACCTATTCCTATGGTTTGGGCATCCCGAACTACATCGACGTGATAGCCGGAAAACTGGGGAAACCCGGAGAATGGATCAGCAAATACCTGAGCAAGTTTAATCTCATTTCGGCCACCGCTGTGTGGTCGGCAGGCTTCGACCTCGACTTCTCTGTGAAGAACTGGGCAGACAAGGATGTGGGCTACGACGTAGATGGCTGGGGATTCCTCCTCACCATGACGGGAAAGATGAAGACAGGAGCAGCCATTGAACTGCACACACCCCCCAACCCGTTCCTTCATCTCCAAGCTGGTGTGCGCGCCGGACTGAAGGTGGCCGCCGGTTTCGGATATGGAACCGACTATCGCAGCCACCACGACTTTGGAGGCATGGTGCTCGGCATAGGCATACTCGAAGCCTACGCTTCCATACGCTCGGTCTTGCTTACAGGCCAGGCACGTGCCGAGACGCATTTGGGTGGCAGATGGCTTTTTCCCTATGCCGACAACCGAAACCCCTTCCACGAGAAGTATCCCTACTGGGCCCCGACGGCCGGTGCCAAGAATGCATTCTTCGAAACTCACAACGAAGAACTTCAGGGCAACGCCCTTTGGACACCCGAACCCAACAACTTCGGGCCAATGAAATCTCCACGCTATCTGCGCCACTCCTCGCGCATACGCAAAGCCATCTCGAATCCCGAAGACACCGACTTCGGGAAAACCATTGTCACCGACGTGACCAGCAATGCCAACCCCCACTATCTGGACGAGAACACCATCGTCTATAACGACATGGGCAAAGCCTCTGACTACAACGATGACAACATAGCAGTGCTCAACACAGCGACGGGCACCACCACCTCGCTCTCCAACAAAGGGCTGAAGGCTTCCAACCACATGCGCTCAAAGCGCGGCAAGCACGAAATCGTGGTCTATGAAGAAATGACACGCCCGGTGAGCGAAAGCGAACTCAACACCGACAACGACGTGGAGGCTGCCACCAAGTTGGGCCAGCAGCAACGCATCATGGCCAACATGCGCACCGAAGGCGGAGCGTGGAAAAACATGGTCATCGCCCACAACCCAGGTGAAGTGGACGCCAAGCCCATCGTGACCATGCAAGACGACGGACATGCAGCCTGCGTCTGGCAACACGGACAAATCAAGACTCTCAACAGGGCCGATGTGGCAGACAACGAGTACTACAACACCTATCTTGACGGAAGCCTGATGCTCTCCATCTACAATGGAAAGATTTGGAGCGCGCCCATACAGATACAGAAGCTCGACGCCACCCACACAATCGCCCAGTACGACCTCATGATGCGCAACGACACCGTGCTCGTTGGCACCAACATCACTGAAAACCTTCTCGATCCGGAAAAGCGCACCCGAAAGTTCAGCTACGCATCCGTGCCACTTGAAACCAAGGTGGTGACTCGAACCAGCGAGAACATCCAGCCGATGCGTTTCTTCATGAACCGCGTGGGTGAGCATGCCGTCATTGCCATGCTCTATGCCAAGAACGACACCCTGCGCGACATCTACGTCAAGACACTCAACATGGACGGACAGGGCAACGGTTTGGCCGGCAACGACCTGGGCGCCAACTTCTGTACGCCCGAACTGGTGAAGATCGTCTGCGACCGTTCGGCCAACCGTCTCAACGACTTTGCCGTGCTCTGGACAGAAATGAACAACACCGCCCACGGCACCGAGGGCTCATCAAAGGACACGGGCAAAACCCGCTTGATGCTCAACGCATCGCGCATAGCCCTCGACCCCACCATGCGCATCACCGCGCCCCTCACGCTGGGTGCTGAAACCGACGAACTGTTCATGATGGATTTCGACGGATTCCTTGACGACCAACACATCAAAGTGGTCTATTCACTGGCCGACACTGAAACCGACGAAGCCGTCATCGTGCAGAGCGAACGCTACTTCACCAACAGTTTCCGCTACGAGGTTTGCTTCTCGCGGACATCGCTCCTCGGCAGCAGCACCATGCCCGTGGAAATCAACGTCATCAACACTGGCACATCAACCATCAACCACGTCACGGTGTCGCTCAACGGACATGATTACTCAATCGACAACTCCTACGTCCCACCCATGCAGAGCCGCAACTTCGTGGTTGAATATCCGCTCGACAACTTCGATGGCTATCTCTCCACCAAGGTACTTGTCGATTATGACAACGTATTCCGCGCATCCATGCATGCCCGCCGCAAGAATGTCAGCCTGCTGCGACAGCTCAAACAGACTGCGCCCCGTCGCGTCGTCATGGAAAACATCGAGATGCGACTTATCGGACAAGGCATTGAAGACGGCGTGAACATCTTCACCGTTGAGCTGATTGACCGCTCTACGCGTGGACTCAACCCCGACAACGAAGTGCATGTGGGTGTCTATGCCCATCCAGCCTATCCTGTGCCACTGACCGACGGAGCCATCACCGTGGTTCGTTCATCCGACTTCCACAGCTTCGGAGGCGTACGCAAGGCTTATGCCACCATCCGGGCCGAAGGCGTGGTGGAAACCACCGATGCTTATCTCTCGGCACACATCTACGACACCAAGCAGGCAGCGGGCCAGAATCCGCTTGTCAACAACGCCAGCTACAGCGACAACATCCACTACGTCATCCTGCAGCCCAGCAACGACCCGACCGCCATCAACCCTGTGCGTTTCGACGAACAGAAGGCGCGTCTCAACATACGCATCACCAACGAGGAAGGCGGTGTGCGCATCAGCGGACTGCCTGTCCGCCAGGCGCTCTCGGCAGAGGGAGAGGCAGAAGGAACCCGTGTGCGCGTGTTCAATTCCGCAGGCGTGGCCATCTACAGCGAGCCCGCGACGGCCGAAACCATCTTTGTTCCGCTGAAACAGCACGACGTGTATGTGCTCAGCACTGGCAAAGACATTTTGAAATTCAAATTCTAACCAACATACATTCAAAACAACATGAAGACAATCGGTAAGATAATCGCAGCATGCACACTCGCCGTGCTTTGCTGCCTCCATGCAGAGGCCTACACCCAGGTGACAGGCATCGACGGCCCCACGTGGTATGAGGCCAAGGCCAGTAGTTTTGGCGGAGGTAGTGGCTCACAGTCTGCTCCTTATGTGATTAACACCCCTGAGCAGTTGGCATTACTGACGTATAATGTGAATGTTAACAATATGTCGTATGAGGGGAATCACTTCCTCTTCGACCTGTCGAATGCAAACATTGACTTGGGAAAGCAGAAAGTGGTTGACGGCCAGGAGCAGACGCTGAACTGGGTGCCCATAGGAGAAACGTTCAAAGGAACAGTAAAGTTTAAGGGTGAGCATTTCATCAAGGGAATGACCATCCGGGCTGTAGGCAACCGTTGGAACGGTCCCTATCACTTCGGACTTTTCGAAATACTGAATCAAAGTATTAGTGGCGCTCGCTTTTCTGATGTGGATTTTCAAATCAGTAGAGATTTCGCGGCCGGTAGCCTTTGTGGAATGATAGATTCCAATTCTACTATAACCATTGAGAATTGCACAGCCACTAACGTGCGTATTATGCAACCGTCTGACGGCAATGGCATCACGGGAGGTCTTGTAGGGTTGGCTGCTGGTTGCGTGTTCCGTCATTGCACGGTTACAGGCATCCTCGGCGGGCACATGTGTGGTGGCATGGTAGGCAAATACAACGGTGTGAACTATAATTTGGATGAGAGTACCGTGTTCGTGGAAGACTGCCACGCCAGTACTGAAATCACCGTCGATTCGTATTCAGGAGTAAGGGCAGGAGGACTGATAGGCGAATGCTTTGCCGACAATAAAGCTGTCTTTGCCTATTGTTCGGCTTCTGGCTCCATTACGGCCCCAGCCGATGCCGACCGCCCCTTTATGGGAGGGTTGTTCGGCTATCTGCAGTCTGCAAACATTGAACACTGTTCATCGGCTGTTTCTATTTCTGGAACGGGGTTGGTTGGTGGCCTGACAGGATTCGTGTTGAGTCCTGTTACCTTTACCGACTGTTTTGCAAGTGGCGGCATAGAGTTAAAAAACGGACAAGACACCAATGTGGGAGGCTTAATAGGTCTTCTCGAAAACAGCAACAACACGCAGTGCAGTGCGTATATTACCCAATGCACTTTTGCAGGTACATTCAAATACGACAAGACACAGCTTGGCTCAATGAACTATGGCTCGATAGTGGGCAACTGCTCAACAACTTCCAGTGACAATGCTATCGGCTTCTTCAACGAGAGCCGGGCTTTCAACGATGTGTTTGTTGACAAAAACATGTGCGGGCTGCCTGCCTGCTCATCGGGAACACTGAATGGGGTTGAAACCAAACTGACCAGGGAACTGGCCAGTCAAGAGGTGGAGGGCGAGCACGTCGGTTACGAGTACTGCTACATCATGCCCCGCGACATGATGAAGAACTATGCGCTTGACCACAACAACCAGGAAGTGGCCTTTAAGGACAATTTCATTCTGGCCTCCATCCCGTTCTATATCAGCGAAGGCAAGAAGAGCACCAGCTTCAGTGCCTACTACATCACAACACCCTTCACGCTGGCACCCTTGGTGAGCAACCAGCCGGGCGTGGGTGAGTTGGCCCGCTTCACGCTGCCCAACGACGCCTCTTTCCTGGAATTCGACAAGGAGGACGACCCGTTTCATGTCCAGCCGCTCGACCCAGGCCAAACCGAACTCACCGTCACCCACATTGCCTCCAGCCTCACCCGCACCATTCACCTCGACGTTGCCTACGGCGTGGAATGGAACGACGATGAACCCAATGACATCTTCGCCGGCGACGGTACGCAAAACACACCTTATCTCATCCAGAACGTATCGCAACTGGTCAAGGCTGCAGCCGACCCCACCAAGAACAGGGAGGGCGCTTATTTCCGCTTGGTCAATGACATCTTCATGAACCAGCACCTCATTCAATCCGACGAGTCGGTGAAAAGCGGAGCCCGTAAATGGACACCTGTGGAGTGGCACGCCAACCTCGACGGCAACGGCAAGACCATCTATGGCATGTATGTCACGTCCAGCAAGTCGGCCACCATCAGCAAGACTGGCCCTGGCTCTAATAACGAAACGTTCACCTATTACTCTACCGTGACCGGCGCAGGACTTTTCAACCTTCTCAGCGGCAATGTCCACGACCTTGCCATTGTTGACAGCTACATCAGTGCCACCAATTTCATTGGCATTCTGTGCGCTGTGATGACAGGCGAGGCCACCATCCGCCGTTGCATGGTCCACGGTGCCGTCGATGGCAATACTAACAACGGCGGCCTCGTAGGTGGTTCCAGGGAAATCAACTTCGAGGTGTCATGGAGTAAAAGCAGAGGAGCTTACGACCCCGTCTATAACCACTGTGGCACCATTGAGGACTGCTATGCCTGCGTCCACGTGGAATACGGCATAGGCACAGGTGTCCATAAGCCCCAAAAGGCAGGCAGTGGCGGAGGCATCACCGGCAGCCCTGTTGGCCATATCCTACGCTGCGTATCGACAGGCAAGGTTGAGAATTTCACTAGCCGCAGAGGCGTGGGAATCCTCTCCGATAACTCAGAAACCGAAATTGAAGCCCAGACCTGGTACTTCGACCGGCAGCAAATGACAACAGACTTCCAATCAACAAATAATCGTGGCGAGCACAATACCTCTGAGCTTATCAATGGCGACATCTTCACCGACCAGGCAGCTTGGCAACACGAGAAAGGGCGCTACCCCATGCTCCGCCAGTTTGCCGACACGCCTTATGGCGACATCCTGTCCATGCCCGTGCATTTTGCCGAGGGCGACCGCGCAGGCAGTGTGACGAAAATTTTCGAGTTCCCCACCGAAAATGTCACCTGGACCGCCAGCAATGGCGACACATACATCGACCTTATCCTCGACTGCGGAGCCGCCACTCCCATGAGCAGTGGTACCGAGTTTATCTCCGCACAGACCATCACCGCCAAAAGCCAATCGACCAAAGCCCTGCGAGTGATGCAGATAGACACTAAACCCGAGGGCACCGTAGGCATAGAGTTCAAGGATCCCAAGTGCGAGTCAGCATGGCTAAAGGTGTTTGGAAAGAGCGATGGCGAAGTGGTGACACTGCGCAATGCCTACGAGACGAAAGCAACGCCCCAAGGACGTCAGTTCAACAACTATGCCAAGGAGCTTGGCGTGGAGCAGTTCCCCGAAATGCGCTACTTCACTGGCATCAAGACACTGGGCAACGGTATCCTTTCCGATCTCGACCAACTCAGCGAAGTGGAGCTGCCCAAGCAGTTGTCCACCATCAACCCCGGAGCATTTGACGGTTGCAGCAGCCTGAAGACAGTGGAGATTCCTTCCACAACGGGAACCATTGCAGAAGGCGCTTTCGACGGCAATTCGTTGACGGAAATCCAAGTGTCGCCCCGAAACGAAGCGTTCAGCATTCGCGACAATGCACTCTTCACAGCGGGCACCAACGACTTGGTTGCCTATCCAGCCGGACGCGGCGAAAGCGAAATCACCATCAGCGGCCCCATTGGCGTAATCTACGACCATGCTTTCTACCGCATCCCCGTGCTGAACGACATTTATTTTGACAACCCCAAGCCTACGGGAACAGCCCCTGTACTCAGCAACGACGAGAGCATCGTCCACTGGGACTGCGACAACGGAACCATGATGGACATCCACGTCAACGACGGCACCTACGACAATACTTACGACGAGTCGAATGGTGGAATGTTCGACGGTGTCGTCATGAAAGAATACCTCTCGCAGCCCCTGTGGCGGACCTATCAAGAAGAGGGCAAGCTCCACCGCTACTTCCCCCTGCAGGTGACCAATGCCAAGTGGGCTACCATGTACATTGGATTTGCCACCAAGTTGCCCAATGGGCTGAAAGCCTATCGCGTAAACAAGACCAGCGACTACCAATTCGACGAGACGACCACCGAAGTGGAGTTGAAACGCATGAACAACCTGCTTCCGCTCACCACTCCCGTCATCATCAAGGCCGAGAACGCAGGCATCTACCGGCTTGAACCATACGTGGGAACCGTGCCCGATGTCAACAAATACGAGAACTGGCTGCAGGGTACATCCATCGGCGCCAACGGACGCGGTGGCTATTCTTATGGTTTGGACGTCTATCAGTCTGACTCCAACCAGGGAAGCATCCTTACACTGGGATTCAACAGCAAAGGCACACTGGGATTCTACTACTACAGCAATCCTAACGGCTATATTCCTCCCTTCAGATGCTATCTGACCTACAATGGAGAAATGGACAAGAACGCCAAGATTGCCATCTACATCAACGACGAAATGGATGAAGACCATCAAGCCACCGGCATCAGCAACATCAAGACATCAAGCGACAAGTCTGTTTACGATTTGCAAGGCCGCAAGGTGGCGTTCGACCCGAACCAACCCAGCTCACTGCCAAAGGGCATCTACATTGTGAATGGCCAAAAAGTGGTCATCGACAACTAGTAGGAGTTAGGAGTTAGGAATTAGGAGTTAGGAGTTTTCTTAACTCCTTTTTTTGTGCCAAATTCTTAACTCCTAACTCTTAACTCCTAACTCCTAACTCTTAACTCCTATCATCTCTTCAGCCACTGCTCAGGATTGAGCTTGGCCGTTTCGCGCCGAAGCTGAAACTGCATCATATTGTCGGAAGCCAAGGGGCCGAGCACTTGGCGTGTGCTCACTTTCTGTCCCTTGCTGACGCTGACCGACCGCAGATTGCAATACACCGAGATGTAGCTGCCGTGGCGAACCATCACCACCCACGAACCGGCAAAACCGAAAATGGCGCTCACCTCGCCGTCGAACACGGCACGGGCCTGGGCTCCGGCCTGTCCGAGAATGTTGATGCCCTTGTTGTCGAGTCGCACGTTGTGCAGCCCCTCCACATTGTACTGCCCAAAGTGGCTCACAATGCGGTAGCCGCCTGTAATGGGCATGGGCAGCCGGCCTTTGTTGCTGGCAAAGTTGCCACTCAGTCGGCGGTCCTCACTGCTGAACTTCAGGCTCTCTTCGCGCTCGGTACGGGCCGTTTCCAGTTCGTGTTCATGGCGTTCTTTCTCCACCCGCGCCTTGCGCTCGGCGGCCAATCGGGCAGCCTCGGCCTCGCGCGCCCGTTGCTCGGCACGTGCCTTGGCGGCAGCGTCGCGTCGGGCAGCCTTGCGAGCCTCCTCCTTGGCCTTGGCCTCAGCTTTGCGGGCCTCCTCTACACGGCGGGCATTCTCTCTGGCTGCGGCCTCAGCCTCAGCTTTCTTGCGCGCCAGCTCTTCGGCGCGCCGCTTGCGGGCTGCCTCCTCCTCGGCGGCTTTCTTGCGCGCCTCGGCCTCGGCACGGGCGCGAGCCTTGGCCACTTCCTCGGCTATCAGCCGATCAATCTCTGCGTTCAGGGCGGCGTCTTTCTTCTGTTGCTCGTCGATGACGGCCTGAATGGTTTTCTGCTGTTTCTGCAGCGATGTCACCACCTTCTGCTGTTCTTCCTGCTGGGTGGTGAGTTGGGCCTGTTCCTTCTTTCCTTTATTAAGTAAGGTGTGCTTCTGGCCCTTGACGGCTTGCAGTTGCTTGTGCTTGTCGTCTATCTGCTGCTGTTTGGCCTTCACCATTTCGCCTTGAGCCTTCTGGTAGGAGGCATAGTCGCGCACAAAACGCAACCGACGGTGCATCTGTGTGAGATTCTTTGCACTGAAGATGAACATCAGCTGGTCCTGGATGGTGCGGTGCCGGGCCATGTAGCGCATACTGCGCACATACTTGGCCTTTCGCTCCTTGAGCTGTTCCTCGAGCGTTTTGAGCTGGGTCTGCAGCAGGCTGATGTTGCCGTCAATGTGCTTGATGTCGCTCTGTATGGTGTCGATGGTACGCTGCCGGTTGCCTATCTCGGTGTTGATCACTTGCAGGTCCTGCAACCGTTTCTTCACGTCTGCACGGTTGGCGCTGAGCAGTTGCTGCTGCTCTTTTATTTTCTTCTGTATGGCTGCCCGCTGGTTTTGCAGTCCCTTGATGTTCTCGTTGGTATAGACGGGTGTCTTCGAATTTTGTCCTTTCGACTTTGAGCTTTGTGTTTTCCCTTTCTTCTTTGCACTGGTCGCCTTGGCGGTTTGCACTTTGCCCTTTGAGGCCGTGCCATTCTGCTTCGAGTTTGCAGTCTTTCCCTTGGCGGTTTGACTCTTGGCGGCGGGTTTGGCTACATGGGTGGTTTTGGCTTTCTGCTTGTTGGCATTTTTCTTCTGTTGTGCCACGGTGGGAACCATCAGGGAGAACAACAAGAGCAGAAGAACAGATTTCTTCATCTTTTCACAGTTAACATTAAACATTCACGCTCAACTCACTACAGGCTCATGACGCGTTTGAGAACATCGTCAACGCTCATTTCCTTGTACTTCTTGCTCAGTGTGGTGCGCAGTTCCCAGTCGCTGTCGGTGTTCACGCCGTTCATGCTGATGTTCACGTTCAGCTTCTTGGCACCACCTTTCAGGGCTGTTGTGTTGGCATCAATGTTCAGTTGCGAAGGGAATTGCTTGACACCCAGTTGCACGAAGTCCGAGTAGTTGACCTCCACCTTTGTATTTCCGCTCTGCTTGCTGGAGTAGGCTATCGACGTTTTCTCTATGCGGCCCGTCTTGCTGTCAGTTTGCCACTGATAGCTCATGTTGCCTTTCTTCAGCACGATGGGCGTGGTGGCTCCACTGCCCAGATTGGCATCGAGTTGCTGGAGGGCATTCTGGTCGATGCGTTCGCTACCCGGCACAAACAACTGGTTCCAGAACAGAGCCTGCAGCGAGCTGAAGGTCAGTCCGTTGCGCTTGAGAAAGTCCAACTGGTTGTAGTTGCCCTTGCAGTACTCCCTGTGTATGCGGTCAACAATGAGCACATAGTCTTTGGTAAACTCCAGGCGGGCTGCCTCGGTGCCTAGGATGGGCACCTGCACCTGGATGCGGATGACATCGTCCTTGTGCATGCGCAACACGCCCGGCAGAGTCATTTCCTTGCTGCCGGTGTTCACCTTGATTTTCATTTTTGTATTGATGAAGTCGGAATAGACGGCATTGTCTGCCACCATCTGCAAAAATCTCGCCTTTTGCAGTTCCTTCGAATCCTGGGCAGTCTGCCCGCCTTGTTGTTGCTGGCCCGTTGCCGGTTTGCCTGCATTGTCTTTCACTACGGCCTTTTTCGAGCCACATGCACTAGCCAATGCCATCAGCACAGCCAGCGCCAACACTATTTTGATGTTGCTATTTTTCATTTTCTTCATTATCTGTTCATTTTTCGTTTCCTTTATCCTTGATGTATTTCCTCAGCTTTATTTTCCTGATGAGCACTTTGCTCTCGCTGCCGGCATCAACAGCTTTCTGCCAGAGTTCCAAGGCTTTCACAATGTCGTTGTTCTGTGCGTGGATGTCGCCGCCATGTTCAAGGAGCACTGCGCTGGCCGCAGTGTCGTTTTGTATGGCCTGGTCGATGTAGATTTGCGCCTCGGCGTAACGTTCCTGCATGAAGAGAATCCAAGCGTAGGTGTCCAGAAAGGTGCTGTTGGTGGGTTCGGCCTTGATGGTTCGGTAACTCATTTGCTCGGCCTTGTGCAACTCGCGGTTCTCCTCGCTCAGGTAGTAGGCATAGTTGTTCAGACATCCCAGATTGTCATCCTTCCACTGCAGACAGCTGTCGTAGGCTGCGTATGCCTCTTCGGATCGTCCCTTGTCGTGCAGTATGTCACCCATCATGGCGTAGAAGTCCGACACGATGTGTTTGTTGCTCTGCTCGTTGATTTGCCCCACGCCGCGACGGAAGGCCTGCAGGGCTTCTTCTTTCATTTCCTTCTGGTAGTAGGCCACACCTTCGAAGTAATAAAAGGCCATTTCATCGGGAATATACTGCTGCGCCTGGCGAGCCTGCTCAATCACGCGGTCGTAGTCCTGCGTCTTCCACGTGTTCTGAATCAGTTCCAGCCGCGCGTTGCTGTCGTCGGGAGTGATGGCGAGTACGCGTTCCAGCACTACGTTCACTGAGTCGTCGGGCATTTCTTTGAGTTTCATGTAGGCCGCCCATAGCGAAACCATGCCGGCATCCTTTGGGTTGGCCTCATAGATGCGTTCAAAGAGCCGCAGCACGTGGGTGCTGTCGCCATTGCCCATGGTTTCATTTTCCTGAATAATCTGCCGGATGAGCAGTATTTTGGTGTCCGAGGGCGTCTTTGGGCTGACGAGCATGCGCTCCTGCATCTCGTGGGCCACCGAGTCCTGGCCGTCGGCCTTGTAGTAATCAACCAGCGCCGTCTGTGCCAGCACATTGTCGGGTTCCTCCTTCAGCACATGTTCATATTCGCCCAGGGCTTCAGCCTTGCGGTCGTTCTGCAGCAGCCAGTTGCCCATCATCACCCGGTAGTTCAGGTCGTTGGGATGGCGATGGGCCAGTTGTTTCAGTTCGTTCAGTGCTTCTTTCTTGCGGCCTTGCTGGTCGTAGATGCTCATGCGTCCCAGGGTGAGCTGTTCGCTGGGGCCGTCAGTAGCCTCTAGCCTGTCGATGGTGTGCAGCATCTTCTCATAGTCCTTGCTGTTGCTGTAGAGGCGAAGCAGCATGGCCAGCACGTCCGAGCGTTCTTTGTTGCCCTCGTGGAGTCGTTCATAGACGTCGGTTGCCTCGTCTAGTTTTCCTTCGCTGATATAGACCTGCGCCAACCGCTCCAAATAGTCGTAGTTGTCGGGGTTCAGTTCGGCGGCTTTCTTGTAGCAGTTCATGGCCAGTGTGTCCTGCTCCATTTCGCCATGGTAGGCCGCCAGCAGATAATACACCTCTGCGGCATAAGGATTGATTTCCTGACAGTGCTTCAACAGGTCGTAGGCCTCGTCGTAGCGCTCAGCCAATTGCAGTTTCACCGCCTCGTCGAAGAAATAGGCGTACCGCAGGCTGTCGTTGCGGCTGATTTCATACTTCACCTGCGCCGATGGCGCATGCGTTGCCGTTCCTTTGTAACTGCAACTCTGCGTCGCGACAGAAACCGCGGCAACTGCCAACATGCCCGCTACCAACTCGAAAAATTTGCTCCGAAAAAACATCGCCGCTGTGTTATTTTACGCCCGTATGACCGTAGCCGCCAGCGCCTCGCTCGGTGGCATCCAGTTCTTCGACTTCTACAAACACACCCTGTTCATGACGCGCAATGACCATCTGGGCGATGCGCTCGCCATCGTTCACCACAAAGTCGTCCTGCGACAGATTGACCAGGCAAACGCCAACCTCGCCACGATAGTCGGAGTCGATGGTGCCCGGCGTGTTGATGACGGTGATGCCATGCTTCAGGGCCAACCCGCTGCGGGGACGAACCTGGGCCTCGTACCCCTCGGGCAGAGCGATGAACAGCCCCGTTTTGATGAGCTTTCGCTCCAAGGGGTGCAACACAACGGGTTCATCCAAATTGGCACGCAAATCCATGCCTGCACTTTGGGCGGTGGCGTAGGCAGGCAGCGGATGGTGGCTTCGGTTCACTACTTTTATCTTCATTTCTTTGATTTCTTTATTCAGCTGGTTAAGATGATTCAACTGTTTCAATGACACTATTAAAATGCAAAATTAATCATTCGTCTTCACATATCCATCGTTTTTACCTTATTTAATATAAAAATGGCTGTTAAAACAGTTTCTATGCGATAAAGTTGCTGACAGTCGTAAAAGAAAGAAAAACAAAGAAAGTGGGTGTTTCTTTTTCTTATTTGCTCAGTTAATCGTAACTTTGTCGCCATGATGATGAACTGGAACCAACTGATAACCAACAAACGGCTCGGACAGGAAGACCGTCATGCCCATCGACATGACGACCGCAGCGAATTCAAACGCGACTACGACCGTCTGATTTTCTCTGCTCCTTTCCGACGCATGCAAAACAAAACGCAGGTGTTCCCCCTGCCAGGAAGCATTTTCGTCCACAACCGACTGACCCACTCGCTCGAAGTGGCCAGCGTGGGGCGCTCGCTGGGCGACGACGTGGCTCGCGAGCTGACGCTTCGCCATCCCGAACTGCGCGGAACATTCTTCGATGAAATCGGCAATATTGTCTCGGCGGCGTGTCTGGCGCACGACCTTGGCAACCCACCGTTCGGCCATTCAGGCGAAAAGGCCATCCAAGCCTACTTCACCGAGGCCAAAGGACTGTCGCTTCGCCCGATGGTGAGCGAGCAATTCTGGAGCGACATCACTCACTTCGAGGGCAATGCCAATGCCTTCCGCATATTGACCCACCGGTTCAAGGGGCGCCGCGAAGGTGGCTTCGTCATGACCTACTCCACCCTGGCCAGCATTGTGAAATACCCGCTGGCGTCGGCAGCGGCCAGCAAGAAGGGGAAGTTCGGCTTTTTTGCCACAGAACAGCCAATATACCAGAAAATCGCCGATGAAATGGGCATTCTTCGCCTCTCGTCACCCGGAGAGCCCATGCGTTTCGCCCGCCACCCGCTGGTCTATCTCGTAGAGGCTGCCGACGACATCTGCTACGAAATCATGGACATCGAAGACTCGCACAAGCTGAAAATTCTTTCGTTCGACGAGACATCAAGCCTGCTGCTCCGTTTTTTCGACGACGACACCCAGCACCGCATACGCCAGCGAATCATCGACGAAGGCATCACCGACAACAACGAAAAGGTGATCTACATGCGCGCCAGCGTCATCGGACTGCTCGAACACGAGTGTGTGCAAGCTTTTGTGCGCCACGAGGACGAGATACTGAAAGGTACTTTCACGGGCAGTCTGGTGGACCACATCCACCAGCGGCAGCGCGAGGCTTACCGTGCCTGCGTAGATATGAGCGTCCGAAAAATCTACAACAGCAAGCCTGTGCTCGACGTGGAACTGTCGGGATACAAAATCATAGAAACCCTCATGGACAGCCTCATCCAGGCTGCCGTCTATCCCGAAAAGTTCCATTCGCGCCAGCTCATCGGTCGTGTGAGCAGCCAGTACCACATCGACTCGCCCGACCTGGAAACGCGCATCATGGCCATGATTGATTTCATCAGCGGCATGACCGACGTCTATGCGCTCGACTTCTACCAGAAAATCAACGGCATCTCACTGCCCATTGTTTAGGGGGAAAAAGCCCACCCCCGCCCTCTTCTTTTCGAAGGAGGCGGGGGTGGGCTTTTTTTCGCCTATTCTTATTCGTCCCAGACGCTGTGCATCTGGCTGACCGTGGTTTGAAGGTCGTTTTGTGGGGCATTGCTGGCTTCGTTTTCGTCGATTTCATCGAAGAAACCACCCTTTGCAGACCCAACCGTCGGATCTTCAACGCCACTGGCTGTCAGTCCCATACATTCAGAATCCATCAGAAGAATTTTCATCCGTGGATGCAAATATTTTGCTTTCGTTGCTTCCATAAATCTTACCATACTACCTTTTTTCCTTTAACCACATAAACTCCCTTGGGCAGGCCTTCCAGACTGATGCAGCCGTTCTGTTTCTTTGCCATGCGCACCATTTGTCCGTTCAACGAATAAATGGCCACTTGCTCATCCTCGGCGGCAAAAGGCATCAGTATTTCCGTAGGCTGACCCTTGTAGCTGCCAATGTTCAGTCGCTTGGGCATGCTGGCAGTCTGCGTTTTTGCAACAAAATAGGCGCGGAACGGCTTTGTCTCCACAGTTGCGTTCAAGCCGAAATTGGTGCCCGCGTCGTTGAGGGCGTAGCCGCCGACAATCTCTGTCTTTGTGGTGGCTCCCACAAAATTGTAGAGGCTCGAACTGGCCAGCATGCGGGCATTGGCTGCGAATCTTACATTTTCGCCTTCATAGACAATCTGCTTGCCGCCCAGATTGAACTCCTCGCCCCACTTGTTGCCCGGATAAGCCACGATGTAGGGCACGTTTGCCTCCAACACGTCTGCAAAATCGAACAGCACCGTGCTACCTTCCAATTCAGCGAAACGTTTCACCCAGAAGTCTTTGTCCGTGTCGGTGCGGCTGTGGAACCAGTCGATGCGTTTGTTGTCGGTGGCGTTTGTCACCGATGAAACGGCAAACGGAAGCACAAGAGTCGTCCATCCACCCGTGCCGCTGGTCACCAAAGTCGGTGTCTGTGTGTAGGTGGCCTCTGTGGCGGTGAACGTCTTGGGCACGAAGAACTCCTGCTCGTCGGTCAGCACAATGGAGGTAGCCTTGCTGCCCTGAACGATGTTCTTTCCTTCAAGGCCACTGGGCACAGCATCGGTGTCGCCCAAATAATATAAGGTGTTGGGATTGTCGTTCGGCACGACAGTGCTTACGCCAGTCCCCGTCAGGTCAACGGCTATGGCTTCGGTGGGAACAGTCAAACTGCTTGATGCCGCAATGGCTTTCTGCTCGCCTTGAGAGTTCCAGGTGACGAGACCTGGCTCCATGTCGTATGCGTGAAAATCCGCATTGGTCAGTTTCGTTTTATTTTTGTCTGTGTATCTGAAGGAGACCCAATAATATTTATCAGTATTTAATTGTTCAAACTGTACTGTTATTTCTTGGGAGCCCCCAGCTGGTATTTCAACAGAGTAAGTGTTTTGTTGGACACTGGAGTAATGAGTGGCATCCGTATTTTCCAACAAATATACAAGCACCCCGCCCGCATAGGCTGAACTTGCTGTATTTTTGATGACTGCAGTTCCTTTCAGTGTAGTACCATATATCGTCTTGTTGCCTGCCGGGTCAGCATTGGCAGCCGTGAATGAAACCACTTCCAAACTTTGCTCTGCACTTCCGGCAGTAATCTCCACTTCTGCGGTTCCAATCATGTTGGCCCCATCTTCATCGAGTGCCACGGCAATGGTATGAAGGCCGCTGCTGGAGGGTGTGAATCTGAAGCTCACATTGCCGTTCTTCCCTGCTGCGATGGCCACTCCTGTATTGCCAACAAACTGATCGTTGACAAAGAAATGGAGAAGTCCGCTGTACTCGTCGCCATTGTTCTTGACAATCATGTTGACGGGTTGTTCCATACCAGCAATGCGCGAGCCGGGGAAGTCAAAGCTTGTTACTTCAAGGTTCACCTCAGCCGTGTGGAGCGTGAGCGTAACGCCATTCTCATCATAAACGGCTTCTACATATTCTGTGGGACTAATATGGCAAGGTTGCCACTCTGTATCGCTATCAACAAGTGAGACAGGAACTACTTTATATGTGCCATACTCAAGTCCTGCAGCCGAGAATTCGTTTTTGTTTAATGAAATATCAATTTGGGGGTAATACTCTCCATTTTCCAATTCGCCGTTCCAATCCCCCCAGGACTTTAATAAAATTACTTTACCATCGCTTCCAACAATGCCTATGCCGCCTTTCACCACGTGAGTAAATCCCGTAGAATTCTCAAACATAGCACTAATAGTGTTATCACTCAAACCGATAATGCTTGACGTTAGAGCATAAGAAAGTGTTTCTCCAGACATCTCCACCTGAATACCGATGACAGCGCCCTGATCCATGGAGTAGCCGTCGCTGCTGGAGCTGGCACCGATGCCGCTGTTGTTGTTGGGATTCATCACCGAAAGGACGAAGTAGCCGTCGCTCATGCCGCCCCAGCCCCAGTTGACATGGTAGAGGCCGTCACCGTCGTACCCATCCACCACAAAGGCGTGGCCGCCGCCCGTTGATTGGCCTTCATAGATGACGGGACGACCGTTGAGCAACTCGTTGAAGATCAATTGGTCCCAATCGTCAATCGAATACACTTCTCGATTGATGTACTCCATTTTGCCTTGATAGCCAAAATAAGTCTTCAAGGCGTAGGGTATATCAGAACTGGAGGCAGACGAGGAAGTGCCGTAAGCCATTTCGACAGAGGTTCCGCAATACAGCATCAACTCTGCAACGGCTTTGCGTTTGGCTACATCCGAAACGTTCTGGTAGTTGTCGCACATGTTTGCCCAGTCAATGGGTGTATCGGCTGCAACATCTTCCACTGTCATTGTAAAACCATTCACGGTCTTCGGATTGGTATAGCCGGGAATCAATTCATAAGTCTTTGCAGGCCATTTGTAATAATACATCACTTGCGCCAAGGCCGTAGCCACACATCCCGTTACGCAGGCTTCCGTGTCATCAGAGTTGGGGAAACCATATCTTGGGCACAAGTCGTTGTAGGGGCTGTTTTGGTTCCACGTGGTGGTGAGCAGCGGAGCGATGGGTTTCTTGGTGGCCTCGGCGGCTCGGCGGTTGGTGGCCGGAGCCTTCTGCTGAGGAGCGCCCACGGCGGTCTCTTCGCCCAAAGCGTCGATTTGCCGCTGGTAGCCCTCGAGCCATGCCTTGACGTTAGGCGGCAAGTTGTCGGTGTCGAGCGAGCCATGGTCTGAATAGCCCAAGATGGGCACCGTGCGGTCGTCGCCCGAAACAAGGACGAAGCCGTTTCGGCCCGTGGCATTGAAAACATAATAGGAGACCGTCTGGACCGTCTGCTGTCTGCCGGGAGCTTTGAAAACCAGCTTGGGAGCAGCATACGATATGCCTTTCTTGGCAAAAAAGTCTTGTGCCAGTTGCTGTGCCTGTTTTTGGTCAACGGGAGCAGCCTTGGCAACGCATGCCATGAAGCATGCCAACAGGAATAGTAGTTGTCTCGTTTTCATGATTATTGTCGGTTTGGGGATTCCTTTAAAGAGAAAGAAGTCCGTATCGCTCAATCAGCGCTTTTTTCCTTGTAAATCACCTTGTTGGCCCCCGAGGTGATGTGGAGCGCTTCGGGGTGGGCGTTGATGTAGCTGTCGATGTGGCGCACACGCTTTTCCTGCAGGATTTCATCCACTGCTATCAGGATGCCCGTTTCCTCCACGTCGCCGAATCCATAGTTGATGGCCGTCCCGAAGAGTTTCATGGTGGGCGAAAGGCTCATGTAGGCGTTCACCAACGGCGGTATATTGTAGCCCAGTTTGCGTATTTCGCGGTTCAGGATGCGGTAGTCGGCTTTGAAGTCGTCCTCGCAAAAGAGTTTCTCCAGCTCTGCCTCGTCGGTTTCAATTTTCAGCGGTTTCATCGGGATGATGAGGTTTTCCTTGTCGCCGAAATGCTTTTTCAGGAAGTAGAGAATCATGTCGCGCCCCTTGCGCACGTAGCTGGGATACATGGTCATCTTGCCAAAGAAATACTTCACGTTGGGTTTGATCACCGTGAGCGCCCCCAAACCGTCCCAGAGATTGTCGAGGGCGAAAAGGCTCTTGGCTCCCATGCGCGAACTTTGATAGGGCAACGAAACGAACGAGCGTCCCAGCTCGATGGTGCGTGACATGTATTCGTCGAGAAACTTCTGCGAGAAGTGGAACATGTGGCTCGTAGCCAAAATGGGCTGACCCTCAGAGTCGAGCTCCCAGTCGGTGCCCAACAGGTAGCGGTAGCCACCGATGATTTCCTGAGCCTCGGGGTTCCAAACGATGAGCTGCTTGTAGCAGTTCTCGCAGGTGTCGAACTCGTCGATGTCCACCTCTTTGCCGGTGCCGCCACCTGCCTCGCGGAAGGCAATCTCGCGCAGACGTCCAATCTCTCGCATCACGTTGGGCGCGTTGTGCGCAGTGACGACGTAAATCTCATTGTTGCTCTTGTTGGTCATGCGCAGTTGTCGTTCGCTTGTGAGTTCGCTTTTCAGCAGCTCTACGCTCACTGGCTGGATAATCTCTTGTTCCATTGTTTATAGTGTTGAGGGTTGTCAGTTTATAGTTTACAGTTTACAGTTTACGGTTTACGGTTGACTGTTTACAGTTTATAGACTTGTTCCTTTACAAAATTTGCCCATTCCAACGGAGATTTCGACTTGTCGAATGTCTGCCAGGGGATGGGTTTCCCGAAGGCCACGCGAAACGACTTGCCCACGTTCTTGTACATCTCGTCCACCAGGAACATCATGGCCAGGTTGAAAGGCAGGAACCGGTCGCTGAAGTTGGCCAGACGATAGAAGAATTTCGAGTTGTGGCCGCCAAAGTGGATGGGCACCACGTCGCGGTGGGTCTGCACGCTTTTGGTGATGAAGGTCTTGGTCCACGGAAGGTCTCTGATTTGGCCGTTCTGCTTGCGCGAGCAGAGACCTGCCGGAAACATGAGCATGTGGTTTTGGCTGGTGAACCCCGCCTGCACCATGGCCGGAAAGTCGCGGCTCTGCTTGCCTGTCTTGTTGATGGGTATGCAGAGGGGGGCCAAGCCGGGAAGATTCATAAGGATGTCGTTCACCAAATAACGGAAGTTGCCGTCGTAGTGGCGTCCGATGACCGACCCCAGGGCCACGCCGTCGATGCCTCCCAACGGATGGTTGCTCACGAAGGTGTAGAGCCGTCCGTCGTTCTTGTCGGGCAGATTCTCCACGCCTTCCAGCTTCAGGTCCATCTCCAGGTACTTCACGCACGATTCGAGCCAGGGCACTCCCTTCTCGTCGCGGTGCTCCCACAGGAACTTGTTCACCTCGTTTTGGTGAACGAGCTTTTTTAACCATCCTGTAGGCACATAACGTGCTTTTTTCCCTATTTTGCTGGCAAGCACTTCGTCAACGTCAACCGTTTTCTGTGAGATTGTTTCCATGATGGTGTTTCTGAAAAATCCTTTTTGGTATGTTTTGGCTAATAATTTGCAAAAATACCATTTCTTTTTCACAAAACGTCACTATTTTCAAGAAAAAAGTTCCAAAAAGGCATTTTTTCCTCCTTTAGTGCCTTTTCCCATGACTAACGAGGGCCCTCCTTCGCTCCTTATCTGGCTGCTTTGGGAATGAATGAAGGATGGCCTCGTCAGCTTTTGTCAGCGGGCGCAGGGGGAAATCACGGCAAATGCCTCAGCGTTTCCACGATGCGCGCCATCTGGTTGGGGATGCGTATCTGGTGGGGACATTTCGAGAGGCATTCCTCGCAGTCCTGGCTGGCGGTGGCCCACTTCTTCTCGTCGGCGATGGCCGTTCTCAGTCCGTCGGCAAACTGCTGCTGCCGCGCCGTGTAGTCGGCGGCTCCCTTGGCGGGCAATGGCAGCACGTGTTCGTTGACGGCCTCGTTGTAGTAGGCGAAGTTGGCCGGGATGTCCACGCCGTAAGGACAGGGCATGCAGTATCCGCACGTGGTGCAGGGGATGGTGGGGAATCCGGCCATGACGTCGGCCAAGCTGGCCAGCAGTGCGTTTTCGCTCTCGGTGCAGGGGTCGAGCGGCGAGAAGGTCTCCACGTTGTCAACGAGGTGCTCCATTTTGTTCATTCCGCTCAGCGCTGTGAGTATGTTGCTGTGCGAGCCCACCCATCTGAAAGCCCATCTGGCGGCGCTGTCGTTGGGGCGCATGGCCTGCATCTGCTCGGTCTGTTCGTTGCGCAGCTTGCCCAGCGCTCCGCCTCGCAGCGGTTCCATCACGACACACTGGATGTCGAGTTTCTTCAATTTGTTGTAGAGGTATTCGGCATCGGCGTCTTTCTTCCAACTTCCTCCGCGCGACGCATGGCGCCAGTCGAGGAAATTCATCTGAATTTGCACGAAGTCCCAATGATAGTCGTCGTTGTGGTCGAGCAACCAGTCGAACACGCTCACGTCGCCATGATAAGAGAAGCCCAGGTGGCGGATGCGCCCCGCCTCGCGCTCCTTCATGAGAAAGTCCAGCAGACCATTGTCGAAGAAACGCCCGTTCAGCGCGTCGAGCCCGCCACCACCGATGCTGTGCAGCAGATAGTAGTCGATGTGGTCGGTCTTGAGCCGCTGAAACGACTGGTAGTACATTTTCTGCGACTCGTCGAACGACCACAATTGTCGCCCTTGGTTGGACATTTTCGTGGCCACATAGTATTTGTCGCGCGGATGGCGTGACAGGGCGTTGCCGGTGAGCACTTCCGAACGGCCTCCCATATACATGGGGGCGGTGTCGAAATAGTTCACCCCGTGCTCGATGGCATAATCGACCAGCCGGTTGACCTCGTCTTGGTTGTCGGGCAGTCGCATCATGCCAAAGCCCAACAGCGAGATTTGCTCGCCCGTGCCATGCTGCACTCGGTAGGTCATCCGGTTGGCGGCAGCCGCCGGCTTCTCGGGTTCTTTGGCCATCATGCTGAACGGCTCGAGCGCCATCAGTGCCATGGCGCTTCCGGCGCCCAGTCCCAAACGCCGCAGAAACTCTCTGCGACTCATGTCGTTGTGGTTGTTCTTGTTGTTTTCCATTGGTTGTTTTCCATTGGTTGTTTTTGTGTCTAGTCGCTGCTGGCCGAATGGCTGTCATCGCAAGCCCACACCGGTGGGCAGGCTGCCCAACAAACGAGAGCGAGCCCTCCAGCAATGCATCCGTTCTCCATCGGCACTTATGTGGGCAAAGATACAAAAAATAACTTGAACAGCACACGCTGAAATGATAAAAAAAATACGAAAAAAGACGGTCACACCTTCTGGACGATCAACTCTGTAGAGCCTTCCTCCAAAGAATTGCATTCATCGAAGTGCAGATGCGAGCCGCCGGGCACCGCATCTTGCGCGAGATTCAGCAAGTGGTTGGCCAGCGAAAGGAGTCCCGCTTTGTTGGCTGAGACAACAACCGCCGTTTCCGATGATTCCACTTTGAGCATGAAGCCCTCCGTCCAGTTGAGCCTGAGCCCATCCGCACTGTATTCAGGTATTTCGATTGTAATGTTCATGTTGGCAAAATGTTGGGTTATTGGGTGGTTTTACACAAGACGATTGAAAGACGGTATTTTGCGATGGAATGGACTTTTTTCGCAGGTTTGCCCCCACGGGTGCGGACGTTGCCACACCCAGCTGTACGTCCCCTGCGGCATCCTTCGGAGAGGAGGAAGGCGACGGTGGTTCGTCGCGCGAAAACTGCAGCCCGTCGTAAAGCATCTGACGGCCGTGGCGGCTCTCGGGCAGAAAATGGAGGCGCGTGGCGCGGATGTGGCGGTTTTCGTCGAATTCATCGGGACTATCCACCTTTTCGCATTCTATCTCGAGTTTGAGCAGCCCCCAGTCGTCGAGACGCACACGGTCGCCTCGGCGCAGATGGTCGCCCACACTCTCGGACAGGGCAATGAGCACGGCGATGACCGAACCGCGCGAGGCGCCTATGCTGCGGCTCACCTCACGGACAATCTGGCTTGTCTCGATGGTGTTTTCGTGAACGACCACGGCCTTGTAGCGGCCGTAGTTTTTCAGTGTTGGACGGTTTTCACGGGTAATTTTGAATTTCATGTCGGGTGTCGGAAAGTGAGTTATATTACCATTTCTGTTGATTTTTCTCAGGCCGCGCCGCAAGCGAAATTCCGCAAGTTCGAGACGACGAAAATAACGCACGGCAACAGGATTGAATTCTCTAGAGAATCTGAGCGCAAAGTTAAGCGTTATTTTCGTAACTCCAAGAAAACCACAAAAAACTCACGGGTTAACGAAGGTTAACGTCATGAAACAAGAACGGGACACCGAAGTTGGCCGACATGAAAACGAGAGCCAAAACAGTGGTAAATCAAGAAAAAAGCATGTTTTAGGAAAAAAAGTGGGAAAAAGTGGAGGATTGTGGGGAAAAATATGTAACTTTGAACCCGAATTTCAAATATAAGATGTACGTATGCGATTTTTAGGAAACATAGAAGCCAAGATTGACGCCAAGGGAAGGGCTTTCCTGCCGGCCACATTCCGCAAGGTGCTGCAAGGCGCCAAGTGCGAACAGCTGGTGCTCAGGAAAGACATCCACCAGGACTGTCTTGTGCTCTATCCTGAGGACGTATGGAACGAGCAGATGGACGTGTTGCGGCAGTCGCTGAACCGCTGGAACAAGGCCCACCAGCAGATATTCCGCCAGTTCGTGGCCGACGCCGAGCAGATAGAGCTCGACGGCAACGGACGCTTCCTCATACCGAAACGTTACCTGAAGATGGCACACATCGAGCAAAGCCTGAAGTTTGTGGGTGTTGACGACACCATAGAGATTTGGAGCAACGACGAGGGCAACCAGCCGTTCATGGAAGCCGACGAATTCAGCAAGGCCATGGAAAGCATTATGGGTGGTGCAGAATTCTGACTTACGGACAGCAACGAGAAACGACAATAAGAACTTCTTCATAGACTTGCGTATGACTATCACCGCAGAAAACTACCACGTGCCAGTTCTCCTGAGCGAGAGCGTTGACGGGCTTTCCATCAAGCCCGGAGGCATCTACGTGGACGTCACCTTCGGCGGTGGTGGTCATAGCCGCGAGATTCTCAACCGGCTCGACGCCAAGGGCCATCTCTACGGTTTCGACCAGGACGAAGACGTGCTCGGGCGCGTCCTCAACGACGAGCGGTTCACCTTTGTCCGCAGCAACTTCCGCTATCTGAAGAATTGGATGCGCTACTACGGTGTGGACCAAATAGACGGGCTGATGGGCGATCTGGGCGTATCGAGCCACCACTTCGACGACGGAGGGCGCGGATTCTCGTTCCGCTTCAACGCCAAGTTGGACATGCGCATGAACCGCAACGCCACACTGACGGCCGCCGACGTGGTGAACACCTACGACGAGCAGCAACTGGCCGACGTGCTCTATCTCTACGGCGAGCTGAAACAGGCGCGCCGACTGGCCGCCCAACTGGTGAAGGCGCGCGCCAGCCATCCCATAGAGACCACGCAGGACCTCATCAGCGCGGTGACTGGCCGCAAGGGGATGGCCGAGACAGAGGCCGAACTGCTGGAGAGCCGCCAGAAGAAAGACATGGCACGGCTGTTTCAGGCCCTGCGCATCGAGGTAAACCACGAAATGGACGCCCTGCGCGAAATGCTGCAGTCCGCCACCGAACTGCTCCGCCCCGGCGGGCGGCTGGTGGTGATTACGTACCACTCGCTGGAGGACCGCATGGTGAAGAACATCATGAAGGCGGGCAACATTGAGGGCAAACAGCGGCAGGACTTCTTCGGCCGAGTGGAGTCGCCCTTCACGCTGGTAAGCAACAAGGTGATTACGCCAAGCCCCGACGAGCAGGCCCGCAACCCGCGCAGCCGCAGCGCCAAACTGAGGGTGGCGGAGAGAGTTTAGGACAAGAAACGAGGAACGAGGCGCTTGATTGCGCTTCTTGCATCAGAAAAATATGAGCGACGAAACAAAAGACACATATAAAGACTTGGAGCCGGTGGAGACACCACCTGCCGACAACGACATTGCCGACGAAGACGGAACCCTTGTGCCCCCCGACACGCAGGTGAAAGGGCGCAAGGCCGTCTCGTCGTCAGCCACCAAGGGCGAAGAGCCCACAGCCCCGCAGGCCGACCAGACGACAACGGCCGGCGACGACGGCGACACCGCCGAGGAGCAGACCGAGGAACAGAAAACGGAGAAAAGCCGCAAGCGCAAGAAGGAGGAGAACTTCGGCGAAGCGCTCAAGGAGGCCATCCACGAACAGGCACGCGAAGACGAACCCACGCTCACGTCGAACATCACGCTGAGAAAGATTCTTGGAGGCGACTTCCTCACGGCATCGATGATACGCCGACAGATTGGCATGATTCTCATCATCGTGGCCTTCACCATCGTCTATATCTCCAACCGCTACAGCTGCCAGCGCAACCTGCTGGAGATTGACCGGCTCAACAGCCAATTGCAGGACGCCAAGTACAAGGCGCTCTCGAGCAGCAGCATGCTCACCGAGAAATGCCGCGAGAGCCACGTGCTCGACATGCTGAAGCAAAACCATGACAGTCTGCTCCACATAGCCGACCAGCCACCATATATTATTTATGTACCACAGAACTGATGAGTAGTTTGTTTGACAGAAAAAAAATCGTACCGCGCTACAAGATGATAGCCTACGTGATGTTGCTCTTGGGCATCATCATCATAGCCCGTGCGCTCTTCATCAGCACCGTCAAGCGCGACTACTGGATGCAGGTGGCCTCGCGACTGAAGAAAGACAGCGTGGTGGTGAAGCCCGTGCGCGGCAACATCCTGAGCTGCGACGGACGGCTGATGGCCAGCTCGCTGCCCGAATTCAAGATGTACATGGACTTCAAGGCCCTGCACGACGCCGGCAACGACTCGCTGTGGTACGACAAGCTCGACAGCATCTGCAACGGGCTCAGCCAGATATTCCCACAGAAGTCGGCCGCAGAGTTCAGGGCCGCCCTCGAGGCGGGCCATACCAAGATGGCGCGCAACATGGCCATTTGGCCGCGGCGCGTTGACTACAGCACCTACAGCGAGGTGAAACGGCTGCCCGTGTTCAACCTCATCTCATACAAGGGTGGATTCCACGCCGAGGAGTTCAACGCCCGCAAGCGGCCTTTCGGCACACTGGCCTCGCGCACCGTGGGCGACATGTACGGCGCGAAGGACACCGCCCGCTTCGGACTGGAGCTGGCCTACGACACCATCCTGCGCGGCACCAACGGACTGATTCACCGCAACAAGGTGCTCAACAAGTATCTCGACATCATGGACACGCCGCCCACCGATGGTGCCGACATTGTCACCACCATCGACGTGGGCATCCAGGACCTGGCCGAGCGGGCCGTCATCGACGAACTGCGCAAAATCAACGGCAATGTGGGTGTGGCCATCGTCATGGAGGTGGCCACGGGCGACATCAAGGCCATCGTCAACATGGAAAAGTGCATGATTGAGGGAAAGGTGGAATATCGCGAGCTGAAGAACCATGCCGTGAGCGACCTTCTGGAACCGGGTTCGGTGTTCAAGACCGCCTCGATGATGGTGGCGCTCGACGACGGCATGTGCGACTCGTCGAAGATGGTCGATACCGGAGGCGGTGTCTATCACATGCACGGCCGCGACATGAAGGACCACAACTGGCGGCGCGGCGGCTACGGCAAGATTTCGCTGGCACGAGGACTGGAGGTGAGCTCGAACATTGTGGTGAGCCGCATCATCGACGAATACTACGGTGCCCATCCCGAGCGGTTCGTTGACCGCATCTACGACCTGGGCATCGCCGAAGACCTGCACATTCCGCTCAAGGGTTCGAGCGCAGCCAAGATTCGCCGTCCGCGAATGGACAAGACGGGCAAGCACTGGGCCAACTGGAGCAAGACGGCGCTGCCCTGGATGAGCATTGGCTACGAAACGCAGATTCCGCCCATTTCAACGCTCACATTCTACAACGCCATCGCCAACAACGGCAAGATGGTGGCTCCGCGGTTCATCAAACACGTGTCGAAGGACGGACAGATTGTGCGCGAATTTCCCGTTCGCGTCATCAGGGAGCACATCGCCAAGCCCGAAACGGTGAAGAAGATGCAAACCATCCTGGAACATGTGGTGAGCCAAGGGCTCGGACGAAAGGCAGGGTCGCCCTCGTTCAAGGTGGCCGGCAAGACCGGAACGGCCCAGATTGCCAAGGGTGGCGGCTACCGCACGGGCACGGTGAACTACCTGCTGAGTTTCGCAGGATTCTTCCCCGCCGACAATCCGCGCTACAGCTGCATAGTGTGCATACAGAAGTCGGGGTTGCCCGCTTCGGGTGGCGGAATGAGCGGCTTGGTGTTCCACCACATTGCCGAAGGCATCATGGCGCAGAACCTCAAGCTCAGCGTGGTGGATGCCAAGGACTCCTCGTCGGTCATGGTGCCAAGCATCAAGAACGGAAACATCCTGGCTGCCGACTACGTGCTCTCGCACCTCAACATCCGCACCGACGACGGCTGGAACGGCAAGTTTGCCGAGGGTGCCCCCATTTGGGGAAAGGGCGTGGGCAGCAACAACAGTGTGCAGCTGGAGCGCGTGAAGCACTACGGCAACAGCCACGTGCCCGACGTGCGGGGCATGGGTGCCCGCGATGCCGTGTTCATGCTCGAAAGCCGCGGCGTGAAGGTACGCATCGAGGGCCGCGGCAAGGTGACCGAGCAGAGCCTTCCGCCGGGACACTATATAAAGAAAGGTGAAACCTGCATGCTGAAGCTCAGGTGAGGAGCCTTTCTTCAGGAGGGCAGACCACCGTTTTGCAAATCGAAAGAGCGAAAGTGTCGGCACAGTGCTGACAAACCGAGCAAGGAAAGAGTTTGGCCTTGAAATGAAAGCTTTGGAGTGAAAAATAAAAACAAGAAGACGATATGAAACTGAAAGAGTTGATTACGAACATTGTGCCACTGAACGTGGTCGGTGGCACAGAAGTAGAGATAACCGGCATCAACATCGATTCCCGGCGCATTGCCAAGGGACACATCTTTGTGGCCATCAAGGGCACGCAGGTGGATGGTCACACCTTCATCGGCAAGGCGCTGGACATGGGAGCTGTGGCAGTGCTCTGCGAAACGCTGCCAACCGAAGTGCGAGAGGGTGTCACCTACGTTCAGGTGGCCAGCACCGAGGATGCGGTAGGACGCGTGGCCACATTGTTCTATGGCAATCCCTCAACCAAGTTGAAGCTGGTGGGTGTGACGGGCACCAACGGCAAAACCACCATCGCCACCTTATTATATAATATGTTCCGCAGGATGGGCCACAAGTGCGGCCTGCTCTCGACGGTGTGCAACTACATCGAAGACGAGCCCATCCCCGCCAGCCACACCACGCCCGACCCCATCGAGCTGAACGCCCTGCTGGCGCGCATGGTGGAAGCAGGCTGCGAATATGCCTTCATGGAATGCAGCAGCCATGCCATCGCCCAGAAACGCATCGGCGGGCTGAACTTTGCAGGCGGAATCTTCACCAATCTGACGCGCGACCATCTGGACTACCACAAGACGTTCGAAAACTACCGCGACGCCAAGAAGGCATTCTTCGACCAGCTGCCCAAGACGGCCTTCGCCCTGACCAACGCCGACGACAAGAACGGCATGGTGATGCTGCAGAACACCAAGGCTCAGAAGAAGACCTATTCTACGCGCAGCATGGCCGACTTCAGGGCGCGCATTCTGGAGTGCCACTTCGAGGGCATGTATCTGGAGATTGACGGTCGCGAGGTGGGGGTGCAGTTCATCGGCAAGTTCAACGTGAGCAACCTGCTCGCCGTCTATGGAGCCGCCGTGCTCTTGGGCAAACAGCCCGAGGACATTCTCGTGGTGATGAGCACACTGAAGAGTGTCAGCGGCCGACTGGAGCCCATCCATTCGCCCGAAGGGTTCACCGCCATCGTTGACTACGCCCACACGCCCGACGCGCTGGAAAATGTGCTCAACGCCATCCACGAGGTGCTCAACGGCAAAGGACACGTCATCACCGTTTGCGGCGCAGGCGGCAACCGCGACAAGGGCAAGCGTCCGCTCATGGCCCAGGAAGCCGTGAAGCAAAGCGACCGCGTAATCATCACGAGCGACAATCCGCGTTTCGAGGAGCCGCAGGACATCATCAACGACATGCTGGCCGGACTGAACGGCCAACAGATGAAGAAGGTGCTGAGCATTGCCGACCGGCGCGAGGCCATCCGCACGGCCTGCATGCTGGCGCAGAAGGGCGACGTGATACTCATAGCGGGCAAGGGCCACGAAGACTATCAGGAGATAAAGGGTGTGAAACACCATTTCGACGACCGCGAGGTGGTGCGCGAAATTTTCGCCAACTGAGCAGGCGACTCCTCGGTCACAACGTCGATTGGCAATTTGCCATGGCGTTGAATTGCAAGTTCAAGATCAAATGAAAAAACAGCCAAGAAGCACATGTTATACTATCTGTTCCGTTTTCTAGAGCAATACGACATTCCCGGTGCGCACGTGTGGTCGTACATATCGTTCCGCGCGCTGCTCACGCTCATTTTCTCGCTGATCATCTCGGCATGGTTCGGCGAACACTTCATCAAGTACATGAAGCGGAAGAACATTTCCGAAACCGCCCGCGACGCCAGCATCGACCCCTTCGGCACTCAGAAGAAGGGGGTGCCCACCATGGGGGGCATCATCATCATCGTGTCCATCCTGTTGCCCGTACTGCTGTTGGGCCGCATGCGCAACATCTACCTCATCCTGATGATCATCACCACCGTGTGGCTGGGGTTCCTGGGCTTTCTGGACGACTACATCAAGATTTTCCGCCGCAACAAAGACGGTCTGAAGGGCAAGTACAAGATTGTGGGCCAGGTGAGCATCGGATTCATCGTGGGCATTGTGCTCTATCTGAGCCCCGACGCCGTGGTGCGCGAGAATGTGAGTGTGCCCCACAACACCGCTCAGCAGGAGGTGGTGGTGAAACACCAGAAAGAGGCGGTGAAATCGCTGAAAACCACCGTTCCGTTCTTCAAGAACCACAACTTGGACTATTCGCAGGTGATGTCGATATTCGGCAAACACAAGTCAGCCGCAGGCTGGGTGCTGTTCGTGCTGATGACCATTCTGGTGGTGACGGCCGTTTCCAACGGCGCCAACCTTAACGACGGCATGGACGGCATGTGCGCGGGCAACGCGGCCATCATCGGTGTGGCGCTGGGCATCTTGGCCTACGTGTCGTCGCACATCGGTTTTGCCAGCTATTTCGACATCATGTACATTCAGGGCTCGCAGGAGCTGGTCATCTTCATGTGCGCCTTCGTGGGTGCCATGATTGGTTTTCTCTGGTACAACGCCTATCCCGCGCAGGTGTTCATGGGCGACACGGGGTCGCTCACCATCGGCGGCATCATTGGCGTTTGCGCCGTCATCATCCACAAGGAGCTGCTGCTGCCCATCCTCTGCGGAATCTTCTTCGTTGAGAGCCTGAGCGTCATCATCCAGACCCAGGTGTTCAAGTGGTACAAGCGCAAGGGCGAGCGCGTGAGGGTGTTCCGCGCCACGCCCATACACGACAACTTCCGCAAGCTGGACTCGCAACTCGACGAGTCAAGCCGCTACATCTTCAAGCACTGGCCGCAGCGACAGTTCCACGAGTCGAAGATTACGTTCCGCTTCTGGATCACCACCATCATTCTGGCTGCGCTGACCATCATCACGCTGAAGATGAGATAGAAGCGGGGGGAGTTTGGAGTTAGGAGTTAAGAGTTTGGAGTTGGGAGTTGGGAGATTGGAGTCATGGTTAAGTTTCACTCATCCCACCTCATTCTTCATTAAGAAAAAAACAAGATATGAAAAGAATTGTAATATTGGGAGCTGGCGAAAGCGGTGCAGGAGCCGCCGTACTGGCAAAGAAAGAAGGGTTCGACGTGTTTGTTTCTGACATGTCGAAGATCAAGGACAAATACAAGAAACTGATGGACGACCACCAAATAGAATGGGAGGAAGGCCAACACACCGAATCGAAGATTCTCTGTGCCGACGAGGTGATCAAGAGTCCCGGCATTCCCGACACGGCTCCCATGGTGAAGAAACTGCGCGAGCAGGGCACTCACATCATCAGCGAAATAGAGTTTGCCGGACGCTACACCAACTCGAAGATGATTTGCATCACGGGCAGCAACGGCAAGACCACCACCACGTCGCTCATCTACCACATCTTCCGCGACGCTGGCTACGACGCCGGACTGGCCGGCAACATCGGCCATTCGCTGGCGCTGCAGGTGGCCGAGGATCCGCACGAATACTACATCATCGAGCTGAGTTCGTTCCAGCTGGACAACATGTACGACTTCCGCGCCAACATTGCCATTCTGCTCAACATCACACCCGACCACCTGGACCGCTACGACAACTGCATGCAGAACTATGTGGACAGCAAGATGCGAATCATACAGAACCAGACTGCCGACGACGCCTTCGTCTATTGGAACGACGACCCCATCATCAAGCGCGAGCTGGCGAAATACGACATCAAGGCTGTGCAGTGCCCGTTCTCCGAGCTGAAAGAGCGCGGAAGCATCGGCTACATCGAAGAGGGGCAGTACAAGATTGAGTATCCCACGCCGTTCAACATGGAACAGGAGGAACTGAGCCTCACAGGGAAGCACAACATCTACAACTCGCTGGCTGCGGGCATCGCCTCGAACATCAGCGGCATACGCAAGGAGAGCATCCGCAAGAGCCTGAGCGACTTCCCCGGCGTGGAGCACCGTCTGGAAAAGGTGACCACGGTGCGCGGCGTGACCTACGTCAACGACTCGAAGGCCACCAACGTGGACGCCTGCTGGTATGCGCTGGAAAGCATGCGCACCAAGGTGATTCTCATCATCGGCGGCAAGGACAAGGGCAACGACTACAACGCCATCCGCGAACTGGTGCTGAAGAAGTGCTCGGGCCTGGTCTATCTGGGCGCCGACAACACCAAACTGCACAATTTCTTCGACCCGCTGGGCATTCCCGTGCGCGACACCCACTCCATGAGCGAGTGTGTGCAGGCATGCTACGAAATGGCCAAACCGGGCGAAACCGTTCTGCTGAGCCCCTGCTGCGCCTCGTTCGACTTGTTCAAGAACATGGAGGATCGCGGCGACCAATTCAAGACGCTCGTGAGAAACCTGTGAGAGTTAGGAGTTAGGAGTTAAGAGTTAGGAGTTTTGGGTTAGGAATATGTTAGACAAAATATTCAGCAAGAAATTCAAGGGCGACGGTATCATCTGGATGATATTCTTCCTGCTCTGCATCATCAGCATCGTCGAGGTGTATAGCGCCTCGAGCGTACTGACGTACAAGACGGGCAACTACTGGAGCCCGATGATCAAGCATGCGGGGCTGCTGCTGGTGGGCGTATTCTGCATGGTGGTGGTGATGAACGTCAAGTGCAAGTACTTCAAGATTGTCACCCCCTTCATGTTGGCATTCGCCCTGTTCACGCTCGTCTGGGTGCTCATAGCGGGCCACAGCACCAACGGCGCGCAGCGCTGGATCAGTCTTGTGGGCATTCAGTTTCAGCCGTCAGAGATAGCCAAGGGCGCGCTGATTCTGGCCGTGGCCCAAATACTGAGCGCCATGCAGACCGAGCGTGGCGCCGACAAGCGGGCGTTCAAATACATCATGTGTGTCTGCGGCGCCATCGTTCCGCTCATCATGCTCGAAAACCTCTCTACGGCAGTGCTGGTGAGCGCCGTCATCGTGATGATGATGTTCATCGGGCGCGTACCCCTGGTTCAGATAGGCAAGCTGCTGGGCTGTGTCATGCTGATAGCCGCTTTCGGGCTGGCCACCATCATGATTGTGGGCAACGACGTAGAGGAGAAGGACCCTAAGCTGGCCATGACCGAGGCTGCCGCCGAAACCGAGCTGGAGGAGCCCAGCAAATTGGACAAACTGTTCCATCGTGCCGACACGTGGAAATCGCGCATCGACAAATTCCTCAACAGTGAGGAAGTGGCGCCCAACGAATTCGACCTCGACAAGGACGCCCAGGTGGCCCACGCCAACATAGCCATCGCTTCGAGCAACATCGTGGGCAAAGGGCCCGGCAACTCGGTGGAGCGCGACTTCCTGTCGCAGGCGTTCTCCGACTTCATCTACGCCATCATCATCGAGGAGATGGGCATCGTGGGAGCCATCGTGGTGTGCATGCTCTACATCATCCTGCTGTTCCGCACGGCCACCATCGCCAACCGCTGCGAAAACATCTTCCCCGCGCTGCTCATCATGGGGCTGGCCCTGCTGCTCGTCACGCAAGCCATGTTCAACATGCTGGTGGCCGTAGGCTTGGTGCCCGTGACGGGACAGCCGCTGCCGCTCATCAGCAAGGGCGGCACCTCGACCATCATCAACTGCATCTACATGGGCGTCATCCTCAGCGTGAGCTACTCGGCCAAGAAGAAGGACGAGGCCGCCGTGACAGACGGTTCAGGCAAGGTGAAACTGGCCGTGGCATCCGTCTGAGAAGCCGCGGCACTCGTCTGAGAAGCCAATGCACCCGCCTGAGAAGCCGCGCCGACAGCATTGTCGCGCGAAAAAACGCCCACGGCGGGAGGCGACGAAATGACGTCGGGAAACAGGCGCAAGTTCTCTAGAGAATTTCAGCGTATCTCCCGACAATAATTTTGCAACTCACGACAACAAAAAAATATCTCCCGACGAGAGCATGACGACACGCGGAGAAATTTTGGCCACGAGCGGAAAAGCCCAAAAAGAAATTGGCAGAAATTTGGCAAAAAGAAAAATTATTTTCGTACTTTTGCAGAAATATGTAAATATATGAACGAAGAACTCAGAATAGTAGTCAGCGGTGGCGGCACGGGGGGCCACATCTTCCCCGCCATTTCCATCGCCAACGCCATCAAGGCCAAGTGTCCCGTCGCTAAAATCCTGTTTGTGGGAGCCGAGGGCCGCATGGAGATGACGCGTGTGCCGCAGGCCGGATACGAAATAAAAGGTCTGCCCATCAGCGGCTTCAACCGTTCGAACCTGCTGAAGAACATCACGCTGCCCTACAAGATGTGGAAGAGCAACCACATGGTGAAGCAGATTCTGCGCCAGTTCCGCCCCATGGCGGCCGTGGGCGTAGGCGGCTATGCCAGCTTTCCCACCCTGAAGGCGGCCATGGGCATGGGCATTCCCTGCCTCATACAAGAGCAGAACTCGTTTGCAGGCAAAACCAACAAGATGCTGGCCGGCAAGGCCGCCAAGGTGTGCGTGGCCTACGAGGGCATGGAGAAATTCTTCCCCGCCGAGAAAATCATCATGACGGGCAACCCCGTGCGCCAGGCCCTGCTCCAAACCACCATCAGCCGCGAAGAGGCCCTGCAAAGTTTCGGACTGGACGTGCAGAAGAAGACCATCCTGCTGGTGGGCGGCAGCCTGGGAGCGCGCACCATCAACGAGAGCGTCCTGCAGCACCTCGACCTGGTGGAACAGTCGGGTGTGCAGTTCGTCTGGCAGACGGGCAAATACTACAGTGCCGCCATAGCCGAGCAGATGCGGGGCCGCGAGCTGCCCATGCTCCACGTTACCGACTTCATCAGCGACATGGGAGCAGCCTACAGGGCCGCTGACCTGGTCATCAGCCGTGCCGGAGCAGGCTCCATCAGCGAGTTCTGCCTGCTGGGCAAGCCTGTCATCCTGGTGCCCAGCCCCAACGTGGCCGAAGACCACCAGACCAAGAACGCCATGGCTCTGGTCAACAAGGACGCCGCCCTCTACGTAAAGGATGCCGACGCTCCGGCCGAGCTGTTGGCCCTGGCCGTCAAGACGGTGAACGACGACGAACGGCTGGCCACACTCAGCCAAAACATCCTGAAGTTGGCCCTGCCCCACTCCGCCGACATCATTGCCGACGAGGTCATCAAACTGGCGAAGAAAAACTAAAGAAAGAAAAAACAAAGATTAAACATCAAGGTTCGACCATGGAACTGAAAACCATCAAAGCTGTCTATTTCGTCGGTGCCGGAGGCATCGGCATGAGCGCCATCGCCCGCTACTTCATCAGCCGCGGCGTGGTGGTGGCGGGTTACGACAAGACACCCTCGGCACTCACCGCCCAGCTCGAGAAAGAAGGCATGCTCATACACTACGAAGAGAACATCGACGAGATACCCCACGCCTGCAAGAAGCGGGCATCGACGCTGGTCATCTACACGCCGGCCATCCCCGAGAGCCACAAGGAACTGCAATACTTCCGCAGCGAGGGATTCGAGATTGAGAAACGCGCCCAGGTGCTCGGCACGCTGACCCGCGCCTCCAAGGGACTCTGCTTTGCCGGCACACACGGCAAAACCACCACCTCGACCATGTGCGCCCACATCATGCACCAGAGCCAAATGGACTGCAACGCCTTTCTGGGCGGCATCTCCAAAAACTACGGCACCAACTACATTCTGAGCAAAGAGAGCGAATACGTGGTGATCGAGGCCGACGAGTACGACCGCTCGTTCCACTGGCTGCGCCCGTGGATGAGCGTCATCACCAGCACCGACCCCGACCATCTGGACATCTACGGAACCAAGGAGGCCTATCTGGAGAGTTTCCGCCACTACACCACCCTCATCCAGCCGGGCGGAGCACTCGTCATCCACCGCGGGCTGGAAGTGCGCCCCGACGTGCAGCCCGGTGTGCGCATCTATGAGTACAGCCGCGAGGAGGGCGACTTCCACGCCGAGAATGTGGTCATCGACAACGGCGAAATCACCTTCGACTTCATCTCGCCCGTAGAGAACGTCACAGACGTGAAGCTGGGACAGCCCATCCCCATCAACATCGAGAACGCCATCGCCGCCATGGCCATCGCCCAGCTCAACGGCTGCTCGGCCAACGAGCTGCGCTACGGCATGCGCACCTACGGGGGCGTTGACCGCCGTTTCGACTTTAAGCTGAAGGACGACCGCCATGTGTTCCTCAGCGACTACGCCCACCATCCCAAGGAAATCTACCAGAGTGCCCGCAGCATACGCGAGCTCTACAAGAACCGCCGCATCACGGCCATCTTCCAGCCTCACCTCTACACGCGCACCCGCGACTTCTACCGCGATTTCGCCGACGCGCTGAGCCAGCTCGACGAGGTCATCCTGTGCGACATCTACCCCGCCCGCGAAGAACCCATCCCGGGCGTCACCTCGCAGCTCATCTACGACAACCTGCGCCCGGGCGTGGAGAAAAGCATGATTCACAAGGAGCAGGTGCTCGACCTGGTGCGCGGCCGCGACTTTGACGTGCTGGTTGTGCTCGGCGCAGGCGACCTGGACAACTACGTGCCCGAAATCGCCAAGATTCTTCAGCAGAAATAACCACTCATGCACATCAACTGGAAGAAAACCATCATTGGCACACTCGACATAGCCCTGGCGGTCTATCTGGTGTTTGCCATCACCTCGTTCAACAAACCCGACGAGACGGCGAAGGTATGCACCAAGGTGGCCATCAACATTGCCGACGAAACCACCAACGGATTTCTCAGCGCAGCCGAGATAAAGAAAATCCTGCAGCGCAACCAGCTCTACCCGCTGGAGAAACGCATGGCTTTCGTCCAGCCAAGGGGCATAGAGGACATCCTCAAAACCAGCCCCTTCGTCAAAACCGCACAGTGCTACAAGACGCAGGACGGCCACGTCTGCATCAACATTACCCAGCGGCTCCCCATCGTGCGCATCAAGAGCAGCAACGGCGACGACTATTATCTCGACGACCAGGGCGGCATCATGCCCAACTCGAAATACACCTCCGACCTCATCATCGCCACGGGCAACATCAGCAAGGACTATGCCAAGAACTATCTGGGGTTCCTCAGCGAAACGCTCATGGAGAACAACCTGTGGCGCAACCTGGTGGAGCAAATCAACATTCTGCCCGACAAGGGGGTGGAGATTGTGCCGCGCGTGGGCGACAACATCGTCTTCATCGGCTATCTGCCCGAGTCGCGACAGAAGGACGAGCGACAGAAGATGGTGGCCGACTACGTGAGCAAGAAAATGGAACGGCTGGAGAAGTTCTATCGCTACGGACTGAGCCAAGCGGGGTGGAACAAGTACAGCTACATCAGCCTGGAATTCGACAACCAGATCATCTGCAAAAAACGCCACTTCAAACCCGACGAACAGGGATAGGACAAACAACGGCCTGGCTTCGGGCAACTCGACTCAGACATTCAACACAACAAAACAAATAAAAAAACAACAATAAAAAGAACGTTATGCCAGCAAGGGATTTTATCGTAGCAATCGAATTAGGCTCATCAAAGGTGACCGGCATCGCCGGCAAGAAGAACCTCGACGGCAGTATTCAGGTACTCGCAGTGGTCAAGGAAGACTCATCTTCTTTCATCCGGAAAGGCATTGTTTACAATATCGACAAGACCGCCCAGTGCTTGACGAATATTGTGAAGAAACTGACAAACACTCTCAAAACGGAAATTTCACACGTGTATGTGGGCGTGGGCGGACAAAGCATACGTAGCGTCAAGAACGAAATCATCAAAGACCTGCCCACCGACACCATCGTCAAACAGGAGATGGTGAACGAACTCATGGACGCCAACCGCAACATGACCTACCCCGACCAGGAGATTCTCGATGCAGCCACTCAGGAGTACAAGGTCGATTCGCAGTATCAGCAGGACCCTGTCGGCATTCAGTGCAGCCGCCTCACAGGCAATTTCCTCAACATCCTGTGGCGCAAGCTGTTCTACAAAAACCTCAACAAGTGCTTCGACCAGGCGGGCATCGCCATTGCAGAGATGTATCTGGCGCCACTGGCACTGGCCGACAGCGTACTCACCGACGCCGAGCGCCGCTCGGGCTGCGCACTGGTTGACCTGGGCGCCGACACCACCACCGTGTCCGTGTATTACAAGAACATACTGCGCCATCTGGCTGTCATCCCGCTGGGCGGCTCGAACATCACCAAGGACATCGCATCGCTGCAGATGGAGGAGAGCGAAGCAGAGAAAATGAAGCTCAAGTATGCATCGGCCTATACCGACAACAACGACATTGACAACACGCTCATGCTCCCCATCGACGCAGAACGCTCGGTGGAAAGCCGCAAATTCATCGACATCGTGGAGGCCCGCCTGGAAGAGATCATCGCCAACGTGTGGTACCAGGTGCCCAACGAGTATGCTGACAAGCTGCTGGGCGGAATCATCCTCACCGGGGGCGGCTCGAACATGAAGAACATCGAGAAAGCATTCCGCAACCACACCCATGTGGAGAAGATACGCACGGCCAAGTTCGTGCTCAACTCCATCCACGCAAACACGCCCGACATCAACAACCACAACGGCATGATGAACACCGTGCTCGGACTGCTGGCCAAGGGCGACATGAACTGCGCCGGAAACGAAATCAGCGAAAACGGCGATCTCTTCGGCCCCAAGAGCCCAAGCACCACCACTGCCGACATCCACAACAAGCCCCGAACCGCCAACGAAATAAAGAGCGGAATCGTCATCACAGAAGCCGAAAAACTGAAGGCTCAAGAGGAAGCCGAGCGCAAGGCACAGGAGGATGCCGAACGCAAAGCCAAGGAAGAGGCGGAGCGCAAGGCCAAGGAAGAGGCGGAGCGCAAAGCCAACGCCGGAATGAAGAAGACACTGAGCAAGTTCAGGACGTTCGTGAACAAATTCCTCACCGAAGAAGAATGACGCAGCGGAAAAGCTAGGAAAAAGGAATGATTAAAGGTTTATAAAAAAAGGATTCACAGTTTTTATTAAGTTTTGAGACAATTATGGCAAACAGCAACATACCAGTAGATGTTCTGGACTTCGGCGAGCCAGACAAAGACCAAAGCATCATCAAAGTCATCGGTGTGGGCGGCGGAGGCGGCAATGCCGTCAACCACATGTACCGCGAAGGCATCCACGACGTCACCTTCGTGCTCTGCAACACCGACAACCAGGCACTCAACGACAGCCCCGTGCCCGTTCATCTGCAGCTGGGCAAGGAAGGACTCGGAGCGGGCAACAAGCCCGAAAAGGCGCGCCAGGCTGCCGAAGAAAGCATCGACGAGGTGCGCAACATGCTCAACGACGGCACCAAGATGGCGTTCATCACCGCCGGAATGGGCGGTGGCACCGGCACAGGCGCCGCCCCTGTCATTGCGCGCGAATCGAAAAATCTGGGCATACTGACCGTGGGCATCGTCACCATTCCCTTCCGTTTCGAGGGCGACCGCAAGATAGACCAGGCGCTCGACGGCGTGGAGGAGATGTCGAAGCACGTTGACGCGCTGCTCGTCATCAACAACGAGCGCCTGCGCGAAATCTATCCCGAGCTGACCGTGCTCGACGCCTTTGGCAAGGCCGACGACACGCTGAGCGTGGCCGCCAAGTCGATTGCCGAAATCATCACCGTCCACGGACTCATCAACCTCGACTTCAACGACGTGAAGACCGTGCTCAAGGATGGTGGCGTGGCCATCATGTCAACAGGCTATGGCGAGGGCGAGTCGCGCGTGAAGAAGGCCATCGACGACGCGCTCAACTCGCCGCTGCTCAACGACAACGACGTGTTCAACTCGAAGAAGATTCTGCTCAACATCACCTTCTGCAACGACAAGAACGGTGGCGGACTGATGATGGACGAGATGACCGACGTGAACGACTTCATGGCCAAATTCGGCAACGACTTCGAAATCAAGTGGGGAATAGCCACCGACCCCGAACTGGGCGACAAGGTGAAGGTGACCATCCTGGCCACCGGCTTCGGCATAGAGGATGTAGATGGCATGACGGGCCACTTCAACCGCCGCACTCAGGAGGAGCAGGACCGTTTGGCCGAGGAGGCCGAGAAACGCGAGGAACGGCGCGAGCGCCGCGACCGCTACTACGGCAGCGACAGCAACAACAAGCAGTACAAGCGCCGCCCGCACATCTTCCTCTTCCGCCCCGAAGACTTGGACAACGACAACGTCATCTCCGACGTAGAGTCGTCGCCCACCTACAAGCGCACACGCCAGGTGCTCGAAGGCATACGCGGAAAGGCTTCGGGCAACATTGTCAACGACAACACCCCCAAGGGCGAGGAACCCGTGCAGGGCGTCATCACCTTCTCATAAACAACGGCATTACAAACGACAGTTATTATATAGTACAAATCACCCAAACATGGCCGTCCGTGCGGATGGCCATGTTTTTTTTGCAGCACCACTAGCCCCATAGTACCTATAGTATCCATAGTACCTATAGAACCTATAGTTCCTATTACTCCCCCTTGCAGCGCCCTTTCGGACAACAACGGCCCCCATTTAGGCCGTTTGTCCGAAAAAAGCCTGGTTGTCCGAACCTCTTTCATGCAAAGAAAGCCAAAAGTTTGGAACCAAGGCCAAAAGGGTTGTATCTTTGCAATGTCAAAAGGAAACAATAACGATTCTACGACAACAACCGCATTCAAAACTGACAGAAACAACTTTAGGGAAAACATGAGGGAACCCCATTATAAGCGCGAACGACGAGAGGGATTAGGTTAGACAATTATTGTTATCTTTTCATCAATTTACATTTAGTTTTTTTTAGGTTAGTGTTTGTTTCAGGCCACTCCCGCATCGGCGGAAGTGGCCTGAGCACTTTTGTGGGTGAATTATGAATTTTTAGGTCTTTGCGGCAACGGTATGTGGATTATTTTTCTTATTTTTGCAAAATTCAAATGATGAACACATGATTTTGGAAAAACTCATTATTTAAATCATAAACACACATTCAAAAAACACAGACTATGGATTTATTAAATCAAATCGTTGCCCGCGCTAAATCAAACAAGCAGCGCATTGTGCTCCCCGAGGCTACAGAGGAGCGTACACTGAAGGCCGCCGACAAAGTGCTGGCCGACGACATCGCCAACATCATTCTCATTGGCAATCCCGACGAAATCAACCGTCTGGCTGCTGAGTGGGACCTGCAGAACATCGGCAAGGCCACCATCATCGACCCGGAGAACTGCGAGAAGAGCGAGGAGTATGCCCAGCTGCTCTGCGAGCTGCGCAAGAAGAAGGGCATGACCATCGAGCAGGCCCGCGAGCTGGTGAAGAACCCGCTCTACCTGGGCTGCATGATCATCAAGACCGAGGGTGCCGACGGACAGATCAGCGGTGCGCTCTCCACCACCGGCGAGACGCTGCGCCCCGCCCTGCAGATCATCAAGTGCGCCCCGGGCATCACCTGCGTCAGCGGTGCCATGCTGCTCATCACCAAGAAGCCCGAATACGGCGAGGACGGTGTGCTCGTAGTGGGCGACGTGGCCGTTACGCCCATGCCCGACGCCAACCAGCTGTCGCAGATTGCCGTCTGCACCGCGCAGACCGCCCGCTCGGTGGCAGGATTCCAGGATCCGCGCGTGGCCATGCTGAGCTTCTCCACCAAGGGCAGCGCCACCCACGAAGTGGTCGATAAGGTCAGCGAGGCCACTCGTCTGGCCAAGGAGCTTGATCCCGCACTGAAGGTGGACGGAGAGCTTCAGGCCGACGCCGCCCTCGTTCCTGCCGTAGGCAAGAAGAAGGCTCCGGGCAGCGACATCGCAGGCAACGCCAACGTGCTGGTATTCCCCTGCCTCGAGGTGGGCAACATCGCCTACAAGCTCGTACAGCGCCTTGGCGACGCCATCGCAGTAGGTCCCATCCTCCAGGGCATCGCCCGTCCGGTGAACGACCTCAGCCGCGGCTGCTCCATCGACGACATCTACTATCTCGTTGCCATCACCGCCTGCCAGGCTATGGATGCAAAGAAATAATGCCCGATGGGTATTTCTAGGAAAGAAATCGTATAAAGCATTAAGAAACGAATAAAAATAATTAGAATAATTGATCCACGAATTAGAATAACCATATTTTATGACCAAGCAGGAGTATCAAGATATTTATGAAGTCGTAGGTGTTGCCATGGAAGTTCATAAGACACTGGGCCGAGGCATGGCAGAACCTATCTATCAAGAGGCTTTTGCTTTGGAAATGATGCTTAGAGGCAAAAAAGTCGAAAGGGAAAAAGAGCTCCGACTTTATTATAAAGGTGTGCTGATGGAAAAGACCTACTATGCAGACTTCTTTTACAATGGCATCGTTATTGAGTTTAAGTCTGTGGAGAGTATAACCTCCGACCACCGTGCACAACTCATGAACTATATGCGTATTTCTAAAGCCGAGAGAGGGGTGCTTTTCAACTTCGGAGAAAAGCAACTCTATGCAGAACGTTATCTCTACCTCCCCGAAGAGGACAATTTCGTGCTTCTGAATCAGGATAATTATAAATACTATATCTTGGGATAGCCTTCGTTTATAGTATTTCTTATTCTCATTCGTGGATTAATTATTCTAATTATTCAAATTCGTTTCATAAAAAAAGATTATTAACAACAAGAAAGAATATGAAAATTTTAGTTCTCAACTGCGGAAGCAGTTCCATCAAGTACGCTCTGTACAACATGGACGACAAGAGTGTGATGACCAGCGGCGGTGCAGAGCGAGTGGGACTCGACGGCTCCTTCGTGAAAGTGAAACTCGCCAACGGCGAGAAACGCCAGATTATGCACGACATTCCCGAGCACACCGAGGGAGTGAAGTTCATCTTCTCCCTGCTCACCGACCCCGAGATTGGCGTCATCAAAGACCTCTCGGAGATTGATGCCGTGGGCCACCGCATGGTGCATGGCGGCGAGAAGTTCAACAAGTCGGTCATCCTCACCGACGAGGTGCTCAAGGCCTTCGAGGAGTGCTCCGACCTGGCTCCACTGCACAACCCCGCCAACCTGAAGGGCGTGAACGCCGTGAAGGAGCTCATGCCGGGTCTGCCCCAGGTGGGCGTGTTCGACACTGCCTTCCACCAAACCATGCCTCCCAAGGCTTACATGTATGCCATTCCCTACGAACTCTACGAGAAGTACGGCATCCGCCGCTACGGTTTCCACGGCACCAGCCACCGCTACGTGTCGGCCCGCGCCTGCGAGTTCCTCGGCATTCCCGCCGAAGGCACCAAGATGGTGACCTGCCACGTGGGCAATGGCGGTTCTATCGCTGCTGTGAAGGATGGCAAGTGCATCGACACCTCCATGGGTCTCACCCCGCTGGAAGGTCTGGTGATGGGCACACGTGCCGGTGACATCGACGGTGGTGCCGTGACCTTCATCGAGAAGAAGCTCGGTCTAGATGCAGACGGCATGTCCAACCTGCTCAACAAGAAGAGCGGTGTGGCCGGTCTCACGGGCGGTTCCAGCGACATGCGCGACGTGGAGAGTGCTGCCAAGTCGGGCGACCCGAAAGCCAAGCTGGCTCAGGACATGTATTTCTATCGCATCAAGAAGTACATCGGTGCCTACGCTGCCGCCATGGGTGGCCTTGATGTCATTGTCTTCACCGCCGGTGTGGGCGAGAATCAGACGAGCATGCGCTCAGAGGTCTGCAAGGACATGGAGTTCCTCGGCGTGAAGTTCGACGAGGTGAAGAACCGCGTGCGTGGCGAAGAGGCCATCATCTCTGCCGACGACTCGCGCGTAAAGGTTGTCGTCATCCCCACCGACGAGGAACTGATGATTGCCACCGACACCATGAACCTGCTGAAGTAATCCTCGCTTTCACACAGAGCAACGAACAATGTTCACCAGCTGGTGTCACACCAGTTGGTGAACATTTTCAAATAATTAAATTATTGCTGTCCGATAAAATGTGTACCTTTGTTCATGTAATCTGTTTTTTTTGCAGAAACAAAGGTAACTATAAAGGCTGAAACCCAAGCGAGGGATTCAGCCTATTTTATGAACCAAGCAAAATTTTTAGCGGACAGCAATAAAAAAGAACCAATTATGCAAGGTGATGAAGCAAAGGCTGAAGCCGGAGAAAGAAAAGAATCCAGGGGGCTTCGAAAGCCGGAGTGGCCCTTATTTGCTGCCTCTCACTTTCAGCGCCTGTCCATTTTTCAGTCGGATGATGTAGGTCTTGGCGGGGTCGCTGATGCTGTCCTGGAGCTTGCCCTCGGCATCGTAGATAGCCTCAGTTTCGGCATCGAAAGTGAGTGGCTGGACGGCTGCACTCTGGTTGTTGTCCGATTCGAAACGTCCAATCTGGGCGTTGGTGAAGGCTTCGTAGGCAATGTAGCGCACGGTGTTGGGGATGTAGAGCGTCTCCAGCTTGGCGCCGTCGAAGGCATGGGCGCAGATGCGGGTTACGCCTGTGGGAATGGTGAACGAGCTCTGCGTCTTGGCCGACGGATAACGGATGAGCACACAAGGAGTGCGCTCGTATTTGTTGGTGGCGTAGAGCACACCGTCGAGAGTCATCAGTTCGTATTCGTACTTGATGTGCAGATGTTCGGTGGCGTATTTGTCCGACTGCTCAATGATTGTTTCTGCCGTCTGGGCGAAGATAGGGGTGCTGATGCAAACGAGCAGCAGCAGGAGAAGTTTCTTTTTCATGATGATGTGTGGTTTTAAGTGTTTCATTGATTATTTCTCACGGTTCTGTAGCGCTGCTTGGGGCTGTTGGGTTTGTCCTTCAGCTCGGGCTCTATGAGTCCGGCACCGATAAGCGGGTCAAGGATTCTGCGGCGGAAACTGGTGCGGCTCTTGTAACCTGTTGCCTCCATCATCTCCAGAATGCCTTGAGGCGTCTGGCAGAGCTGGAGTATGCGGATGGCATTCTCGTCCTCGCCCTTGGGAAGCTGAGGGCATAGCTGCCGCACAGGCAGCGAGCCGAAGTGCATGTCGGGCGCAGCGATTTGCCTGTATCCCAAGTTGTAGGGTTGAGAAGGCAAACCGTCGGAAACAATGAGGTCGGAGCCGGAAGTCTGCGGATAGGACAGTCCGACCACGGGCCTCTTGATGACCACCTTGAACTGGCTGCCCTTGTCGTTGACAAATTCAATGTCGCGCACCTCCTTGGTGGCGCGGATGATGCCCGTGCCCAATCCGCGATAGTCCATGGTCTTGGCGCAAAGCGTGGCCATCAGCCGGTTGCGCTGGCTGGTTTTCCCAAACCGGATGGAGTTGACATCTACACCGTTGGGCAGCCCTCCGGGGCTGACAATCTCCACTCGGTCATCGAAAATCAAGATGCGTATGGGAGCATCAATCAGATAGTCGCGGTGGACGAGCGCATTCTGAAGCAATTCTCTCAGCGCTATTTCCGAAATCTCCAGTTTTCCCACCGAATTGAACGACTGCCCAGCCTGCAAGCTGTGCAGGTTGGCTTTGAGGAAGGCCATGCCTTCGTTGAACATGCGCGGGATGGTGCCCGTGATGTCCTTACTGTCGCGATATTCCAATCCACCCATGTCGTTACCGAAAAACGAGACGGCCTTGATGACGAAGGCAGGCTCGTACATCTGTGGATGTTTGCCGAAATAGAGCAGTCCAGCCAGAGTGAGCTGGCCTTTGCTGTTCATGAGTTGCATGTTCTGAAGCAATTGCTCGAGCGGCAGGTTGAACTCGTCGGCCCGCTTGCCGTAGGATTGCTCCAGATAGTCGTTGAGCAGCATCAGGTCGATGTCGGAGGCCTGTGTCCTCATCACTCCGTGCTCGTCGGCGTGATATTTGCCCGATTCCTGAAACATGGACAGAATCTCGTCGTTCTCCATGATTCGGCGTTTGTCGCTGCCTTGTTTTATCCAGATGTTGCCGCTCGCATCTTTGTAGGGTTTGTTGATGCCTTCGGCCACATTGACAACGAGCACAATCTTTCCATCTACGTCAACGGTTTCGGTTTGCAGATAGATGGTGGGGCGGACACTGTTGTTGGCTGCGTTGCCGATGTCGCGGCTGAGTTGTTGCACCTGGTCGTAGTTGAGGCCAACGATTTCGCCCGTCTTGTCTTCGACGCCAATCAAAATGACTCCACCTTGATAGTTTGCGAAGGCGACAATCTCGGCGGCAATCTTATTGGGATTGTCGAGTCGGAGCTTGAATTGCACTTTGCTGTTTTCGCCCAAAGCACATAGTTCCTTAATCTTGTTTGCGTCCATATACTTTACCATTTATTTGTTCTTCATTCAGTTGCAAAGATAACAAAACTTATCCAAAACTGGTTAAGTTTTGCCCAGAAAAATTCAAAAACGGCCAAAAATTAACATTTTTCGCCGTTATTTTGGTTAAGTGGCACCATAAAGCGCCCCAAACTTAACCACAATTGGTTAAGTTTGGGGCGCTTTATGGTGTTGATTTGGTTAAGTTTCTTACATCTGACTTTCCCCTTCGGCATATTCGGAAAGGAAGAAGTGTTCGCCGTCGAAGACCACGTATGAGAATTGCCAAATCCAGTCGCCGAGGATAATCATGCGTGTTTTGTGGCTGAGCATGAGGTCGAGTTCGATGTGGCGGTGGCCATAAATGAAGTAGTCTATGTCGGAGTGGGTGCGCATGTACTGTTTGGTGTACTGCACGAGAAATTCCTTGTCCTCGCCCATGTAGGGTGGTTCCTTGCCGTCGGCGCGTTTGAGTCGCGAGTGCTTGGCCCATGTCAGTCCGAACCACATCGCCCAGCGGGGATGGAGCGTTGAGAACAGCCGCTGGCAGGTGGTGTTGTGGAAAATGCTTCGGATGAACTTGAAGCTTTTGTTCTCGTCGCCCAGCCCGTCGCCGTGGGCCAGGTAGAACACCTTGTCGTAGATTTCCACCGTGGCCGGCTTTTTGTGCAGTATGACGCCGCATTCTTGCTCCAGGTAGCCGTACATCCAAATGTCGTGGTTGCCGGTGAAATAGTGGACTTCCACGCCCATGTCAGTCAGTTCGGACAGTTTTCCCAAGAACCGCGTGTAGCCTTTGGGCACGGTGTATTTCCACTCGTACCAGAAGTCGAACATGTCGCCCAGCAGATAGGCGGCAGCGGCTTTGTTCTTGATGCTGTCGAGAAATCGCACGAGCCGACGCTCTTGCATTCGTCCGTGGTCGATGGCCCACGAGCCAAGGTGGGCATCGGAAAGGAAATATACGTTTTTGTTGATCATTTTTGTCTGTGTGGTGGATTAAGGGGGGGGACGGTGTTTTCTAGTCGAAGCCGAGTTCTACGCGGGCTTCCTCGCTCATCATGCTCTGATCCCATGCGGGTTCGAACACGAGGTTCACGTTGACGCTGCCCACGCCCTCCACGCTCTCTATCTTTGTGCGCACGTCCTCCAGGATGAAGTCGGCGGCGGGGCACGACGGTGCGGTGAATGTCATATCCACCTCGACGCTTGCGTCTTCTTTTACGTCGATTTTGTAAATCATGCCCAAATTCCAGATGTCAACGGGAATTTCGGGGTCATAGACGGTCTTGAGCACGTCAACGATGCGTTCTTCTATCTTTGTCTTTTCTTCTTGCGTCATAATGTCGTCGGTTTTTGGCCACAAAAATACAAATAAAATATGAAATTATTGCTCTTATGCCAATAAATGTTTACCTTTGCGCTCATGAAATATTCCATAATTGTTCCTGTGTTCAATCGTCCTGACGAGGTGGACGAGCTGTTGCAGAGCCTCACCCAACAGACTGTGACCGACTTCGAAGTGCTCATCGTGGAAGACGGTTCGCAGCGCGACTGTCGCCAGGTGGTGGAGAAATACATGCCACTGATGGACGTGAAATACTTCGTGAAGCCCAACTCCGGCCCCGGCCAAAGCCGCAACTACGGAGCCGAACGGGCGCAGGGCGACATGCTCATCGTGCTCGACTCCGACGTGGTGCTGCCCCAGGGTTATCTGCAGGCCGTTGACGACGAGATGCGCCGCCAACCGGCCGAAGCCTTTGGCGGCCCCGACGCCTCGCACCCATCGTTCACCGATGTGCAGAAGGCCATCAGCTACTCGATGACCTCGTTCTTCACCACGGGCGGCATACGCGGAGGGAAGAAGAAACTGGACAAGTTCTACCCCCGCTCGTTCAACATGGGCATCCGCCGCGACGTCTATAGGCAGCTGGGCGGATTCTCAAAGATGCGCTTCGGCGAAGACATCGATTTCAGCTACCGCATCGTAGAAGCCGGCTACCAGCCGCGCCTTTTCGCCGACGCGTGGGTGTGGCACAAGCGCCGCACCGACTTCCGCAAGTTCTTCCGCCAGGTCTATAACAGCGGCATTGCCCGCATCAACTTGGAGAAACGCCATCCCGGCACACTCAAGCTGGTCCATCTGCTCCCCACCGTGTTCACCGTGGGTGTGGTGGCGCTCATCCTGACTTCTGCCGTTGGGCGCGCCCTGATGCACTACGACGAGCCCAACTGGCGCTCGTGGTACTGGGTGGCCCTGCTGCCTTGGATTCCCATACTGTTCTACAGCCTGGTAATCTTCATCGACTCCTCCGCCAAGAACAAGAGCCTCAAGGTGGGGCTGCTCTCCGTCCCTGCCGCTTTCGTCCAACTCATGGGCTACGGTTTCGGATTCATCGAGTCATGGTGGAAACGCTGCGTACTGAAGCAAGACGAGTTCACCGCCTTTGAAAAAACATTTTATAGTTAAGAGTTTCGAGTTAAGAGTTTCGAGTTATGATTACCTTATTTACGATATGCTGCAACGAAAAGAAAGCGTACTAAGTACGAAAGTGGACAGATATACAGACCGGATAGTGAAACTTTTTCGGTATCTGAAAGAGGAAAAGCATGAGACAATCATTTCTGCGCAGATTCTGCGAAGTGGTACAAGTATAGGTGCCTATCTGGCGGAAAGTCGCAATGCCGAAGGCCCGAAAGATTTTGTACACAAACTGAAAATCGCCCTGAAAGAGGCTGACGAAACGTACTATTGGCTTGAAAAGCTATATGGAGGTGGCTATATTGAAGAAAGAGGTTTTTCTTCCATGGCAAGCGATAACGACGAAATCATAAAAATGCTTGTAGCCTCAGTTAAAACCATGAAAACCAAATATAATTTCGACAAATGAAAGCTGATAATAAAGGTAATCATAACTCTGAACTCATAACTCGTAGCTCTGAACTGAAACTGAACATCAACCAATGGGCAGAGGAAGACCGCCCGCGCGAGAAGCTCATGAGGTTGGGCGCAGAGGCTCTGACCAACGCCGAACTGCTGGCCATTCTCATCGGGTCGGGCTCTACCAAGGAGAGCGCCGTGTCACTGATGCAGCACGTGCTGAACGACTGCGGCAACAACCTGAACACGCTGGGCAAAATGTCCATCCAAGACCTCACCGCCTACACCGGCATGGGGCCGGCCAAGGCCATCACCGTGCTCGCAGCCTGCGAGCTGGGCAAACGGCGACAGATGGAAAAAGCCGCCGAGCGCCAGGACATAGGGTCGGCGACCGCCATATACAACCTGATGCACCCCAAGATGCAGGACCTTGACGTAGAGGAGGCGTGGGTGCTGCTGATGAACCAGAACAACAAACTGATAAAAGCCCTGCGCGTTTCGCACGGGGGCATCACCGAGACGGCGGTCGATGTGCGCATCATCATCAAGGAGGCGCTGTTGGCCAAAGCCACTGTGCTGGCACTCTGTCACAACCATCCCAGCAACAGCATCAATCCCAGCAAGGACGACGACAGGCTGACCCAGCGAGTGAAGAACGCCTGCGAGCTGATGCGCATCTTCTTCATGGACCACGTCATCATCACCGATGGCAACTATTACTCCTACTACGAAAGAGGCCGACTTTGACAGTCGGCCTCTTTTTCATGACGGCGAATTGCCATCCTGTCGCATGGTTTTTCGTTCACGTTGGAAAAGGCCCGAAAAGCCATTCGCAGCGACGATTTCAAATTTTCTAGAGAATTTTTCCGTAAAGCACGACAATATTTTCGTAACTCACGGTAGTATTTTCACAACTCCCGACGATAAAAAAATTATATGATTATCCGCAATCGTACCATCAAGACGCTGAAAGCGTCCTGTTGGTTGAACGCTCTGCGTCTTTAAAAAACCAACAAAAACAAAGAAAAACCAACAAAA
>DFFM01000045.1 GCA_002369515.1 Prevotella sp. UBA3776 | reverse complement strand
AACCATAGGAAGCAAGGGGAGGGGACGGGGGTGGGGTCTGTAACTTTACCCATTTGCTCCAAATATTTTCATCCTCGCTCCACGAGCCAGCGACTCGTGGAGCGAGGATGAAACCTTCCAAATAGAATATCAATGTTCGCAAACTCCCGGTTAACAAAAAAAGACTCCTGCCAACTTCAGAAATAACACTCCCGGCAAGCAAGAAAAAGACTCCTGCCAACTCCCGCAAAAAAAGTTCAGAACATCGAGGCTACTCGTCTCACTCCCGCCACGAGCGTGTCGATTTCCTCCTTTGTATTGTAGAGCGCAAACGAAGCCCTCACGGTGCCGCTGATGCCCAGGCGGTCCATCAACGGCTGGGCACAATGGTGGCCTGTGCGCACGGCAATGCCCAGACGGTCGAGCAGGGTGCCGATGTCCAGATGGTGGATGTTGCCCACGTTGAACGACACTACAGCGTCGCGACAGTCGGCCTCGGGACCGTAGATGCGGATGTCGGGAACCGTTTGCAACTGCTCCATGCAGTAGCGGGTGAGCTCGCGTTCGTGGGCTTCGATGCTGTCAAACCCCAGCGAATTGACATAATCGATGGCTGTAGCCAGGCCGTGGGTGGCCACGAAGTCGGGTGTGCCGGCCTCGAACTTGAAGGGCAGCCGCTCGAAGGTGGTACGTTCCCACGTCACTTTGTCAATCATTTCGCCACCTCCCTGATAGGGCGGCAGCCGGTCGAGCCACTCCTCCTTGCCGTAGAGTACGCCTATGCCCGTGGGGCCGTACATTTTGTGGCCGCTGAACGCAAAGAAATCACAGTCGAGGGCCTGCACGTCGATGGGCATGTGGGGCGCGCTCTGCGCGCCGTCTATCAGGACGGGGATGCCGCGCTCGTGGGCCAGTCGCACTATGTCGGCCACGGGGTTCACCGTGCCCAGCACGTTGCTCACGTGGGCAATGCTCACCAGTTTGGTCTTTTCTGTCAGGTGGGCTGCGACGGTGTCGCAGCAAAGGGAACCACCGCTGCTGGCGGGGGAGGGGGTGTCGCAGCAAAGGGAACCGCTGCTGCTGGAGGGAGAGGGGGCACTGCAGCAAAGGGAACCGCCGCCACAGGCTAGCAGGCGGCCGTCGTCGCTGATGGGGAGGTGGCGCACCACGATGCCGCGGCGCTGGGCCTGCAGCTGCCAGGGCACGATGTTGGAGTGGTGCTCCATGTCGGTGACCAGGATTTCGTCGCCGGGCTGCATCTGGCTCTCACAAAACGAGCTGGCCACCAGGTTGATGGCCTCGGTGGTGCCGCGGGTGAAGATGATTTCCTCCGTCTTGCGGGCGTTGATGAACTGGCGCACCTTCTCGCGCGCCGCCTCGTGCAGGTCGGTGGCCTGCTGCGAGAGATAGTGAACGCCACGGTGTACGTTGGCGTTCACGTTGAGATACTCCTCGCGCATGGCGTCGAGCACACACAGGGGTTTCTGCGTGGTGGCTGCATTGTCGAGATAGACCAGCGGACGGTCATATACCCGGCGCGAAAGAATGGGAAAATCGGCTCTTATTGCTTGCAGGTCGTACATGGCATTGGCATAGGGCTATGGGGCAACATAGTTCATTCTCACTTTCTCGTAGCTCACGGTGCCGTCGGCTTTGACATGCACACGCAGCAGATAGTCGCCGGGGCCGGGGCTGTTGCGCTCGCTCATGGAATCGAGCGTAATGTGCTTTACACCTGCGTAGTCGCGCTCGTCCCACTTGTGCACATGACCATAGAACACCGTATGAACATTCCATTTTTCGAACTGCTTGAGCAGGAAGAAAGTCTCCTCGCGGGCAAACGTCGAGGCAAACTGCATGGACGACGGGCGGAACAGGTTGGTGTGGGTAAACACAAACGTGTGACGCATCTTCAGGCCAAACTCCTCAAGTTCCTTGCCGAAAAGCGCGTCTTCTTCTATCAGCTCCACCTGCTTCTTGCCAAGGGTGCCGCTGGCTGTGTCGAGAAAGATGAAATGGTCCAAAACATTCTGTTCCTCTCCCACAACAACGTAAACATCGTAGAACGACGAATGAAAGAGGTTCGACCAGAGTGCCCAGCCGTTGTGGGTAATGTCGTGGTTGCCCACAACAGGATAGAACGGGAAAGGAATATCATCGACAGTGTATATATTATTATTGACTGTGTCCTCATAAATATAATTAGACCTGTCCTCACGTTCCCATTCGTCATCTTCTTCTCCCACATATATTTCCTTATAGTATTTCTTGGCATATCTCCACTTGTACTCGTCAATCAGCGTGCCCAGATTAATGTAATATTCTGCCTTTGTGTCGGCAATGTCGCCCAAGTGGCAATACATCAAGTCGTCGTGGTCGAGTCCATTCTGCAGCATCTCTTGCATGCGCCCCAAGTCGGAGGTGAGATGGCTGTCGGCGCCCACCAGGAAGGAGTATTCGCCAGAAGGGGCCAAGTGCTCCCTGAAATCGCCTTTATAAGCGGAATAATAACTATGTGACATTTCCACACGGTCCTCAACGGCCGTACCCGAGACGAGCACACCTATGGGACTTACCTTCTCGCAGGAAACCAGACCTGCCAAGGCCAGAATGGCCAACGCGTATGTTTTGATTCTTGTCTTCATGATTACCAAACGTATTTGATTCCTAACCTTCCCGTTGTCTCGTATTTACTGGCCAACTGGCTGATACTGCCTGCCGGGCGCACGGTGAACTCGCCGAAAAGCATCATCTGCTGACGCAGTTGGGCATAGAACTGCAAGCCCCAGTTGATGTTCCAGTTTTCGTAGTAGAACTCATCGTAATTGCGGAAGAAGAGTCCGATGTTCCACGGGTGCCAGCGGGGACGAATTGTCACGCCGGTACCGAAGGTCATGGTGAGCGGCTCAGAATAGCCGTCGTCGTGGAATTGATAGTGAATGTACGATTCTCCCAGGCGCAGGTGGAAATAGGGTGTTTCCCACGCAACGGAGAGATTGTAGATTTTCTCGTTGGTCTGCCATCGGTTGTAGCGGTTAGCTATGGCACGACCCTCAAAATAGAAATCTGAGAAGCCCCAAGGCAGCCGGTATCCACCCTCTATCCCGATGGAATAGATCTGCTTGCCGAACTGCAGCTGGCCGTTGGAGCTCACATGCCAGCGGTCGGTGAGATGGCGCTTATAGGAGAGCTCAACTCCCACGAAAGCACCCGACACCACGTTGTAACCGCTTATCACGTAGCCAGTGCCTTCGTTTTTGTGCTCCCCGTCGTACTTGTGTACGCCGCAGAAAGATTGCGCTTGTAAAGACATTGTTGTCAACAACATCATTACTGTGAATAAATAGTTTTTCATTTACGTTAAGTTGATTTTTCTAGGCCTTTATTACTCAATACTATTAAGCCCCTACTCCACTCCTTTTTTTTCTTCACCAGATATTTGTCAGCTTACTTCTCATTTGCACAGCTTACAGCCTTTGCACTTGCTCAGCTCGCCGCGAAAACGCTTTTCCACCAGATAGTGGAGCCGGTCGCGCAGAGGCTCGAGCTTCATCTGGTCGATGACTTCGTTGATGAAAGCGTTCTGCAAAAGCACCTTGGCTTCGTGCTCGCTGATGCCGCGCTGCCGCATGTAGAACATGGCCGCGTCGTTGAGCTGGCCAACGGTGCTTCCGTGGGCACACTTCACGTCGTCGGCGTAGATTTCGAGCATGGGCTGGGTGAACATGCGCGCCTCGCGGGTGGCGCAGAGGTTCTGGTTGGTCATCTGCGAAACGGTCTGCTGAGCGCCGTGCTCCACCAGCACCCTACCGGCAAAGGCTCCTGTGGCCTGCTCGTCGAGCACATATTTGTAGAGTTCACGGCTGGTGCAGTGGGGCACGTGGTGGGTGATGAGCGTGTTGTTATCCACATGCTGCCGCTTGTCGGCAACCACACAGCCGCTGCAGTAGCATTCAGCCCCCTGGCCGCTGAGCGACAGGTCGAGACGGTTGCGCGTGATGCCGTTGTGCAGGGTGATGACGTTGTGGCAGACGCGGCTGTTGGCCTGCTGGTCTATATAGACGTTGCTCACCCGAATGTTCTTGTTGTGGGTCTCCTCCAGACAGTAGAGGTCCAGCTGGGCGTTGTCGCCCACATAAGCCTCGATGACCTGTGTGGCCAGGAAGTTCCGGTCGTCGGCCGTATGGTCGCAGAAGAGCATTTTGACCTCCGCCCCTTCTTCGAGCACAATGAGAACGCGGCGGTTCACCATCATGTCGGGCACTGTGCGCTGGGCGTTGCTGGGCGTAGCCTTCAGGATGTTGATGACCTGAATGGCACGGTCCACTTTGACGCCCCTGGGCACATACACCAGCAACCCGTCCTGCGCCAGCATGGTGTTGAGCGCGGTCACCGCGTCGCCGTCGGTCTTGGCCAGCTTGGCATAATAGCGGCCCACCAAGTCGCCATGGTCGCGCAACGACCCCACAATCACCCCTTCGGGCAGATGGCTCTTGGGCAAAGCCTTGCTGTAGAACGAGTCGTTCACCACGAAATAGAGCGAGGTGCTCAGGTTGGGCACGTCGCAGCGGAACGCTTCGTAGGGATCGACCGGTATTTCGAAACGGTTGAGGTTGACACCATAGTCGGGCTCGAAGAGTTTCTGAAGGTCGGTGTATTTGTAGCGTTCCACCTTTCGCGAGGGGAATCCCTGGGCCTTGAAGTCGCGGTAAGCCTGGTCGCGAACGGCATTCATGGCCTCGGGGGCATGGCCGAAAATCATCTGCCGCGCCTGCTCGTAGAGTTCTATGTATTGCTGTTCACTTGCCATTATTCTTCGCCGATTTCTTCTTTTATCCAGTCGTAGCCGTGCTCCTGTATCTGCTTGGCCAGTTCGGGGCCGCCCGTCTTCACGATGCGCCCTTTGTAGAGCACATGTACGTACTGCGGCCGAATCATTTCCAGCAGGCGGTCGTAGTGGGTGATGACGATGCACGACGTGTCGGGCCGCTGCAACTTGTTCACGCCCTCGGCCACAATGCGCATGGCATCCACGTCGAGGCCCGAGTCGGTTTCGTCGAGAATGCTCAGTTTGGGTTCGAGCATGGCCATTTGGAAAATCTCGTTGCGTTTCTTCTCGCCGCCGCTGAAACCTTCGTTCACCGAGCGGTTGGCCAGCTTTGAGTCCAACTCCACTATTTTGCGTTTCTCGCGCATCAGCTTCAGAAACTCGGCTGCGTTCATGGCTTCCTGCCCGTGATATTTGCGCTTCTCGTTGATGGCGGCGCGCATGAAGTTGGTCATCGAAACGCCCGGAATCTCCACCGGGTACTGAAACGAGAGGAACAACCCTTCGTGGGCACGGTCTTCGGGCTTCATTTCCAGCAGGTTCTTGCCGTTGAACCAAGCCTCGCCCTCGGTGACCTCGTAGAGCGGATTGCCCACGAGCACGGCGCTCAGCGTACTCTTGCCCGAGCCGTTGGGGCCCATGATGGCATGCGTCTCGCCGTCGTTCACCGTCAGGCTGATGCCCTTCAATATTTCTTTTTCGCCTATTCTGGCATGCAAATTGCGTACTTCAAGCATAATTCTCAATTGTCAAAATGTCAAATGTCAATTCTCAATTACCCCACGGTGCCCTCCAGCGAGACGCTCAAAAGTTTCTGCGCCTCGACGGCAAACTCCATGGGCAGTTTGTTGAGCACCTCCTTGGCATAGCCGTTCACAATCAGCCCCACGGCCTGCTCGGTGGGGATGCCGCGCTGGTTGCAGTAGAACAGCTGGTCTTCCGATATTTTCGACGTAGTGGCCTCGTGCTCGAAAATGGCCGACTCGTTGTGAACGTCCATGTAGGGGAACGTGTGGGCCCCGCAGTCGCTGCCCAACAGCAGCGAGTCGCAGCTGGAGTAGTTGCGGGCGTTGTCGGCCGTCGAGGCGGCGCGCACCAGTCCGCGGTAGGAGTTTTGCGAGTGGCCGGCCGAGATGCCTTTCGAAATGATGGTGCTGCGCGTGTTTTTCCCTATGTGAATCATCTTGGTGCCCGTGTCGGCCTCCTGATAGTTGTTGGTCACAGCCACCGAGTAGAACTCAGCCACCGAGTTGTCGCCCCGCAGAATGCACGAGGGATATTTCCACGTGATGGCCGAACCCGTTTCCACCTGCGTCCACGACAGCTTCGAGCCTTGGCCGCGCAGGTCGCCGCGCTTGGTCACCAGATTGAGCACACCGCCGCGCCCCTGCTCGTCGCCGGGATACCAGTTCTGCACCGTGGAGTATTTCACCTCGGCACGTTCGTTGACAACAATCTCAACGATGGCGGCATGCAGTTGGTTCTCGTCGCGCATGGGGGCGGTGCAGCCCTCCAGATAGCTCACGTACGAGTCGTCGTCGGCAATGATGAGCGTACGCTCAAACTGGCCCGTGTTGCGGGCGTTGATGCGGAAGTAGCTGCTCAGCTCCATGGGGCATCTCACCCCCTTGGGGATATAGACAAACGACCCGTCGCTGAAGACGGCCGAGTTGAGCGCGGCAAAGAAGTTGTCGCGGTAGGGAACCACGGTGCCCAAATACCGGCGCACCAAGTCGGGATGCTGCTTGATGGCATCGCCGATGCTGCAGAAGATGATGCCTTTCTCAGCCAGCTTCTCCTTGAACGTGGTTTTCACGCTCACCGAGTCCATGATGGCGTCCACGGCGGTGTTGCCGCTCAGCGCCAACCGCTCTTCCAGCGGAATGCCCAGTTTGTCGAAGGTCTTTTCCAGTTCGGGGTCTATCTTGCCGTCGCCTTGGGGCTTCTTGGCCAAGGGGTCGGCGTAGTAGCTGATGGACTGATAGTCAATGGGTGGCACATGAACGTGCCCCCACTTCGGTTCAGTCTGTTCGCGCCAATAACGGAAGGCGCGCAGGCGGAACTCCAGCATCCAGTCGGGCTCGCCCTTCTTCTGCGAAATCAGCCTGACCACATCCTCGTTGAGACCTTTTTCTATGATTTCCGTATGCACGTCGGTGGTGAATCCGAACTCATATTTCTGTTCGGCCACACGGCGCACAAATTCGTTGTTATTGCTCATTAATGTACTATTTGGATGCAAAGTTATTAAAAAAAACGGTGAAAAGCCTGCATTTTCACCGTTTTTTTAATTATATCCAACCTGCTGCTAACTTCTTTTCCAGATTCGGCGAGTGATTCTTCGCCAAAATGACGGAAAAAGAGAAATATGCGCTATCTTGCAGGGGACAGGTTTGAAACTATTGGGAACTAACAAAAGTTTACGAGAGTTAGGAGGCATTCGACCTCTTAACTCCCGTAAAAACAGAATATCCGAAACTCTAGGAATACAGACTACAGTTTCTGTTCCACCTCAATCTCGGTGAAGGTCTCGATGATGTCGCCCACCTGGATGTCGTTGAAGTTGACCAGCGAGATGCCGCACTCCAGGCCGGTTGCCACTTCCTTGGCATCGTCCTTGTAACGCTTCAGGGCGTCGATGGGGGCGGTGTGGACCACAATTCCGTCGCGCACCACGCGGGCCTTGTCCTTGTTGTGAACCTTTCCGTCGATGACCAAGCCACCGGCCACAGTGCCCACCTTCGAGATTTTGAACACCTGCTTCACCTCTATCTCGCCGGTGACGATTTCCTTCTTCACCTTGTCGAGCATGCCCTGCATGGTGGACTTCACCTCGTCAATGGCATCGTAGATGATGCTGTAGGTGTTGATTTCCACGCCTTCGCGTTCGGCCAGCTTTCGGGCGTCGGCCGAGGGACGCACCTGGAATCCCACGATGATGGCGTCGGATGCGGAGGCCAGCATGACATCGTTTTCCGAAATCTGTCCCACAGCCTTCGAGATGACGTTCACCTGCACCTTCTCGGTGGAGAGTTTGATGAACGAGTCGCTCAGGGCTTCTATCGATCCGTCGGTGTCGCCCTTGACGATGATGTTCAGCTCGTGGAACTCGCCCAAGGCGATGCGGTGCGACAGTTCGTCGAGTCCCAGCTTGGTGGTGGTGCGCAGCGACTGCTCGCGCTGCAGCTGCACCCGTTTGCTGGTGATTTCGCGCGCCTCCTGCTCGGTTTCCATGATGTGGAACGTGTCGCCGGCGGTCGGGGCGCCGTTCAGACCCAGAATGATGGCGGGCTCGGCGGGTCCGGCCTTCTCGATGCGCTGGTTGCGCTCGTTGAACATGGCCTTGATGCGGCCGTAGCTGGTTCCGGCCACCACGATGTCGCCCACTTTGAGTGTGCCGTTGGAGACGAGCACCGTGGAGACGTAGCCGCGGCCCTTGTCCAAGCTCGACTCGATGACCGAACCGGTGGCCTTGCGGTTGGGGTTGGCCTTGAGGTCGAGCATTTCGGCCTCGAGCAGCACTTTCTCCAGCAGTTCATCAACGCCGATGCCTTTCTTGGCCGAGATTTCCTGGCTCTGGTACTTGCCGCCCCACTCTTCCACGAGCAGGTTCATGTTGGCCAGGTCCTCGCGAATCTTGTCGGGGTTGGCGCCGGGTTTGTCAATTTTGTTGATGGCAAATACCATGGGCACGTTGGCCGCCTGGGCATGGGCGATGGCCTCCTTGGTGGTGGGCATCACCGAGTCGTCGGCGGCAATGATGATGATGGCAATATCCGTCACCTGGGCGCCGCGGGCTCGCATGGCGGTGAACGCCTCATGACCCGGCGTGTCGAGGAAGGTGATCTGTCGGCCGTCCTTCAGTTTGACGTTGTAGGCTCCGATGTGCTGTGTGATGCCTCCGGCCTCGCCGGCGATGACGTTGGTATTGCGAATGAAGTCGAGCAGTGAGGTCTTACCGTGATCGACATGCCCCATGACGGTCACGATGGGGGCGCGCGGAATGAGGTCGTTCTCGTCGTCGTCCTCCTCGGTGATGGCGTTTTGCACCTCGGCGCTCACATATTCGGTCTTGAATCCGAACTCCTCGGCCACGATGTTGATGGTTTCGGCGTCAAGTCGCTGGTTGATGCTCACCATGATGCCGATGGACATGCAGGTGCCGATGACCTGGTTGACGCCCACATTCATCATGGTGGCCAGTTCGCTGACGGTGACGAACTCGGTGAGTTTCAGCACCTTGCTCTCGGCCTTTGCCTCCAGGCGCTCTTCTTCCAGACGCTCCTGCACGGCCTCGCGCTTCTCCTTGCGGTACTTGGCTCCCTTCTTGTTCTGGTTTTTGTTGGTCAGTCGGGCCAGCGTTTCCTTCACCTGGCGTGCCACGTCCTCCTCGTTCACCTCCAGCGGTTTCTGGTTGCGCTTTCGGTTCTTCTTGCCGCCCTTGTCTTTGTTGGCGTCCTTGTCTTTCTTGCTGTTGTTGTTGCCACCACCAAAGTTGCCGCTCTTGCCGGCGGCCTCGATGTCAACACGCTCGTTGCCAATGCGCACACGCTTCTTTTTCTTCTCGCCGCCGCCATTGCCTCCCGGACGGTTCTGGGCAGCCTTCTCCTCGCGTTCCTTTCGGCGCTCTTCCTTGGTTTTCTTCTTGGGGCGAGTGCTCTGGTTGATGGAGTCGAGGTCAATCTTTCCCAGCACGTTCACCTTTGGCGCATTCAGTATTTTCTTCTCGCTCTTGGTGGTGAACACCTCCTTCACGGGCTGCTGTTGGGCCGCGGGCTGTTGTTGGGGCGCCGGCTGTTGGGGAGCGGGGCTGACAGTTTTGGCTACCGGTGCCGCAGGCTGGGGCTGCGAACTGGCGGCAGGCTGGCGGCCATTGTCGGCGGCGGGAGCTGCCGGCTGCTTCTCCTTTGCCGGCTGCTGCACCTTCTCGGACGGTTGCTGCGGAGCAACGGCGGGGGCAGCCTTCTCGGCCACGGGCTGTGCGGGCTTGGCGCTGGCCTCTTTCTGCACGGCGGGCTGAGGAGCCTCTGCGACGGCGGGGGCGGCGTTTTTCTCGGGAGCAGACTGTACGGCAGCTGTCTTCTCCTTGGCTTCGGCTGGGGCGGCAGGTGGTGTGGCAGGAGCGGCCGGCTTGCCAGCCGCCGGTTTCTTGCCGATGCTGTCCAGGTCGATCTTCCCCAGCGGCTTGAACAGCACACGGTTTTTCTCCGAGGGAGTCTCGGCCTTGGTCTGCTCGGCAGGCTTCAGCTTCTTCTCCTTGGGGTGCTTCTGGAAGAGTTTGTCGGCGCGTCCCTTCTCCTCCTTGTCGCTCTTGAACGCTTCGACGAGTGCATTGTACTGGTCGTCGCTGAGCTTGAAGTTGGGGTCTGCCTTCACCTCGCCCAGTTCTTTCTTCTTGTCAAGGAAATCAACTGCCGTCTGAAGTCCTATGTTCAATTCGCGTATGGCTTTATTTAATCTAATGCTCATTTAAGTCTGTTTTAATATCATTTTCATTCAAGTTTCGCTATCGCTCAACTTTTTGGAGTTCAAGAAGTTCAAGTAGCAGCATGGAGTTCAAGACAATAGCATTATTCCTGTAATCCATTTCGGAAAGTTGTCAGAGTGAAGACTATTGCCTTTTAACTCCTTGCGACTTCTTGTTTGCTTAGCATGCGAAAGTTGAGTCATTTTCATTTAGTTCTCGAACTCAGCTTTCAGCACGTCGAGCAGATGGTCAACAGTTTCTTCCTCGAGGTCGGCCTTCTCCACGAGCATCTCGCGCGGAGCGTTGAGCACAGCCTTGGCCGTGTCCAGTCCGATGGCCTTGATGGCGTCAATCACCCACTGGTCAATCTCGTCGGAAAACTCGTCCAGATAGATGTCCTCGTCGGCCTCGTTCTCATCCACTTCGCGGAACACGTCGATGGTGTATTCGGTCAGCATCGAAGCCAGCTTGATGTTCAGTCCGCCGCGGCCGATGGCCAGGCTCACTTCCTCGGGCTTGAGGAACACCTCGGCCTTGTGGTTCTCCTCGTCGATGTTGATGCTCGACACGCGGGCGGGGCTGAGGGCGCGCTGGATGAACAGCTTGATGTTGCTGGTGTAGTTGATTACGTCGATGTTCTCGTTGCAGAGCTCGCGCACGATGCCATGCACACGGCTTCCCTTCACACCCACGCAGGCGCCTACGGGGTCGATGCGCTCGTCGTAGCTCTCCACGGCAATCTTGGCGCGCTCGCCCGGCATGCGGGCCACACGGCGGATGGTGATCAGTCCGTCGGCAATCTCGGGCACCTCGGCCTCGAGCAGCCGCTCCAGGAACATGGGGCTGGTGCGCGAGAGGATGATCTTGGGGTTGTTGTTCTCGTTGTCAACGCGCAGAATGACGGCGCGCACCGTCTCGCCCTTGCGATACTGGTCGGCTGGAATCTGCTCCGACTTGGGCAGAATGAGCTCGTTGTTCTCGTCGTCAACGAGCAGCACCTCGCGCTTCCACACCTGATACACCTCGCCGCTGACCACCTGGCCCACACGGTCCTTGTACTTGTTGTAGAGCGAGTCGTGCTCCAGCTCCAGAATCTTCGAGGCCAGCGTCTGGCGCAGGTTCAGGATGGCGCGGCGGCCAAACTTCGAGAAGTTCACCTCTTCGCTCACTTCCTCGCCCTCCTCGTAGTCGGGGGCAATCTTCTGGGCGTCAGAAAGCGAAATCTCCTTGTTCTCGTCCTGCACCTCGCCGTCGGCCACCACCACGCGGTTGCGGTAAATCTCGAAGTCGCCTTTGTCGGGGTTCACGATGACGTCGAAATTCTCGTCGGAGCCAAACAGTTTGGCTATCACGTTGCGGAAACTCTCTTCCAAAACGCTCACGAGCGTGGTGCGGTCGATGTTCTTAGTCTCTTTAAACTCTTTGAAGGTGTCAACCATGCTGATGGTTTCATCTTCCTTTTTTCTTGCTGCCATAGCTTTACTTGAAACTTATTATGTATTTTGTATATTTTACCTTGTCCATCTGGAACACGTGGTCAACGTCCTCCAGCACAGGGCGCTTGGCCCCTTCTTTCTTCACTTTCTCGCGCACGGAAACCGTGAAGTCGTTCCCGTTGACGTCCTTCAGCGTTCCCTTGTACTTCTTGCCGTCGGCGTCGAGTACCTCCACCTCCTTGCCGCGGAAGTTCAGATACTGCTGAGCCACCTTGAAAGGCTGTCCCAGGCCGGCCGAACCCACTTCAAGCTCGTAGTCCTCCTCGTCGCGGCTCAGATGGTCCTCAATGTACCGGCTCAGTTCCACACAGTCTTCAATCCACACCCCGTCGGCGTGGTCGATTTCAACAACAATCTTGTCATCCTGGCTGATTTCTATTCCAACAAGGAAGTAGTCCTTGTCCTGCAGCCACTCGTCAACAAATTTCTTTACGACGTTTTTATCAATCATATAAGTACCTAATGTGTTATAAAAATGAAATGAGAGGCTTTCGAGAAGCCTCTCATTCCACTGAACGGCTGCAAAATTACAAAAATAATTGCACCCCCGCAACATTTTTCCCATTTTTCTGCATTTGGGCCGCGAAAAAAAGGAAGAAAGTGAAAGTTTAAGAAAGAAATTGGAATAATTACTATAACGATCCAGAGAATTGATTATATTTTCAACTGATGTTTTGGCTGTTTTTTACGACAACGAATTTAACCAATGAATCGAATCTCATCAATGCATCAAGGACGCGACAAATGTTGCCGAATGCAACGACTCGAATGATTCGTTGGCCGCCTGCGGCCATTCGCTTTGCGCCGCCGTGGTGCTATTTGTAATATTCGTTGTTGTAGAGACACCACATTGTGACATCTCTACTACTAAAATAATTAATGACTCAACTTTCGCATGTTAAGTAAACTAGAAGTTACAAGGAGTTTCAAGACATTAGTCTTTGCCCTGAGTCCTTCTGTTTTGGGGAAACACGGCACGAAGCTATTGTCTTGCAAATCCTTGAGCCCCAAGAACTCCTTGAACTCCACATAGTTGAGCGATTGCGAAACTTAAATTAATGATTATCCGCAATCGTACCACCAAATCCTTTGTAGCTTAAACCATCCCCATAGATGGAAGAATAACGCTCCGCGTCTCATTCCCGAGCAAGCTCGCCTACCCGTAGTCTTTGGCTTTCCCTTCGGCCGCCG
>DFFM01000044.1 GCA_002369515.1 Prevotella sp. UBA3776 | reverse complement strand
ATCAGGAATTTCAGCATATAGGCGAAATGACAAAGAAATACAGGCATCTTGATATTGGTGTCGTATTTCCATATCTTCAAATTGTAACAAAGATAAAGACAGGGGAATATACTTATAAAATATTGGATTGATATTTGCGATGAGTAATCGTCGGAATTTGAATGTCTGTGGATAGATAGCAAAGGAAACAACCCGTTGTTAGATATATGCCCGTTGCGGCGGATGTTCGGTGGAACCAACGGTCGCTGGCCGAAAGGCTACGGGTAGGCGCGACAGCGGGAACCAACGGTCGCTGTCCGAAGGGAAAAGCAATGGGGAAAAGCAATGGGCGAGACAGCGGGAAAGGGGGAAAGAATACAGACCCCACCCCCAACCCCTCCCCTTGAAGGGAGGGGAGATTCCGCACTGAGTATCGGTGAGAAAGAGCCTTCGTTAAGAAAAAAGAAAAAACGAAATGATGAAAAGAAAAACTTACACCTCAAACGAAATGATGAAAAGAAAAACTTACAACTCAAACGAAATGATGAAAAGAAACTCTCACCTCTGCTTTCACCTTGTACTGCTGCTGCTCATAGCAGGAGGGTGCATGAACGCGTCTGCCCAAAAGCATGTCAGCGGAAGGGTGGTTGACCCGCTGATGATGCCTGTGGCAGGGGCGAGCGTAGCGCTGACAAACAACTCAGACTCTTCGGCGGTGTCAAAATGCGCCTCGGACAGCAGCGGGAGGTTCTCAATCGCCGCAAAGCCAGGATTATACACGATGCGGGTAAGTTGCATAGGATACAAAGGCTATGAGGCAGAGGTAAACTGCCATGATGACATTTCCATTCACGACATTGTCCTTACTCCAGAAAGCAGGGAAATCGACGGGGTAACTGTCACGGGGAAACGAATGACCTACAATTCGAAAGGATATGCATTCAACTTGATGAACGAACCGCTGCTGCGCGACAACACGCTGTTGGAGACGCTGACGCTGCTTCCCGGACTGTCGATGAAAGAGGGCAATCTGGTGGCTTACCAGCAGGACATTGTCTCGGTGTTCATAAACAACAAGAAGCTGAGGCTCAGCATGCCCGACATTTTGCATGTTCTCAGCACCTACGAGTCGAAGAACATACGCACGGTGGAGGTGCTCAACAGCACCGCCGACCCGGAAGAAAGCTCACGAATGGGCTTTGTGCTGAAAATCACCACCAAGACGGCAGACGATGGCGGAAGCCTCTCGCTGGGTTTTTCCGACCAGACGGGCAACACCAGAGAGAACACCATGGAGCCTTGGTTCAGCCTGCAGCAGCGCACAGGCAGGTGGTCGTTCTACCTTTCGCCAAGCTACACACCCAAAAGTGTCATGAAGCGAAGCGAACACACCACGACAAACTATTATGCCACGGGGAGGGAGCGCAAGGAATTCAGCACGTGGACAATGACATCCAAACCCAAGGTCAGCGGCACTGCCACCATCGCCTATGACTTCAATGCCAACCATACGCTAATGCTCAGCTCCAGTGGCGAATATGACGAAACGACCCACCGCACAGCCACGGACAACAGCATCAGAGAAAACGGCTCCACTCATCAAACCAACGGTGTGACAACGCGAACAGCCGACAAGAAACAGGCAAGCGTCTCGCTCGACTACAATGGCAGAATGGGAAAACTGACACTCATCTCGGCAGCATCATACACGATGCGGAACACCATCCAGGGAAATGAGCATTTGCAGGAAACTGGCCGTGAGACGCTCACGGGAACAATCAACGACGACGTGAACTACCGGCTGACCCTGTTGCGCTCGACCGCCATTTGGGACATGGGCGGAGGACAAAGCACCTATCTGGGAACGTCATACGCGCGTTGGAACAACAAGACGGAAACGACCTTCGCCCAGCATGACGCCCAGAACATCACGTTCAGATTCAACGAAAGCAAGTTTTCAGCTTTCGCCCAATACCAAATGGATAAAAACATGCTCAGCATGAACGTCAGCCTTGAATTGTTCAACGACCGCCAGAACTCCAACATCAGCCATGAGACTCATCAGGACGAATACAAGAACTCTTATACCTACCTGATACCGGCCGCCACCTTGACCCTGACGGCCAACAAGAAGAAAAGCATCTTCTTCACGCTGCGCTACGGACGCGACTACACGCTGCCCGGGATGAGCCAGTACAACAGCAACAGCTACTACACTTCAGAATACTCATACGAGAAGGGCAACACCAGCCTCAAACCGGGCATTTCGGACCAACTGCGACTCCAGGCCCAAATCGGCAACTGGGCCTTTTATGCCATCGGCTCCGTGGCCTCGCTGCCTGTCCGCACCTACGGCGTTGACCAAGAGGGAATGGAATTCAGCTCATACGACAATGACGCCCACTCCACAACGGTCAACATTGGATTCTCCACACCGCGCATACAACCCTGCAAAAACTGGGCGATCACGGCCAACGCCTACTACCAGTGGGACCGCGACAGCTACAGGCAACGGGTGTCACACGGCAACCGAATAGGAATGGACTTCACCTCGACGTGCATGCTTCCGCTCGACATCACAATGGCCATACGGGGAGACCTGATGACGCGCTATTACACGCTCTACTCGCGGCTGAAGAATCCCGGACAGCTGAGCGTCACGCTCAACAAGTCGTGGCTGAAAGGAAAACTCACCACACAGGCCATGGCATCCTACAGGTTTCGCCAGGAAACGCTCTACCTCACCGAAGACATGCGCCAGCAGAGCCGGTATTCCAAACCGATGTTCGACGTGGCCGTTGCGCTACGCTACCAAATCAGCTGGGGCAACCGCAGGGCAATGGCAAAGCGGAAAATGGGCTTTGACAGCGAGCTGCTGAGAATGAACAACTAAAGGAATCCTGCATTCGCGTTGAAGAATTGTCGCAATCGCGCAGACGAAAAATACAAACACTGATGAAAAAACAGCTTGGAATGTTTGGTTTGTAGGGGAAAAAACTTTACTTTTGCACCCGACTTGAACCATACTTGATGTTAATCGCAAACGAAATGCATTGGATAAAGAAAAAAACAGTTTTGTTGATTGTGATGTTGGCCACGGCTCCAGGCATCCGCGCCGGCCTGATAGACGGCAACGCCGGCAGTCAGAACAAAACGATGCACACTTTCGCCGTCAGCGTAGGACCGGCCTGGATCACTTCGAAGGTCTATACGCCCAAAAACAGTTACTCCTGGCGCACAGGGTTCGAAGTGACAGGTGAATACAACTGCGTGTTTTCGGGCGGAACAGGCTTCGGAATCACATACACAAGCAACATCACGTCCTATCCGAATGCTGGCGACTTGAAACAATACTATGTGGGGCCATCGCTGGTTTATGCCGGTTTTTTGGGTTCGCACTGGCATGCCAAGGTGGATGTGGGCATCGGCTACGCCAATTGTTCCGACGAATTGTCGAGCGAGGGAGGCGTGGGTTTGAAGTCCGGGCTTAGCATTGAGTACCTGCCCTGCCGGAATGTGGGTATAGGGCTGGAAATGATCAGCGTTTCGTCGTACTTGGGCAATCGGTCGGATTTCGCACCCCGCAACACCAACGAGCGAAACGGCATAGCGCGCATAGGACTGACGCTGGGCTTGAGAGTTCATCTGTAACATCGTGAGAAAGGACAAACCATAATGACAAGAAAACTGACAACACTGCTGCTGCTCGCCGTGGCCATGTATGCCTCGGCGCAGGGTCGCTACTGCAGGAGCTACGATGATTTTGTGGCCGGCAGATGGACAGAAGTGGCCCAACTGAAACCGATAGTCCACTCAACCGCTCACAAAGTATGGGTGGGAGGCAACGACTTCAAGTTTGAATCCGGCGACAAGGCCACCGACAAAGTGCTGAAGAAAGAAGCGTTGGTGGTGGAATACATGGATACGCTGTATGTGAACCTGCGCACCTTGCGCTATCAGGGCTGTCGCTTTGGCAACGGCTATGCGCAGGGGCTTCCCTACGACGGAAACAAAATTCTGTTTGTCACCCACCGCATAGGGAAAAGTGTCGATGGCAAACGTGCCTTCTCGGCCTTCATGTTTGGAGCCATCGGAGCGGCCATCAGCGAGACGGGTGTGCAGAAAGACCGTGTTTGCTACCTCATCGACAACAACGGCGACGGAAAAACAACCGACATCCTCTTGCTTGGCGACGAGTTCATGAGGACGTTGCTGGCCATCGACGAGAAGATGCTCGCCCGCTACAATGAAAAGGAGTCGCAGAAAGAGCGCGAATCGGCTGCCAACGTTTTGCCACTGCTTAAGGAAACGGGTCTGGTGAAATAAAAGGCTCCATTCGGGGCCGTACAAACAGGAAAAACAGCGGAAAATGTTGTTTTTCGCACCGCCAGAGAGATTTTTTTTGCATGAATCGGTGGCAAATCACTTTTTTTTCGTAACTTTGCAGCCGAATTTTTCCGATTGGGTGATGGTGTAATGGTAACACTACAGGTTTTGGTTCTGTCATTCCCGGTTCGAATCCGAGTCACCCAACCACAGGAAAGACGGCAGAGAGGCATTCCTCGCACACGAGGGCGATGCCTCTCTGCCGTTTTTTTCGCGAACGGAGAGCCACGCAAACGTATTCGGAAGGTTTTATTACTCAACTTTCGCATGTTAAGTAAACAAGGAGTTGCAAGGAGTTACAAGGAGTTTCAAGACATTAGTCTTTGCTCTGAGTCCTTCTGTTTTGGGGGAAACACGGCACGAAGCTATTGTCTTGCAACTCCTTGAACTCCATGAACTCCTTGAACTCCAAAAAGTTGAGCGATAGCGAAACTTGAATAAAAGATATATATGTACAAGATATTGTTCCTCCACGGTTTCTTTGCCAGCGGCCAATGTGTACCGGCCGTGGCA
>DFFM01000053.1 GCA_002369515.1 Prevotella sp. UBA3776 | reverse complement strand
TCACTTCAATTTTGACACACCCTCTGACGTTCGAAAAAACTAAAAGAAAATCAAGTTTCTTTTGTTTTTTTGCTCACTTAATCGTACCTTTGACTTCGTCGAAGGTACTGTCGTTCGAAAAAACAAAAAGAAAATCAAGTTTCTTTTGTTTTTTTGCTCACTTAATCGTACCTTTGCAGCGAATATTGCAATATTGAACAGTAGTTATTTTCTTTTATGAACGTTTTAGAACTGAGTGAACAAGAGATAGGCAGACGCGAGAGTCTGCAGCAGTTGCGCCAGATGGGCATCGACCCATATCCCGCAGCCGAGTACCCAACGAATGCTTTCAGCACCGACATCAAACAGAAGGTGGAAAGTGGTCAGTGGACGGTGGATGCCCCCGAAGGCGAGGAACCCATAGCTGCCGACCAGCTGCCGCAGGTGACCATTGCCGGCCGCATGATGAGCCGCCGCGTGATGGGCAAGGCTTCGTTTGCCGAGATTCAGGATTCAAAAGGAAGAATACAGGTTTATATCACCCGCGACGACATTTGTCCGGGTGAGAACAAAGATACCTACAACGTGGTGTTCAAGAAACTGATGGACATTGGCGACTTTGTGGGCGTCAAGGGTTTCGTGTTCCGCACACAGACGGGCGAACTCTCGGTGCATGCCAAGGAGCTGACACTGCTGTCGAAGTCGCTCAAGCCGCTGCCCATCGTGAAGTACAAGGACGGCGTGGCCTACGACAAGTTTGACGATCCCGAGCTGCGCTACCGCCAGCGCTACGTTGACCTGGTTGTCAACGAGGGCGTGAAGGACACCTTCCTGCAGCGCGCCACCGTGCTGCGAACCATGCGCCGTGTGCTCGACGAGGCTGGCTACACCGAGGTGGAGACACCCACGCTGCAGATGATTGCCGGCGGTGCGTCGGCCCGCCCGTTCATCACCCACTTCAATGCCCTGGACCAGGACATGTACATGCGCATTGCCACCGAGCTCTATCTGAAACGGCTCATCGTGGGCGGTTTCGAGGGTGTCTATGAAATAGGCAAGAACTTCCGCAACGAAGGCATGGACCGCAACCACAACCCAGAGTTCACCTGCATGGAGCTCTACGTGCAATACAAGGACTACAACTGGATGATGTCGTTCACCGAGAAACTCCTGGAGACCATCTGCATTGCCGTCAACGGCAAGCCCGAGCGCGAAGTGGATGGCAACATCATCTCGTTCAAGGCTCCCTATCGCAGGCTGCCCATCCTCGATGCCATCAAGGAGAAGACCGGTTTCGACTGCGACGGCAAGAGCGAGGACGAAATCCGCCAGTTCTGCCTCTCAAAGGGCATGGAGGTGGACGAGACCATGGGCAAGGGCAAGCTCATCGACGAACTCTTCGGCGAGTTCTGCGAGGGCACGTTCATTCAGCCCACGTTCATCACCGACTATCCCGTTGAAATGTCGCCCCTGACCAAGATGCACCGCTCGAAGCCCGGACTCACCGAGCGTTTCGAACTGATGGTCAACGGCAAGGAACTGGCCAACGCCTACTCCGAGCTGAACGACCCCATCGACCAGGAGGAGCGCTTCCAGGAGCAGATGCGACTGGCCGACAAGGGCGACGACGAGGCCATGATCATCGACCAGGATTTCTTGCGCGCCCTGCAATACGGCATGCCGCCCACCAGCGGCATAGGCATCGGCATCGACCGCCTGGTGATGCTCATGACGGGCAAGACATTTATTCAGGAAGTGCTCTTCTTCCCCCAGATGAAGCCCGAAAAGAAGGCCCCGCAGAGCACCGTTCAGGAATGGGCTGCCGTGGGTGTCGGCGAAGAGTGGGTTCCCGTGTTGCGCAAAGCCGGATTCAACCTGGTGCAGAACATCCGCGACGAGAAAGCCCAGGGCTTGCAACAGAAAATTGGCGACATCGTGAAGAAGTTCAAGCTCGACATGCAGAAACCCAGCGTCAACGACGTGCAGGCGTGGATTGACAAAGCAAACGAAACAGTAGAATAAGAGAAACAGGAAATGTTTGACTGTGGCAGAATAGCAATTATTGGCGGCGGAAGCTGGGCGACGGCCATTGCCAAGATTGTGGTGGGACACACCCACCACATCGGGTGGTACATGCGCCGCGACGACCGCATAGAGGATTTCCGCCGCATGGGACACAACCCGGCTTATCTGACCAGTGTGCATTTCAATCTGGACGAGATATGGTTCTCCAGCGATCTCAACAAAATTGTTGAAGCCTACGACACATTGGTGTTCGTCACACCGTCGCCCTATCTGAAGAACCACCTGAAGAAACTCAAAACCCGCATACGCGACAAGTTCATCGTCACGGCCATCAAAGGCATCGTGCCCGACGAGAACTTGTCGTGCTCGGAGTTTTTCCATAGGGTTTATGACGTGCCCTACGACAACTTGGCCTGCATCGGCGGGCCGAGTCACGCCGAGGAGGTGGCTCTGGAGCGTCTGAGCTACCTGACGGTGGGTTGCGCCGACCAGGAGAAGGCCAAGGCTTTCACTAGGGTGCTGGCCAGCGACTACATCAAGACCAAGACCTCGGACGATGTCATCGGCATTGAGTATTCATCGGTGCTGAAGAATGTCTATGCCATTGCCGCCGGCATCTGCTCGGGACTGAAGTATGGCGACAACTTCCAGGCTGTGCTCATGGCCAATGCCGTTCAGGAGATGTCGCGTTTTCTCACTGCCATCCACCCCATAGAGCGCAGCGTCTATGACAGTGTTTATATCGGCGACCTGCTGGTGACGGGCTACAGCAACTTTTCGCGCAACCGCACCTTCGGCACCATGATTGGCAAGGGCTACTCGGTGAAGTCGGCCCAAATAGAGATGGAGATGATTGCCGAAGGCTACTTCGGCACCAAGTGCATGAAGGAGATCAACCGCCACATGCACGTCAACATGCCCATACTGGATGCCGTCTATAACATCCTCTACGAGCGCATCAGCCCGCAAATTGAAATCAAACTGCTTACCGACAGTTTCAGGTAAGACTGCCTAAGCCAAGGCCCCCCTTTCATCCCCCCCGTTGGGGGAAGAAAGGGGGGCCTTGGCTTAGAGGGCATGACGTTAGAAGTCGGGAGCCAGGAGTTTGAACCACTCCATCTGGTTGATGTCGTTGTTATATCGTTTGTAGTTGCCTGTGGTGGGACTCTGCGGCACGAACATGGAAACGCCGTGGAACTTCTCTTCGGTCATCTCGAAGTCTGTATAGAATTTATCCCACTTTTTTATGGTATCCCACTTGTAGCCGATGCGCTTCATGACGACGGCTTTCGCCAGGGCCTCGTTCCACACCTGGTAGTCGGCAGCTGAGGCATAGCGACTCATGAAGTCGCCAGCATCGTAGTAGAAGTTGTGCGCGTCAAGGTGTTCTGATCCATTGTCGTCATAGCCGTAATGAATGATGCCGGTCATGTCGGCATAGCCGCCCCCGAGGTTGGCCTTTACGCCCTGCATGGCCTGTACGGTGGCCTGAGCGACATTGTCCATCTCGCTCATCTTGACGGCGGCCATCGGCAGGGCGCCTCTGACGGAGGCGTGGTAGCGCTCGATGATGGAGCTGAAAAACATCTCTTTCTCGAACAAAGCAGGCAGCATGGTGTCGTAGGGCGCTCCCTGTCCGGGAATCTCGGCAGGCGAACCAATCATGTAGTCGGTGACGTGGCGCAGCTCGTAGAGGTCCTCCAAGCCCATCATGTGGCAGCAGTCGCACATGATGAACTTCATGTGAGGCATCTTCTGCAGAATGTTCTTCAGCGTGGGCACGTTGATCCATTTGCCTGAGCCGCCGACATAGTTGCCGTTGTCCAGTCCGTAGGCGCGCGTGGCGCTCACCTCCTGCTCCATCAGCCAGCCGGTGCCGTGTCCCCAAAGCACCAGTCCGTAGTCGCGCGTGGCGGCGTATTTGCCATAGGCATAGCGCATCACCTGCTCCGTCACCTCTGGGTCGCAGGCACGTGCGTCGCTCTTCGAGATGCCCATGTCGGTTACGGAAACAGAGTCGGTCACCTCTCCCCTCCAGATGCGTGCCAGCCAAGGGGTCTCGGTATTATTGTCTTCCTGGTAGCGGCATACGAACACGAGCATACAGTCTTTGTCGCTGAGTTTCTTCGAGCCCTCCTTGATCTCGTTGAGGTCGGCCTTGAGGAAATCCACATGTTTTTCGTTGTTCGTCAGGTTGTTCCTTCCTGCCATATAGACGAGGACGGTTCTCTCGGGCTGCACCAGCTGAACGTTGGGGGCTTTCTGGGCTGTCCCATTGTCTGTTGATGCAAAATCTTCGTCGCTTGAACAAGCGGTGAAACTAATTGTTGCTGCTGCGGTAAGGATGCTCATGAACACCAGCTTTGCCATATCTTTCATTGTCTTCATATACTTTTCTTTTTTTTATTATTGCTGTCCGCTAAAACTC
>DFFM01000020.1:16538-38112 GCA_002369515.1 Prevotella sp. UBA3776 | reverse complement strand
TCAAGGATACCCGCGGTATCATCGACGCCATCTTGGGCGGTGCCATCCTGAAGGCTCCCACCAAGAAGATTCCTTACTTCGACTTCGAAGTGCCCACCGAACTCGACGGCGTGGCATGGGGCATCCTCGATCCGCGCGACACTTATCAGAACCGCGCTGAGTGGGACGAGAAGGCCAAGGACCTGGCTGCCCGCTTCATCAAGAACTTCAAGAAGTACGAAGGCAACGAGGCTGGCAAGGCTCTCGTGGCTGCCGGACCGAAACTGTAAGAATTGACCTTTGAATCAACATGATAATGGCTGCGCCTCTTCAGGCGCAGCCATTTTTTTTCACGCAGAGGGGGTGTTTCACGCAGGGGATTCTTATTTCACGCAGTTTTTTTTTACGCAGGGGATTTTTTTCACGCTGAGGCGCTGAGGGTTTGGGAGAAACAGAGAAAGTTTTTAGAGGGACAGGAGATTTTTTGAGGGACAGGAGAGGAATCTTTGAGAAAAAAGAGTTTTTTTGAGAAAAAGAGTGGGTTTTGAGAAACGGTGAGAGATTTGAGAGGAAAACTCTTTTTCCTCCGTTTTTCCTTTCTCCTCTGTTTCCTCTTTTTCCTCTGCGCCTCTGCGTGAAATAAGATTCCTCTGCGTGAAATAAGACTCGGCGTGAGATGAAACTCGGTGTGAGACAAAACAATCTTGCCATTGAAAAATTATCTCACGACAATACGCAAAAATTTTCTAGAGAATTTGAACGTATCTCCCGACAATAATTTCACAACTCCCGACAATAAAAAAACATCTCCCGACGATAATTTTATGAATGAAGTTTCGGTTGTTTTCTACAACAACGAATTTAACGAATAAGACGAATCTTATCAATGCATCGAAGATGCAACGAATGTTGACGAATGCAGCGATTCGAATGATTCGTTGGCCACTATAGGGCATTCGCTGCCGCCAGAGGTGAATTCGGGAAATTCGCTATATTCGTTGTAGCAGAGATGTATTCGGGAAATACGCTATATTCGTTGTAGCAGAGATGTCGCTGTATGGCATCTCTACTCCCGATACTTCAGTCATATAATTTTTATGATTATCCGCGCTGTTCTTTCTGTCCACTCCCTTACTCTCTTTCCCCTCTCTTCTCAGTTTCTCTAAAGATTCTCCCCGTCCCTCTAAAAAGAACTCCTGTCCCTCTAAAAATCTCCGTACCTCTAAAATCTTTCTCTGTTTCTCCCAAATACTCAGCGCCTCTGCGTGAAAGAATCCACGGCGTGAAAGAATCCTCTGCGTGAAAGAAGAATCCTCTGCGTGAAAGAAGAACCCTATGCGTGAAACATGCCCCCACCCTTTTGACCTACATCAAAAAAACGGGAAGTTTGGACAGAAAGAACGCCCGATGGCGCGGAGAACGGCCAAAAAGCCCTACCTTTGCACCGTGTTCGAGAGAACACATCCCCTAAAGCAATAGTTTTCATAGGTTAGTAGTTTTGATAGATTTAAGGTAAAGATTATGTTGTTAGATTTTGAAACAACCGCTATATTGGCCATAGCCATGGTGATGACTACGCTGAGTGTCATTGCCCTAGTGAAATCCAATGTACGTTAACATTATCCCGACGGGCCAGCATGAGTGATTCACGCTGGCCCGTATTTTAATAGAACTTAAAAAAAGGCCGTTTTCCACCATAATTTCATAATAAAATGTGGAAAAGGTCGGCTATTTGCGGAATTCTGATTACTTTTGCAGTCAAAAACCATATTATCAAAGGAATGAAAAGGATATTATTGCCTTTTGCCCTCTTGCTGGCTGCGCTCTGCGTTTGCACGTCGTGCCTGAAGTCTGACAAAGACAGCGAAGTGACTTACTACAACGACACGGCCATTACTGGCTTCACGCTGGGCACGGTGAACCGCTATCTGCACACCACCTCGAAGTCGGGTGCCGACAGCGTCTATAAGGCCACCTATGCAGGCAGCGCCTATAAGTTTTACATCGACCAGCAGAAGGGCGAGATTTTCAATCCCGACTCGTTGCCCTACGGCACCGACGCCGCCCATCTGCTGTGTACCATCACGACGAAGAACAGCGGAACGGTGATCATCAAGGACAACGACAGCGACACGCAGAAATACTTCAACAGCAACGACTCGCTCGACCTGAGCAAGCCCTGCACACTGAGGGTCATCTCCAACGACGGTACGGCCACGCGCGACTACCTGCTGTGGGTGAACGTACACAAGGAGACGACAGACAAGATTGTATGGAGCGAAGGCGACGTCGTGGGAGAGACATCCGCCGTGCTGAAGGATTTCAAGACCATGCGCCTGCTCGACGCCCGCGACCACATGGTGCTGCTGGGCAGCAACGGCCAGGACACCAAGCTGATAACCTATTGGGCTGGCACGGGATGGAAGGTTTACAACGAGCAGTTGGACGCCGAGGCCGTTGAGAACGTGGTGGCCATGGGCAACGACGTGTATTTCCTCAGCTACGATAGGCTGTGGTGCCACAAGGCCGACGGTTCGACAACGGCAGTGGAAGCCTCCACAGTGCCCCGACGGCTGTTGGCTGCCACCGACAACAAACTCTACGGCGTGGGAGCCGACGGCTCCATGGCGGTATCGACAGACGAAGGCCGCACGTGGACAGCCGAGGAGATGGACAGCGACAGCAATCTGCTGCCCACCGAGGACGTGACCAGCGCCTTCTGGACACTGCGCACCAATGACGACGTGCAGCAGTTGGTGATGGTGGGCAACCGCAGCGAGCAGGCCGACGCCACCGGCGCCACGGCCCAAGTGTGGAGCAAGACCATCGACCCCGACGAGCAGACCCGCTGGAACTATATCACGCCCGAGAGTGCCATCTATCCGTTGCCCCGCATGCACGGAGTGAACATCGTGCGCTATGGCGACGCTTTGGTGGCGTTGGGCGGCCCGTACTTCAGCGGCGGCTCAACTACGAGCAACACCATCACGATGTACGTGAGCCGCGACGGAGGCATCAACTGGCAGAGTGACAGCCGTTTCTTCCTGCCCACGAGCCTCACCGAGGGTGTGTTTGGCATGACAATTGACACTGGCAACCGCATCTGGATTGTCAATGCCACAACGGGCAAGATGTACAGCGGACGGCTGGGCAGCCTGGATTTATACTAAAGGCGCCCCCGCACGAACGCGAAAGTGCCACAAACAATTTGTAAAAGAGAGGAACCGAAGCAGTGAGAACCCACACGCACAAACCAACCGGCAAACAGTCATGGACGCTGAGAGTCGCTGCGGCCCTTGTCTTCGTGTGTCTGTGGTCGGGTGAATGCCGCGCCCAGGACGATGTGGAATACCGTCTGGAGTTTGGCGCCGGTGCGGGAGCGGTGACCTACTGCGGCGACCTCAACGGCAACATCTTTGCCAACATGCAGCCCATGGGCTCGCTGCTGCTGCGCCGTGTCATCAGCCCCTGGATGGCCCTGCGCGCCAACCTCAGCTACGGCATGCTCAAGGGAAAAGCCAGCAACGCCCGCACCTACTACCCAGAAATGGCCGACGGCTACTACTCGTTCAAGAACCATCTGGGCGAGCTGTGCGTCACCTACGAGTACAATTTCCTGCCCTACGGCACGGGGCGCGACTACCGTGGAGCCAAGCGCGTGGTGCCCTTCGTCTTTCTGGGCGTGGGCGGCACGTTTGCCGGTGGCGACTCGAAGAATACGTTCGCGGCCAACTTCCCACTGGGGGTGGGCGTAAAGGCCAAAATAGGCGACCGCCTCAACCTGGGCATCGAATGGGCAGCCCACTTCACCCTGAGCGACAAGCTCGACGGTGTGGTTGACCCCTACGGTTTCCCCAGTTCGGGAGCCTTCAAGAACAAAGACGCCTACACGGCCCTACAGCTTACGCTGACCTACAGCTTCTCGCCCAAATGCGTCACCTGCCACAACCAGGACGAATGAGGAGAGGTGGGAGTTGAGAGTTAGGAGGTAGGAATTAGGAGTTAGGAGTTAGAGCTGGGGCAAGGCATTATTAGGCTTAGTGGCCGTAGTAGCTATAGGGACTATAGGGACTATAGTAGCTATAGTGACTATAGAAACTATAGTAACCTTAGTTGCCCTAGCAGCCCCAAAAGAAAAAAAACAGAAAACAAAGATATGACAGAACTGGATATGCAACGGATGCCCGAGCACATTGCCATCATCATGGACGGTAACGGCAGATGGGCCATGGAGCGCAACGAGAAACGCACCGTCGGCCATAAGGCCGGCGTGGAGACCGTTCGCCGCATCACCACCGAGTGCGTGAAGCTGGGTGTGAAGTACCTGACGCTCTACACGTTCTCTACCGAAAACTGGAACCGGCCGGCCGACGAGGTTTCTGCTCTGATGGGGCTGGTGCTCAGTTCGCTGGAAGAGGAAATCTTCGTGAAGAACAATGTCCGCTTCACTGCCATCGGCGACCTCAACCGCCTGCCCGCCGACGTGCGCAGGGGCGTGGAACAGCTCATGGAACACACCGCCTCGTTCGACCGCATGACCGTGGTGGTGGCACTGAGCTACTCAAGCCGCTGGGAAATCACTCAGGCCGTCAGGGACATCGTGGCCGACATGCGCACCAACACTGAGGCCAGCCTGGAAACAATCACCGAGGACACCATCAGCCAGCATCTGCAAACACACGCCATGCCCGACCCCGACCTGCTCATACGCACCGGCGGCGAACTGCGCATATCCAACTACCTGCTCTGGCAGATTGCCTACAGCGAACTCTACTTCTGCGACACCTACTGGCCCGACTTCAGCGAAGCCGACTTGCACAAGGCCATCGCCAGCTACCAGAGCCGCCAGCGGCGTTTCGGGAAAACCGAAGAGCAAGTGGAAACCCAACAATAATGTAGATGACTCACTATAGCACAATGGATATTATATATAATAAGGTGAAGACGGCCGCGCGCCTGCCACTGCTGCTGGCAGCGGTGGCGCTGCAGTGCTGGTTGTTCGCCACACAAGCCCAGGCACAAGAGAAAATCGTCAATCCCGAAATCTCATACGCAGGAACGCCCATATCGGGAACGCTCGCCGGCATCGCCGTCTCGGGCGTGGAAGGTTATGAAGACTACATGCTCACCAGCATCTCCAAACTGAGCGTTGGCGAGCATATCGAGATACCGGGCACCGCCGTGACCGACGCCGTGAAGCGCTACTGGAAGCACGGTCTGTTCTCGAAGGTCGCGGTGGCTGTTGATTCGCTCGTGGGCGACAAAATCTATCTGCACATCTTCTTGGCCACACGACCCAAGGTGTCGGCCATCAACTACATCGGACTGAAAAAGTCGGAGCGCGAGGACATGGAAGAGAAGCTGGGCATGGTGAAAGGCATGAGCCTGCACCCCAACGTCATCGACCGCGCCAAGATCCTGGCAAAGAAGTATTTCGACGACAAAGGATTCAAGAACGCCGACATCGACATTGTGCAGCGCGACGACCTGACTGGCAAGAACCAGGTGATTCTCGACGTGATTGTTGACAAGAAGGAGAAGATGAAGGTGCGCTACATCTGGATTTACGGCAACAAAGCCCTCTCGGACAAGAAAATCAAGGGTGGACTGTTCAGAAAAGGAGCCTTCGCCAAGACCCACGAGGCCGGCAAGCTCTCCACTTTCCTGAAATCGAAGAAATACACCCCCGAGCGCTGGAAGAAAGACAAGCAGAACCTCATCGAGAAATACAACGAGTATGGCTATCGCGACGCCACCATCGTGGAGGACAGCGTGTGGAACTTCGACGACAAGCACGTCAACATTGCCATCAGAGTGGATGAAGGCAAACGCTACTATCTGCGCAACATCACCTGGGTGGGCAACACCGTCTATTCCACCGACTATCTGAACATGCTGCTCAACATGAAGAAGGGCGACGTCTATAACCAGAAGCAGATAAACAAGCGCGTACGCTCCGACGGCGACGAAGACGCCGTGGGCAACATCTACTACAACAACGGCTACGTGTTCTCGAGCGTCGAGCCTACCGAGGTGAACATCGTGGGCGACTCCATCGACCTGGAAATGCGAATCGTGGAAAACCAGCAGGCCTACCTCAGCCACGTGCGCATCAACGGAAACGACCGCCTCTACGAGAATGTGGTGCGCCGCGAGCTGCGCACCAAGCCCGGCGACCTCTTCTCTAAAGACGCCATCATGCGTACCGTGCGCGAACTGGCCTCCATGGGCCACTTCGACCCAGAGAAGATTGTGCCCGACATCAAGCCCAACTACGAAGACGGCACGGTGAACGTGGACTACAACCTGGAGCAGAAGTCAAACGACCAGGTGGAGTTCTCGCTCGGATGGGGACAAACGGGAGTCATCGGCCGAATCGGTCTGAAGCTGAACAACTTCTCCATGGCCAACCTGCTGGGAAAGAACAAGCTCCACCGTGGCATCATGCCACAGGGCGACGGCGAGGTGCTCAACATCGGCTACCAAACCAACGGACGCTACTACAACAACACGAGCGTCAGCTACTCCACCGGATGGTTCGGCGGAAAACGACCCATCCAGTTCAGCATAGGAGCCTACTACAGCAAGCAGAGCGACGTGTCGAGCACTTACTACAACAGTGCATGGCAGAACAACTACTACAACTACATGTACGGCATGGGCTCCTACGGCTATGGATACGGCTACAACAACTACGAGAGCTACTATGACCCCGACAAGTTCGTCAAGCTCATCGGTGTGAGCATGGGATGGGGCAAGCGCCTGCGCTGGCCCGACGACTATTTCCAGCTCTCGCTGCAGCTGGCCTACCAGCGCTATGTGCTCAAGAACTGGCGCTACTTCCTCATATCGAACGGCACCAGCAACAACCTCAACCTGAGCATCACCATCTCGCGACAGTCAACCGACAACCCCCTCTTCCCCCGCAAGGGTTCGGAGTTCTCGGCCTCGGTGACGGTGACACCGCCCTGGTCGAAGTGGGACGGCAAAGACTACTCGAAACTGGCGCTCAACAACCAGTCGCCCACCTATGTGGACGAACTGCAGGAGAAATACCGCTGGATTGAATACCACAAATGGAAGTTCAAGGCCCGCACCTTCACCGCACTCAGCGGCGGGCAGAAGTGTTTCGTGCTGATGACGCGCGTGGAAATGGGTCTGCTCGGTTCGTTCAACAAACACAAGAAGTCGCCCTTCGAAACCTTCTACGTGGGAGGCGACGGAATGAGCGGATACTCAACAGGCTACGCCGAAGAAACCATCGGCTTGCGCGGCTACGAGAACGGCTCGCTCACACCTTGGGGCTACTCGGGCTACGCCTACGACCGCTTCACGCTGGAGCTGCGCTATCCGTTCATGCTGGGCAACACCACCATCTACGGACTCGGATTCGTCGAGGCCGGCAACGCCTGGACCGAAACCAAGAACTTCAACCCGTTCGAAATGAAACGTTCGGCCGGTGCAGGTGTGCGCATCTTCCTCCCCATGGTTGGCATGATGGGTATCGACTGGGCCTACGGTTTCGACAAGGTGTTCGGAAAGAAAGGCGGCAGCCAGTTCCACTTCGTGCTGGGACAGGAGTTCTAAATGAGTTAGGAGTTAGGAGTTAAGAGTTAAGAGATGGGAGTTGGGAGTTAAAACTCTCAATCTCCTAAACTCCCCAAACACCCAAGACTAATATTAGGGGTTTCCACTAAGAAAATAGTGGTTTCCCTATTGGAAATATAAAAAGAAGATGTAAATTTGCACCGTCAAACAACATTTCTAACTATTAAAAATGAAAACGTTATGAAGAAAATCATCGTCTGTACGATATGTGCCATCTGCTGTTTCGCAACGGCTCAGGCACAGAAATTTGCACTCATCGACATGGAGTACATCCTGAAGAATATCCCCGCCTACGAGCGCGCCAACGAACAGCTCAACCAGGTGTCAAAAAAATGGCAAGCAGAGGTGGAGGCCATCAACACCGAGGCCCAAACGCTCTACAAGAACTACCAGAACGAGGTGGTGTTCCTCTCTCAAGAGCAGAAGAAAGCCAAGCAAGAGGCCATCATGCAGAAGGAAAAAGAGGCCAGCGAACTGAAAAAGAAGTATTTCGGTCCCGAGGGCGAGCTCTTCAAGAAGCGCGAAAGTCTGATGACTCCCATCCAGGACGAAATATACAACGCAGTGAAGGACATCAGCGACCTGCGTGGTTACAGTCTGGTGCTCGACCGTGCCAGCGATGCCGGCATCATTTTCGGCTCGCCAAAGATTGACATCAGCAACGAGGTGCTCTCAAAAATGGGCTATGCCAACTAAGGCGTGAAGGATGACGGCAGGAGAGAAAGTGAATAATCATATAATTAATAATAAAAACGAAAAGAAGAAAAAATGAAAAAACTGTTTTTAATGTTGATGCTGTTTGCGCCACTCTCATTGTTCGCACAGCAGAAGTTTGGACATCTGGACACTCAGTCGGTAATGCAGTCTATGCCTGAGTTCATCAAGGCTAAAGGCGAAGTGGATGCCAAACAGAAAGAGAAAGAGGACGAGCTGAAAATCATGCAGGACGAGTTCCAGCGCAAGGTGGAAGAGTATCAGAAGACTCAGAGCACCATGAACGCCACCAAGCAGAAGGAAACCGAGGAGAACTTGGCCCAGATGCAGCAGAAACTGCAGCAGACTTTCCAGGACAGCCAGCAGGAACTTGGCAAACTGTCGCAGGAGAAGATGCAGCCCATCACCACCAAGCTGGTCAACGCCATCAAGGCTGTGGGCAAGGCCGGAGGCTATGTCTATATCATGGACATCTCGGCTGGCATTCCCTACATCAGCGACACCCTGAGCAAGGATGTCACCGCTGAAGTGAAGGCTCAGCTCAACAAGATGAAATAAACAAGACTTTCCGTAAGGAGTTGGCAACCTGAAGCACAGCATTCTGCACACTGCCCAGCAGGCAGCAGACGCTCTCCTTCAGGTTGCCGACTCCTCATTTTTTCAACACCCTCACGATATGAAAAGCGAACGACGTATATTTGCCCTGCGGCTGTCGGCATTGGCTTTGCTGCTGATGCTCGGCTCTACTCTGTTCTGTGTCCAGTCCTCAGCCCAATTGCGGTTCGGCTTCCTCAGCTACGAAGCTGCTCTCAAGGCCATGCCCCAGTACGGCATCGCCCAGAAGAAGCTCGCCGACCTGAAACAACAGTACGACGCTGAAACCAAACGTGCAGAAGACGAGTTCAACAAGAAGTACGAAGAATTTCTCGACGGGCAGCGCGAGTTTGCACCTACCATCCTGCAAAAGCGCCAAGCCGAGCTGCAGGAACTGCTCAGCCGCAACCTGGCTTTCAAGCAGGAGGCCGTGCGACTGCTGGCCAATGCCGAGGCCGACATCATGGCTCCCCTGCGCAAGCAACTGTCCGACGCTTTGCAGAAGGTCGGTTTCGCGCGTGGCTTGGCATTCATCATCAACACTGACCAAAACGCTTGCCCGTTCATCAACCCAGAAATGGGAATGGACGTTACCGAGGACGTAAACAACTTGTTGAATCAATAAACGGGAATGAACATGCTGTCCCAATCACCGGGCCCCATAGGCATCTTCGACAGCGGATACGGCGGACTCACCATTCTGCACGGCATCCGCCAGTTGTTGCCCCAGTACGATTATCTGTACCTGGGCGACAATGCACGTGCGCCCTATGGAAGCCGCTCGTTCGAAGTGGTCTATCAGTTCACCCGCCAAGCCGTGCTCCGCTTGTTTGAGCGCGGCTGCCAGTTGGTGATTCTCGGCTGTAACACCGCCTCGGCCAAGGCGCTGCGCACCATCCAGCAGCGAGTGCTGCCCGAGGTGGCTCCCAACCGCCGTGTGCTGGGCATCATACGCCCCACGGTAGAAGCCATCGGCAACCTGACGCAGACGCGCCACGTGGGCATCCTGGCCACCGAAGGCACCATACGCAGCCAGAGCTACAACCTCGAAATAGCCAAGTTCCACCCCGACATCACCGTCAGCGGCGTGGCCTGCCCGCTCTGGGCCGCCATCGTCGAGGCCAACGAGGCCGACAGCCCCGGTGCCGACTATTTCGTGGGAAAGCGCATCGACCAGCTCATGCGCAAGGATCCGCTCATCGACGCCATCATTCTCGGTTGCACCCACTACCCTTTGCTCATGCCGTCCATCGTGCGCCATGTGCCACCCGGCGTACGCATTGTGCCACAGGGACAGTATGTGGCCGACAGTCTGAAAGACTATCTTTCGCGCCACGCAGAGCTGGAAAAGCTCATTACACGCAAAGGCACCTGCCACTATCTCACCACCGAGAACCCTGACAGATTCAAGGAGTCGGCACAGCTCTTCATCCACGAGCAAGTGAACGTGGAGAAAACAGAATTGGGATAATTTTTCAAATAACTGATGTTTCGGGAGTAGAGATGCCAAGCTACGACATCTCTACAACAACGAATATACCGAATTTTCCGAATACAACCATGACGGCACAAAGCGAATGGTCTCAGGTGGCCAACAAATCATTCGAATCGCTGCATTCGTCAACATTCGTTGCATCTTCGATGCCTTTCAAAAACAAATAAAAACCAAAACGGACAAGGAAAAACAGGTTTTAATTTGTATAATCTCTTGGTTTTTGTAGGTTTTTATTAGTTTTTATTGGTTTTTTAAGGGCGCGGAGCGCAAGACCTATATCTGCGTGAATAATTCAGGCTAGACATGTTTTTATAAATATAGTGCTTTTGGGGGTCACTCTATCAGCCTTTGGGGCTCACTCTATCAGCCTCTTGGCAAAATAGCGGACGGGATACCAAACAGCAAGCCACCCCACAGCAATGACCGTGAAAAACACCACCACCACGTCCCACGGATGGACGCTCACAGGATAGGCATTGACCACAAACTGGCCACTCGACTCGCCTAAGGCCACGAGCCCGAAACGTTGCTGCAACCAGCAGAGCAACAGTCCGAGGGCAATGCCCAGAACGGCACCGATGAGGGCAATCAACCGGCCCTCGAAAAGAAAGATGCGTGTGATTTGCTGGTCGCTGGCACCCAGGTTCCTGAGCGTCTGCACATCGTTCTTCTTGTCGATGATGAGCATCGAGAGGCTTCCGATGATGTTGAACGATGCCACCATCAGGATGAACGTCAGGAAGATGTAAGCAATGAGTTTCTCTATCTGCATAATCTTGAACGTGTCTTCCTGCTGTTCGAAGCGGTCCAGCACACGGAATTTGTCGCCACACAGTTTCTTGATGTCTTTCTTCACGGCATCGAGGTCGCTGCCTGCTTTCAGACGCAGTTCCAAGGACGAGAGGTTGCCCTCTTGCCCGAACAGGTTGCGGGCGAAGCTGATGGGCGCAATGATGAAGCCGCGGTCGTACTTGGACTGGTGAGCGGCAAACACCACACCCGGCGAAATGAGCGAATCTTCCACAAAACTCTCCGTGGGGTTGCTCATGTCGAGCTGTCCCTCGCGCTTGGGCGCATAGATGTGCATGAATCCGTCCCAGCGCGAACCTGTGCCCAACTCTTCGGCCAAACGGATGCCGATGGTGCCATACTGCAGGTTGGCCGCCTCGAGGCTGAACTTCCCGTCGCCATAGAGAATGTCTGTGATATGGGTCAGTTCGGCGAAATTGTCGCTCACACCCTTCACCGTCACCATGGCCTGTCGTCCGTTGTAGATGGCCAGCGCATGGTCTTCAACGCTCTCGGTGGCCACATCCACCTGCGGCAACTGTCGGATGCTCTGCAGTACGGGGTCGTCAGCCTTGGCCGTCTTTCCCGTGGTGGGCACCACCTTGAGCTGCGGATCCAAGGCAGTGAAGAACGTAGCCACCATGTCGTGGAACCCATTGAACACGCTCAGCGTCACCACCAGTGCCATCGTGGCCACGGCCACGCCCACCACCGACACCGCAGAAATCACGTTGATGGCGTTGGTGCTCTTTTTGGCAAAAAGATACCTTTTGGCTATGTAAAAAGGAAAACTTTTCATGAGTTACTCCTAACTCCTAACTCTTTAGCAGTTCATCGATGTGCTCGATGTAGTCCAGAGAGTCGTCAACGAAGAAGCGCAGTTCAGGAATGATGCGCAACTGGTTTCTCACGCGCGTGCCCAGCTCGTAACGTATGGTCTTGTTGTTTTTGTTGATGTTCTCCAGGATTTCTTCCGCTTTTTCCGACGGGAACACGCTCAAGTAAGCCGTGCAGACACTCAGGTCGGGCGAAATGCGCACACGTGTCACACTCACCATCACTCCCCTCATCATGCGTGTCTGACTCTGGAAAATCTCCGCCAGCTCTTTCTGCAGCAGGCGGGCTATTCGGTTTTGTCTTGTCTCTTGCATAATTGTTTTGTTTTTATGGTGCAAAGATACGTTTTTAAATGAAGAATGAAGAATGAAGAACGAAGAATCTTTTGCTTATTGTGCTTTTTTCTTTGCCTTTCGCTTGGACTTTCCAAAAACCTTCCCTATATATGCAGCATCGCTCATTCGCTGCTGGTGAAGCGAACATCCACAATTGTGTTGCATCGATGCTGCATGAATCGATATTATACGCCAATCAACATAATGGGCAGTTCAAATATTATTATCAGAAAAAAAGCCAAACAAAAAAGAAGAAATAAGATGCGAATCTATTGTTAATCGAAAAAAATGATTATCTTTGCCAACAGCAAAGCAACAAACAGTATGGATAAGCTAATTCTTGATAAAATAAAAAAGGTGCTTGGTGTCAGCCTGCCACAAGGTGGGATGGCACTGCTCTACGGGTCTCAGGCTCGAGGTGATGCTCGATCAGACTCTGATTGGGACATACTGATTGTACTTGACAAAGACAGGTTGTTGCCCGATGATTATGACACTGTTACTTATCCGTTGACAAAACTGGGATGGGAATTAGGTGCAGAAATCAATCCAATTATGTACACAAAAAACGAATGGGAAGCTAGCCGGATTACTCCATTCTATCATAATGTTTTGGAAGATGCTATAGCCCTATGAGTTTGAATAATGAAGAAAGAAAGGCCATGGTTGGTCTTGAATTGGAAAAAGCCGAACGTTTTTTACAGCAGGCGAAAATGGTGCGAGAGTTGCAACAGTGGGACTTAGCAGCCAATCGTTATTATTATGCTTGTTTTCATGCTGTTCAGGCTTTGTTTATTCAATATGGTTTGGCAAGTAGAAGACATGCGGGTATGTTGAGCCAATTCGGACTTCACTTCATAAAAACAGGCTTAATAGAAGACAAACTTGGCGGATTTTTGTCAAGAATGGAGCAACTGCGAGAGAAAGGAGATTACAACTGTATTTTCTCTGTAAGCGAAGAGGAACTATGCACAATAGTAGAACCAGCCTGTGAATTGGTAAAAGTCATCAAAGGAATCATTCATCAAGAAAAGGAGGATTCTGCAAATGGCAATTTACAGCATTGATGCTTGTCAATGTTGTGTTTCTTTTTATGATTATCCGCAAAGATACCACCAACAGGACGCTTCAGCGTCTTGGTGGTACAATTGCGGATAATCATATTCTTTTTTCATAGGGGGGCATATAAACAAATAAGATTGGTTATTCGGTATTTTTGCGAATCAGCGTCAGACCGTCGCGGAGGGGAAGGAGAACGCGGGTGACGCGAGGGTCGGTGGCCACGAAGTCGTTGAAATGCTCTATGGCGGCAGTCTGGTGGTCGCGGTCGTAGGCATGGTCGATGACATGGCCATCCCAAAGGGTGTTGTCGGCCAGGATGAAACCGCCAGGGTTGAGCAGGGTGAGGGCCATTTCGTAGGCCTGAAGGTAGGTGCGTTTGTCGCCATCGATGAAAACCAAGTCGAAGGTGAGGCCTAGGCGCGGTGCCCCGCTGATGGCATCGCCGATGATGAAGGTGATGCGGTCGGCAACCGACGAGTTTTCTATCCATGAACGCGTGAAATCCTCCATTTCATCGTTGATTTCGAAGGTCCACAGATGGCCGTCGTCACAGAGTCCTTCGGCCATGCTGATGGCAGAGTAGCCGCTGAAGGTCCCCACCTCAAGGATGCGCCGAGGGCGAATCATCTGCACGAGCATCTTGAGCAGACGGCCTTGCAGGTGGCCGCTTGCCATGCGCCCGTGGACAGTGTGCAGATGGGTGGCGCGCCACAATCGGTGGAGATAGTCGGGCTCTGGGTCGATGTGAGCGAGAATATAGTCTTCGAGGGTCATGGGCGCTGCGCTAAATGATAAATGATAAATGAAGAATTTGGGAAATTTAGGAAAGAAATTAGAATAATTAGAATAATTTCACCATGAATTTAAAAAATTGATTCTTGGATAATTATATTAATATCTTTCTTAACTCCTAACTCCTAACTCCTAACTCTTAATTCCTAACTCCTAACTCAAAAGAGCTTCGATGGCCAAGCGGTAGCTGTCGAGTCCGAAACCGCAGATGACTCCCAGGCAGGCAGCTGAAATCATGCTTTTGTGGCGAAACTCCTCGCGCTTGTGAACATTCGATATGTGTACTTCGATGACGGGGCACCGTAGCGAGCGGATGCAGTCGTGCAGAGCCACGCTGGTGTGGGTGTAGGCTCCTGCATTGAGCACAATGCCGTCGTAACCGCCAAAGAAGCCGGCCTCTTGCATCTTGTTGATGAGCTCGCCTTCGACGTTGCTCTGAAAGTAGTCTATCTGAAGGTCGGCATAGCGCTCGCGCAGCTTCGTCAGGAAGCTGTCGAACGACTCCGAGCCATAGATGCCCGGCTCACGCTGGCCGAGCAGATTGAGATTGGGTCCGTTGATGATGAGTATCTTCATTTTCTGCAAATGTTTTTTTCTTTATTGCCCATTGAGCACACAGGGGGAATGTTCAATGGAAAAAGATTGATTATCAATTTTTTTTCGTACTTTTGCTGACAAAATTAATGTTTTTCATGGAAACGGCCAAGACAAACCTAGTAAAATCGTACCGCAGGTACCTCAGATTGCAGAAAAACTTCACCGACAATACGCTCGACGCCTATCTGCGCGACGTGGAGAAACTGCTTGCATGGCTCCGTTCGGCCGACATACAGCCCGAAGCGGCACGTTTGGAACATCTGCAGCAGTTTGCCGCCTCGCTCCACGATGTCGGCATTGGTCCGCGCTCGCAGTGCCGCATACTGAGCGGTGTGCGCTCGTTCTACCGCTTTCTGCTGCTCGACGGCTACCGCGACGACGACCCTACCGAACTGTTGGAGTCGCCCCAGCTGGGCGAACATCTGCCCGAGGTGCTCAGCACCGCCGAAATAGACCGGATGGAGGCGGCCATCGACCTCACAAAATGGGAGGGCCACCGCAACCGCGCCATCATCGAGGTGCTGTTCTCGTGTGGACTGCGTGTGAGCGAGTTGGTGGGCCTACGACTGTCCAACCTCTACTTGGAGGAGCGTTTCCTTCGCGTCTTGGGCAAGGGGCGCAAGGAGCGCCTGGTGCCCATTTCGCCGCGCGCCGTCAGCGAGTTGGGCTTCTGGTTTGACGACCGCTGCCACATGAACATCAAACCGGGCGAGGAGGACTATGTGTTCTTGAACCGACGCGGCTCCCACCTGACGCGTACCATGATACTTATTATGGTGAAGCGAACCGCCGAGGCGGCGGGCATCGAGAAAACCATTTCGCCCCACACGCTGCGCCACTCGTTTGCCACGGCTCTGCTCGAGGGCGGCGCCGACCTGCGCGCCATCCAGGCCATGCTGGGCCACGAGTCCATCGGGACAACCGAAATCTATACACACATAGACACTACCCGGCTGCGCGAGGAAATCTTGCAGCACCATCCGAGAAACTTGAAGGGAGTTAAGAGTTAGGAGTTAGGAGTTAAGAGTTAGGAGTTGGGAGTTAGGAGTTGGGAGTTAGGAGTTGGGAGTTAGGAGTTGGGAGTTAGGAGTTGGGAATTGATGTTGGAGGAGCTTTGAGAGGTCGCTAAAGGGAGAAACGTATGAAATTTTATTGTTTTTCGATAATTTTTTATTGATTTCGTTTGTCGGATTCAATTTGTTTTATATCTTTGCAGTGTCTAAGTAGGAGGTGACGTGTCCCACGTCACAATCCGTGAATTTGTGACGTGAGACACGTCACCTCCTACTGCTAAGCAGACGAATAACTATTAGTTATAAGAAGCCGTATTGCAACGCATTAATAAAACGAGCATGAAAGAAATAAAACTGAAAGAAATCGAGTTTGAAGAGTATGCCCCGTCAGACGATTTGCGCTCCATGCTGAAGCTGATGAAACGCAACTGCATCATCTATGGCTCGCTGTCGGTGTTGGGCTTTGTGGCCTGTGTGTTGGACTGGAGTATGATGGAGTCTCTGCCGGGCTGGCGCTACGTCGTACTGACAGTCTGCGGCTTGGCGTTGGCTGTTGTGAGCTGCGTGATGATATGGAAACTGATGCGCAACGTGCGCAAGCATGAGATTTTCACACGCACGAACGTTTCGCTCATCAAGAATGTGGGCGACATGGTGCAACTGTACGGTTTATTGCTGATGCTTCTTGGCCGCGAATATGGTGGCAGCCGCATTTTCATGTGTACGGTCATCGTTCTGGCCGGAACCTTCATCCAGTTTGTGAGCTATCTCGTCGATGCCGGCATCACTATGCGCGAAGATCAGGAACTGACCATCTGAGCCTATGGGACGAATTGTAGTCAATCTGGACGTGGAGATGGCCAAGCGCAAAATCTCGCTGGGCGAATTGGCCGAGCGGGTGGGACTGACGCAGGCCAACCTCTCCATTCTGAAGACGGGCAAGGCGCGGGCCGTACGCTTCAGCACACTCGAAGCCATCTGCCGCGAACTGGACTGCCAGCCCGGCGACCTGCTGGAATACAGGGACGACAGCGCAGGGAAATGACCCGATGAGACATAAAAAGATGTTAATGAGACTTAAAACGCAATCGATGTTGTAGTTTTTCTGTACTTTTGTCGTCTAAATTCATGCAACCGTGCAAACACACCATCTTACGTGCAGCACGAGAAATAAGAAGACAAGGAAACAACTAACATACCTAATTAATTTTTATATGATGAAATTCAAGAAATCGCTCATTGTAGCAATGTTGCTCATGGTGGCCAATGCCGCCATGGCACAGATGATGCCGCCCCTGCCTGTTGACAAGGACGTGACCATGGGCAAGCTCGACAACGGGCTGACCTACTACATTCGTTACAACAACTGGCCGGAGAACCGCGCCGAGTTCTACATTGCCCAGCGCGTGGGCTCCATCCAGGAGAACGACGACCAGCGCGGTCTGGCCCACTTCCTGGAGCACATGTGCTTCAACGGCACCGACAACTTCAAGGGCAACGAGGTGATGCGCTGGTGCGAAAGCATCGGCGTGAAGTTTGGCACCGACCTGAATGCCTACACCAGCATCGACCGCACGGTGTACAACATCTCGAACGTTCCCACCGACCGTCAGAGTGCGCTCGACTCGTGTCTGCTCATCCTGCACGACTGGGCCGACGGACTGACGCTCGACCCCGCCGAGATTGACAAGGAGCGTGGTGTCATCCACGAGGAGTGGCGACTGCGCACCAGCCCGCAGATGCGCATGCTCGAGCGCAGCCTGCCCAAGCTCTATCCGGGTTCGAAATACGGACAGCGCATGCCCATCGGACTGATGGAAATCATTGACAACTTCAAGCCGCAGACCCTGCGCGACTACTACGAGAAGTGGTATCGTCCCGACAACCAGGCCATCATTGTGGTGGGCAACGTCGATGTGGCCTACATCGAGAAGAAAATCAAGGAACTTTTCGGTGGCATCAAACTGCCCGAGAACGCCGCACAGGTGGTGGACGAGGTGGTGCCCGAGAACGCCGAGCCCATCTACGTCATTGAGAAGGACAAGGAGCAGCAAACCAACATGGTGAGCTTGATGTTCAAGCACGAAGTGTTCCCCGACTCGCTGAAGGGCACCATGGCCTTCCTCATGCAGAACTACATGAAGAACGTCTCCATGAGCATGCTCAACGCCCGTCTGGGCGAATTGGCCCAAAAGTCCGACTGCCCGTTCGTGAGCGCCAGTGCCAACGACGGCACCTACCTCTTCTCGAAAACCATGGACGCCCTCTCGCTCGACGCCGACCCGAAGGACGGACAGCTGGAGGCTTCGCTGGGTGCCGTGATGCGTGAGGCCCGCCGCGCCGCCGAGTTCGGTTTCACCGCCACTGAGTTCCAGCGCGCAAAGGCCAAGATAGAGAGCTCGCTCGACAAGATGTACAGCAACAAGGACAAGCGCTACAACGCCCAGTTCGTCAACGAATACGTGCAGAACTATCTCGACAACGACCCCATCCCCTCGCTCGACGACGAGTATGCCATGCTCAAGCAAATCATCCCCGCACTGCCACTGGAGTACATCAACATGTACATGAAGGAGCTGGTGCCACAGAACGACTCGAACATGGTGGTGCTCACCTTCCTCAACGAGAAAGAGGGTAACGTCTATCCCACCGAGGCCAGCCTGAAGAAGGCCGTCGATGATGCCCGCGCCGAAAAGCTCGAAGCATACGTTGACAACGTGAAGGACGAACCCCTGATGACCGTCATGCCCAAGAAAGGCAGCATAAAGAAAGAAGAAGCCAGCGACAAGTTCGGCTACAAGACGCTCACTCTCTCCAACGGCGCTCAAGTCATTCTCAAGCAGACCGACTTCAAGAAAGACCAGGTGATTCTCACGGGCGAGGGATTCGGAGGCAGCAACCTCTACAGCGACAAGGACATCGTCAACATCAACCTCTTCGACGACGTGGTGGAGGCCAGCGGTCTGGGCAACTTCTCGCACAACGAACTCGAGAAAGCCCTGGCCGGAAAGATTGCTTCGGCCAGCCTCGCACTCAGCGAGACACGCACCACCATCAGCGGCAGCTCTACGCCCAAAGACCTGGAGACCCTCTTCCAGCTGATTTACCTCTACTTCACCAACATCAAGAAGGACCAGGAGTCGGTCAACACGCTCATCAGCACACTCGACCTGCAGCTCAAGAACAAGGCCCTCTCGCCCGAACAGTCGTTCAGCGACTCGCTCACCGTCACACTCTACAACCACAACCCGCGCATGAAGCCCGTAGAGGCCAGCGACCTGCCCAAGGTTGACTACGACCGCATCCTGCAGATGGCCAAGGAGCGCACGGCCAACGCCGCTGCCTTCACCTTCACCATTCTGGGCAACTTCGACGAGGCCACCATCCGCCCGCTCATCGAACAGTACATAGCCTCACTGCCCTCACAGAAGAAGGTGGTGAAGGACAACCGCGTCATCGACCTGGTCAACGGCAAGGTGGTGAACAGCTACAAACGCAAGATGGAAACGCCCAAGGCTCTCTCTATCATGATTTGGAGCAACAAAACCATGCCCTACTCGCTCGAGAACGCCGTCAAGGCCGACATCGCCGGACAGGTGCTCAGCATGGTCTATCTGAAGAAGATTCGCGAGGAAGCAAGTGCAGCCTACACATGCGGTGCCAGCGCAGCAGCACAGCGCCAGGACGACTTCAAGGTCATCATGCTGCAGGCCTACTGCCCCATGAAGCCCGAAAAGAGTGACGTGGCCCTGAAGATCATGAGCGAAGAAGTGCCCGCACTGGCCAAGACCTGCGACGCCGACATGCTCAAGAAGGTGAAGGAGTACATGCTCAAGAACATCGACGACCAGGCCAAGACCAACGGCTACTGGAGCGGAGTGATCAGCCGCTACCGCAAGTACGGTCTCGACTTCCACACCGACTACAAGAGCACCGTCGAGGCACAGACTCCCGAAACCATCTGCCAGTTCATGCAGGAGTTCCTCAAGGACGGCAACAAGATTGAAGTCACCATGATGCCTCAGGAGTAAATCGCCTGACAACCCGAAAGTTTGATTTCTTTCGGAGATAGCGAAGTACGGGGGTACGGAGGTGCGAGAATAGCTTTGCAAATGGAGAAATCCCCACAAAAACTAATTCTCACACCCGCGTACCCCCGCTTTTGATACCTCACCCCACCAACACTCCTAACTCTTAACTCCTAACTCCTAACTCAAAAACTTTCCCCCATGCGCAGCCATCTCAGGAAATTCTACAAAAAGACACAGGAATACGTCTGGAAAGTGGGAATTGTGCAGAACACCCTCGACGGCATCCTTGCAGGCGAAACCCTCAACGTGAAATGGGTTGGGGGCGAAACGCCTGGCACATGGTGGGCCGACCCTTTCATCCTCGACGCCAACGAACACAACCTGGTGCTCCTGGTGGAAGAATACCACATGACCAACCGCCGCGGAGTCATCGCCCAACTCACCATCGACCGCCGCAGCATGCAAGTCACCCGCCGCACCGAGGTGCTCCGCCTAGACACCCACCTCAGCTTCCCTGCCATCCACCGCAGTGCCGACGGACAGGTCTTTGTCTATCCGGAGAGCTGCAACAAGGGTTGTCTGGAAGTCTATCGCTACGATGCCAACACCCAGCGCCTGACAGAACCGCAAAAAGTGTGCAACGAACCGCTCACCGACGCCATTTTCTCAACCCTCCTGGGGTTCCCCGCATTGTTCTCCACCCAGCGGCCCGCCCCCAACAGCATGCACCTCAACGTCTATCGCTCGGCCCAGGCCGACGATGGCCATCCTTGGCACGAGTGCAGTTTCTCGCTGGCCGGAAGCTACGTCTTCCCACGCCGCACCGCCCGCTGCGCGGGCCAATGGTTCGTCCACGAAGGCCGTCTCTATCGGCCCGCCATGGAATGCGAAGTGGAGTACGGCCACGCCGTCGAACTGCAAGAGATGGTAGTCACACCCGCCTCCGACACCTCGCAGCCGGCCGCCACCCCAGATGCCGCCAGTCTTCCCCACGTCAGTTTCAAGCCTGTGCGCACACTTCTCTCCCCCGACCGCCAATACGACCGGGGCCTCCACACGTTCAATGTCTTCGGCGATGTCATCGTCGTCGATGTCAAGGGCTACCGCTACCCCATACTAGGCCGCATGATGCGTAAAATCAGGAAGTTCCATTCATGTGGGTGCTCGGCGAAACGGAGAAAGCCTAACACATGGTAGCCCGCGCCTGCACTGCTGCAACATTTGCGCAGTGGGACATGCCGAATCCTCGCTGCAAAGCACATTGGACGTGAAAGACATAGATGCCACCACTGAGAAAAGGACGGGGTGTAAGATTTCCGTTTGTTTTTTTGCGAATATGAGGTTTTTGCAGTACCTTTGCACCCATATTTCCGAATATTGAAACCTTACAAAACAAAAACAAAAAGGCATCATGGCATATCTTTTTTCATCAGAATCAGTTTCAGAGGGCCATCCCGACAAAGTGGCCGACCAAATCAGCGACGCACTGCTTGACCAGTTCCTGGCTTACGACGACAAGGCGCGGTGCGCCATTGAGACCTTCGTCACCACGGGTCAGGTGGTCATCATGGGCGAAGTGCGCTCGGAAGCCTACATCGACCTGCAGACCATTGCTCGCAACACCATCAAGCGCATTGGCTACACCAAGAGCGAATATCAGTTTGACGGCGACTCGTGCGGCATACTGACTGCCATCCACGAGCAGAGCCAGGACATCAACCGCGGCGT
>DFFM01000020.1:0-16438 GCA_002369515.1 Prevotella sp. UBA3776 | reverse complement strand
AGGGCATGATGTTCGGCTACGCCACCAACGAGACGGAGAGCCTGATGCCCGTTTCGCTTGACTTGGCCCACCTGCTCGTGCATACACTGGCCGACATACGCAAGGAGGGCAAGGTGATGACCTACCTGCGCCCCGACGCCAAGAGCCAGGTGACGGTGGAATACAGCGACGAGGGCATTCCGCAGCGCATCGACACCATTGTGGTGAGCACTCAGCACGACGAATTCGACACTGACGACGAGCGCATGCTGGAACGCATCAAGAGCGACGTGGTCAACATACTCATTCCGCGTGTCAAAGCCCAGATTCACAGCCAGAAAGTGCTGGCATTGTTTGGCGACGACATCAAATACTTTGTCAATCCCACGGGCAAGTTCGTCATTGGCGGGCCTCATGGCGACACAGGTCTGACGGGTCGCAAAATCATCGTTGACACCTACGGAGGCAAGGGCGCCCACGGCGGCGGAGCCTTCTCGGGCAAGGACTCGAGCAAGGTGGACCGTTCGGCAGCCTACGCGGCGCGCTGGATAGCCAAGAACATGGTGGCCGCCGGCGTGGCCGACGAAATGCTGGTGCAGGTGAGCTATGCCATCGGCGTGGCCGAGCCGGTGAACATCTACGTGAACACCTACGGACGCAGCCATGTAGGCATGACCGACGGCGAGATAGCGCAGAAGATAGCCTCCATGTTCGACCTGCGGCCCAAGGCCATCGAGCGCACCCTGAAACTGCGCCAACCCATCTTCAGCGAAACGGCCGCCTACGGCCACATGGGGCGCAAGTGCGAAGTGGTGACCAAGACTTTCACCAGCCATTATCATCCCACGCGCACCATGGAGGTGGAGCTGTTCACCTGGGAGAAGCTCGACCGCGTGGATGAAATCAGAAAGGCATTTGGGCTGTAAGAACCAAAAATGTTTCATCTTCTTAACGACACCATACCCACCCAAGCAACGCCGGCGGCTCAGCAGCAGCCGGCGGAAAGCGCGACGGCTGCCGTCGAAACGGCCACCGAGATGACGGCTGCGCCCAGTCCGGTGCGCCAGCCTGTGCGGCCCGCACGGCCGCGCCACCCCTACGAGGTGCTGCGGTCGCTGCCGCCCGACGCCACCCCCGCCCAACAGGACTCAGCCATCCAGGCCGTGTTCCAACCCGAGGTGATAGAGCGCAGCACACGCCCCGACACGCTCCACATGCCCGGCCACGACGCAGGCAAGAGCTTCAAGGAGGTGAACCTTCCCAAATACTACCGCGAGAGCTTCTTTGCCAAGGACTCGCTGTTCCATCCCGAACTGAACGGCGGACGCTATGGCGTGGCGGGCGACCCGGTGCCCTACACAATGCGCAACGACAATGTCATCACAGGACTGCTGCTCGGATGCTTTGTTGTGGCCCTGCTCTCGCTGGCCCACGCCCGCAGCTTTCTGCTCCGCCAAGCCAAGAACTTCTTCTACGTGCCCAAGAGCGGCCCCAAGAGCGTCACCGAGACGACTGCCGAAATCCGTCTGCAGTTTTTCCTGGTGGGGCTGACGTGCCTGCTGTTTGCCATCCTGTGCTTCTTCTATTCGCGCGAATACATTGCCGAGACGCTCATTCTCTCGTCGCAACATCAGCTTATTGCCATCTGCTTTGCCATCATGGTTGTGTATTTCCTGCTGAAGGGTTTGCTCTACTGGAGTGTGAACTGGATATTTTTCGACAGGAAAAAAAATGAACAATGGCTCAAGTCCCAGCTGTTCATTTTCGCCATGGAGGGACTGGCCCTTTTCCCACTTGTACTGCTGCAGGTTTATTTCAATTTGTCGATGCAAAGTGCCGTGATTTACGCCTTGATAGTGATAATTTTAGTGAAAATATTGTCATTTTATAAGTGCTATCTTATCTTTTTCAAAGGAATTGGTGTCGTTTTGCAAATAATTTTGTACTTTTGTGCGCTCGAAATCATCCCTCTGCTTGCTTTAGGGGGAATTTTGGCGATGATTGGTAATTATTTGAAAATAAATTATTAGGACACCGATGGTAAAAAAGATTTTGGTATCGCAGCCTAAACCGGCAAGTGAGAAGTCACCCTATTTCGATATCGCAAAAGAGTTTGGCGTAGAGTTGGTTTTCCGTCCTTTCATCAAGGTTGAAGGATTGTCGGCAAAGGAATTCCGCCAGCAGAAGATAAGCATTCTTAATCATACTGCTATTGTTTTCACCTCGAGACATGCCATAGACAATTTCTTCAAGCTTGCCAAGGAAATGCGCATTACCATTCCTGAGGACATGAAGTATTTCTGCGTGACCGAGCAGATTGCGCTCTACATACAGAAGTACGTTCAGTACCGCAAACGCAAGGTGTTCTTCGGATCGACCGGCAAAATAGCCGACCTGGTGCCGTCGATGGTGAAGCACAAAACCGAAAAATACCTCATCCCCATGAGCGACGTACACGACGACAGCGTGAAGAACATGCTCGACGCCAAGAAACTGCAGCACACCGAGTGCGTGATGTATCGCACGGTGAGCAACGATTTCACCCCCGAGGAAATCAGCAGCTTCGACTACGACATGGCCGTGTTTTTCAGCCCGTCGGGCATCAATGCCTACACCAGCAATTTCTCCAAGGACGTGCTCGAGAAAGTAGTGGTGGCCACCTTCGGCCCCACCACCGCAAAGACCGCCGTCGATGCTGGCCTGCGCCTCGACCTGCAGGCCCCGTCGGAGCAGTTCCCCTCGATGACGGGAGCTCTGCGCGATTTCCTGCGCCGCATGAATGAAGCTTGACCGACCGCCACGACGACACAACTGATGAATGCAGAAGGAGGAGCCACCGGCAACTGTCGGCTGACGCAAGCAGAGTGCATCAAGAGCAAACTGCTCATCGACAAGCTCTTTGTTGGGGGAGGAAGCCGCTCGCTGGCCGCTTTCCCCATACGATTGGTTTACATGGTCATCGAGCGGGGCGAGCACGAACCGCCAGCAAGCATCATGGTGAGTGTGCCCAAACGCTGCTTCAAGCGCGCCGTGAAGCGCAACCGGGTGAAACGACAGTTGCGCGAGGCCTACCGGCTGAACAAACAGCTCCTTTGGCAGCGCATGGCCGAAAAGCCCGGCGAGCAGGTGCTGATGGCCTTTGTCTGGACCGACAACCAACTGCACGAAACGGCCCACGTGGAGCGAAAGATGAGAAACCTGCTCACCCGACTCAGCGAGAAACTGTAGGCTGCACACCAACCGCCGCCGGGCACAACAAATGGAGCCATGAACACCCAAGACACTATCACACACTGGGCCAAAACACTGTGGCAATGGACCCAAACAGCCCTCCACTGGCTGTCGATGGCGGTGGTTGCCCTGCTGCTGTTGCCCATCTGGATCTATCAGAAAGCCATTTCGCCCTACACCCCGCCCTCGTGCCGATTTACGCCCACCTGCTCGGAATACGCCCGCCAGGCACTGCTCAAGCACGGACCCGTGAAAGGGCTCTATTTGGCCATTCGCCGCATCCTGCGGTGCCACCCATGGGGCGGCTCTGGCTACGATCCCGTGCCGTAGAGGGAAATGAAAGATGAAAAATGAAAGATTAAAGATTAAAACAAACAGATAGATGAGAAAGAATTTTGTAGAAGAACTGAAATGGCGCGGAATGCTCGCGCAGATGATGCCAGGAACAGAGGAACTGCTCCAGAAAGAAATGGTGACAGCCTATCTTGGCACCGACCCGACAGCCGACTCGCTGCACATCGGACACTTGTGCGGCATCATGATGCTGCGCCACCTGCAACGCTGCGGCCACAAGCCCATCATCCTCGTGGGAGGCGCCACCGGCATGATTGGCGACCCCTCTGGCAAGAGCCAAGAGCGCAACCTGCTCAACGACGAGACACTGCGCCACAACCAAGAGTGCATCAAGCGGCAAGTGGCCAAGTTCCTCGACTTCGAGTCGAACGAACCCAATGCCGCCGAAATGGTGAACAACTACGACTGGATGAAAGACTTCACCTTCCTCGACTTCGCCCGCGAAGTGGGCAAGCACATCACCGTCAACTACATGATGGCCAAGGACAGCGTACAGCAGCGACTCAACGGCACCGCCCGCGACGGACTGTCGTTCACCGAGTTCACCTACCAGCTGCTGCAAGGCTACGACTTCCTCTACCTCTACCAGCACAAGGGAGTAAAGCTGCAGCTCGGCGGCAACGACCAGTGGGGCAACATGACCACCGGCACAGAGCTCATCCGCCGCACACTGGGCAATGACGTGGAGACCTTCGCCCTCACCTGCCCGCTCATCACCAAGAGCGACGGCAAGAAGTTCGGCAAAACCGAGAGCGGCAACATCTGGCTCGACCCCAAGCGCACCACGCCCTACAAGTTCTATCAGTTCTGGCTCAACGTCTCTGACGACGACGCCGAGCGCTACATCAAGATATTCACCTCGCTGGAGAAAGACGTCATCGATGCACTCGTCGAAGAGCACCAGCAGGACCCAGGCCGCCGCGTGTTGCAGCGCCGACTGGCCGAGGAAGTCACCGTCATGGTTCACTCGCAGGCCGACCTCGACATGGCCATCTCGGCCTCAAACATCCTCTTCGGCAAAGCCACCAAAGAGGCTCTTGAGCGGCTCGACGAACAAACCCTGCTCGACGTGTTCGACGGCGTACCCCACTTCGACATCAGCGCCGACCAGCTGGGTCAGCCAGCCATCGAGCTGCTCACCCAGGCTGCCCCTGTGTTCCCCTCGAAGGGCGAAATGCGCAAGATGGTGCAAGGCGGAGGCGTGTCGCTCAACAAAGAGAAACTGACCGACCAGAACCGCCCCATCACCGCCGACGACCTCATCGACGGCAAATATCTGCTGGCACAGAAGGGCAAGAAGAACTACTTCCTCCTGACGGTGAAGTAACCACCACCCTGACAAAAGCCAAGCTTACGTCTTCACCCAAACGCGAAACAACACATTGTCTCCCGACGCAGTTTACGCAGCGTCGGGAGATATTTTTTTATTGTCGGGAGATAATTTTTTATTTCCCGACGTTGCGGTGAAATTCTCTAGAGAATTTTGGCCTGTTCCAAAGATTTGATTATCTTTGCCGCTGAAATTACTTAAACACGCCCGACATGAAAGAAACAACTCGCACCCTCATCCGCCTCCAACCCCTCTTCCGCGAACTTTTCGCAAACACCGTTCGCTTGCACCTCGCACTGCTGCTGGCCCTGCCCCTGCTGGTGTTGGCCGCCTGCACAACTGGTGCTGGCCGCCGAGCCGTTTGGCAGAGCGTCCTCGATCGCGCCAAACAGCAGAATGCCAACTATGACTCCATCACCAATGTCGATTCCATCCAGTTGGCCGCAGGTTTCTTCGACCGTCACGGCACACCCAACGAACGCATGCGCGCTAATTATCTGTTAGCTAGGGCTTTTGATGACTTGGGAGAAAAGCCGGCAGCCCTTCACTATTTCCAGAAGGCGGCAGAAAATGCGGATACTGCTGCTAAAGACTGCGATTATAAGACACTCTGTCGTGTACATGGACATTTAGCCTATCTCCTTTTACACCAATCCTCTCCATTGGACGCCCTTGAAGAGTTTGACGAGGTGGATAAGTATTCTTTTTTATGTAAAGACACTATGGTGCAGCTAGCATCTTTGACATATAGGGCAAGGGCTTATGAACTGCTCAACATGCCTGATTCTGCCATTTCAACAGCAAAGCGGGCAAGCGAAACTTACGACCGTCTAGGCCATGACTCTTTGGCATCCATGGCCATGGGGGCAGTCATAGATTTATTGATAGAAAAAGGAGATTATTATGAAGTAAAAAAGACATTTAACCGCTATGAAAGAGTTAACGGCCTTTTCGACAGTAAGCATAACATTAAAGAAGGAAAAGAAATATACTACTACCTTAAAGGCCTCTATCACTTAAAAAACAATCAAATGGATTCTGCTGCCTATTTGTTTAAGAAACTGTATAGAGTGGCGAAGAATTCAAATCACCGGGAATGCGCAAGTTATGGGATGGCGCAAGTCTGTCAGAAACTTGGGAAAGCGGAAGAGGGGCTTAGTTACGCAATGCAAGCATACGCACTCAATGACTCCACTCATCAAGAACAGGCGACATCCGACTATCAAAGAAATCAGGCAGAATACAATTACAGCCGCCATCAGAGAATAGCAGAAAAAGAATCTGAGAAATTACGGAAGACTGAAACAAGGCTTATTGTCACCTTGTTGACCTTGACTATTGTAATTTTGGCAATAGCAATTGTACAGCTAAAGTACAGAAAGGAACAAAAGGAAGCTAAAAGGCGTGAACAGGAGCAAAACGACCGTTACGCCCGTCTTCAGATTGCAAAAATGGAACTTGAAGACATAAATAGAAAATATAATAATGGAAGAATTGCTTTAGAAGAACAAATAAGTGAGTTGAAAGGTGTTCTTCTGAAAGTAGAAAAGGAGAAGGAAGAGGCGATGCAGGCAAACGAAAGGGAAAAGGAAGAAATATTGCAACATGCTTTGTCATCTTTGGAAAGAAGAATTGAAGATAATGAGAGTGAGATGGCCGAACTGCTTGAAGAAAAGCAGGAAGAAATTGAATTGTTGGAAGCAGAGTTGGAAAGATTCAAGAAAAAGAATGTTATACTCCTGAAATCAGACCAATATCAATCCATACGTACGGCCCCCATAAGCATAAGATTCTTTAAATACGGTAACAACGAGCTTGAGGGCAAACCGACATCAGAAGAATGGGCTGAACTGCGTCAGCTCATATCAAAAAACATACCTGTTTTCTTTGTCAAGCTGAACAGTGGCACCCAAAGCATAAGCGATGATGACGAAAAGTTGTGTATGCTAGTCCGTTTACAGATGCCTATGTATGCCATAATTAACATAACAGGAAAATCCAAGAACAGCATTTCCAATGCAAGGCGACGGATGTTGGGGAAGATTTTCGGGAAAAAAGCAGGAGGGGCACAAGAATTTGATCGGCTTTTACTTAAATTGTGAAGCCGTAAACTGACTATTTCAGCTGCAAATAAGCGGAAAAACAATCTTTAGGCCGTATAATCCATTGTAAATGAGACGTTTGAGATAATAAATTTATGTTAACATTGTTGTTAACTATTGTTCACAGTTTTTCTTGTGGATACCAGGATTCTTTCATACTTTTGCATGGTAAAAATGTATTTCGATAAAATATTCTGAATCATGAGAAAAATTGTAGTTATATTATTTAGCATGTGTATGCTAATGTCATTCTGTCCCAAGGAAAGCCAATGGGACGATGTGGGCATAGCTGTGGTTTTACACATTTCTGGGCCCATTGATGAAACTCTTAACGGAGGCATGCCTCACGCCCCGATTAAGTTACCGTCAGTATATATTGATGAACACATATTGTCGGTGATAGGCACACATCCTGACTATCTGGTACGTATCGTGGATAATAATGACGTCCTATATGAGACGCAGATGCCATCCACAGTTAATAACATCATACTGCCCTCAGCCCTCTCCGGCGACTATCAAATACAACTCATCTGGGACAACTGGATGTTCTACGGCTGGATTACCTTGTAAATAAAGCTTTGAAAAGAAACAGTGAAAAAAAAAAGTAATAAAAAATTGAAGTAAGATATTATTTTTGTATCTTTGCTCTCAAAAGTAAAAACTGCAAAAATCGGACACATGAAAAGATTGCGATTATCATTTTTACTTTGCCTTGCTCCCCTGCTTTGTGCCGCACAGGGCAGGGTAGCTTACACCTACGATGAAGCGGGCAACCGCATCAGCCGCCAGATTGTAGTTCCCCCTGCTGCCCAGAATGCCAGCAGGGCAGCCTTGAAGACGGGCATCGACGGCACCTTGGCGCCAGACCAGAAGCTTAGGCTGACAGCCTGGCCCTTGCCCGCTAAAGAAGTGCTGCATGTACGCGCCGAAGGCATGAATCCCACGTCCGTATGCGTGTTCTCCCTTTTTTCTGCGGCAGGCAGCAAGATGCTTACAGAATCTTCCGGCAAAACAGCCGTCACCCTCAGTCTCACAGGTGTGCCCAAGGGGCACTATTTTCTGCAGGTAGAGTCAGAGGGAAAGACAACGGTCATGAAAATCACCAAAGAATAAAAACAAACCGCCCTTTTCCATGAAAACAAAGACATTTGCCACCATACTACTATTATTTGCCTGCCTCCTGACGCTCCCCGCGCAGGAAACCGCACCTGACGTTGATGCCATTCTTTCACAAATCGACAACGAAGCAATGCGCTTTGCAGCCAGCAACGGGCCCGTGGGCACTCCCGCTGGGGCATTCAGCGTGTCGCCGACAGGCGGAGCCGCATACGCTGTCACCATCGATACACCCCCTTGCACCACGTCACTTTCGCCCACGGTTACGATTGCCTACAACAGCCAGGGCGGCAACGGCATTGCCGGCTATGGATGTCAGGTGGGAGGCTTATCGGTCATCACCCGCGTACCGAAGGACCTTCACCACGACGGCACCAGTGCCGGCATCAGCTATGGCACCAGCGACGCGCTGGCCTTAGACGGCAAGCGCCTTGTCCTTGAAACGGGACAGCCCCTGACCAACGGGGCCGTATATAGCCTTTATGGCGATCCGTTTACCAAGGTGACCGTCCACGAGGACTCGGGAGTGACATGGTTTGAAGTACTTACACGCGAAGGCCTGAAATACCATTACGGTCATGATGCCACGGCGCGGCAGACATTCTTCAGCGGGGGCAGCAGTCACACCTCGGCCTGGTATGTGGACGAGGTGACCAATGCCATTGGCGAGACCATTACGGTGAGATATACCGTTGACAATCTCTTTGTCTATCCGCAAAATATATGGTGGGGAGGCCCGAACATCCGGAAAATCACTTTCTCCTACGAAGATCGCCCTGACACGGAGACGTTCCGCCTCGGAGGGTTGGAGGGTAAGATGCGCCTGCGCCTGAGCACCGTCAACAGCTATGCCGGTGAAAACATCTACCGAAGCTATGAACTGACCTATGACGAACAGGCCGACCAGACCGAGCGGCCTTACTCACGCCTGGCCTCGGTTACCGAAAAGAACGGCAGCGGCGAGCAACTGCCGCCCTTGCAGTTAGAGTGGCAGGGACTGCCCCAGCCGGCGCTGGAGGTTGACAGTGCGGATATAAACCTTCCGATTTCAGAGGAGACAGAGGTTAACATTGAATTCAATGAGCGATATTTTTCTGTTGGAGACATCAATAATGACGGCATTACGGATGTTGTCCAAATTTCCCCAGTGAAGGAACATGCCCCTTCCCATTACAATGTCACAGCAAACCACACCTATGCTTACTTGAATTTATCGCAAACAGACGAAGAAGGCACTCATTCTTACAGGCCTTTATCAGAAGTCGTCGATTTTCCAGGCAATATCAGTTATGACGATCTAGTCGATCAAAACAATGGTATGTCTATTATTGATATTGACGGTGACCACTATCAAGACCTTGTAATGCCGAAGACTTTATTAGTAGAGGATAACGGGCTAAGCCAATTACAGGTTTTCTATTTCCGAGGTCGTAACTTCCTTCACCTTTCTAATTATACGATACTACATCATCAAAGCCAATTCATTGCTGTTCCCATTCAGAACAACAGCGACATCCCCCTTTACACCCTGGCTGATTTTGACAATGACGGGAAAGCTGAAATGTTCCATATAGAGAAAGGCCTTTCCAACAATAAATATCATAGTTCACTGACAGGGCTTGTTGAAAATGATACCTTCCATTCCATTCCATTGGAAATATCGTTGCCAACTTCTCCACAATCCATCTTCACTGGCGACTATAACAATGACGGTCTCCTTGACATTATCATATTATTTGACGGAGGCTATCGTATTTTTTACAATCAGGGAGGAGAAGATGACCAAAATCCATTCACTGATGCCGAGAACTGCTCGCAGGTTGGCTACGATATGACCTATACGCGCCACATGTCTCAGGGCGACTTCAACGGCGACGGCCTTGTGGACTTTGTCTATAACATACCCGGCGAAAGCCAATTCCGCTTTGCCCTCAACAAGGGCGATGGCACATTTGAAACTGTCGTTGCATGCACCATCGAAGGAGTATTTGACAAACCGGGAACCGTGAAGGATGACGACAGGTTCACGCTGCTGCCCTGCGACATCGACCATGACGGACGCACTGACCTGATTGTAGCCAAGGCACATTATGAGTATCATGGGATGCCCGCTTTCAGGTATGATTTTGACTACAACGACATCTGCTGGCTCAGGTCAACAGGCAGCAGCCTGGCCATTGAGCGGCGCACACGTACCTACGAGGAAGACGATGCAAAGGCATACAACCTCATGCTGGGCGACTTTACCGGCAACGGCGAGGTGCAGCTGATGAACTATGGCAGCGACCTCCACTCCACGATCCTGGCCACTACAGCCACGGCCCCAAACATGGAACTGGCCGATGGCGAGCAGGTGGTCATCCAGGATGTGTCTCCCACAGAAGGGGATGAACCGCAATTTCCCATCGATGAAGACGAAGGAGACCAAACGACCAACGTGAGGCATACACTCGCAGCCTCGACATCCGCACCACAGCCCCTCTGGATTTACCGAAACACCTCATTCCTGCCCACTTCAGGCAAGCTGACTGCCGTCACCGACGGCTTCGGAAACCGTACAGACATAAGCTATGCTTCGCTTGCCGACGGTGGCGTTTACACTCCCGAAACCAGTGCAGCCTATCCTTTGGCCGACATCACCCTGCCCCTGCACGTGGTCAGCGGCACCACCGCCACCAACGGGGCGGCCGACGCCGTCAACTTGAGCTATGCTTACGGCGGCATGAAAGCCCACATGCGCGGGCTGGGGCTGCTAGGCTTTGCCACGACCACAGCCACCAACGAGACTACAGGCCAGACCGTCACCACGCAGCTCAGCAACTGGAACATGCAGTGGTTCGTTCCACAGACGGCACTCACCACTACCGAACAGGGCGGATACACCGCCACTGCGGAAACCACACAGGCCGTCAGCGAACGGCAGTACGGAAACTGCTGGCTGCACCCTGTCAGCAAGACCGACACGGACATCTACGGCAACGAGACCACGACCACATACACATTCGACCCCTATTACGGAGACCCGCTGACAGAGCGCACGGAATACGGGTCGGCAGACATGTACCGCGAGACACAATGGAGCGGCTACACCGGCAACGGGTGGCGACGGCAGCCCACCCTGGTCACCGTTACCCGGCAGCATCCCGATGACAATCAGCCCTTCACCGACGCCACACACTACACCTATAACTACTACGGCCTGCCTTTGGAAGTCACCGAACACCACGGCTCCAGCCTTGCCCTGACCCACCACTACAGCTACGACTCACATGGGCACATCACCGATGAGAGCACCACGGGCAGCGGCATTGAGGAACTCAGCAAGCACTACTCACGCGACGTGTGGGGACGCATCACCGGCACCTATACCACACCCGCCTCAACATGGATGGCATATACCTATGGCGACTATGACCAGATGCTCACCGAGACCGACCGCACCGACAACTCCAACCCGCTGACAACCACCTATACCTATGACGGATGGGGAAACCTTGCCTGCACCACCCGTCCCGACGGCACACAAAGCCAGACAACACGCTCATGGGGAACCTCCAGCGTAAGGCGCTATGCCATTGAGCAGACTGCCACTGGACAACCCTGGCAGCGCACATGGTACGACGGGCAGGGACGGGAGACCTGCACCGAAACCGTAGGGCCCGGCGGCGTGAGCCAGACAGGCATCACCACCTATAACAGCAAGGGGCTGCCCGCCAGCAAGGTGAGCATCACCGGCCAACTCTCCATCATGCAGACCATGGGCTACGACGCGCTGGGAAGGCTCACCTCCACTAACACGACCAGCGGGCAGTCATCTACCGTCAGCTATGGCGACCGCGAGGAGACCACCACGACCGGCGACGGACGCACGTTCACCAAGAACTTCGACGCATGGGGCAACGTGACCTGTTCGTCCGACCCCGTGAGCCAAGTCAGCTACACGTATGCCTCGTGCGGAAAGCCTGCCACGGCTACCGTGGAGGGCTGCACCGTCAGCATGGAGTATGACGAGTGCGGCAACCAGACCCTGCTCTGCGACCCTGACGCAGGCACCACCACCTACGACTACGATGCCATGGGGCGCGTGGTGGCCCAGACCGATGCGCGCGGCATTACCTCCACCACCACCTACGATGCCTATGGCCGCATTGTAGAAAAAACGGCAGGCGACGACACCACCACCTACACCTACGGCACCTCTGGCACGGAGAACATGCTGCTCACCGCCATGCAGAACGCCACGGGCACCGTCAGCTACACGCACGACCAGTACGGGCGGCTGCTCACCGAGACACGCACCATGGGAAGCGACAGTCCCCTCGTGTTCAGCTATGCGTACAACAGCCTGGGGCAGCTGGCGAGCAAGACTTATCCCGGCAACGTCACCGCCACCTACCACTACGATGCCAACGGATACGAAAACCAGATGGCCGTCAATGACACCGTGGTGTGGCAGCTCACCGCCAACAACGGGCGCGTAACCACTGAGACACTCGGCGGCGGAGCACTCACGCGTACGCTGAAGCGCAACGCGCAGGGATTCCTCACCAACATGCAGACCCTGCACGGAGCAAATGCCGTCAGCAGCATGACCTTCGGCTACAATGCGCAGACGGGAAACCTCACGTCGAGAACGGGGATGAGAAACCAGGCAGAGACGTTCGCCTACGACAGTCTCGACAGGCTTACGTCTGTCTGCATTGGCAACACACAGTCTGTCAGTATGACCTACGACGACAACGGCAACATACTGGGAAAAACAGGACTGGGTGTTTACGACTACAGCAGCGTTCTGCCCCATGCTGTGACAGAGACGGGAATGCCTGTTGCAAATGATACTACCAGTATTGAATTTAACTACAATGCACTTGGAAAGATATGTGAAATATACAAGGGAAAATACTCACATGGCCCTTCTGCAACATTCATGTATGGACCCGATGGAGAAAGATGGAAATCGACTGTGACCACTTGGGTAGGAAATCATCCCCTTTTAAATACCATCTATTTGCCAACCACAAAAACTTATATCTATGCCGGGGATTATCAGCAGATTAATACCAATGCAAAATTTGGTACAAAAACATTTATCGACTTGGGGCATGGCATCTGCTACTACAAGTACTCATATCTTTCATTGTCTATAAGACCAAGGGAGCGAAAACTTGTTACAGGCTCCCGTCTGCTATACGCCTGCACCGACAACCTGGGCAGCATCACGCGCTTGGTGGACGGGCAGGGCAGCATGGTGTTCAGTGCCTCCTACGATGCCTGGGGCAATCAGACTGTTCTTACCGACAGCATAGGCTTCCGCCGCGGCTTCACCGGCCATGAGCATATCCCGGAGTTCGGCCTCATCAACATGAACGGGCGCCTCTACGACCCCGCTACGGGCACTTTCCTCTCGCCCGACAACTATGTACAGGCTCCTTACAACAGCCAGAGCTTCAACCGCTACTCCTACTGCCTGAACAACCCGCTGAAATATACGGATCCGAGCGGGGATCTGTTCGGGATAGATGATGCATTCTTTGCATTTACTGTATTCAATGTAGCAAACAGCATGATGCAAGCTGCCTATAGTGGGAAGAATGTGTGGAAAGCTGGTGCCATAAGTCTTTTGTCTTCATTTGGCTCTTATGGTATAGGAGAACTCTTTGGCCATAGTACCAGCAGTTTTGGCAGCGAGTTGCTCAGAGCCGGTGCCCATGGGATTAATAATGGGCTTATAGGCGCTTTGGATGGCAATGGATTTGGAACGGGATTTTATACTGGTTTTTTTGCATCATTGGCAAGTTCTGGAGCACAAGCTATAGGAATTAATACATATATTGCTGGTGCTTCAGCTGGTGCAATAGCTTCTTTGATATCTGGAGGCGATGTAATAAATGGTGCTCTTAGAGGATTTGACATCGGAGCCTACAACCATGGGTGGACAACTTTAAACGGAGAGTCTGTCTATGAACTTGATGAAGTTGTTGTTGTAGGGCACAGAAGGGATGCCTTGTTTGCAGTTCACTCTTTACTTGATGTTGCTGGAATGTTTTTAGACGTTGCTGATTTTGCAAATGGCGTTCTATATGCTTTCCAAGGGGATTACATGAACACAGGTCTCAGCATGGCATCCATGGTTCCCATCCTTGGTTCATTTGCGACAAGTGGGAAATATGCCAGGAGTGCATCCGAGATTATTAACGTTTTAGGAAGCAATTTTACAAAATCAAGTTTGAAACATGGACAGGAAGTGCATAAGTTATATAAGATTAATAAGGTTGTAATAAAGGAATATAATGGCATTAAAGGCATAAGACCAGATTTTGTTGATTTTCAAAATCACAAAATCTATGAGTTAAAACCGTATAACCCATGGAGCGTAAGACGAGGAATCAGACAGTTGGATAAATACAAAACAGTTTTTGATTCAAAATATTCCGTAGAAAATGGATGGGAATCAATCATAGTATTTTACTAAATTTTCAAATTTCACTATTATGGAGTCTAAAGAATTTAAAAAAGAAGTAAGTGTAATATTAAAATCTTTGGGTTTTAAGAAGTACAAGTCGTTTTGGATTAGAAGAGGCAAAGAAGTGTCGGAGCTGGTTTGGCTTCAACGGTCATACTATAGCCGTCTGTATTATTTTCGTTATCAGTATTTGATAAATGATTTGTATATTGAGGATATTGTTGGTGGACATGTATTTGCAGAACCACAATTGGACAGAGATTATTTGGAAGAAATCGAACAATTATGTGACTTGGAAAACTCCATTGCTGATGATGTACGTATGTTGAAGATGAAAGAGATACTTAATAAGGCTTTAGAAGGAAAAGAGAAATTAGTAACTACAGAATCCAAATTGATCGGCTTCATTCTTTCTTGTAAAGGAGCTTTTCCTTCAAAGCCAGTTATTGATTATCTGAAGAAGAAGCATCCATTCATCAAACCTGAGACTTGGGGTATTTATAAGAATTGGTAGAACAGCTACCCGTTGCGGCGGATGTTCGGTGGAACCCGTTGCAGCGGATGTTCCCCGTTGCGGCGGATGTTCGGTGGATTTGCAATCCACCGAAGAATGAGTATTTGAATTTGTAATTCCCCGTTGCAGCGGATGTTCCCCGTTGCGGCGGATGTTCGGTGGATTTGCAATCCACCGAAGAATGAGTATTTGAATTTGTAATTCTTTAGATAATGATAAGGAAAATAACTGTAATTGTCGCATCTGGAGATGCTGATACTCAATGGCGGCGGATTCGGAAACCCGTTGCAGCGGATGTTCGGTGGATTTGCAATCCACCGAAGAATGAGTATATGAATTTGTAATTCTTTTGAGATGATAAGGATAATAACTGTAATTGTCGCATCTGGAGATGCTGATACTCAATGGCGGCGGATTCGGAAATCCACCGAAGAATGAGTATATGAATTTGTAATTCTTTTGAAAATGAAAAAAATATGCATGTCAAATCATACTATTACTTTCATGCATACGTTATTGTTGCAAGGAGAAGAATGAAATGACAGCAAATATCTGTGCGCACAGCCTTACAAAAATGTTGTTTTATACAACAACGACTGTGGTGGATTGGGTGGACATATTCACACGGCCACGATATATGCACATAGTTGTTGATTCCCTTAGGTATTGCCAGGAGCACAAGGGTCTGGAGATTTATGCTTGGGTGCTGATGAGTAATCACTTGCACATGATTATCGGAACCAGTGGCGAGCAAGGCGTTTCGGAGGTGCTTCGTGATTTCAAGAAATTCACCAGCAAACAGATTGTTTCGCAACTGACGGCTGACGAGCACGAAAGCCGACGTGAATGGATGATTGACCGTTTTCACTTTGCTGCTGCCAATGACAAAAAGGCGAAAGACTATCGGTTCTGGCAGGAAGGAAACCATGTGGAACAGCTTCACACAGGAACGTTCTTCTTTCAGAAACTCAACTATCTTCACCAGAACCCTGTTCGCAAGGTAATTGTTGCAAAAGCAGAAGATTATTTGTATAGTTCTGCTCGCGACTATGCCGGCATGAAAGGACTATTGAATGTGATTGTTGTACGCTGAAAAACAAGAGTGAACTATGAAAAGTAAACAGTATTCAAGTTTAAGCGCATCTGGAGATGCTGATACTCAGATGCGGCGGATTCGGAAATCCGCCGAACCACGAGCCGAATACCCAGCGGAACGGGAGAAATGAAATTGGGCACCAATATTGGATTCGGTATGGAATTATTAACAATTAAAATTAGGGTATATGGCTAAAAGAATCGTTACAAAAATTGGGTATGTCTTTTGTGTGGAGATAGACAATGAGTAC
>DFFM01000030.1:31578-85050 GCA_002369515.1 Prevotella sp. UBA3776 | reverse complement strand
GTTTCGTAAGACTCCCTGTTTTTGTTGGTTTTTCTTTGTTTTTATTGGTTTTTGAAAACACGCAGAGCGTTCAACCAACGGTCTCCTTTAGTATATTTCCCCTAAAACAACGTATTTGGTGGTACGATTGCGGATAATCATAAAAAATAAAGTCCCCAACCTGCCTCTTTTTAAAAATAAAAACGTACTTTTGCAAACGAGTCACATGCCTTTGGCGAAAGGCGGTGACCATTTCGTGGAAAAAACAAATAACAGCATTAGCAGTTATTCGGCGTGTCTGAAAGGTGAGATGTTTAGAACACAATGCTAAGATAACGGTAAATGACTAATGTCTGCGCTCAATAGCGTGGACATGTCACTTATCTATCTTAGCAGGTACTATCTCACCACCTCAGACACGGATAAGCGCGGTTCGCGCTATTTCCGTGTCTTTTTGGTTGGTGGCGAAAGTACCTGTAATCCCGATAAGTGCTATGCTCCTAAATCTATTGAGCAATGGCAAAGAAAACCCAGCTCGGCTACAAGGAAATCGAAGAGCGCCTGATGGCGCTCAGAGGTCGTGCCTTGTCGGCCGACAATGTTGGCTACCAGTTGTTGTATGCATTCGGCAAGAGTGAGCGCGACCTCCAGCGCTATCGGGAAGGAAAAGGCGTGCTGAAAACGTTCGACGGACTGCTCATCAAGGGGCTGTTCTGCTATCGAGCCGCGTCTGCCACCCGTCTGCAAGCGGAACTTGAACGTCTGAAACGCGACGTCCAGGTACTGAAGGCTGCGCCCAAGATTGTGGCCGTCAGCGACGGACAGACGCTGCTGGCCTACGACCTGCGCGAGCGCGACACCTACGAGAATCCGCTGGAGCGCGTCTATTGCGACTTCGCCTTCTTCTATCCGCTCATGGACGTAGAGCGCGTTCACTATGTGGAGGAGAGTCCTGCCGACGTGAAGGCGGCCGAAAAACTCGCCAAGCTGCACGACGAACTGCGCGCCTACAACGAGTTCCGTTCCGACAGCGACCTGCACGACCTCAACATCTTCATCACGCGCCTGCTGTTCTGTTTCTTCGCCGAGGACACGGGCATCTTCGAGAGCAACCTGTTCACCGACAGCATTCAGCGCTTCACCAAGCCCGACGGCTCCGACCTCTCGCAATATCTCGACGAGTCGTTCAACGTGATGGACCTCTCGTTGCGTCCGCAGCACATCCCCAGCATCGTGAAGCAGTTTCCCTATGTCAATGGCGGACTCTTCTCGCGCCGCATTCAGATTCCGCGCATGGGGCAGAAGGCGCGGCGCATCATCATCGAGTGCGGCGAACTGGACTGGAAGGACATCAATCCCGACATCTTCGGCTCGATGATTCAGGCTGTGGTGAATCCCGAGGAGCGCGCCAGCCAAGGCATGCACTACACCAGCGTGCCCAACATCATGAAGGTGATCAATCCGCTCTTCTTGGACGACCTGCGGAAAAACTACAACGAATTAAACGAATTATACGAAAGTAAAAGGCAGATGCGCGACATCGGGGCACTTTCCGTGAAGCAGTTCTACGAGGAGTGCAAGGCCGTGAAGCGCAAGTGCGAGGCCCTGCTCAGGCGCATGAGCCGCATGAAGTTCTTCGACCCCGCCTGCGGCAGCGGCAACTTCCTGATTATCACCTACAAGTCGTTGCGTTTCCTCGAAATGGACATCCTCACTTTGGAGCGCAAGTGTACGCCCGAAGGTGAAATCTTGTTTGTGGATAACAGCGTCATCAGCCTCAGCCAGTTCTACGGCATCGAGCTGCTCGACTTCCCCCACGAAGTGGCCATGCTCAGCCTTTGGCTCGCCGAGCACCAGATGAACACCAAGCTCAACTCGCAGTTTGGGGTCAACACCAAAGCCCTTCCCCTGAAGAACATCACCCAAATCGTCTGCGGCAACGCCTGCCGGATAGATTGGAACGAAGTATGCCCGCATACACCAGAGGAAGAGGTGTTTGTGTTTGGAAATCCGCCGTATTTGGGTTATAGCAAACAAACGAAGGAGCAGAAGTCTGATTTACAAATTGTTTGTGGGCATATGCAAAATTACAGCAAATTGGATTACATCTCATGTTGGTTTATAAAAGGATCAAACTATATAAATGAGACCAAAGGAAAGTTTGCTTTTGTTACGACTAATTCTGTGACACAAGGAGAACAAGTATCTTTATTGTGGAAGAATGTTTTGGATAGGCAGATTATTGATTTTGCGTATAAATCTTTCATGTGGAAAAACAATGCCAAAAACAATGCAATGGTTGCAGTTACGATAATAGGTATAACGAATAACAGAAATAATTTAAAACGATTCTATGATGGTGAAAAAGTAAATATAGTAGATAACATAAGTCCATACTTGATTGCAGGAAAAACAACCTACGTGGAGCCTTGTAATTCTTCTATATCAGGTTTCCCAGAGATGATAAAAGGATGTTCGCCTGTTGATAACCAAAATCTACTATTGATAAAGAATGAAAAAGAAGCCTTAGAAAGTCAATGTATCCTATTTCGTCAATACATAAAGTCTTACGTCGGAGCTGACGAATTCGTAAACAATAGGGAGCGATACTGTTTATATTTTGAAGAAGGCGACAAAGATGTTGTAACTCAATTAGCAGGCTCATCTTCTATATTTAAGAGTCGATTAGACAATATACAAAAATTTAGAGAAGAAAGCACTAAGGAAGCTACAAGAAGATATGCTAATACCCCTTACTTATTTATAGAGAGGAAGTACTGTAAAGAAAAATCAATTGTAGTTCCTCAGACTGGATCTGAAAAAAGAAAATATTTACCAATGGGTATCGCGGATGAAAATACCGTTTTGTCAAATGCTGTAAGGCTTATTTATTGTGGTGACAACTATGACATGAGACTATTTGGTATTTTAGCGTCTTATTTGCACATGGTTTGGGTAAGGACTGTAGCTGGCAGAATGAAAACCGACATGCAATATTCTAATACAATCTGCTACAACACCTTCCCCTTCCCTAAAATCTCCGACGAGAAGAAAGAAGCAATCGAGCAAGCGGCAGAGGACGTATTAGTGACCCGTGAGTTCTATCCCGACAAGACCTTGGCAGAACTCTACGACCCCGACAAGATGCCGCAGGACTTGCGCGAAGCACATGCCCGACTGGACGACATCGTGGAGAGTTGTTATCCCGGCTATCCCTTCGCCTCGGACGAAGCCCGCCTGGAATGCCTGTTCAAGATGTACGAAAAGATGACGAAGAAATGAAACAGAACAAATCACAGATCACGGAGAAATGCCTGAATATAACTGTCAGACACATTGTTGATTTCGCCCTTGTCATAGATCGTCAGCAGCGTAACCTCAGCGTCATCGCTAACCAACATGACCAGTGTCAGCACCCTGGCACTTCCACTTTTACCCTTCCCCTTAGAAGCAATAGGCATTCGCACCTTATGGACACCATGACCAAGATAAACCTGCGCAAGAATTCTTCAGAAGGGAAAAGTTTTACATTCACAGGATACCCTCCGCCTTTAGTTCTTCTTCAAATTCTTCCAGGGTCATCAGCTTGCGTCCCTCGCGTTTTGCCGCCCTAACCTCATTGATGGCACGGGTGAGTGACTCCTTGACAAATTCCTGCTGGCGTTTTGTCTCGGCTTCCACTTCGGTTGGTTCGAACAGTTTGTTGGCAAGCCACTCTCGGTCTTTCTTTTTTAAGGAGAGCCCGTTGATATAAGTCCAAAGATTGTTCAAAGCAGCTGTCGTCATAACTTAATTCTTTTGGTTTCTGCCGACAAAGATAAATAATAAAAAACGAAATAACACATAATTATGGAACAAAATAGCAACAACATCGTTGACATCAGTTACCAACAGACGGGACTGTCGAGCGCCACCAACAGTCTGGGCATGCGCGAGATGCAGGCCAAGGCCTACGAGGCCCGGCAGAAGCGGTTTCTGCTGATCAAGGCACCGCCTGCTTCGGGCAAGAGCCGCGCGCTGATGTTCATTGCACTGGACAAACTGATGAACCAGGGACTGAAACGGGTGGTGGTGGCCGTGCCGGAGAAAAGCATCGGGCGCTCGTTTCAGAACACGCGGCTGAAGCCCTACGGATTCTTTGCCGACTGGACGGTGACGCCCTACTTCAACCTGACGGACGTGAAGAACGAACGGGACAAGAAAGGACGCTTCATAGAGTTTTTCCACCAGCAGAGTGCGCCCATCCTGGTGTGCGCCCATGCCACGCTGCGCAACGGCATGAAGGAAATCTCGGACGAGGACTTCAACGACACGCTGCTGGCAATTGACGAGTTCCACCACACCTCGGCCGACGCAAACTCGAACCTGGGCGACGTGGTGCGCCGCGTGATGAACAACTCGACGGGCCACATCGTGGCCATGACGGGCAGTTACTTCCGGGGCGACGGCATACCCGTGCTGAGAGTGGAGGACGAAGCGCGGTTCTACCCCGTCACCTATAACTACTACCAGCAGCTGAACGGCTATAGATATCTGAAGAACCTGGTGCTGGGCTATCATTTCTACCACGGTTCGTATCTGGATCATATCCACGAGGTGCTGGACACCACGAAGAAGACCATCATCCACATTCCCAGCGTGAACGCACGGGCCTCAACGGGCATCGGCAAGTATGCCGAGACGGGCGAAATCATGAAGGTCATCGGCACCGTGGAACGCAAAGACTACAACACGGGCATCTACCACGTGCGCACCAGCGACGGACGACTGTTGAAGGTGGCCGACCTGGTGGAGGACGACTTGAAGGAACGCAACATGGTGCAGGGCTATCTGCAGCGCATGACGAAACGCGAAGACATGGATATCATCATTGCTCTGGGCACAGCCAAGGAGGGTTTCGACTGGCAATGGTGCGAGGTGTGTCTGACCATCGGTGTGCGCGGATCGCTGACGGAGGTGATTCAGATTATCGGACGCTGCACACGCGATTGCGAGGGCAAGCAGACGGCGAAGTTCGTCAACATGATAGCCATGCCCGATGCTGAGCAGGCTGACGTGAAGGTGGCGGTGAACGACTTCCTGAAAGCCATCACGGCCTCGCTGCTGATGGAACAGGTGATGGCTCCCTCGTGGCACTTCAAAACTACGAAGGATGACGACGATGGTGACAGGGGGAATCCCATGAGGACACTCATCGTGGAGGGACTGAAACCGCTGTCGAGCGAGAAGACACGCCTCATTGTGCAAGAGCAGTTGGACGACCTGAAGGCTGCCATTCTGCAAGACGAACTGGTGGTGAGGGCCATCAGTGGCTCCACGACGGCAGAGACCATCACGCAGAACCTGATACCCAAGGTAATCAGGGAGCGTTACCCCGACTTGTCGGAAGGCGAGGTGGAAGAAGTGCGCCAACGGGTGCTGCTCGACACGATGATCAAGGGCACCGACATCGTGAACGACAAGGGCAAGCCCGTGGATGTAGGCAGCATGAAGGGCGGCGACGAGCAGGAGAGCGAGGGCAACCGACTCATGAAGATTGCCAACCGATTTGTGAACATCGACAAGCTGAGCATCAACCTGATTGACACCATCAACCCCTTCCAGCGAGCCTACGAGGTGCTGTCGAAGTCGGTGGATGCGCCTACGCTGAAAATCATTCAGGACACGATAGCCGAGCAGAAGTTCGACCTGACGCTGGAGCAGGCCATCACCATCTTCAAGGGGCCGCTGAAGGAATATGTGAAGGAGCACGACGGACGGGTGCCAAGCGCGGAAGACCCGAACCCCAAGGTGAGGGAAATGGCTGCCGCCCTGCAGATGATCAGGAACCTGAAGGCAAGACGCCTGGCAGGGATGGATTATGAAGAATGAAAAATTATGGATTCAAGTTTCGGAAGCTCTGTTTCTAGGAGTTAGCGGGAGTTAGCTGTAGTTAACGAGCCTCCGGCTCGTGAAGTTAGCGGACTGAAGTTTCGGGAGTAGAGATGCCATGCTACCACATCTCTACAACAACGAATATAGCGAAATCTCCGAATACACCTCTGGCGGCAGCGAATGGCCTCAAGTGGCCAACGAATCATTCGAATCGCTGCATTCGTCAACATTCGTTGCATCTTCGATGCTTTGACAGATTCGTTTTATTCGTTAAATTCGTTGTTGTAGAAAACAACCGAAACTTCAGTTAGCGGACAATACCCTTCTAATGGAGAACTAATGTCTGTTAACTTCACAGCCTGAATTGAAAATCGGCGGCCGTAGGGAAAGCCAAAGGCTGCTAACTTCCGATAACTCCAGATAACTCCAGACATGCGAAAGTTAAGTTATGGAATGAAGAATTATGGAATGGCCAAAAGAATTGTTGGAACTGTTTGAAGACCCGCTGCTGGACGGAGTGCGGCCCAAAGTGACCGCCCCGACGGCTGACGACCGTATGAACCAGAAACTGGTTGAAGTGAGGGCATGGATGGAACGCCATGGGCGGGAACCAGGACGGAGAGGCGACTTGAAGGAAAAAATGATGTGGGCCGCCTTGACGGCATTAAGACAGAAAGGAATTGAAGTATGAACATAGACAAGGAGCTGGACGAGATTCTTGATGACCCGCTGCTGGACATCTCGGAGAAAGAGGCTGAGCTGTTCGCCATGCCTGCGGACATGCGGAAGGGCATGGAGGCCAAGAAAAAGGCGGACTATGTGGCACAGCGCAAACTGTGTGATGACTTCAGCAGGTATGAGCCGCTGTTCAGACAAGTACACAAAGACCTCAAGGCGGGCAGACGCAGCCTGGTGAGAATATCCAAATCCATCAATCTGCAGGCGGGCCATTACTACATCGTAGATGGGCAGCTGCTGTTGCTGGAGCATGTCGGCGAACTCCACCAGGGCAGCAACTCCATGCTCAATGGCAGAACGCGCTGCGTCTATGAGAACGGAACCGAGTCGGACATCCTGCTCCAGACGCTCCGCAAGAATGTGGTGGGCAGCGGCTATGCGGTCACGGAACTGCAGGAAGAGAGCGACGGCAAATTCTTCGCGAACAGCGACCTGACGGAAAAGGACAAGATTACGGGCTATATATATGTGCTGCGCTCACTTTCGGACCATCCTGCCATCAGCAGCCAGCAGAATCTCTACAAGATTGGTTTCTCGACGAACAGCGTGGAGGAACGGATAGCCAACGCAGCGCACGAGCCAACCTATCTGATGGCACCCGTCAAGATTGTGGCCACCTACAAGGTGGCGAACCTGCACTCGCAGAAGTTTGAAGACTTGGTACACCAGTTGCTCAAGGCGGTGCAATTCCATGTGACCGTCGTTGACGACAACGGGCAGCGCCATGAGCCACAAGAATGGTTTGTGGTGCCGCTGGAAGTAATCGACACAATCATCGGGAAGGTGATGGACGGCACCATTCTGGGCTATGCCTACAACGCGGAGCAGGAATGTCTGGAGCGGCACATCGTGAGGAAACAGAACAAGATTGACACGAAGGGGCTGAAAATACTGACGCTCAACATCAAGAAGGAGTTTTTCGACGAAATCGTGAAGGGAACGAAACGTACGGAATACCGTGAGCTGAAACAGACAACACTCAACAAATACACCTATGTTGACGAAAGCGACGGCAAGCGCTATTTGCGCAGCTATGACGCGCTTCGGCTGTACGTGGGTTATCACCGTGACCGCGAAAGTGCGCTGGTGCAGGTCATCGACACCACATACAGGGACGGCATCGTGGCCTATCACTTGGGAGAAATACTGGAGAGATGAGGCCCCCCTCTCATCCCCCCTGGGGGGGGGACGAAAGCCCCCTCCGACTCCCCCTGGGGGGAGAGCATGGCTGCGCGTTGGGGCGTCCCCCCCAGGAGGGATGAGAGGGGGGCCTCATCTCTCGCAGGAGAATGGAAGGGTGAAAAGCACGGCCTATTGCAGGGCGTTGTACTGTTCGTCGCTGACGGGTTCGAGCCACTCGTTGGAGGCACCCTCCTGAACTTGGGTGTGGTAGGTGACATGCTGGAACCACGAGTCGCGGGCGGCGCCGTGCCAGTGTTTCTTCTCGGCGGGAATGGCCACCACGGTGCCGGGAGTCATCGGGACGGCCGGTTTGCCCCACTCCTGATACCAACCGCGGCCGCTGACGCAGATGAGCACCTGCACCTGGCGGTGATGCACATGCCAGTTGTTGCGGCACCCCGGTTCGAAGGTAACGTTGAACAGCCCCAGGCTGGCATCGGCCAAAGGCGCCAGATAGCTTTGGCCAACGAAGAACTGGCCGTAGGGATTCTTTTCGCCCAGTGGCCACGGCGAGGCTGGCATTTCGCCGGCGGGAACCTGCGGCAGGCTGACGCCGCACACCTGGTTGACGGCAGCGGTGCAACGGCGGGCCTCGTCGGCACCGGCCTTGGCCAGCAGCACGGCGGGCAAGGCTTGCAGTTGCTGGTCGCTGACTCCCATATTGCGGGCTCCAGAGACGTGGGCCTTGAGCTGCGGCTCACAGCCGGGCAGCGCCGAGATGGCGCTGACGGTGACGATTTCGCGGTCGGCAAAGCTCAGGTTGTTGCGGGCGAAGATGTCGCCGAAGAGGTGGGCTTTCAGATAGTAGTCGGTCTGTGGGGCAAAGGTGTAGTTGAAGGGTTGTCCGGTGAGACGGGTCTGCACCTCGGTGCCCTGCTTCAGGGCGTCGTAGTCGGCGGGCAGGGCGTCGGCCTCGCGTCCCGGGGGACAGGCTTTCGCCTGGGCCTGGCGGTCGGCGATGACCTGCTGAAGGGCTCCCAGGGCATTGAGCGAGCGCGGGAAGCCCGTGTAGGCATAGAGGTGCGAGAGCGCCTCCTTGATTTCGCTCACGGTGAGCCCCGCCTCAAAAGCGGTGTTGATTTCGCGTTTCAGGGCGTTGATGTCGCCCTTGGCCTCGTTGGCGGCGATGGCCGCCAGCGACTGTTGTCTGATTGATAGTTCCATGCTGTTGTTTTGTGCTTGAAGGCCACCAGCCACCATGAGGGCGACAAGTGCCATTGTCAGTTTTATGGTTTTCATTGTTGTTTGACTTTAATAAATGATGTGTGCAAAATTACGAAGATTCCGTGGCTTGCCACCTATACATTTTGAGGTTTTATTTACCAAATTTACAGAAAAGCCCCTCAGTTTTCGCCCGAGTTCCTTTGTTGTTTGTTGCATTTGCAGTATCTTTGCAGTGTCCAAATAGGAGGTGACGTGTCTCACGTCACAAATTCAAGGATCGTGACGTGGGACACGTCACCTCCTACTGCAAAACAGATGAATAGCTTTCTTTTAGTTATTATAGAAGGCAAATGCAAGAAGAAAAAAAAGTCCACAATAACGACAACGAACCATGACCGAGAAAGAGAAGATGCTGGCTGGCGAAATTTATTCGGCTGTTGACCCGCAACTGCTGGAGGAGCTGAACGCCGTGAAGGACATCATTCACGAATACAACCAACTCAGACCGTCGGAAACCGAGAAACGGCTGCTGATGTTGAAATCGCTGTTGGGCAGCACAGGCGACGACCGGGTGTTCATCAACCAACCGTTCTACTGTGACTATGGCAAGCACATCAGGGTTGGCAAACGTTTTTTCGCCAACTTCAACTTCACCGTGCTCGACGAGGCGTTTGTCACCATCGGCGACGACTGTTTCGTGGGGCCCAATGTGAGCATCTACACGGCCTGCCACAGCACTGACCCCACGGAACGCAACACGCGCCGGGAGTGGGCACTGCCCGTAACCATCGGCAACAGCGTGTGGATTGGCGGCAGCGTGACCATTCTGCCCGGTGTGACCATTGGCGACAACGTGACCATCGGTGCCGGTTCGGTGGTGACCAAGGACATTCCCTCGAACTCGGTGGCCGTGGGCAATCCGTGCAGGGTTGTCAAGGAGTTGAAGGAGACTCTCGGAGCGAAGGAGTGAAGGCTATGAGAAAGAGAGGAATCTATACCGACGCGCAACTGATGGAGCTGATAGCCGAATGGGGATTCCTGCCGCTGCTCTATAGCGGCATCGAGGGATTTTCGGCCGACGATGTGGTGACGGACGACTGCCGATACACGGTGCTGCCCGACGGCGGATGGGAATGGCCTCTGTGGAAATGGAAAGGCACCATCGTGAGCGAGGGCCATTGCGTCTATGGCAAGTTCTTCGACCACAAGGCGGGTTTCGTCAGCATGGACTGGTGGCCCGACTTCTGCAACTACCGCCGATGGGCCTACCCCACCCCGAGCGAAGGCTCCATAGAAGAAGCCATCCTGGCCACTCTGAGCGAGAGCGGCAGTCTCATCACCCGCGAGCTGCGGGCGGCCTGCGGATTCAGCGGACCGAAGATGCGGGGCAAGTTTGACGCTTACATCACCCGTTTGCAAATGGGGTGCCGCATCGTGACCGAGAACTTTGTCTATCCGCTGGACAAGCACAACCGCGAATATGGCTGGGGATGGTCGCTGCTCACCACACCCGAACAGCTCTACGGCCGCGAGGCCTGCCTGTGCGACCGCTCGCCGGAGGAGTCGCTCGGGCGGATGCAGGCGCACCTGAAGGCACTGCTCCCGCAGGCTGACGAGAACAAGATTTGGAAACTACTGAAATGACACCCCAAAGAAACAGACAACTAACCCAAAAACCAACATAAACATGGAAAAAGAGAACAAAAACCAACAGACAGCCGACCCCATGGGCGATGTCAAGGAGAATGTGAAGAAGGCAGCCGAAGAACTGAAGGAAACTGCCGAGGAAGTGCTGAACAACATCAGCCAGAACGAAACGGTGAAGGCCATGAAAGAAAAAATCACCGACACCGTGGAGCAGTTGCGCAGCAGCGAAACCACCCAGCAGGCTCAGGAGTTTGTGAAGGAACAGGGCGAACGCGCCGGAGAGTTCCTGCGCGAGAGCATGGAAAGTCTGCAGGAGAGCAGCATCATCAAGAAGATTAAAGATGTGCTGAAATAGTTTCTCGCCAAGCGAGCAAACAAAAAACTGAAACAACACAATGCCAAAAACAATGCGAAACAATTATCTGAAGAGAGGGGGCATGGCGGCTGTCGCCTTGGTGGCAGGCATGACCCTGAGCGAAATGCGAGCCGACGAACTGGGCTATCTGCACTTTGAGAAAACAACCGGCGAGAAAACCGAAGTGCTGTCCAACGGACTGACCATCACCTTCAAGGACGGCCAACTCATAGCAACGCCCGCCGAGGGCGAAGTGGTCACACTGGTGCTCAGCGAGCTGAAGTCGATGTACTTCTCGGCTACCTCGACGGCCATCAAGTCGATTGACGACGGCGCGACAACTGGCAGCAGCACGGCCGTCTATAACCTGCAGGGACAACTGCTGAACGGACAAGCAACGAGGCAGCCCGGCGGCCAACTGCCCAAGGGCGTCTATGTGGTGAAAACGAAGAATGGCGAAACGAAGAAAGTTCTAGTACCATGAAACGCATCTCAAACATTTGCTGCGCCCTTGCGGCCAGCTTTTGTCTGGCAGGCCAGGCCGTCGGACAAACCGTAAGCGTGAACACGGGCAACATTTCGTTCGCCTACGCCAAGGCCCAAGTGGGCGAGATGACCTTCGACGCCGGCGAGACACTCACCATCTTGGGGCGCACCTACAACATCAACGACATCAGCAGCATCACCGTTGACGACGAACAGAACGTTGCGGACAACACGGTGAACGTTAGTTTCGACGGCGGCGAGGCCAAGGTGCTGGTGGCTGGCAATTTGGCAGCCGACCTCTCCATCACCATCAAGGGAGCCAACGTGCGCATCCTAGCCAACAGCAATATCACCGACCCCATCACCTACACCCTGACGGGCAACAGCCAGCAGGGCTCGTTCTACATGGACGGGGAAGCCAACGCCAAGGTGGTGATCGACAACCTGACCCTGGCCAGCCCTGACAGCGCGGCCATACGCATTGAGGACGGCAAGCAGATAGAGTTCACCCTGGTGGGCAACAGCCTGCTGGCCGACGGCGCCGAAGGCACTCAGCCGGCCTGCCTCTACATCAACGGACACGCCATCATCAGCGGTGACGGACAGCTCACCCTCAGCGGGACGGCGCGCCACGCCTACTGCTCAGACGAATACACCCTGATGCAGGGCGGAACGATGAACATCACCGGCGCAGTGAACGACGGCATGCACGTGAACGAGTTTTTCCAGATGGACGGCGGCACCATCAACATCACGTCGCAGGGCGACGGCATCGACGTGGGCAAAAAGGCAAAATCGACCCACGAGCTGAACGGCCAGATGGTGGTGAACAACGGCTCCATCAGCGCCTACTCGACGGGCGTTGACGCCAACGGCGCCTCCACCACGGGCAAGGCCATCAAGGCCGAAAGCCACATCACCATCAACGGCGGCACCGTGACGGCCAAGGCCAGCGGAGCATCGGTGTTCGACACCGCACTGAGCGACATGTCGAGTTCGTCGGCACTGAAGACCGACGGCAACTTCGTGATGACCGACGGCACACTGACGCTCACCAACGACGGCAACGGCGGGCGCGGCCTCAACGCTACGGGCAACGTAACCATCAGTGGCGGAAAAACCACCATCGTCACCATGGGCGAACGATACAAATATGACAGCACCTACGACGCAAAGCCGCAGGGAATGAAGTCGGACGGAAACATCAGCATCACGGGTGGAAAGGTGTATGTGGCCGTGGCCGCCCCCAAGGCCACGACATTCAAGACGGACTTCCTGTTTACCATCAACGGCGCCACCGTGGTGGGCATCGGAGGCAAGAACGTGGTTCCTTCCACGGGTTCGCAGGCCTACACCGCCACCACAGGCTCGTTTGCCGCAAGCCAGACGGTCACCATCGGCGAGACGACCTACGACTTCGCGCTGCCCACGGGATTCAGCTGCTCGAACGCATACGTGCTCGTATCGAATCCCTGACAGAGAGAAGAAGACAAACAGACAATTCGTCTGATTATTCAGATTATTCTGACTATTCTGATTATTCAGATTATCAGAACGTTCAGGCTACCAGGACAAAGAAAACAGGCAGAGAGACGCTGAGAAAGTCTCATCCGCCTGTTTTTTTCTTTGTTTTTTTTGCTTGATTCGCAAAATATGATTACTTTTGCACACTGAAAACAATCGCTACGAAAAACATAATGAACGCAAAACCTATTGTATCGAACAGATACATCAACATTAAGGAACTTGACCATTTTTCAACAATCAGACGTTGAACAGTGGCCATTGCGCATTGAACATTGTGCAATGTGCTGTGGCTGCGCCCCGTGGCCAATCCACAAAACAACCAAACCTTATTAACCCCAACAATCAGATTAATCATCAAGCGTAATACAGTAAAAGTTACTATGGAATTACCATTTGCAGAATCGTGGAAAATCAAGATGGTTGAACCCATCCGCAAAAGTACGCGCGAGGAGCGCGAACAGTGGCTCAAAGAAGCCCACTACAACGTGTTTCAACTGAAAGCAGAACAGGTTTACATCGACTGTCTGACCGACTCGGGCACAGGAGCCATGAGCGACCGTCAGTGGGCCGAGATGATGCTGGGCGACGAGAGCTACGCCGGAGCCACCTCGTTCTATAAATTCGAGGCCGTGGTGCAGCGGCTGTTTGGCATGAAGTATGTCATTCCCACCCATCAGGGACGCGCCGCCGAGAACGTGCTGTTCTCCTACTTGGTGAAGGAAGGCCAAGTGATACCCGGCAACGCCCACTTCGACACCACCAAAGGCCACATCGAGAGCCGAAAAGCCAAAGCCATCGACGTTACTTGCGACGAGGCACACAACACCCAGCTGGAAGTGCCCTTCAAAGGCAACGTGGGACTGGAGAAACTGGAGCGAGTGCTGACCGAGAACAAAGGCAACGTGCCCTTCATGGTGCTCACCGTGACCAACAACACCGTGGGCGGACAGCCCGTCAGCATGAAGAACATACGCGAAACCTGCGAGCTGTGCCACAAATACGGAGTGCCCGTAGTGATGGACTCGGCCCGCTTTGCCGAAAACGCATATTTCATCAAGACGCGCGAAGAGGGCTACGCAGACAAGACCATCAAGGAAATCACCCGCGAGATGTACTCCCACGTGGATGCGATGACCATGTCGGCCAAGAAGGACGGACTGGTGAACATGGGCGGATTCATTGCCACCAACAACAAGGAGTGGTTCGAAGGCGCCAAGTTGTTCTGCATCCCATTTGAGGGCTACGTCACCTACGGCGGCATGAGCGGCCGCGACCTGAACGCCCTGGCACAGGGCCTGGACGAGAACACCGAGTTCGACATGCTGCACACACGCATCCATCAGGTGGCTTTTCTGGCCAGCCTGCTCGATGAGTATGGCATTCCCTATCAGCGCCCCGCTGGCGGCCACGCCATCTTCGTGGACGCCGACCGTGTGCTCACCCATGTGCCCAAAGAGGAATTTCCCGCACAGACGCTCACCTGCGAGCTCTATCTCGAGGCAGGCATACGCGGCTGCGAGATAGGATACATGCTGGCCGACCGCGACCCCGTGACACGCGAAAACCGTTTCGGCGGGCTCGACCTGCTGCGCCTCTGCATCGCCCGCCGCGTCTATACCGACAACCACATCAGAGTGATTGCCGCCGCACTGAAAAACGTCTATGACCGCCGCGAAAGCATCACTCGTGGCGTGGCCATCGAGTGGGAAGCCCCCCTCATGCGCCACTTTACTGTGCAGCTGAAACGCCTGTAGGCACACCGCCGTAGCTACGCGGACATCTAACAAAAGCGGGGAAGCCGGAAAAAACAGAGAAGAACCATTTCGCTCTTTCTTGGTTTTTCCAGCTTTCCCGCTTTCCCTTATGAAACATCCTTTCAACAACGAATAAACCTCTTAGGGGGCGGTTTTGATTAGCTATTTTTCGTACCTTTGCAAGGTGACAAACAACCCACGCTTTCGGCGCAAGGCTATCAAAGTGGTTGTGATTAGCTAAATTTTTCGTACCTTTGCAAGGTGACAAACAACTCCCTATCTCGGTGAGAAGGAGCTTGCCGGTTGTGATTAGCTAAATTTTTCGTACCTTTGCAAGGTGACAAACAACTGAACACGCGGTAGGACTTCAGGAATGGATGTTGTGATTAGCTAAATTTTTCGTACCTTTGCAAGGTGACAAACAACACTATTATAAGGTTAAGGCAGACATGGCGGTTGTGATTAGCTAAATTTTTCGTACCTTTGCAAGGTGACAAACAACAGTTTCTTCAACATCAGCAAAAGCACCTTGGTTGTGATTAGCTAAATTTTTCGTACCTTTGCAAGGTGACAAACAACCGAAGGACATCATGGATGAGCACTTCACCCGTTGTGATTAGCTAAATTTTTCGTACCTTTGCAAGGTGACAAACAACTTTATAAACATGAAATTGAAACATATTGAGTTGTGATTAGCTAAATTTTTCGTACCTTTGCAAGGTGACAAACAACTGTTGAAAGAGCGGCATTTTGACCACATCGTTGTGATTAGCTAAATTTTTCGTACCTTTGCAAGGTGACAAACAACGTGCGGACGTGTGGCGCGTGGAGTTTTCATGTTGTGATTAGCTAAATTTTTCGTACCTTTGCAAGGTGACAAACAACAAACAAATCTGCCAGTTTAGGCAGTTACAAGTTGTGATTAGCTAAATTTTTCGTACCTTTGCAAGGTGACAAACAACCAAACAGCCAACATTATCAAGAAGTTACGGTTGTGATTAGCTAAATTTTTCGTACCTTTGCAAGGTGACAAACAACTTTTGGGCCAGTACAGGCGCATCTGCTTATGTTGTGATTAGCTAAATTTTTCGTACCTTTGCAAGGTGACAAACAACTTATTTTTCATGTTATTGCAAGGCCGCTTGGTTGTGATTAGCTAAATTTTTCGTACCTTTGCAAGGTGACAAACAACCGCCGTGTATCGGAAGAAACGCCCGAAGCAGTTGTGATTAGCTAAATTTTTCGTACCTTTGCAAGGTGACAAACAACGGAGCGTGAAGTCCAGCGCAAGCGAAACCCGTTGTGATTAGCTAAATTTTTCGTACCTTTGCAAGGTGACAAACAACGCTCAGCATGGTGGCAAGACCTGAAGCGGCGTTGTGATTAGCTAAATTTTTCGTACCTTTGCAAGGTGACAAACAACCTATGGCAAGCAGGCAAAAGGCAACTTGCGTTGTGATTAGCTAAATTTTTCGTACCTTTGCAAGGTGACAAACAACTCATTCCAATCTGACTTAATAATTACATTGGTTGTGATTAGCTAAATTTTTCGTACCTTTGCAAGGTGACAAACAACACGCATTCTACTGTGGATAATATGTTTAATGTTGTGATTAGCTAAATTTTTCGTACCTTTGCAAGGTGACAAACAACTCAACTTCTGTTTCATTCTCATTACCATCTGTTGTGATTAGCTAAATTTTTCGTACCTTTGCAAGGTGACAAACAACCAGAAAGCGTTATAAGTGCCGACATCGACGGTTGTGATTAGCTAAATTTTTCGTACCTTTGCAAGGTGACAAACAACTTAAATTATATCTTTGCACTCGTAAGTAAGTTGTGATTAGCTAAATTTTTCGTACCTTTGCAAGGTGACAAACAACCCGTGAAACGAAGCCGTGAGAAGCGCATCGTTGTGATTAGCTAAATTTTTCGTACCTTTGCAAGGTGACAAACAACCCAACTCAGTAGCAGGAATACCCTCAAGTCGTTGTGATTAGCTAAATTTTTCGTACCTTTGCAAGGTGACAAACAACCAACGATGGACGAAGTGAAGGCTTCACATGGTTGTGATTAGCTAAATTTTTCGTACCTTTGCAAGGTGACAAACAACGTCTGGGTAATCATAATAAGGATTACTATGTTGTGATTAGCTAAATTTTTCGTACCTTTGCAAGGTGACAAACAACCACCGATCTGATGAACGAGGCCACACCGCTGTTGTGATTAGCTAAATTTTTCGTACCTTTGCAAGGTGACAAACAACTGGCCTGCTCGGCAGAGCCCGCCAGCCGTTGTTGTGATTAGCTAAATTTTTCGTACCTTTGCAAGGTGACAAACAACCAAGTAGAACAAATGTCAAACCCAATATAAGTTGTGATTAGCTAAATTTTTCGTACCTTTGCAAGGTGACAAACAACGCTCGATGTCTTCACGGCTCTTTACGTTGTGTTGTGATTAGCTAAATTTTTCGTACCTTTGCAAGGTGACAAACAACATACAGAAATCATCATAACGACGATTATGGTTGTGATTAGCTAAATTTTTCGTACCTTTGCAAGGTGACAAACAACACGGCCAAGCCCGATAACGTGCTGATTTCCGTTGTGATTAGCTAAATTTTTCGTACCTTTGCAAGGTGACAAACAACCAAGCGGTGGCGACACGTCTCGGGCGGTCTGTTGTGATTAGCTAAATTTTTCGTACCTTTGCAAGGTGACAAACAACCCCCGCGGTCCGCCCCCCACCCCTTCGGCTGTTGTGATTAGCTAAATTTTTCGTACCTTTGCAAGGTGACAAACAACTCCTTTCCGACCTTAGTTCGTCGGCGACAAGTTGTGATTAGCTAAATTTTTCGTACCTTTGCAAGGTGACAAACAACTCGTTCTTCTCAAAATGCTGAACAAGAGACATTTGCGGAGAAAAACAGAAAAAGAAAAAACATGTCACAAAAAAAGATGGATTTTGTTTTGAAGCAAAATCCATCTTTTAAAACAATTCAAGTTGTTGGTAAGGAGCAATAGGTTTCACTTCTTTCTTACAATAGAAAATCTGCATATCGGCAAATTGCTTATCAGTGATGCAAAGAATTCCAACGTTTCCATGCTCAGGTAGCAAAGATTTCACTCTTTTTATATGCACTTGGGCATTGTCCATACTTGCACAATGGCGAACATAGATGGAAAACTGAAACATTGTGAAGCCATCGCTCATGATGTCTTTACGAAATTTTGCAGCTATTTTTCTTTCCTTTTTAGTTTCTGTCGGCAAATCATAAAAGACTAAAACCCACATAACTCGGTATTCATTTAAACGACTGATCATGTAACAACGGGATAGGATATTTTCCTCAATTCTCCATTGAAGCACTTTGCAAGACTGGCTGTCGTTTGAGAAACAGCCAGCATGAGTGGACTGCGCTTCCCATTTATCCAAACATCCAAAACAGGAATGGACAGCAATTCACGCTTGACATCAGTGGTAAGTTCGTCGGGGATGGGCATTTTTCTCATCGTGTCGATGACCGCTTGGTCAACGAATGGGCGATAGGGTTCCATGATGTCGTCAGCCAGACAATAGGGATTGTAGCGGTTATGGTGGTGAATGCCCAGCAAAGGTAACAGACCACTCATGACTAATGCACGCGCCACTACTGCACGGAGAATGGCATAGCCGTAGTTCAGCAGATTGTTGGGTACTTCGCCCTTTTGTGTACGGATGAAATCGGGATGGTCTCTGAAAATGTTCTTCCAATAGAACACTGCAGCACGTGCCTCATAGTTGTCTGGGTCGCCACTTCTCACATCGCGCGCCCATGACAACATATTGGTGACGCGAACATCTAAATTGTTTTTATGAAGTACAGCTGCTTGGTTTTCAATCTTTGCTTTTATAGTCTGCTGCCATAGTTGCTTTCTCAGTGGTTGTGAGGCTTCCAACTGATTTCTGAACCTCTCGTTATAGACGGTATGACCTTGCAGTGGGAGCAACAGTCCAGTTGGCATCCTCGTGTCGTTGCAAGTGATGAAAGCAGCATTATTATCGAGAAGGGCAGCTATGAGGGCCTGGGTGATGGTGATTTGCTGATGATCGAGTACGACGATTCCGATGTCTTCTATCGGAATCGTTCGTACTGATTTATGTTTTATAATTTCGGGCAGAGCATCGGCATTCTCGACCTCAGGAATTTTGATGACCAACTGTTTGTTGGCTAATGAAAGATAGGCGGGATTACCAAAGTAGAGAGTCTTTTTAATCATAACTCAATAGATTTTTGTAATGGTTCCCAACCTGTCAACGGATAGTTTAAGACAACATTGCTTAATCATTCTACCTGTCCATGCTTTTTCAGCTTTATTGTTTGCTCCTAATTCTTTTGTATCAACAATTGGTGCAGCTAAAGAGGCTGGAATAAAGAAACATTGATTTCCTGACGACGACACCATTTTATATATACGGCTCAGGTCTTTTATTCCATCAACGTGTTCTCCTTCTTCAGGGATATATACCAAGTCGCCAGGCGAAAGGGTAAAGAGCAAGTTGTTGCCATTTTCGTCTTCAACAGGAGCTACGGGCATGCGGTTTTTCATTCGCTCGACAGCCTCATTGAACGGGATGCTCCGGTATGTTCTGTTTCCATCGGCATCAGCATAGATGGCAAAGAAAAGATTTGTTCCCTTGTCTGCTTCAACAAACTTCTTGGCTTTGTTGCCTGTATAACCCACGGGGAACTTCATGCCGAAAGCCTCAGCCACACGAACTTTCAGAATAGGCTTGTGGTCATGGCCATTGTTGAGCCGCCGGATGTTTCGGTTCATCTCGGCTATTCCGTCGGGTGTGAAAGCAATTTTTGGATCACCGTTGTATTCTTGCAGGTGTCTCAGAAGAATGGTGCGAATGCCACTGTCGGTCACTTTTTCTATTTTTTTCTTGTCAAAACCGATGTCAAGGGTGACGCGTGTGGCTGACAGGTCGGCTTTTTCAGGGAGATAATAGACCTCGACCCTGCTGATGTCCTTACCATCTACGAGATACTTCCTGTCCTTGAAATAGCGCAAAATGGTCTTTTCATCATAGTGCCCGTACATGTCAAGAACTTGCTGGATGGCCTTGCGTACACCTTTGTCCTTTATGTGATGCCAGTCTTTCAGAGCTTCCGCCAAACGGACTTTCTTGACTTGTTGCAACCTGACGGCTCCAGACACCGTTGCCTTATGGAGTGACTTACGAATGGCCCAGCCGTCGGCTGCTTGCTGTTGCTCCAGAACCTTCTGTCCACCAACGTAGTGCCAGTAGCGATTGGTCATCTTGGTAACGACACGGAGATTTTGCTTGAAGCTTACAATGACTGAAAGCAATTGGTCTTTGGCATCTTTCGTAAAACCATCCCATGGTTTGCTGAACTGCCAAACGTAGTTGCCATAGGCATCGGTCTTCACTTTCTCGCACAGTTTGTGCTGCAAGTCATAACGGGTTTCCCTTTCTGAAGACAGGGCTGATTTGTTGTTGAGATAGTTTACATGGTCGCGGGTGGCACAAGCAATGACGATGGCATCCATTGCATGGTGGCGATGGTCAATGCGCTTCTTGCTGAAGCCTTGTGCCATGCCGACGGGAACATTGGCCTGGAAATAGCGTTTGCCATACTGATTGACCCACTGACCATAGTCGTTGGTGCCGGTTATTCGGTTGAGCCGTTCAAAGCGAGGGGCAACAATGTCATTCCATACGTCGTTGAGTCCCCAGTCTTTCTTCAGCCTGTCGGTGATGCTGCCATTGGTGGCAATGACATTTTTGGATGTAGCCTCTGTCTCATTCTCTTCGCGAACCATTTTGGAAAGAATTTCAATGGTCTTACGGGCTATGTAGCGGCTGTCATTGAGCTGACGTTCAATGAATTTGTCGGGAATATCCTCCATCAAGAGTTTCTGCATTTTCGGTCTGTTATGGGCATAGTTCTGCTTGACAAATTCTTCGTATTGGCTCTTCGTGAAAATTTTGATCTGTCCACCAAGATTACCATCAATGATACGTCCGCCTTCCTTCAATATGAACTCGTAGCCCAACATGCGGTCTTTCAGTTTGTTGACCTCACTTTCGCAGATGACCTTGTTAGAAAGCGAATCGTCGAAATAGCGAGACTGAGGAATGACATGCTCTATCTCATAGGAAGGTGTGAACAATTTGGAAAGCGGAATAGTCTGGCCCGTATATGGTGACTTGTACTTCTGTTCGAGCCAAAGGCGGTAGCGCTGCATGTCGGACTTGCTGACACTCTTGGATGAGTTGCCCAAATTGTCAGCAATGAGAAGAATGTCGTCGGGGACGTCTTCTCCATTGTTCAATGCTGTTTCTTCATAGATTTTCAGAATCTCCTGCTGACTGGGCGAATATGGGCGCACATCCTCAATCGCATATTCGGGATTGGCAAATTCCTGCAGAAGCAATCTGATGCGTTGGTTGGTGCGCTCGCTACGGCTAATGCTTTCCGAGCGTCTTTTGCGTTCATTGGCATTGGCTTTCATGTCGCGCCCCATCTCGACATGCACTTCTGCTATTTTTCCATAGGTTTTCCAAATGTCACGCACCACTCTGAGCATCTCTCTCAAGACCATCTCTACAATGGGGTTTCTCAAGGAATGCTGCTTGAAAATGTTGCGCAAATAGTTGTCTATATCATCAGGACTCTCCCACCGCTGGGCATCGTTTGATTCTGAGTGGCGGTTGTAAACGATATAACAAGCAAGCCAAAGAGGAAGATATCTGAAATCTTCAGTCTGATGCAACCTGATGGATTTCTCCCGGACTCGGTTGGCGATGCTTTCGTCGGCAACCCCATCAATGATATTAGCTATGCGTGAACAAGTATTAGCATCTATTGATTGGGCATCCCAATATTTTCCTGCGCGCATAAGGGCCAACAGTTTTTTGATGGCTTTCTCCGAATAAGCGCCGTAATCACTGGGGAAGGGTTTCATTTTGATGAAACTCTCTACAAAAGAGGTGGGTTCAAGCTGATTGGCCTCGGCAAACGACCCCAAGGCTTTACGAAGTTCAACAATATCATCTACGGAATAGAGGATATGCCAAAGAGCAAGTTCTTGTTGTTTGTCGAGCACAGGGGTTCCTTCCACCTTCTGCAAGCATTTGCAAATGTAGTAATGCGTTTCATTGCAAGGGTAGGACTTATCTTCGACATAATTCCACCGATAGTTGGAAAGTGACTTTCCTATTCCAAATGGTTTGTATTTTAGCAACTGCTCCTGGCTAATCTCCTTATGCTCGTAGAGCCAGTCAAAAAGTTCAACAATCTCTGCCTCTGTTTTTAGAAAAACATGTGTGACATCAACGTTCAATTTCAGTTTTCCATCCACGTCTTTTTCCTTTTGGAATATTCGGAGATTCTGAACAAACTGCCACAAACGGAATTCTTGATAGAGCGGATGGGACTTGGAAATGCATTTAATGGGTTTGTAGAAATGCTCCCCTGTTGACTTGTCTATATATTGATAGTGCTCATAAGGGCAATCTGCTATTTCGCTCTTCTTGCTCTTAAGGGGGCGCTGGTAGAAAATGATATCATCCACAAAGAGACTCGTAAAGTCTTTGTCTTGGATAGATTGCACATGGGCCACATTGCTCCGATAGAGTTCCCTGATACATTCGTTGTACAGTTTTCGGTTAGACAGTTCGGGTATGAACTCTCTTTGCTTATTGAGTATGGCTTCAAGTTCTTTTTTGTATAAATCTCTTTCTATCACACGCACCAGTTTCCCTCTTACCTTGGTGTCTGGTTGGGAGAGCATAGAGTCATAGATAAACTCCCCTACCTGCTTGCCACTCTGTAGAATCGCATTTTCTGAACGTTTCTTCATGAGCGTCCAATCATCGGGTTTGGGATCTCTTAGTTTGGCAGTAACATTACCTTTTTTATCTGTGGATGTCGTGACAATCAATTCTACTTTGTCGCCAACTTTGCGAGGGGCAACTGGCCCTGACTTACGCTGAACGGCTCCGTTGTCGTAAGTAATATCAAACCAATAGATGCCATGCCGTTTTTTGTCCTCGCCCGTTGGTTCAACGCTCCGTACTTCAAGAACCCGATACTCTTCGTTGACAGGCGTTTCCAATTCGTTTTCTTCGCCACGCAACTGGTAATAGCCTCGTTTCGTGTTGAAATTGAGTATGATCCAAGCAAGTTCTTCGCGTCTGATGGGCTTACTCAGGGCTTTCTTCCGTAAATAGTAGATGGTCCAATCGTAAGGAATCTTTTTGCCACCTGAAACAAGCGAAGGATGATGTGCAGAAAAATCTGCCAGCATTTCACAGAAAGAATCGTGAAAGATGAACTCATTTTTTCCTTCTTGATTCTTACGGTATGCCAAAAGAGGTTCTGCATGATTCTTAAACTGCCCAAGATGTTCGACAAAGTCGATTTGGTTTTTGAAATGCTCTGGTAAGAAGCCGAGCACATTGAGCACCCTTAGTAGCCGCTCCCTTCGCAATTCTGCTCTTTCATAAAGTCTGCGGGTGCCTCTGAAACCTGTTCGCACTGATGCCTGAGACTGAAGATTGCCCGCCTCGAATGAACCCAAGGTGGCTGCATCCATTGGAATAATACGGCTACCAACCTTGATGATTCGATTGTTATCACCGTCGATCAATGCCCATCCGATACTATTTGTACCAATATCAAGCCCAAGAATGTTTCTCATATTTGTTCGGTTTGAAAAGTTTTTAAAGTTTTCCACAAAGTTATACTTTTTTCAGCAAAAACTTGGATGTTTCATAAATAATTTGTACTTTTGCAACGAAATTTAGCTAATCACAATAAGGATTATTCCGTTGTGAATACATTTCGGGCGGGGTGACTCGCCTTTTTTTATAAATAGACGCTCACAGCTAATCAGCATTTAAGGTAAACCAACAAGCGAGCCAAATGCCAAAATAGCACTTGCCTCGCTTGTCGAATGTTTTGCTGCGGTTTTCCGCTTGTGGAGCTGGCGGGATTTGAACCCGCGTCCGCACAGGGAAACCATACGGTTTCTACACGCTTATTCCAGACTTTAGTTTTCGAGCAGCAGCAAGACCTGGACCACCAACTGATGCCTTATCCTCTAAAACTTCACGCCGATGGCGAGGCACACCAACGCTATTTCCGATTTACCTGCACCGCTTGACCCTTGGATTCGGAACAACATCCTCGGAGCGATGTCTCGTTCCATCACCTGGTGACGGAATTAAGCTCGTAATCTACTGTGCTTCGATTAAGCAGCGAGAGCATACTTGTTGTTGCCAATTAATTTTTTGTTCACTCTGTTTTAGGAGCTAGCCAACGAGGCTCCGCGTGCTTGCGTACCATTTCATCCTGCCGTCTAATCCATGTCAACCCCAGGGTGCAACGGGGGAAAGTTGGGATATTCCCCCCGAAAATACGTTTTTGCGGTGCAAAGTTATAAATAACTTCGGGAAAATGCAAGAATATATGAAGAAAAAATCGTACCTTTGCAACAATTTGAGAAAAAAAAGGTTATATAATTAATTGACAATTGATAATTGAGCTTAAAAGGGATTTATCATGATGAAAAGATTATATACACTGACATTGCTGCTGGCACTGTTTGCATTGAGCACCTTCGCCCAATCGTCGATGACCGACGAGCAGGTGATGCAGTTTGTCGTGAAGGAGCAAAAGGCGGGAACTTCCCAGGCGCAGATTGTTACGAAACTGATGCAAAGGGGTGTTGACATCACGCAAATCAGGCGTATCAAGGCGCGCTACGAACGGCAACTGAAGGACAAGGGACTGGGGCAAGTGGCCGACAAGGCCGTTGACGATTCCGAAACCCGCATGCGCAAGAACAACGGCGACCCGAAGGAAAACACCACCAAACGCATCAGCAAGCGTTCGACCTACCAGCGCACATACGATGAGACCGACGAGGACTTTGTGGCCTTTCAGCAGGAACTGAACACCTTTGCCCCCGATTCCACATTGATGGTGCTGGAAGAAGAGGAGGAAGAACCCGTCAGAAAGGTTTTCGGACGTGACATATTCAACAAGAAGAACCTGTCGTTTGAACCGAACATGAACATTGCCACGCCGCAAAACTACCGACTGGGGCCAGGCGACGCCGTGATCGTGGATGTGTATGGCGCTTCTCAAAAGACTTTCACCGCCACCGTGTCGCCCGACGGCGACATCAACATCGAGGGCTTTGGGCCCGTGCAGGTGAGCGGCATGACGGTGGCTCAGGCCAACGCCCACCTGCGCTCGCAGCTGGGTGCGCGATACAGCAGCAGCCAGGTGAGGCTCACCGTGGGGCAAACCAAGACCATCATGGTGAACGTGATGGGCGAAGTGAAGGCTCCGGGCACCTATACCCTCTCGGCCTTCGCAAGCGTGTTTCACGCCTTATACATGGCTGGCGGACCCAACGACCTGGGAACACTGCGAAACATCAAGGTCTATCGCAACAACAAACTGGCCACCACGGTGGACGTGTATGACTACATGCTCAACGGCAAGCTGACAGGCAACATCCGTCTGGCCGACAACGACGTGATTGTGGTGGGTCCCTACGACTGTCTGGTGAACATCACGGGCAAGGTGAAACGCCCCATGTTCTACGAAATGAAGAAGAACGAGAGTGTGGGAACTCTGTTGAAATATGCCGGAGGATTCACCGGCGACGCTTACAAGAATGCCGTGCGACTGGTGCGCAAGACGGGCAAGGAATTCAGCATACACAACGTTGAGGAGTTCAAATTCAACGACTTCCAACTGAACGACGAGGACTCGGTGAGCGTTGACAGCATCATACAGCGTTTCTCGAACATGGCGGAAGTGAAAGGTGCCGTGTTCCGTCCGGGCATGTACGAAGTGGGAGCCGAGATCAACAGTGTGCGCACACTTATCCAGCATGCCGACGGTCTGCGCGAAGATGCGTTTACGGCACACGCCGTGATGCACCGCCAACGTGAAGACCGCACGAAGGAAGTGATTCAGGTGGATGTCGATGGCATCTTGTCTGGACGCGTGGCCGACATCCCCATCCAGAACAACGACGTGCTGTTCATTCCGTCGCTCTACGATGCCCAACAGAACCAAACCATCACCATTCATGGCGAGGTGTGGCAGCCAGGCATCTACGAATATGCCGCCAACGAAACCATTGAGGATTTCGTGCTGCAAGCCGGAGGTTTGAAGGAGACGGCATCGACGGTAAAAGTGGATGTTTCGCGCCGCATCGTTGACCCTAAAGCCACTGTGCCTGGCGAAGAAGTGGCAAAGACCTTCAGCTTCGCCCTGAAAGACGGATTCGTGATTGACGGAGAGCCTGGTTTCAAGCTGCAACCCTTTGACGAGGTGTACGTGCGCAAGAGCCCCGGCACCTACGAACTGCAGAACATCCGCGTAGAGGGCGAGGTAATGTTTGAAGGCACTTACACCCTCTCGAAGAAAAACGAGCGCCTGAGCGATGCCATCAAGGCCGCAGGCGGGCTGAACGACCTTGCATACTCTAAGGGAGCCCGACTGGAGCGCCGCATCACCGACGACGAGCGCCTGCGCATGCAGACGGTGTTGAAGATGCTGAAGTCGCAAAGCGGTGAGTCCGACTCGCTCGACGTGACCAAGCTCGATTTGGGCAACACCTATTATGTGGGCATTGAGCTCGACAAAGCACTCGACAATCCTGGTAGCGACGACGACATCGTGCTGCGCGAGGGCGACCGATTGATCATCCCCCAATACAACGGAACGGTGAAAATCAGCGGCGACGTGATGTATCCCAACACGGTTGCCTACATGCAGGGCAAGAAAGCCGCCTACTACATCGACCAGGCTGGCGGTTTCGGCCACCGCGCCAAGAAGAGCCACACCTACATCATCTACATGAACGGAAAGGTGGCCAAGGTGGGGCACAACGCCAAGCCCGCCCCCGGCTGTGAAATCATTGTGCCAAGCAAGCCCAAACGCGACGGGCGCACTCTGGCCGAAATCCTAACCATCGGCACCAGCGTGGCGTCAATAGCCACAATGGTAGCGACATTGGCGAACATACTAAAATAAAGAAAATGACTGATAACAATTCGCCCGAAATCATTGACCTAAGAAAGGTTTTTAGGAAAATATGGAATAGAAAGAAACTGTTCTTGAAAACTCTTTCTATAACTTTCGTCTTAGCTTGCATTTATATTCTGCCCCTACCCAGATACTATAATTGCAACATCACGCTTGCTCCCGAAATGGAGAACACCGCATCGGGTGGCTCGTTGGGTTCTTTGGCTTCAACCATTGGCATTAATCTAAATGCTGCAAGCTCAACCGATGCCATACCACCCATGCTTTACCCCGACCTGATGGGGTCCACCGACTTCATCGTTAGTTTATTCCCCATTAAAGTTACGACAGAAGACGGGCTACTCAGCACAGACTATTACACATTCATCAAAAAACACCAGAAATCAAACTTTTGGCTGCGGCCTTTCTATTGGCTGAAGAATGCCATCATCGGTTTATTCACGAAAGAAGAGTCGAAACCGACAGGCAATCATAAAGTTGACCCTTTCAAGCTTAGCAAGGACCAACAGGATGTGGTGAGCACGATGAAAAGCCATATCAGTTGCGATGTGGACAAGAAGACTGACGTCATAACAATCGCCGTTCAGGAGCAAGACCCCCTGATTTGCGCAACACTGGCCGACAGCATAAGGACACGCCTGCAAAATTTCATAACCGATTACCGAACAAATAAAGCGCGCATAGATTTAGACTATTATACAAAACTGACAATTGACGCAAAGCGCGACTACGAACGTGCCCGCCAGTTGTATGCGAATTTCTCCGACGCTAACGTGGATGTTGTTCTTCAAAGCTACAAAGCGAAGCAGGATGACTTGGAAAATGACATGCAAATAAAATTCAACACATACAATGCGCTGAACACCCAGTTGCAAGCAGCCAAGGCTAAGGTACAAGAAAAAACACCCGCATTTACAATCATTCAAGGTGCCTCCGTACCCATCAAGCCTGCTGGTCCCAAGCGAATGATTTTTGTCTTTGCAATGATGTTTTTGGCGTTTATCCTGACTATTGGGTACATCCTGAAAGATGACATCCTGACTCCATTGATGAAAGAATAACAAAAACCGCCAGTTTTTTTACTCACTTTAGCGCATGGAACCAACCAAACGCATCATTGTCAACACGATAGCCCAATACACGAAGGCGATTGTCACACTTTGCCTTTCGCTGTATTCCACCAGACTGATTCTCAAAGCACTTACAGTCTCTGACTTTGGAGTGTATTCAGTCGTGGGGGGTGTTGTTGCAATGCTAGGATTTATCACCAATGCGCTTGTCATCACCACACAGAGATATATATCTTTTTACCACGGAAAGAAAGATTTGGAAACAGTCAAGAAAGTGTTCAAAAACAGCATCTTTCTTCATGTCATCATAGGTATTGTGCTCTCCGCCATCCTTCTTTCCATGAGAGGCTTTATCATAGATAACGTCCTTAACATTCCCCAAGACCGCATCCACACCGCCTCGATTGTTTTTGCCATAACCATTTTCATGCTATTTCTCACAATTGTGACAGCACCCTTCAAAGCACTGTTCATTGCACATGAGAACATCGTGTTCATTGCTGTAGTTGACATTGTTGACAGCGTCATAAAACTATCTTTAGCCATCTGCCTTTTATACATTCAAGCCGATAAGCTTTTGATTTATTCACTTATGATGGCTTTAATCCTATTGCTCAACCTCTTCGTTTTTGCCACCTTTTCACTTCTAAGATACGAGGAGTGCTCTCTCTATGTTCACAAGAAAGACATCGACAAGCTATATTTATTCCAACTGATAGGGTTTGCAGGATGGACAACTTATGGCATGGGAGCTGTCGCAGGAAGAAATCAAGGAACAGCCATCATACTGAACCACTTTTTCGGTACTGCAATAAATGCAGCCTATGGCATATCATTCCAAGTATTCGGCGCCATTTCGTTTGTCGTCACCTCTATCATGAATGCTATAAATCCTCAAATCATGAAAGCAGAGGGGGGCAAAGACCGCAACAAAATGCTCACATTGGCATGCAAAGAATGCAAATTCTCAGCCTCTTTGCTTGCCATCGTCACGATACCTTTGCTTTTTGAGATGCCAACCATACTGGGAATTTGGCTAGAAGAAGTACCTGACTACACAGCTCTTTTTTGCAGGTTTGTTCTTATTTCATTCATTTTCGACCAAACAACGCTTGGCCTGCAAACTGCCAATCAGGCCATAGGAAGCATTCGCAAGTACACTCTGCTTACATATACGCCCAAGCTGCTCTATCTGCTTGTCATTTGGTTGATGTTAAAGCACGGATACTCGGTGGCCAGCATCATGTGGGTTTACTTGCTCATCGAAATTTACGTAGCCGCACAAAGAATCCCCCTTTTGAAAAAAGAAGCAGGCTTAAGCATCAAGCAATTCTGGGATCAGGTGATTAAAAGAATCATTCCTTTATGCCTTCTTGAGTGCATGAGCTGCATGATTTGCCAATCGATATTCATGCATGAAAAATTAGGATTCCTCCCAACGATCATTATAGCCATTGCAACGGGTTTATTATCCGCTTGGTTTTTCACTCTCGACAAAGAGGAACAGTTGTATGTAACGAATGCCATAAAAAGACAAAAAAAACATGTTTGACCTCAAGAAGTTATATCTTATAAACAAAGAGAAATTGGCTGTTTTTCTTTTTTTTTCGGGTATGCTTATTGCATATTTGGGGTCATTGAATCCATGGTTCATGTGGCCCATTGGCACTTTGTATGCATTTCCAGCAGGTATTTTGCTTGTAGCATCATATTTGCTTTCCATAACCCTTTCACGCCCAATATACACAAGGAATGATTTTATTCTTCCGTTAACAGCCTTTATCGCATTGTCCTATTATCAGCTGTTTGTGAATGGGGGAAGGATAGGCGGCTTTATTTTCAACTTGTTTCATGTTGTTATATTTCTTTGCCTGTTCCTAATAGACATTGACAAACTAGAGAAGCTTGCAACCTTCTTGTGTAAATTTATGGGAGGCTTGCTGGCTGTTTCAACAATTGCTTATATATTATGGATATTCGGTTTTCCTTTCCCCTCCAGGGATGCAAGTTTCTCTGATGGACTTTATTCATTCACTAACTATTTTTTCTTTTTAATTGACGACAGAGCACTTCTCGCGCTGTTTTATCGTTTCCATTCCGTTTTTCTTGAGCCAGGACAGATTGGAACCGCTTGCGTGATGCTTTTGTTTACACAATGTGGGAAATGGAAGAAATGGTATAACATAGCCATGATAATAACGGCAATACTATCTTTCTCATTAGCAGCCTATGTATTGATCGTTTACGTTACTTTTGCGAATCTGTGGATTCAAGGGAAAAAAGTATTCCTGAAAATGGCAGCATCCGTTTTTATCTTTGTTACGATTATTGTAGGCTCGTTTTTCTATAACAACGGCAACAATCTCATTCATGACTTGATCCTGATAAGAATGGAAGTTGACGATGGAGATATCGTTGGCAACAATCGAGTTACAGAAGATTTCGATGCAGAGTACAGCAATTTTTGGAAATCCTCCGATATCATGCTAGGCAGAGATATGCCAAAGGACAATTTTGGCAATTCGGGCTATAAGGTATATATTTATGAGAATGGAGTTATAGGAATGATCCTCTTGGTCTTCTTCTTCTTTTCATCGCTTCACTCTGCGACAAACAAGAAAGCCTTATTGTCAGGCGTACTTCTTGCACTCTTAGCCTTTATTGTCAGAGGAACTCCCTTGTGGTATTGTAATTTCATACCAATTTATGTGATGGCTTTCTATAATCCAAAGGGCTCATACATAGAGGCTGAAGCGAACAACAGAAAGGAACAACATGCTTAACAGAATAAAAATAGTCTATATACTGAGTGCTGCATTCATGGGTGGAGCGACAATTTCATTCATGAACATGTTGAAAGGTTTGATTCCTAAAGGAATTGAGCCTATAGTCCTTTATCCTAAACATGGAAAGAAAGACGACGCCTTCATGTCCTTTTTATCTGATTACAACATCAAAAGCTATGGCGTAATCGTTACGGCTAGTGCTCTATACAGGCCAAGAACAATGTCTCAACATTTTCGATGGCCACTATCATTTTGCTCAATGATGGTGAAGAAAACAGCGTCACTTTTCTCAATCTCCCGAATTATAAAGAACGAGAAACCGGATATCATACACACAAATGTAGGCGTTATTCATGAAGGCCTTAAGATTGCCAAAAAATTCGGCATTCCCCATGTCATGCACCTTAGAGAATACCAAGACAAGGATTTTGACTGGATGATTTTTCCTTCAAAAAAATCATTTGAAAAACTCATAAAAAAGTCAGATGAAATAGTCTGCATTACCGAAGGCATACGTGAACATTTCAACTTGCAAGCATGCAAAAACGCGTCGGTAGTTTATAACGGTATCTACCCGAAAGAGAATACAAGCTACTGTCGCCAAAAAGAAAGCTACTTTCTCTGCGCCTCACGAGTCGTTCCCGTAAAAGGACATCATGACGTTATCTCGGCTTTCGCACATTTTTACAAGAACCATCCGGACTACAAGCTCATCATCGCAGGTTTTGGCGATGCCCAATATATGGACAAGCTCAAGTCAATGGCTGTAGAATTACAATGTTCTGAAGCCGTTGAATTTGTCGGCTATGTCAACGATGTCAGGAATCTAATGAGAAAAGCAAAAGCCCTCATCGTGGGGAGTATTTATGAAGGTTTTGGCAGAATGACAGCCGAAGCCTGTTACAATGGTTGCCTGGTTATCGGCAGAGAAACTGGAGGAACCAAAGAAATACTAGACCGGACGGGTGGCTTGTTTTTTAACGACATCACATCACTTGCCGACTGTATGGAAAGTGTCAGTTGCTTAACAGACGAACAATATGAAGAAAAGGCTTTATTGGCACAATCAATAGCCATTGACACCTATTCCATTGAAAATAATGTTGATAATATTTATAATATTTACAAGAAACTGATATAATAACATCCACTAAATGACGTTTAAAAGAAAAATACGATTATACATCGAACCCATATCCAGAGTTTTTTTTGCACTGTTGAGCCATCTTTATGGATATAAGACAAATGCAAAACTCTCGCTGGTCCTAGATACTTTCTATACACATTGGATAATCCCCAATTTTAAGAGTATCGGGAAAGGTGTCATGATACATCGTCCGTTACAAACTAAAGGCGAGGAATTCATCAGCATCGGAGAAATGACAGAAATAGGGAAAAACGGAGTAATCACCGCTTGGAACCTTTATGGGAACAAATCTTATACCCCAAGTATTGAGATAGGAGACAACTGCCATTTGGGAGAACACATCCACATCACGTGTATCAACCATGTTGCCATAGGAAATAAGGTGCTGACAGGACGATGGGTAACCATATCTGACAATTCGCATGGATCTAACACTATAGAAGAAAAAGACATCGCACCTACCGACAGGCAACTGAGTTCGAAAGGGCCAGTCATCATTGAAGACAGAGTTTGGATTGGCGACAAGGTCACCATACTCCCTGGTGTTCATATTTGTGAGGGTGCGGTGATAGCAGCCAACAGCGTAGTCACAAAAGATGTGCCACCTTTTTGTGTCATTGCAGGAAATCCTGCCACCATTGTCAAAACCATTAAATAAAGAAAGAAAATGAAAAAATGTGTCTTCACGATAGTAGCAAAAAACTATATCGGCTTGGCCAGAATTCTAGGCCAGTCGCTGAACACCCATCATCCTGATACGGACTTCTTCATTTTTGTTGCTGACGAATTTGACAATGAAAACATTGACATCCCCAATAATGTCATCAAGGTCAAGGAAACAAATAGTTATTCGGACAAAGAATGGACAGAAATGGCATTCAAGTACAATCTCACTGAGTTTTGCACGGCCATCAAACCCGCATGTTTTCAACATTTATTTGCTTCGGACTATCAAACTGTCATTTACTTCGACCCTGACATCTATGTTTTTTCCCCACTTGATGAAATATTCTCAAAATTAGAAACCTACGATGTTGTACTGACCCCTCAAATAGCAGGCATACATGTCATCTACAAAGGGGAACATCCGGAATGGGCCATGAATGTAAATGGCATTTTCAATCTTGGGTTCTGCGGAATGAGGAACACTAAGACCACACACGACATAACGGAGTGGTGGAAAACCAGACTGAAAGACAACAGCTTTGCAGACAGAAGCACCGGCAATTTCACAGACCAGAAGTGGATGGACTGGATGCCCGGCTTACTTGGCAACGACCATCTCTATGTCATGCAAAATCTAGGAATGAACATGGCACCTTGGAACTATTTTGAACGCGAATTGTTCATGAAAGATGACAAGATCATGGTGAGATTCAGGACTGATGACAACCCACAATGCGAAGTGCCGTTGGTCTTTCTCCATTTTGCGGGTTACGATTACACAAAATTGAAAAAAGGAATTATCGAGCGCAAAAGAATCGAAAACTTGCAGGAGTACGAAGATTTGTCTTTGGCTACCGACGTATATAAAAAGGCCATCATGGATAACTGTAAAGTGTTCGACAGTTTCATTCACCTGCAGTATTCTTATGACACATACGAAAACGGATACCCAATTTCGTCCTTTCACAGAAGACTCTACCATGGACTTGTTTCGTCAGGCAATGCCCCAAGTTCACCATTCTCGGCTGGCAGAGACTCTTTTTTCTCCAAACTGAAGAAAAAGAAAATGATTGAGAAACAAAAAATCGACAATCTGAACCAACGGAACATTCCACAGTTGCAGCAGAAAAAGAAGATGATCAACATGCTCTTTCTTTTCCTCTACAAGCTCATGGGATACAAAAGATATGCTTTATTCTTGAAGAGCCTCTACAATTATTGTCGGCCAGAACTCCACACTTTTCTGATTAAATAGCCATTGGGAAGCATGAAGAAGATTTTACAAATTAGGAGAACACCCACCAACAAATACGGAGGCATATCGAACTATTGCATCGCCCTCTACAATATGTTCCAGAACGACGAGGACTTCACAGTTCTTGCCATAGAAGACTACCCCATTGTGAAATCACGCCTTTTTCATTTCTACTACAAAATAAGGCCGCTTTACAAAGCCATCAAGAAGGCTGACATCGTTCACATCAATGGATATACTGAAATCGGGAACACCCAAGCATTCATTATAGCAAAACTGCTAAAAAAGAAAATAGTTTATACCGCCCATTGGCACCCTTTCAACTATTTGAACAACCCAAAGGGAGGGAAGTGCTTCTTCTACATCATGCTGAAGCCTTTCATACAACGTTTTGCCGACGCGATAGTGACTATCAACAATGAAGACACCGCTTTCTTCAAGTCTTTCTGCCACAAGGTATATCAAATACCTCATTGGCAAAACTTCGACGAGAACAGTCCCTCACCTAGAAAAAAAACAAACATGTTATTGTTTGTCGGCCGTCTCTCCGATCCTGTAAAAGGACTAGAGCATATCATGCACCTACCTGAGGGAAAATATGAAATCCATCTGGTAGGAAACGGCACGAAGCCCAACCGAACCGATTGTACTCAGCATTGCAACATTCCCCAAGAAGAGTTGGAAAAGCTCTACAAGGAAGCATCTTTGCTGGTAATCCCATCCAGATACGAAGCATTTTCCTATGCCGCCATCGAGGCGCTGTCAAACGGCACACCTGTTGTCATGTCTGAACGCGTCAGGATAGCCGACTATCTTTCTGGCATTTCTGGCTATAGCATATTCAAATTCAAAGATTATGATGATTTCAACCAAAAAGTCGAAGAAACCATAGGCACTTCGGTTGACATCCAATCTGTGAAGAATATTTTTTCTGCCAGTTCTGTAAAAAAGAAGTATAAGAATCTTTATTCAAATCTTTAAAGAATACATCTATGACTACACTAAGGAAATTACAGCTCGTGATACTCTCCATTGCAAAAGACATCGACGAGTTGTGCAAACGCAACAACATAGAATACCATCTCATAGCAGGTTCTGCCATTGGAGCAGTCCGCCATAAAGGGTTTATCCCTTGGGACGACGACTTGGACATAGAAATGACTGACGACAATTACCGCCGTTTCCTTCAAGTATGCCACACACAGTTAGACAAAGACAAATATTATGTCCAAGAAGGTGTAAAAGATTGGCCCCAAAATTTCACGAAAATCAAACTGCTAGGAACAAAAATAACGGAAAAAGACGGATACTCGGTTGGTGAAGAAAAAGATTGCGTATTCATAGACGTTTTCAAACTTGACGAGGCAGCAACAACCAAACCAGCAAGACTTTGGCAATTCTTTTGCGGGAAATACCGTCTTTGCTATTTGCAGTCACTGCGCCATAACAGGGCTAGCCTCTCTAAGAAAATCATGATGATGCTTGCATTCCCACAAAAAAACAAAACCATCAGAGAATTCTTCCGCAAACAGACTGAAAAGTACAACGGGAAGCAAACAGGATGGTATGGCAATTTTTTTGGAAAGACCCGATGGCACAACTGCTTTCTTCGTGCAGACATTGTTGAGCAGTCCGTAAGGATTCCCTTTGAAGACACCACTCTGCCTGTACCCATAAAATATGATGAATATCTTCGTCACCTTTTTGGAGACTACATGAAATTGCCCCCCCTAAAAGAGCAACGCTCAAACCACTTTATTGAAGCAGACTTTGGTTCTTATGATCCTGCCCCGGATGCCACTCAAAATGCCACAGATAATACACCCCATATCCATTAGTGTTCATTATCAGCGAATGATTATAGAAAGCCACAGCTTCTGGCTCGTACGGAAACCACGAGAAATCGTGGTTTTTTGTTTTATATTCATCCAGGTCAACCACCAGCATCCCTCTTTCTCCATCGTTCCAGCCCCCATAGAGAATCAGGAGTTGACGGCCATAAATAAAAGCACCCTGCCAGATATGTGCCACTCCTAAATTCAGTTCCACCTCAGAGAGCACATCCTCTTTGCCAAGCGTAACCATGTTCTCACCTAAATCAGGTATATTATACGACCTTATGTTCAAAATAGAGTCCGCCACATGCTCCATCATCACCGTATAGAGCCTTTTTCTGTCCTGATCGATGACAAAATTCGAATACCATCCTTGATATTTTGTATGGACGGTATTAATGGTTTGCATGAGTTCAAAACGGTTCGTTTGCATATTATATTGCTCGACATAGCAAGTGACGGGAGGTTCCCATCGAGAGACATAAAACAAAGGGACGCCTTCGTCTGGCACCAAGAAATTGCCAAAACTGACCGTGTTTGCATGGTTGCTACCATCGAATGATGCCAGCCTAGTCGATGCCACATGCCGTTTATTATGCAAATCAATGATTCGGCAATAGCCACCTTCATTGAAAACAAAAGCCAAACTGTCCCAAACAGCCATGCCTTGCTGCGAGTTGTCGTAGGGTTTGTTGTTGAGTTTCATTATGCCAGAAACCGAGAAATAGCTTGAATCGGAGGGGGTGTTCAGCTCATAAACATCGGTGAAATAGTCCTCGCCCGAACATCCCCACCATATCATCGGCATAGCCAACAACAATATGCTGATGAACGAAGGAAGGACGACAGACATGAATTTCCCCGTTAATCGTCTTTGTATCAACACTATAAAATCCAAAACTGGCATAAAGGATGGTAAAGGCTACTGCACGAATGCCTAAAAGACACAGTAGTGAATCTTTTTTTTGACTATTTGCTGCAAAAATAACTATTTTTTTCGAAAATGTTAGTTTTTTCATGCAAAAAACAACCACAAAAAAATTAAAGTCAGGAAAAGAACCCAAAGCATCCATTGCAGATGAACCTTGCATCCATCTTGCCTCCACCAGTATTTTTTTTATTTTTTTTGTTCCAAGCGGCTATTATTCAGGTTTTTTATGTAATTTTGCAGCATGAAAGACTTTTCACTGCTTCTCTCAGTCTATAAGGGAGAGAAAGCTGCCTTTTTTATAGAAGCTTTTGACAGCATCTATAATCAAACTTACAAGCCGACTGAAATCATACTTGTTGAAGACGGTCCGCTTACGCCTGAATTGTATTCCGCCATAGAAAAAACTTGCAACCGCTTTAATAATATCATCAGGGTTCCTCTCGAAAAGAACCAAGGGCTCGGCGTTGCCCTCAACATCGGCATCAAGCATTGTCAATATGAATACGTAGCGCGTATGGACACCGATGACATTTGCCTTCCTCAGCGTTTTGAAACCCAGATGAAATATCTGGAAGAACACCCAGACATTGACGTTCTCAGCGCCTTCATAGAAGAGTTTGACAGTTCGCCCGACAATGTTGTGGCAATCAGAAAATTGCCAGAGAATCACCAGGACATTTATAAATTTGGAAAAATCAGAAATCCCATTAACCATCCGGTGGTCATTTTTCGCAAGCAAGCCGTCATTGATGCTGGTGGCTATCAGCCATTCAAACTGTTCGAAGACTATTATCTCTGGGCAAGGATGCTGAAGAAAGGTGCCAAATTTCACAACATGCAACAATCGCTGCTCCGCTTTCGCCGTTCTCCGGAAATGATTAGGCGCAGAGGCGGTTTAAACTATGCGAAAAGTGAAATTTCGCTCCAGAAATCATTGTTCAAAATAGGGTACATCTCAGCTTTCCGGATGATCAAGAACATCTGCATCCGATTCATTGTGAGAATCTTCCCCAACAAGATAAGAGACTGGTTCTATCTCACATTCTTGAGAAACTGACATCAACTGATGATAACCTCCCAAAATGCCGACAAAACCAAGAATTCAAGGTTGAGGGGTGAGAAAAGCCATTTTTCATGCTTTTCTCACCCCTCAACCTTTCTTCGCGTCATCAGATTTTCTTATAGACTCTAACCCAGTCAATTTTTGTTTCATATACATCGTCAAGACTGGGCCCACGCTTCCACGTTTCGTTGCCTAGACTCTGGTTCATCCTGATGAAGAAAGGATGGTCGAAAGGCCACTGACCGTTGTCTTTTGCCTCTTGGGTTTCCAATTTCGTATAGACGCCAACTATTTTTCCATCGAGTGTCCATACCAGCCTGTCCTTTTCCCAAATCAAGCCATAAACATGCCACTTGTTCAGTTTCACCTTCTCGTGAAACTGATGCTGAGGCGTTTTCTTTTTCTTCAGATTCACAGTCCAGTGGGTATGCGCGGTATGGTAAGCGTCCGATTTTCCATACGACTCGAAAATGTCAATCTCGCCTCCATAGGGATGGACTTTTGCAGGAGGCTCAGGCATCAACCACACTGCGGGGAAATTGCCATCTTTGAGATTCGTTTTCAGCCGCACCTCAATCTTGCCATACTTGAATGCAAACTTACCTTTGGTTTCCAACGCCCCTGTCAACATTGCCGCTGTATCGTTGGGGAAAATTGTGTTTGGCATAGCCCTGCAGACAAGCTGCCCGTTTTTCACATACACGAGTTTTGGAGAATCGGCAATCCAACGATTCCAAATAGCCTTTGCCCTTGGCAATTTCGTGCTCCATTTCTTGGCATCGGGGGCACTGCCGTTTGGCTGATTGAACTCGTCGTTGAATATCATCACATACTTGTCATTTTGGGTTTGTGCACAAATCGTCGAACTGTCTGATTTTACAAACAATAGCGACACAAACGCTATCAGCAACAGGCAGGCTGAATAAAGCAACAATGTTTTCTTTCTTTTCATCTTGCGGAGTTTTAATGTGGCAAAATTACTAAAAATTCACCAACTGCCACAGTGAACTTCAGAAAAATAAAATAAATAAATATATTTTTAATACAATAAATCGGCAAGTAGCTCGTTAAACAAGTAACACACACGATACATAGAACAAGATAACACCTAATTCTACTATATGACAACACTCGAAAGTGGGTATGTTCTCGACGGAATGAACGAATTTGAGCGCAACATCAAGCGAATGATAGACTTTGTCACCGCCTTGGTTTGCCTCGTCGTATTCTCGCCCCTCTTCCTGATATGCTATCTTGCCATTAAGCGAGAAGACGGTGGCCCTGCCATATTCCGTCAGGAGCGCATCGGCAGGTTCGGCCGTCCGTTCACCATCTACAAGTTCCGCAGCATGAGAATAGATGCCGAGAAGGACGGCCCCGCACTCTATCAGCACGAGAACGAGACGCGCATGACGAAAATCGGAAAATTTCTTCGTGTTCACCACCTTGACGAGCTTCCGCAGTTGTGGAACGTGGTGAAAGGCGACATGGCTTTCATCGGCCCACGGCCGGAAAGGAAATATTACATCGACCAGATTATCGAGCGCGACCCGCGATACGTCTATCTCTACCAGATTCGCCCTGGCGTAACGTCCTACGCCACGCTCTACAACGGATACACCGACACGCTGGAAAAAATGCTCCGACGCTTGGAGCTGGATCTGTACTATCTGGAGCACCGCTCATGGTGGCTCGACATCAGCATCCTTTTCAAGACTTTCGTCAACATTGCGTTCGGAAAGAAGTTTTAGTTCAGAACTCCTTATTCTTCATAACTCATACATCACCCAATGATTTGCCGTGTACGGGAAACGCCTCATAATGAGAGCTGTTTCCCGTACACGGCGCGTTTTTTCAACCCATGCGCTGCTGATGAAGGCAAGGCGGTGCTCGCGGCCACGAGGTGAGGCCGTCCACCCTTGGCTCGACTCCCGCTACATCTTGGTGAAATGCAGTCTGAGCGACTCGGAGCGGAGCGTCATTTTGTTGTGCTTCAGGTTTTCTATGGTGAAGCTCTCGTCGGTCCTGTTCACCCCGAAGTGCTGCACCTTGGAGATGTCCTCCACTTTCGGGTCGCCTTTGGTACGGTCGTCGATGCGCAGGTCGAGAATCTTGAACGTGTCGCCGCTGTACGAGAACTGGCTCACATAGCGTTGGCCCGCCACATCGGGAGCATAGAGGGAGAACACCGTTCCCTGTACCGACCAAAACACCCGCTGCTCGGCCAAGTCCAACGTGCCGCCCGTGCTCAGCGTGTCAACGGCATCCAGATGCCAGTAGCCGTCCAGATGGCCGTTCTTGGAGGTCTCAAACCATTTGCTGCAAGCCGTATTCAGGAACAGCAGCGCACAGAGGGACGCAAAAAATATGTTTCTTGTTTTTTTCATTTCTTCTTGCTGTTAAGGAGTCCTGTTTTGGCCACCGTCAGCTGGAAGCCGTAGCTGTTGCCATAGACGCGGCCTGCATCCAGCCCGAAAGCCCCGCTGACGGAGACGTCCCAGGGCAGCTGGTAAGTAGCCTCAGCCATGGCCGAGAAGTTGTGGCGGCGCTTGTTGTAGGGTTGGTCGTAGGTTCCGTAGGCTGTCTGGTAGGTGGTCTTCACCCGGTAGGCGAGTCTTTCGGAAATGTCGCCGCTCACGCCCAGGTGGAAGGCCACAAATCGGTTGTTCTCCACCTGGATGATTCCGTCGTCGTTGTAGAGGGGCGATCGATAGAGCGGATTGCCAATCACCTGCCCCCAGTGCTGCCAACCGGGATAGATGTAGTGGTTGTAATAGTTGTCGCGGCCACTGATGTGGTCGGGGAAAGCCTGCGTATGGTCGTGATAGACGGGGCCGCTCTGATATTTGCTGTAAAGATACTCGAACACTACGCTTCTCACCGGACGGCTGTACTTGTAGGTCAGTTCGGCTCCCAGAAGCATGTCCTTGGGGTCATAGACAAAGTAGTGGCGGCGCTTGCGCACATTCCATTCCTCGCCCGTCCCATAACCGTTGTAGTCCATCATCAGCATCGACGAGTGGTCTTCAAAGTATTTGTCGATATAGACGCCAAATTTCCAAATGTCGCTTTCGTAGTTGATTCTGGCCATCCACGAACCCAACTGGTTTCCTTCCACATTCTGATAGGCAGTGCCCTGCTCCACCACCTCAGAGCCGCCTGGAAGGAAAGCGTTTTTGAAGGCTGTCAGGTTGGTCGCCCCCTTCACGGGCACCAGTTTGCCTTCCTGCCAGATGTAGGATGTGCCACCGAACTGGGCGGCCATTTCCAGTCCAAGCTCGAGGGACCAAGGGCAGAACACGTCTTCGTTGCCTATTTTCAGGAATCCGGCCTTGCTGTGATAGAGCACTTTTTCCGAATAGCGCTGGTTGCGCCCGGTGAAGTCGTGCTGCCAGTTGTCGTCAGTCATCATACCATAGGCGATGTGGCCTTTCAGGTGCAGCCATCCGTTCAGGATGGGGAGTGTCCAATAGTCGGGCAGGGCCAGACGCACCTGGGGCACGGGGCGGGCATTGATGCCCAGTGTTTGCGAGCCGGTGCTCAGCTCGTTGTTTTTCAGCTCCATGGGATACTCCTTCGCGCCTACGCTGAGCACACCCTTCAGCCACCTCAGTTCGGCAAAGGCCTGCTGCACAACGAGTTTGCTGGTGTAGTTGACGGGCACCACGGCGTCAACGCCGTAGCCTATCCCCCATCGGCGGGCCGAGTCGGCGCTCAGCGGACGCACGAGTGCGGCGCGGGCGTAGCCGTTCTTCGTGTCGAGCGAGCTGAGTCCGTGCTTGTTGGCATTGAGCCACAGCGGCGTGCGCCCGTCGGCTATGCCGGCCTGCATCTCCAGCCGATATTCCAGGCCGCTGAGTTTCCCCTGCGCCCTGAGGACGGAAGAGGAAAACAGCAAAAGCAGTATGATGAGTGCAAAATACTTTTTCATTACCTATTTATATTTAGATGATAACGCGTTTTTCGAGCAAATAGTGTATAAACGGGCAGAAAATGTGCCACAACCTACACTTTAGGGATTTTCCCCCCAGCGTTTAGGGAAAATCCTTTCAGCAGTCGTGAAAAACAAGCTACCTTTGCCAACGAGAACAAGAAACTCGGAATATTAACAATCTAAAAAAACATAACCACTATGAAGAAGTTCATCATCACCCTCACTGCAATACTCGCAATGGCTGTTCAGGCAAACGCCATGAGTTTTGAGCAGGCTCGCGAACAGGCTCTCTTCCTCACCGACAAGATGGCCTACGAGCTCAACCTGACCGAAGACCAGTACGAGGCTGCCTATGAAATCAACCTCGACTATCTGCTCAGCGTGGAGAACCAGGCCGACCTCTACGGACTCTACTGGGAGCGCCGCAACTTGGACCTGAGCTACATTCTGCTCGACTGGCAATATCGCGCCTACTGCGCCGCCCGCTACTTCTACCGTCCGCTCTACTGGGACGCCGGCTACTGGCACTTCGGCATCTACGCCCGCTATCCCCACCGTAGCTACTTCTACTTCGGACGTCCTCACTTCTACGTTTCCTACCGCGGCGGTCATGCCTGGCACCACAATGGCGGACGCAGCTGGTATCACGGACGCAACTGGGGTATGGCCCATCGCCACGGCACTGGCGGACGCGGATTCGGCATGCGCAACGGTTTCGACCGCGGCGACTATCGCAACCGCACCATCGGAGGTCGTCACGACAACGGACGCGCCCTTGAACATCGCGGCAACCGTGGTTCGTTCGACCGCGGCAACCGGGGCTCGCTGGAGAATCGCGGCAACCGTGGCTCGTTCGACCGCGGCAATGGACGCTCGCTGGAGAACCGCGGCAACCGGGGCTCGTTCGACGGCAACAACCGGGGCAGCGGCAACTACAACAACCGGGGCCGCCAGGATGGAAACTTCAACCGCAACGACCGTGGCAGCATGAGCGCACCGCGCAGTTCGATGAACAGAGGCGGATCGGGATTCAGCCGCGAAAGCAGCACCCGCACCACCGTGGGCGGTTCGCGTTCGACCATGGGTTCACCCTCGCGCAGCGGCAGCGGATTCGGCAGCTCGCGCAGCAACTTCTCTCGCGAGAGTTCGGTGCCCAGCCGCACCTTCAGCCCCAGCCGTTCGTCGGGCAGCCGCAGCTACAGCGCTCCCTCGCGTAGCTCCAGCAGCAGCTTCGGAGGCTCGCGCGGCAGCAGCTTTAGCGGCTCGCGTGGCGGTGGCTTCAGTGGCTCGCGCGGTGGCTTCAGTGGCTCGCGCGGTGGCGGCAGCTTCGGAGGCTCACGCGGAGGTGGCAGTTTCGGAGGCTCGCGCGGAGGTGGTTCGCATGGTGGCGGCTCGCACGGCGGACATCGCTAAGCCCCCCAAAAACCGCACAGAAACAACAAGAAATAGACGTTATAGATATAGTTTGAGAAAACCAAGCATTCAAGTTAAGTATTTTCAAGACAACAACAGATTGTTCAATAGGTTAGTTATTAAGTCAGGATTCATATCTCAATAGGTAACATTCGGTCCGCAGGACGAGGTCAGCACGCGTTAAAAGCCTCGCTTCTGCGGACCATTCTTTTTTCCTTTCATTGCCTTTGCCAGCCATGCCTCTGGGCCTTTCGTTTTCTTCCCTCAGCAGTCAACGACAGGGAGCGCAGGTGCATCCTTCGCTCGCCCACCGGACAGGAGGGAGAAACAACACTGCTCGTGCGAGTCCATCGACCCGCCACCCAAAGCCTTATTCTCCATGGTAGCTCCAGCTGACGCAAAGGCAGAACTGCGGACGAGGCGACGGGGAGGAACAACGCAAAAAAGAATGTGAAATATTTTTACACACCACTCATCCGGACCGCGAGCGATTCTGGAAACAGAAATTGCACAAACGGCCAGTTTTGCGCAAGAATTTGACGCTGGCCTCATCGAAAACACAAAAAGCAAATGCAAAGAAACGGCAAAAAGCTGCACAAAACGAGTGTTTTGTGCAGCTTTTTAACATTTCAAATGGTTTGCACCACCACTTTTTGCCAAACAGATTTTTTCATAACGTCGGGAGATAATTTTTTATCTCCCGACAATAATTTTCCAAAGCACGGCAACAATTGCACAACGTGCTTAAAACCAACATTTTAACAAAATCGCCATTTTTCGCATATTCGTCCAGGAAAAATTCCTCGTGGCCTCCAGCGCGCTAAAATCGCACATAAAACGCTCATTTTCTGTGAATTTTATTGACAAAACAACAAAAAACCACATCAAAAAAAAAGAACAAGAAGGAGGATGGTCAAGAAAAGTAAAACAGCCTCCACCACCTGTTTTACTCCACGTCCAGCACCCTCACTTCGGCGTTCCCCATACGGGGAATCTCAGGCATGGACTTGCCGTAGTGGACAGCCTGGATGGCTTTGTTGATGATGCCGTGGCCAACGGCGAGCACCGTCTGCCCAGGATAGCGACGGGCAACACGGTCGAGAAACTCACGGGCGCGGGATTTCAGCGCATCGAGGCTCTCCACGTTGGCGGGGAAGTCGAGGCCGCGCAGGTCGGGAATATAGCGCCCCGTGAAATCGCCCCAGTCGCGCTCGCGCAGCAGAGGCGTGGTGACCACCGTCGCCCCGTGGCGGCTGGCGATGACGGCGCAAGTGTCGATGGAGCGCTTCAGGTCGCTCGCCAAAAAGGCGTCGAAACGCACCCCGGCCAGCTCGTCGGCCAGCCGCCGGGCCTGCTGCAGCCCGGCGGGCGTGAGCTCGCCCTGCGTCTGCCCCTGCATGATTTGGTTGACATTATCCACCGTTTCGCCATGCCTGACGAGATAAATCTTGGTCATAATGATAATTTTGGGTGCAAAAGTAGCCAAAAAAATTGGTAATGTCAGATGAAATTTGTATTTTTGTACTCAAAATATAATCTATATGAAAAAACATATCCTTTTTGCGGTTGTTTTCCTGCTTCTTGGAATGACCGCCTCAGCCCAGAAAAAATTTTCTGTCTATGGTGTAGGGTTCTACAACCAGGAGAACCTCTTTGACACCTGCCACGACGAGGGCAAGAACGACTACGAGTTCCTGCCGGGCGGTTCCTACGGGTGGAACGAACTGAAATACACCAAGAAACTGCGCAACATGGCTCGCGTGCTCTCGGAGATGGGCAGCGACATGGGCAACAATCTGCACTGCGCCATCATTGGACTCTCAGAGGTGGAAAACGCGCGCGCGCTGACCGACCTCATCAATCAGGAGCCCCTGAAAAAGATTGGCTACCAGTTTGCACACATCGAGGGGCCCGACCGCCGAGGCGTTGACTGCGCCTTGCTCTACGACCCCATGCAGTTCAAGCCCGACACCGTGGTGCTCCATCCCTACGTGCAGGAGCTGGAGGCAGACAGCGGATTCCTTACGCGCGGATTCCTCGAGGTGAGCGGAACGATGGCGGGCGAGCCCGTCACGGCCATTGTGTGCCACTGGCCCAGCCGCTTCAGCGGTTCGTTCTACCGCGAGTCGGCAGGCCGACAGGTGCGCGTCATCAAAGACTCGCTGCTGCGCGCCAACCCCGAACGCAAGGTTTTCGTCATGGGCGACATGAACGACGACCCCATGAACCGAAGCATGAGCGAGGAACTGGGAGCCAAGCCCGACCTGAAGAAAGTGAAGGACGGCGAAATGTTCAACCCTTGGTGGAACATCCTCAAGAGCGGAACGGGAACGCTGAGATACGACGGTTCGTGGAACCTCTTCGACCAGGTGGTGATGACACCCAACGTGCTCGACCGCGAAGGCAAACGCAACTACGAGAAGCTGACTTACCTGAAGTGTCAAGTCTTCAACCGCGACTATCTGTTCCAAACCGAGGGCAAATACAAAGGCAACCCCAAGCGAACCACCGCCGGCGGCGTGTGGCTCGACGGCTACAGCGACCACCTGCCCGTGGTGGTGTATCTGGTGAAGGAGCAAAAGTGAGGACAATTTATCCATTGACCACCGTACATTGGACGATCTGACGATTGAGCGCCACCCGCTGGAGCCTTTTCTGCCCGAAGGCACACAGCTGCTCATGCTGGGCAGTTTTCCGCCCGCAAGGAAACGTTGGTGCATGGATTTCTTCTATCCCAACTTCACCAACGACATGTGGCGCATTTGGGGGCTGCTGCTCCACGAAGACAAAGACCACTTTGTTGACAAGGAGCACAAGACATTCCGCCAGGCCGACATCATGGCGATGCTCAACGAAAAGCGAATAGGCATCTACGACACTGCCACCGCCGTCTGCCGAACGCGCAACACAGCCGCTGACAAAGACCTGCAAGTGGTGGAGCCGACCGACATGGACGCGCTGCTGGAACGCATACCCCAGTGCCGCGCCATCGTCACCACCGGCGAAAAGGCCACCGGACTCCTCTGCGAGCACTTCGGCATCAGGAGCCCCAAGGTGGGAAGCCACACCGACTTCACCATAGCCGACCGCCCCGTACGCCTCTACCGAATGCCCAGTTCGTCGAGAGCCTACCCCATGAAGATAGAGCGAAAGGCCGAATTCTACCGCGCCCTGCTCGCCGAGTTGGAATGAACGGCGAGAAACAGAGCGTCCGGAAAAGCGAAAGCATCCAGGAAAAGCGGTAAAGACGAAAAAACGGAAAAAACAAAAATACAACAGAAAACAATCTCTCAATCACAGCCATTCATGAAAAACGACATGACCATCATCGGAATAGCCGGCGGAACAGGTTCGGGAAAAACCACCGTCGTGAGAAAAATAGTCAAGGCCTTGCCTCCACACTACGTGGCCGTGGTGCCCCTCGACTCATACTACAACGACACGACCCACATGACCGACGAGGAACGACGGGCCATCAACTTCGACCATCCCGACGCATTCGACTGGAAGCTGCTCATCAAGCAAATCAACCAACTGCGCAGCGGAGAAGCCATCGAACAGCCCACCTACTCGTACATACTCTCCAACCGACTGCCCGAAACGGTACACGTGGAGCCCAAGCCCGTCATCATCATCGAGGGCATCATGACGCTCATCAACAAGAAACTGCGCGACATGATGGACCTGAAGATATTCGTTGACACCGACTCCGACGAACGGCTCATACGCAACATCCAGCGCGACGTGGTGGAGCGCGGACGAACCGTGGACATGGTCATCAAACGCTATCTCGACGTGCTCAAACCCATGCACGAACAGTTCATCGAACCCACCAAGAAGTATGCCGACCTCATCATCCCGCAAGGAGGCGAGAACCTCAAGGGCATCGGCATACTTTGCAGATACATTGAGGGCCTGGTGCCCGTGGAGGACAAGAAATGAGAATGATGCAAGGCTCGCTCCTGCGCGCACTGTGTACTATTATAATAGGTGTACTGCTCATCAAGTATCGCGAGCAAACAGTGACGTGGCTCACCATCTGCATTGGCGGGCTGTTCCTGCTGTCGGGCATCATCTCGATAGTGGCCTACTGGAGCGCCAAGCGCAACCCGAGCGAGGTGGAAGTTTACGACGCCGAAGGAAGGCTCATCGTCAGCCGTACGCCCCCCTTCCCCATCGTCGGCATCGGAAGTGTGCTGCTGGGATTCATCCTCGCGCTCATGCCCGACACCTTCGTCAAGTGGCTGCTCTATTTCATGGCCGCCATACTCATCCTGGGAGCCATCAACCAACTGGCAGCACTCACCAACCTGCGGCGCTTCGCGCCCGTGAGCACGGGTTTCTGGCTCGCGCCGTGCGTCATTCTGCTGGCAGGCATCGTCATTCTGGTGAAACCCATCTGGATAGCCAGTGCCCCGCTGGTCATCATCGGCCTGTTCATGATTCTCTACGGAGTGGCCGAGGTGGCCAACGCCATAAAGATATTCACCGTGCGCCGACGCCTTGAGCGCGAACAGCGACGCAGCCGGCAACAGCAGCCCACACCCGACGGCGGACGCATCGGCCAGCAACAGGCCATCGAGGACAACGCCTCAGCCGAATGAGCAAACCGCCCAGCCGGGAAAAAGGAGAAATGAAGAAAGAAAAGACAAAACAAAATAATTAAAACTTTTACTATGCAGAAAAAGCTGAAATTAGCAGTGATAGCCCTTTGTTACTCGCCGTTTGTCTTTGCACAAACCACCGAGACAGAGGAGCAAAAGGCCAACAACGAATCGGCTTTCACGTTTACGGAGGCGCAGCTGGGAGAAGACGACGACATGACACAAAACGTCACCATCCTGAACTCTAACTCCAATGTTTACGCCAGTGAGGTGGGATACCTGTTCTCGCCTGTTCGTTTCAGATATCGTGCCTTCAACCAGAAGTACAACGATGTCTTCATCAACGGAACGCCCATGAACGACATGGAGTCGGGGCAGTTCCGCTATTCTCTCGTGGGCGGACTCAACCAGCAGACGCGAAACGTGGACTTTGCACTGCCCTTCGAAAGCAACAACTTCGCCGTCTCGAACATGGGTGGAAGCAACAACTACGACTTCCGCGCCGGAAACATGGCGGCCGGACAGCGCATCACGCTCAGCGCGGCCAACCGCAACTACACCCTGCGCGGCATGTACACCTATGCCAGCGGATTCAACAGCAAGGGATGGGCCATTGCGGCCAACATCACCTACCGATGGGCCAACCAGGGATACGTGGAAGGTACGTTCTACAACGCCCTCTCCTACTTCTTCGGAGTGCAGAAGAAATGGGCCAACGGACACTCCATCGCCCTTTCCACATGGGGCAACCCCACCGAACGCTCCACGCAGGGCGCATCGACCGACGAAGCCTACTGGCTGGCCAACGACTACTACTACAACCCCTACTGGGGCTACCAGAACGGCAAGAAGCGCAACTCGCGCGTCGTCAACGACTTTGCACCGTCGGCCATCGCAACATGGGACTGGGACATCAGCGACGACATGAAGCTCACCACCACCCTCTTCGGCAAGTACTCCATGTACAAGAGCACAAAACTCAACTACAACAACGCCGAAAACCCACAGCCCGACTACTGGAAGAACCTGCCCAGCAGCTACTACGACGTGTGGGACGCCGACGACGCATTCAACCGCAGCGCCAACTCGCTGGCCGACTGGAACAACTCCTACAACTTCTGGCTGGCCTCGAAAGCCAACCGGCAAATCAACTGGGACCGCCTCTACTGGGCCAACACACACGCCGGACAGGTTGGCAACGACGCCCTCTACTACGTACAGGCCAAGCACAATGACAACCTCACATTCAACCTGTCGTCAACACTCGTGGCCCACCTGAGCAAGAGCCAGCAGTGGAACGTAGGATTCAACCTGGGAGCCAACAAGGGAAAACACTACCAAACCATGGAGGACCTGCTGGGAGGCAAATCGTTCCACAACATCAATTCCTACGCGCTGGGAACATACGCCTTGGACAACGACTTCGTGCAGTACGACCTCAACACCATGGGCCCCAACCGCATGGGCAAGCTCATCTACGAGGGCGACAAGTTTGGCTACGACTACGACATCAACGTACACAAGGGCCTCCTCTGGAGCAACTACACCCTCACCACCGGACGCTTGCACCTCATGGTGGCCGGCAAGTGGGGTGGCACCGACATGTACCGCAAGGGCAACATGCGCAACGGTATGTTTGCCGAGAACTCCTACGGCAAGAGCGGCACGGCCAAGTTCATGGAGGGTGGAGGCAAGTTTGGCTTCACCTACACCTTGGGCAAGGGCAACACCGTGCTGCTGGGTGCAGGCTACGAGTGGCGCGCGCCGCTGGCCACCACGGCGTTCGTTTCGCCCGAGATGAACAACGACTTCGTGAGCAACCTCAAGAACGAGCGCGTGTTCAGTTCGGAGTTTGGCTACCAGTTCGAAACCTCTTGGCTCCACGCCAACCTGAGCGCCTACTACAGCAAGATTGACCATGCCACCGAATGGCAGAACTTCTACTTCGACGACATCAACTCGTTCTCCTACGTGTCCATGACCGGCATCAAGAAAGAATACTACGGCGTGGAGCTGGGCATGAACTTCAAGGTTTCCCCCTCGTTCAACGTCAAGGCCATCGGAACATGGAGCGAAGGTCGCTATGCCAACAACGCCAACGTGAGATACATGAGCTCTACCAAGCGCACCTACACCGACGACATCGTGATGAACAAGAACATGCGCGAGGCCGGCACACCGCTCACCGCAGGAAGCATCATCCTCGACTACCACTCGGGCGGATGGTTCATCGACCTCAAGGGCAACTACTACGACCGCATCTACCTCTCCTACTCGCCCAGCTACCGCTACCAGGGCACGCTCACCACGATGGGCAACGTAGATAACGAGGGCAACTTCATCGTGCCCGAGCAGACGAAGGGCAGAGGCGGATTCATGCTCGACGGAAGCATTGGCCGAAGCCTGCGGCTGAAGCGCGGCAAGTCGGTGAGCATCAACTTCATGGTGACCAACATTCTGAACAACCGCAAAATCGTGACCGGCGGCTACGAGCAGAGCCGTAGCGACTACACCGTGAAGACCGATTCAGAAGGCAACACCACGCTGAACAACACACGCGTCTATAAATTCACGCAGAACCCTAAGAAATACTACATTTTCGGAATCAACGGAATGCTGAACATCGCTTACAAATTCTAAAAAACCATACCGATATGAAAGACCTGAAATATATCATCTTTGCACTGGCCTGCACACTTTTCGCATCTTGTATGGGTGACGGATTTGCAGAGCCCGACCTGAGCAATTCGCCGTATGGCAACAACGAGCTGACGGAGAGCAACCTCCTGACCATTGCTCAGCTGAAAGTGAAATATGCCTCCTACATCAACAACAGCACCATGACCGAAGTCACCGAGGACATCCAGATCAAGGGTGTGGTGACGGGCAACGACGTGGGCGGCAACATCTACAACGAGATTTCGCTGCAAGATGCCACCGGAGCCCTGCTCGTGTGCATCAACCAGGGCGGCCTCTACGGCTATTTGCCCGTTGGCCAGGAAGTGCTCATCTCGCTGAAAGGACTCATGATTGGCGGTTACGGCCAGCAGCTGGAAATCGGCGGCATCTATACCAACTCGAAAACCGGCGCACAGTCCATCGGGCGCATGAGCCGCTACATGTGGGATTCGCACTACAAGCTCATCGGACGCCCCGACGCGTCGAAGGTGGAACCCGAAGTGTTTGACCAGTCGAAACTCACCGACGCCAACTATCTGGCCGCCAACTGCGGCAAGCTGATGACTATCAAGAACGTGGTGCTCAAGGATGCCAACGGCAAGCGCGTCTATGCCCCCGACGACGGCAGCGTGGCGCTGACGGCCAACTGCGCCAACCGAGCCTTCAAGAACATCAGCAGCAGTAGCCTGGTGTTGCGCACAAGCACCTACGCCGACTTTGCCAACCAGGTCATGCCCACCGAGGCGCTCGACATAACGGGCATCTTCACCCGCTACCGCAACACGTGGCAGATTTTGCTGCGCACCCTTGATGACGTACAGCCTGCACAGACATTCTCTGTCAACGATCTTCCTGGGACAGGACAGGGCACAGCAGAAGAGCCTTTCAATGTTGAACGTGCACTGGCACTTGTAGAAAGCGGCAACAACGACCCAACTGCCGAAGTCTATGTAAAGGGTATTATCTCACAAGTCAACGAGGTAGATACGGGCAAGTATGGCAACGCCACCTATTTTATTTCCGATGACGGCACAGATGCCAAACAGTTGGAAATTTACCGTGGCTACTATCTCAATGGTGATAAGTTCACAGAAGATACCAAGGACATGTTAGCTTTGGGCAAGAAAGTGACAATTGCAGGAAAGCTAGTGCTCTATGGCGGCTCAACGATAGAGTTTACATCTGGAAGCAAAATAATGTCTATTGAATAATAGTAGGATATATATAATTGAATTATTTGGAAACAAAATAAAGAAATAAGAATATGAAAAAGATTATTTATTCATTGTTTGTTCTGGCCCTGACGGCCATGACATTCACCAGTTGCGAGGATGTTCCCGCTCCCTACGACCTGCCAACAGAAGGCGGCGGTGGCGGCGGCGAAACAGAGAAAGTTGAGCCCAAGGGCAGCGGCACGTTGGAAGACCCGTTCAATGCGGCAGCCGCCAACGAGTATTGCAGCAAGCTGGAGCCGGGAGCCGAAAGCGCACAAGACATCTACGTGAAGGGCGTCGTCGCATCCATCGACGAGAACTTCACCACCCAGTATGGCAATGCCAAGTTCTACATTTCCGAGGACGGCAGCTCTACCCAGCAGTTCCTCGTTTACCGTTGCCTCTATCTGGGCAACAAGAAGTACACCAGCGGCGACCTGCTGAAGGAAGGCGACGAGGTGATTGTCTGCGGAAAGGTGACCAACTACAACGGCACCTACGAAACCCAGCAGAACAAGGCTTTCCTCTACTCGCTCAACGGAAAGAGCGAAGGTGGCGGCAGTTCAACTCCATCGGGCGAAGCCAAGGGTTCTGGTACGCAGGCCGACCCGTACAATCCGGCAGGCGCAGCAGCAGCGGTGGCCAATCTGACCTGGACGAGCAACGACACCTACGACACGACTGGCGAGGTATATGTGAAAGGTAAGATTTCACGCATCGCAGACAAGGGTACCTTCACCGATGGCGGCACCTATGGCAACGCCTCGTTCTACATCTCGGAAGACGGAACGGAGAATGGCGAATTCTACTGCTTCCGCGTCCTCTATCTGGGCAACAAGAAGTTCGAGGCCGGACAGACTGACATCAAGGTCGGCGACGAAGTCGTTGTGTGCGGACAGCTGATGAATTATCGCGGCAACACGCCCGAGACCGTTGCGGGCAAGGCTTATCTCTACGCGCTCAACGGCAAGAGCGAAGGCGGCTCCGGTGGCGGTGGCGGCGGTGAAGCCGGTTCGCCTTCAGGCGACGGCACACTGGCTAAGCCGTTCAACGTGGCAGCAGCCTGTGCGGCCGTGGCCAACCTTACATGGACGAGCAACGACACCTATGACACCACCGACGAAGTCTATGTGAAAGGCAAGATCAGCAGAATAGCCGACAAGGGCACCTACGGTGAGAGCGGCACCTACGGCAACGCCTCGTTCTACATCAAGGACGACGGAGCCGATGCTGAGTTCTATTGCTACCGCCTCCTGTATTTGGGCAACAAGAAATATGAGTCTGGAACCGACATCAAGGTTGGCGACGAAGTGGTCATTCATGGCAAGCTGATGAATTACCGTGGCAACACGCCCGAAACCGTGGCCAACAAGTGCTACCTCTATTCGCTCAACGGAAAGAGCGAAGGTGGAAGCGGCGAAGGTGGCGGAAGCGGCGAAGGCGGTGGTTCGAGCACCGAGCCCACCAGCGGCAACAACGGAAACTTCGAGGCTTGGAGCGGCGACACGCCCGACAACTGGAAGACCACTTCCACAGCCGGCAACGCCACCCTTTCGAAGAGCAGCGACGCCCACGGCGGCAGCTACTCGGTGAAGGTGGGCGGAACATCCGCCTCGAACAAACGCATCGGCTACAAGGAACTGCAACTCAAGGCCGGCAACTACACCATGGAATTCTACGTGAAGGCCGCTACGGGCAACGGTGGTTCCGTGCGTCCGGGCTACGTGCAGGTGAAGAGCGACGGTTCCGTGGGCAGCTACATCTATGGTGACTACGTGAACGACCTTTCCGGCGAGTGGCAGAAGGTGACCCACACGTTCGAACTCTCAGCCGACGGTGTCTATTGCATTGTCATCATGAACTCCAAGAATCCCGGTGCCGACGTCCTGATTGACGACTTCACCCTCAAGACAGGCTCCACGACGGTGATCAAGTGAAAATAAATTGAAAAATATTTGGCGGGCTGCGAAATTCTTTGTAATTTTGCAGCCCGTAACGTATTGTGACATCAAACATTATCATTAATAACAGCAATTTTTAAACAAAAATGAAAAAAGGAATTCATCCCGAAAACTATCGCCCCG
>DFFM01000030.1:0-31497 GCA_002369515.1 Prevotella sp. UBA3776 | reverse complement strand
GTCCAACGGCGATATGTTCCTTACAAAATCTACGGCAAGAACCAATGACACCGTGGAATTTGAAGGCGAAACTTACCCCGTTGTAAAAGTAGAAATCTCCAGCAGCTCGCACCCGTTCTACACTGGTAAGAGCAAGCTCGTTGACACCGCCGGACGCGTTGACAAGTTCATGAGCCGCTACGGCAAGGCTGCAAAGAAATAAGAGAGAGATTATCATATAATTCCGACGAAAAAGAGAGTGCGTCCCAAGCGTAGTTGCATATACGCCGAGACCGCACTTTTTTTAGCATCATCAACCAACACCCCCACCGGCCATGAACCCCATCCGCTTTTTCCTCCCCCTGCTCGCCGTGGCACTGCTGCTCACAGCGTGTTCAAAAGACGACGATGACAACGGCGGCAAAACCACCGTTCGCAATGTCAATGCCAACAACGCCCGCCAGAACGCCAATCTGGCCAGGCTGGAGTTCCCCCATGTACGAGGCGGCAGCAGCCTGGTGATAGTCCACACATGCCTGCTCAACTCGCGCAACGGCGAGACGGGCGTGAACTACAGCACAGAGTGGGATGCCGAGAAGCGGGCCCAGCGCTGGAGCTGCTACCAGATGTACGAGTCGCTGCGCGAAGGCAACACCTCTCGCTACTATGCCAACACGAAGAAGGGCGAGGAGCAATATCCGCACGACGACTTCCTCCACACCGACTATCAGCTGCCCACCGACCCCTACTGGGGCTCGGGCTTCGACCACGGCCACATCTGCCCGTCGGCTGACCGGCTCAGTTCGTTCGACTGCAACTACCAGACGTTCTATCTGACCAACATGCAGCCGCAAGTGAACGCATTCAACGCCAACGTTTGGGCCAACATGGAGGGAATGGTGCGCACCTGGAACCGCAACGACTTCCGCGACACTCTCTACGTATGCAAGGGCGGCACCATCGACAGCAAGGAAAACATCATGCGCTACATCGGCACTGGCGCCTCTCAGATTCCCGTGCCCAAGTATTTCTTCATGGCCGTTCTCTGCAAAAACAAGCAGGTCAGCGGCAACAATCAAGGCTACAAGGCCATGGCTTTCTGGATAGAGCACAAGGCTGGATACGACGATGGCAACGCCTTGAAGAAATACGTCATAAGCATTGACGAGTTGGAGGAGAAAACAGGTATTGACTTTTTCTGCAACCTGCCCGACGACGTGGAGGACACGGTGGAGCAAAACGTCTATCTCAACTCCTGGGGATTCAAATAGGAACTCCCGACACCCCTTTCGTGTCGCACGACAAGACTTTCATAGCTCACGACAAGAAATCCGTAACTCACGACAAGAATTTCATAATTCACGGCAAGAATTACATAATTCACGACAAGAAATCCACAACTGGCGGCAATAGAAAAATAAAGCAGTGCTTTACGCTGTAATTCTCTAGAGAATTAGGTCGTAAAGCACTGCTTTATTTTTGCCACATTTGAAAACAGGGAAAAACACCTCGACAGGAGGCAATGATTCACCTGACTATTCGTCGAGAAGGCTGGTGCTGAGAAAACGGCGCATCAGCTCAACGGGGACGCGGCGGCGGCGGGCGTAGTCGCGCAGCTGGTCGTCGCCGATTTTCCCGAGGTCGAAGTAGCGGGCCTGGGGATGGGCGAACATCAGTCCCGAGACCGAGGCGTGGGGCACCATCATGCCACTCTCGGTGAGTCGGATGCCAATGTCGGCGATGCCCAGCAATTGAGCAATGGCGAAATTGATGCTGGTGTCAGGCAGCGACGGGTATCCTACGGCGGGTCGAATGCCCTGAAAAGCCTCTTGATGGAGTTGGTCGATGGTGAGTTGCTCGTCGGGAGCATAGCCCCAAATTCGGCGGCGCACTTCCAGGTGCAGCCGTTCGGCAGTTGCTTCGGCCAGTCGGTCGGCCAGCGTCTGCGCCAGCATCTTCTGGTAGGGCTCGTGGCCGAAGTCGGTTTCGACGGTGTGGGGCATGGTGGCGGCAAAGATGCCGATGTGGTCTTTCTGCCCGCAGCCTGCCGGACGAAGATAGTCGGCCAAACACAGGTTGGGCTGTCCGGCGCGTACAGGACGCTGTTGGCGAAGCATGGGTAGCGAAAAGTCCTTGCCGTCCCTCCCCCATACGTTTTTTCCCCTCTCCCCTGAGGGTGTCAGCGGTGGTTTCACCACAATGTCATCGCCTTGGCTGTAGGCTTCGAACAGGCCTACGAGGGCGCGCGTCTGGAAACCACGTTGACGGAACTCGCAGAGCATGGCCTCGGCCTCGCGCCGCAAGTCGGCCTGCTCGGAGGCCGGTTTGCCGCTGAGCCCCCACGCATGGAAGAAGTAGAGCCAGTTGATGTAGGGCTGCACTTCGCCGATGGGATAGGAAAACTGATGGATGCCCAGCTGCATGGCGTCGGAATCTATTGGTCGGGGTTCTCAACGAAACCTTGCATTTCGGGCACAAGACCGTCCATGATGGTCTGATAGCTGCTTTCCAAGGTCTGTTTCACGTTCTCGGCTCCCTGGCTCTGCGGATAGATGGGTTCGTGGATGGTGAGTGTGAGCGGGTGCCAGTTGGCAAAATGCCAGTCGCGTGTGCGGGGCATGATGTCGAACGACCCGTTGATGGTGAGCGGCACCACGGGCAACTGCAACTCGTCGGCCAGCATGAAGGCTCCGCGGCGAAACACGCCCATGTGGCCGGTGAAGCTGCGCGCTCCCTCGGGAAAGACGACCAGCGAAATGCCGTCGCGCAGTATTTCGCGGGCTTTGTCGTAGGTTTCCTTCACCTTGCGCGGTCCGCTCTTATCGACGAATATCTGATGGCTGCGCTCGCAGGCGAACCCCACGAAGGGAATTTTCTTGATGCCGCGCTTCATCATCCACTTGAAGTTGCGGCTCAGATAGCCGTAGATGAGGAATATGTCGAAAGCACCCTGATGGTTGCTCACGAAAACATAAGACTCGCCTTTCTTTAAATGTTCGCGCCCGACCACCTTGACGGGGATGAGAAACGCCCACAGTTCCACGCGCGACCACCACTTGCCGGGATAATAGCCCCAAAAATGGCCGTTGCCCAAGGTGCATCCGATGGTCACGGTGATGCTGGTGATGATGGTGGCCACAATGGTGACGGGAAAGGCTATGCAGATTTGATAGAGTCGATAGAGATACTTCACGATTTCCAAATTTTACGAATTCACGATTAACGGTTCAGCTTCCACGCTTTTGAACTTCAGACTTCGCGCCTCGACAACAATGGGCGCATGGGCGGCCTTCAGTCCTTGATTTTCGGATATTTGCGCGTCCATCCATCCCAGCGCAGACGCATCACGCCGAAGAAAGCCTCGCCAAAGATGCCACCGCTCATTTTGCTCACCCCCTCGCGCCGATTGACGAAGATGACGGGCACCTCCTTGATGCGGAACCCAATCTTGTAGGCGGTGTATTTCATTTCTATCTGGAAGGCGTAGCCCTTGAACCGAATCTTGTCCAGTTCGATGGTGCTGAGCACACGCCGGCGGTAGCACTTGAATCCGGCGGTGGTGTCGTGGACCTTGAAACCCGTCACCAGACGCACGTACATCGATGCGAAATAGCTCATGAGCACACGTCCTATGGGCCAGTTCACCACATTCACGCCACTGATGTAGCGCGAACCGATGGCCACATCGTATCCCTCGTCGGCGCAGGCGCTGTAGAGCCGCGGCAGGTCGTTGGGGTCGTGGCTGAAATCGGCATCCATCTCGAAAACATACTCGTAGTCGCGTTGCAAAGCCCACTTGAAGCCCATGATATAGGCCGTTCCCAACCCCTGTTTGCCCGAACGCTCGATAATGAACAGGCGGTCGGCAAACTCGTCGGCCATCAGCCGATGCACAATTTGGGCGGTGCCGTCGGGCGAACCGTCGTCAATGACAAGGATGTGGAACGTTTTCTCGAGCGCAAAGACGGCCCTGATGATTTTTTCGATGTTCTCCTTCTCGTTGTAAGTGGGAATGATGACAATGCTGTCGCTTGGATTCATGGTCAAAGAGGTTTCTTTTCTGCAAAAGTACAAATTATTTCCTTTCTACCATCCACTTGACAAATGTTTTTTAGGCGTGAAGACTATTTTCTCTCATTTCTGTGTCTGCTTAGGCGTTTTTTTCGTACCTTTGCCGCCGTTATCATGAAGATACAAGACTTATTGAAAACATATGCCAAGTCGCCGCAGGCCGCGGCGCTGGCGAAAACTCTGGAAGACAAATCGCTCCGCGCCGTTTTCCTGCAGGGGCTCGTTGTCTCGGGTGCGCCCGTCATGTTCGCCTCGGTGGCTCAGCAAACCACCGTCCCCGTGCTCTTTGTGCTGCAAGATGCCGACGAAGCGGGCTATTTCTATCACGACCTGACGCAGTTGCTGGGCCAGGAGCAAGTGCTGTTCTACCCCTCGTCCTACCGGCGGCAGGTGAAGTACGGACAGCGCGATGCCGCCAACGAAATACTGCGCACCGAGGTGCTGAGCCGACTCGCAGGTGCTGGCAAGCAGCATCCGTCAGACGGCAAGCGGCGCACCACTCCCTTCATCGTCACCCACCCCGAAGCATTGGCCGAGCTGGTGGTTTCGAAAAAGCAACTCGACGAGCGGTGCCTCAGACTGGCCGTAGGCGAAGAGCACAGCCTCACCCGCCTGGAGCGCACACTGCGCGACTATGGGTTCCACGAAACCGACTACGTGTATGAGCCGGGGCAGTTTGCCGTGCGCGGAAGCATTCTCGACGTCTATAGCTACAGCAGCGAGTGGCCTTTCCGCATCGATTTCTTCGGCGACGAAGTGGACTCCATCCGCACCTTCGAAGTGCAGACACAACTCTCGCGAGACAAGCGCGAAAGCGTGGAAATCGTGCCCGAACTCACCGCCGCCGAAACCGAGAAAACCTCATTCATGAAGTTCCTTCCCGCCGACACCGTCGTTGCCATGAAGGACCTGCTCTATGTGCGCGACGTGGTGGAGCGCACCTATCAAGACGGATTCTCACAGCAAGCCGTCACCGAGCGGATGGAGGGAATGACCGAAATGGAGCAGCACGAACTCTTGCGCCAGATGCAGAGCGAAAACATGCTGCTCAGCGGCGCGCAGTTCGCCGACGACCTGCTCAACTTCCGACGCATAGAGTTCGGCACCCACGCCACGGGACAGCCGCAGGCAACCCTGCGGTTCGACATGTCGCCCCAGCAGCTGTTCCACAAAAACTTCGACCTGCTCACCCAAACCTTCGAGGACTACCAGCTGCGCGGCTACCGGCTCTACGTACTGGCCGACAGCCAGAAACAGAACGAGCGTCTGCGCGACATCTTTGAAGGCATGGAACGCCAAATAACGTTCACGCCGGTCGAAAAGACGCTGCATGCCGGATTCATCGACCACCAGATGCAGATGTGCCTGTTCACCGACCACCAAATCTTCGACCGTTTCCACAAATACAACCTGCGCAGCGACGCTGCCCGCAGCGGCAAGATGGCGCTCACCATGAAAGAACTGCAGGAGATGGAGCCCGGCGACTTCATCGTGCATGTGGACTTCGGCATCGGAAAGTTCGCCGGACTGGTGCGTGTGCCGCTGCCTTCCAATCCCCATCGCCCATCGTCAGGCGACGGTCAGCCGTCTGACGACCATCAGGCCTACCAAGAAGTCATCCGAATCATCTACCAGCACGGCGACATCGTGGATGTGAGCATCCATTCGCTCTACAAGATATCGAAGTACAAGCGGCGCGACAGCGAAACGCCACCACGCCTCTCCACCTTGGGCACCGGCGCATGGGACCGTCTGAAGGAGCGCACCAAGACCAAGATCAAGGACATCGCCCGCGACCTCATCCGCCTCTACGCCGCCCGCCGCCACGAGCGCGGCCATGCCTTCAGCGCCGACTCGTTCATGCAACAGGAGCTGGAGGCCAGCTTCCTCTACGAGGACACCCCCGACCAGCTCAAGGCCACCAACGACGTGAAGGCCGACATGGAGAGTGCGCGCCCCATGGACCGTCTGGTTTGCGGCGACGTGGGATTCGGCAAGACCGAAGTGGCCATACGCGCCGCCTTCAAAGCCGCCTGCGACTCGAAGCAAGTGGCCGTGCTCGTGCCCACCACCGTGCTGGCCTATCAGCACTACCAGACTTTCAGCTCACGACTGAAGGACCTGCCCGTCAGAGTGGAGTACTTGTCGCGCGCCCGCAGTGCCAAAAAGACCAAGGAAATCCTGGCCGACCTCGAAGCGGGCAAAGTGGACATTCTCATCGGAACCCACAAACTCATCGGGAAAGCCGTGAAATGGAAAGACCTGGGACTGCTCATCATCGACGAGGAGCAGAAGTTCGGAGTATCCACCAAGGAGAAACTGCGCAAGCTGAAAACCAACGTCGATACGCTCACCATGAGCGCCACACCCATACCGCGCACCTTGCAGTTCTCGCTCATGGGGGCGCGCGACATGAGCATCATTCAGACTCCCCCACCCAACCGCTACCCCATCTGCACCGAAGTACACACCTTCGACAAGGAAATCATAGCCGACGCCATCAACTTCGAAATGAGCCGCAACGGACAGGTGTATTTCGTCAACGACCGCATCAGCAACCTGCCCGAACTGGCACTGATGATACAGAAATACGTGCCCGACTGTAGAGTGGCCGTAGGACACGGACAAATGAAACCCGAGGAACTGGAGAAAATCATCATGGGGTTCATCAACTACGACTACGACGTGCTGCTATCCACCACCATCGTAGAAAACGGCATCGACATTCCCAACGCCAACACCATCATCATCAACGACGCCCACCGATTCGGACTCTCCGACCTCCACCAAATGCGCGGCCGAGTGGGACGAAGCAACAAGAAAGCCTTCTGCTACCTGCTGGCTCCTCCCCTGGCCAGCCTCAATCAGGAAGCGCGCCGACGGCTGGAGGCACTGGAAACATTCTCGGAGCTGGGAAGCGGATTCAATCTGTCGATGCAGGACCTCGACATCCGCGGAGCCGGCAACCTGCTCGGAGCCGAGCAAAGCGGATTCATGGAAGACCTGGGCTACGAAACCTACCAGAAAATCCTCTCGCAGGCAGTCACCGAACTGAAGAACGACGAGTTCCACGACCTCTACGCCGAAATGGAAAAGGACCAAGCCCACACACCTGCCGCTTCGACCAGCGGACAGAGCGTAGAATTTGTTGACGACTGCTCGCTGGAAAGCGACCTGGAAATGTACTTCCCCGACCTCTACGTACCCAGCAGCAGCGAGCGCATGCTGCTCTACCGCGAGTTGGAGCACATCCGCAACGACCAGGATCTGGAGGAATACAAACGTCGGCTCAACGACCGCTTCGGCCCCATACCGCCCGAAGGCAACGAACTGCTGCTCGTGGTGCCGCTGCGCCGACTGGGCAAACGGCTGGGCTGCGAAAAAATCATGCTCAAGCAGGGCATGATGACCCTCTTCTTCGTGCAGAACCCCATGAGCGCCTACTATCAGAGCCGAGCCTTCGACCATGTGCTCAACTTCATCGGACACAATACCCGCCGATGCAATCTGCGCGAAACCAAAGGCAAGCGCTCGATGGTGGTGAAGGATGTCAGCAGCGTTGAACAGGCCGTCAACATCCTCAAAGCCATTGACCAATCGGGCCAGTAGGCCAGCAAACTCACTGACATAACATTTTGCCTCAAAAAAGCGCCTTTTCGGGGTCAAAATGTTATGTCATTTGGTTTTCATCTTCCAGGATTAACATTTCATGCACCTTTTGGAAACATTTGAACACGCAAAGTTACATTCCAGCATTCAAATGGCAACATCCCAACACGGCAATTAGGCAGAAAAGCACTAATTTTGTAGCCAAATAATCATCATCTTAACGACTGCAAATTTGCATATTGCAAAACCTATCATGTCTCCGAGACACCAATGGCTCAAAGCCAACACGAGACACCAAAGAAAAAAATGAAAAAGAATTGAATGCAGTTAATAATTAGCAAGTAAAGTTCTTAGTTTTTTTAAAGTAAAAAATGGCAGGGTTCGTGAGAATCCTGCCATTCTGTTTTTGTGCCGCCGTCGTTTGGCAGCAAACATGCATGGGTGTTGCGTTGTTTTTTGTCAGGCCAACTCCAAGTCTAGCAGTTGGCGCATTTTCTCGATGGCCTTGTTGTTCTGCCGCATCTCGTCGAAGAGCTCTCTGCGGGAAAGTATGGGCTTTATCTCTTCCTTGCTGGCCATACGGAGGGAAATGTTGATGTTTCCGTTGTGGAGCACTTGAGCCATGGTGGCGCGGATACGCCCCTTGATGCTGTTCATCTGGTCGAGCAATATCTGATTGTCAACGACCACCTCTATTTCGGGGAACGTGCTGACCACCGGAGTCATGTTGCGCATGCGTTGCGCCATGCCCGTCATCCGTTGGGGCATGCGTTGGCACATGGCCAACCACTCACGCTGCAAGTCCTCGTTGGTGAAGTTGGCGTTTTCGTTGCGGTTGGTGATTTCGGGTTCTTGCCGTGCCTCTACTTCTGGGCTTTTCCTCAGCGACCCGAACGTCATTCCGATGGCTCCCAAGTTGAGTTTTTGCTTGGGTTTGGCTTCGGGTGTGTCATTGGCAGGCTTCTCGGTGGCTTGCCTGTGCAGCGTGGCCTGCGTCTGTCGCTGCATCGGTTTCTCAGCCGCGGCCACCTGCTGGGCCGTTGCAGGCTGAGACTGTGCCATCATTTTGCGGAACAGGGATTTCAGTCGCTTGGGGCTGCGCCCCGCCGCGGGCGAATCGTCGTCTTGCGTGATTTGCGCCATCCTGATGAGCGTCAGCTCCACGAGCAGGCGTTTGTTGCTCGACTGCCGATAGTTGATGTCGCACTCGTTCATGATTTTCAGTGCCTGATAGAGGAATTTGGTTGGGCATTTCTGTGCCTGTTCCTTGTATCTCTCGGCCTGCTGCTGGCTCACCTCCAGCAGCGGTATGGTCTGCGGGTCTTTTGCCATGAGCACGTTGCGCACGTGGCTGGCCAAGCCGCTGATGAGGTGGCTCCCGTCGAAGCCTTTGCCTATGATCTGATTGAGCAGCACCATGGCATCGCTCACTTTGTTCTGCAAGCAGAGGTCTGTCAGCTGGAAGTAGTTCTCAGAGTCGAGCACATTGAGGTCCTCCACCACCTTGGCATAGGTGATGTTGCCCTGACAGAACGAAGCCGCCTGGTCGAAGATGCTCAGCGCGTCGCGCATGCCACCGTCAGCTTTTTCGGCAATGACGCCGAGCGCCTCTTCTTCATAGGTGATGCCTTCTTTCTGCGCCACCATCTTGAGGTGCTCAATGATGTTGGGCACGGTCATGCGCTCGAAGTCATAAATCTGGCAACGCGAGATGATGGTGGGCAGAATCTTGTGCTTCTCGGTGGTGGCCAGGATGAAGATGACGTGTGCGGGCGGTTCCTCGAGCGTTTTGAGGAATGCGTTGAAGGCCTGTGTCGAGAGCATGTGTACCTCGTCGATGATGAACACCTTGTACTTGCCCACCTGCGGCGGAATGCGCGTTTGTTCCATGAGCGACTTTATGTTTTCCACCGAGTTGTTCGACGCAGCGTCAAGTTCGAAGATGTTGTACGACCGCTGCTCGTTGAATGCCTGGCAGCTTTCGCAGTGGTTGCAAGCCTCGCCTTCGTCGGTAGGCTCAAGACAGTTGATGGCTTTGGCGAAAATGCGCGCGCAGGTGGTTTTCCCCACTCCGCGCGGCCCGCAGAAGAGGTAGGCGTGAGCCAGTTTTCCGCTCTTCACGGCGTTCTTCAGAGTGGTGGTGAGAGCCGACTGCCCCACCACCGAGTCGAACGTCATCGGGCGGTATTTTCGCGCAGAAACGATATATTCCATAGTGCTTGTTATAAAATAATGTGCAAATTTAGTGTTTTTCTTGAAAAATGTAAAAACTATCGTGCTAAAATTCAATAATAATGTCTATCTTTGCACAAGTTTTATTGAATAGACACAACATTCATGGCCGATCGTTTGGGTTCTGTTTGGAAATTCCTGAGTCACAACAAATATTGGATTGTGGTTTTCCTGGGAGTTATCATCGTGGGGTTCCTCGATGACAACAGTTTCTTGCAGCGCATGGAGCAGGAGTTCCAAATACGCGACTTGAAGAGCCAGATAGAGGAGTACAACAACCGCTATGAGACTGACTCGCGCCAGCTCCGCGAGCTGAACCGCAACCCTAAAGCCATTGAGAAAATCGCCCGCGAACGCTACTTCATGAAGGCTGACGACGAAGACATCTTCGTGCTGAGCGACGACACGCGGTCCACCGTTACAGAAAATGAAACAACTGAGTAAAAACCAAAGCATTTTGTTTTTCGTTGCCTCGGTGCTGATGGTTGTCGGCGCCGGCATGTACGTGTTTGGCATCCACAAGTTGGCGCCCTGGGTGTTTGCCGTTGGCGCCTTCACCTTTGCAGCCTTGCAGATGCAGCAGCGATACGAGGGCAGCAACCCCACCATCCGCCGTTTGCGCCGCATCATGCTCACGGCCGACGTGTGTTTCATGCTCTCAGCCGTTTTCATGGTAGAGAACAGCTACAATTTCCTTCTGCCCACATTCTATCGGCACGGCATCGACGGCTACAACGCCTACCTATTATATATACACAACAACTGGGTGGTGCTGCTGCTCATCGCCGCCGTGTTGGAGCTCTATTCTACGCACAGAATCTCCAACGAACTCGACAAAGAGGCAAAAAAACGCTAAAAGTGGGTACAATTGTTTTAAATAGCATAAATTTTTTTCCTAAGTTCGATAATACATTGTACTTTTGCTGCTACTAAAATCGATGCCATTCATACCTATGAACAAGATATTCTATGCACTAATGGTTCTGGGCGTACTCACATCGTGCGCTGATACGTACAGCATTCAAGGCACGTCGAACGTGTCAACGCTAGATGGACGCATGCTCTTCCTGAAAGTTCTCAAGAACAACGACCTGAAGAACGTGGACTCCTGCGAGGTGGTTCACGGACAGTTCCATTTTGCAGGAAACATCGACACCACCACCATGGCCACCATCTTCATGGACGACGAGAGCATCATGCCCATCGTGCTCGAAGACGGCGACATCGCCATCAAGCTCGACCTCACGCAGCGCGCCGTGAGCGGCACACCGCTCAACGACAAGCTCTTCAAGTTCATCGACCACTACACCCAGCTGCAGAATCAGGTCAACGAGCTGGGCCACAAGCAGAGCCAGGCCATCATGGACGGCGAGGACGAGCAGGTGACCAACGAGCGACTCATGCGCGAGGCCAACATCATTGCCCAGCGCGAGGACAGTCTTGTAACCACCTTCATCACCGACAACTTCGACAACGTGCTCGGACCGGGCGTGTTCATGATGATGACAGCCGTCTATCGGTACCCCGAGCTGACTCCCTGGATTGAAGACATCATGAGCAAAGCCACCGACAAGTTCAAGAGCGACCCCTACGTGAAGGACTACTACCAGAAGGCGCAGGAGAACCAAGCCATCATGAACGGAATGGCCGAGCCGGCAGCCACGACTACGCCCCAGGCGGCCCCCATGACGGCTCCCGGTGTCAGTCTGCCCATTGACACGCTCAAGGCAGAATAAAAGCAAAAAAGAGCGCGAGCCACGTGCCACAACTCATTCCAAAGCGTTGCAATGAAAAGAATACTGATATCCAATGCTACCATCGTGAGCGAAGGCCGCCGAAGCGGCTCCATCGCCATCGAAGGCGACCGCATAGCATCCATTTTCAACCCAACAGACACACCCCGCGGGCATTTCGACGAAACGGTCGATGCCACGGGGTGTTTCGTTTTGCCGGGCGTCATCGACGACCACGTTCACTTCCGCGAGCCGGGCCTGACGGCCAAGGCCGACATCGAAAGCGAAAGCCGCGCGGCAGCCTACGGCGGCGTGACCACCTACTTCGACATGCCCAACACCGTTCCGCAAACCACGACGCTCGAAGCACTTGACGACAAGTTCCGCCGGGCGGAACTGACGAGCCACGTCAACTACAGCTTTTTCTTCGGTGCCACCAACGACAACAGCCATCTGCTGGAGCAGCTCAACACCGCGCGGGTGCCGGGAGTGAAACTCTTCATGGGTTCCTCAACGGGCAACATGCTTGTTGACCGCCGCGAAACGCTGGAACGCATCTTTGCCTGTTCGCCACTGCCCATTATGACCCATTGCGAGGACACCGCCATCATCAACCGCAACATGGCGCGTGTGAAGGCCGAGTTCGGACCCGACCCGGTGATTGGTTTCCACCCCGTCATTCGTTCGGAAGAAGCCTGTCTGCGCTCCACCGAACTGGCGGTCGAATTGGCAGTGAAGCACCATGCCAGCCTGCACGTGGCCCATCTCACCACGGCGCGCGAACTGCAGTTGTTCGAACCCTCGCAGCCGGGCACTTCGGCTCCGCTGCCTCCCATCACCGCCGAGGCCACCGTGGCCCATCTCCATTTCACCGACTGCGACTATGCCCGCTTGGGCACACTCATCAAGTGCAACCCGGCCATCAAACGGCCTTCCGACCGCGAAGCACTGCGGCGGGCATTGACCGACGGGCGCATCAGCGTCGTGGGCACCGACCATGCTCCCCACCAGCTCAGCGAAAAACAAGGCGGCTGCGCCACGGCTGTTTCGGGCATGCCCATGGTTCAGTTCTCGCTCGTTACCATGCTCGAGCTGGCCGACCAGGGCATTCTTTCGCTCGAACGGTTGGTGGAACTCATGTGCCACAATCCCGCCCGGCGGTTCTGTGTTCGCGAAAGAGGGTTCCTGCGCCCCGGCTACAAGGCCGACATTGTGGTGGTGCGTCCCGATGCAGCCTGGACAGTAGGCCGTGACACCATCCAGAGCAAGTGCAAGTGGAGCCCCATGGAAGGCCACACTTTCAACTGGCAGGTGGAACACACATTCTGCAATGGCCAGCACCTGCTGGACCAAGGAAAGTTCGACGAGAATGCACACGGCGAACCCGTAGCGTTCGACCATTAGCCCTATAAGGCCCATAAGTCCTATAAAACCCATTAGCCCTATAAGACCCATAAGTCCTATAAGTCCTATAAGACTCATAAGCCCCATAACACCCATAAGCCCTAAAAAAAACAGTGATAGCAAGAATCATCATCCCCCTCATACTGCTGCTGGTACTGCCCCAGCTATACATGGACCTCCACTACACGCGCCACAAAAAGCACGGTCGCCGCTGGCGGCGCCTGTTGGGCTGGCTGCCTGTGGCGCTGCTTTGCGGATGGGCCGTCGTGCTCGCCCTTGAACCCAACTTCGCACCCGACAACAAGTCGCTGCTTTTCTGGTTTCTCCTTTTCCTCGGCATCTTTGCCGTGCCCCGGGCCTTGTATGCCCTCTGCTCGTTTTTGGGCTGGCGGTGGTGCAAGTGGCGGCACAAGCGCATCAATTGGGGCAACATGATAGGTTTCCTGCTGGGCGTATTCGTCGTCTTTGTCGTTGTTTACGGCGCCACCATAGGATTCCGCAAGCTTGAAGTGCGCCATGTTGACATCGCCGCCGCCGACCTGCCTGCCGCTTTCGACGGCTACCGCATTGTGCATTTCTCCGACATCCATGTGGGCTCGTACACGGGTTCAGACCAGCAATTATTGCAGAAAATGGTAGATAGCATCAACGCCCAGCTCCCCGATGCCATCATGTTCACGGGCGACATCCAGAACATGGAGCCCCAGGAACTCTATCCCGTCATGCAGATTCTCAGCGGCCTGCAGGCTCCAGACGGAGTGTTCTCGGTGTTGGGCAACCACGACTACGCCTACTACATTCCCAGTGCCGACGATGCCGTGAAGACGGCCAACGAGCGCGAAACCGTCAACCGGCAGCGCCAGTTGGGCTGGAACGTGCTGTTGAACGAGCATCATGCCATCCGCAGAGGCAAGGACTCCATCGTGGTGGCAGGCATGGAAAACCTCAGCCCCGCGCCCTATCCTCACAAGGGCAATGCCCGCGAGGCCATGTCGGGCGTTCGGAAAGGCGCTTTCACCATCATGCTCGAGCACGACCCGTGGGCATGGGAAACCGACATACTTCCCAACAGCGATGCCCAGCTCACGCTTTCGGGCCACACGCACGGCGGCCAATTCGCGCTGTTTGGCAGGTCGCCCATGGAACTCCTCAACCGCCGTGGCGGCGGACTCTACTCGGAGGATGGCCGCAACATGTACGTCAGCAAGGGCGTGGGCGGTTTCATTCCCTTCCGCTTTGGCGCCACGGGCGAAGTCGTCGTCATCACGCTCCATCGGGCCAAGTGAATGCCCGTTGGCCGCCCCCAGCGCCGAATTCCATTCGACAGCAAACCTAAAAACGCCGCAGCGGCACCGTGAGCTCACGGTGCCGCTGTGGCGTTATGATGTTGTCCATTGTTGGGTTATTTCGCCGTTTCGTGGGCATTGCCTATGGCTCCGCGCTTGGGCTTCATGGGCACCATGGTGGTGGAGTCGCCGTCGGCAGCGCGAGTCTCGTCGAATTCAGTGGCAGGCTTGCTCCAGTACCAGTCGTAGTCGTCCCACCAACCCCAGTCGTAAGAACTGCGCCAGTTGTTCGGTGCGTAGGTCTTCATCAAGTGGAAGCGCGAGCTGCTGCCGTCCTCATAGTCGATGTATCCTTCGAAGTAACCGTTGTTGAGGCTGTATTCGCTGATTTCGGCATAGACATCTTCTTCGAGATAATGGATTGTAATGATACGATTGCGCACCGACCAAGTGATGTTGTTGGCGATGTAGTCGTAACGGTATCCCCATCCCGACTGGTTGAAGTAGTCAGCCTGATATCCGCTTCCGCTGGCATAGCGATAGGGGTCGCGGTCGAAGTAGATGACCGAGCGAACCGAGCGGTAACCGCCAAACACCACGCCCATGTCGCCTTCCCATGCGCCTTCGAGCGTGTAGGCCTCATACTCGTCTTCGGTGGTACACGAAACGAAGAAAGTTGCCGTCATGGCCATAATCAGCACCATTGCCAAGAGTGAAGTCAGTTTTTTCATTGTTTGGTTCTCCTATTCTTTTTTAAGTGAATAATACGTTTCATTTGTCTTTCTTGCTGCAAAGATACAACAATAATCCATGACCTACAAATAAAAAATCCCTAATTTGCAATATGGTTTTCCCTATTCGTCGAAAGAAAACCCCATGCTGGTCGTTAAAAATAAAAAAAGTTTTTGGTTTGTCAATTATTTGCGTTATCTTTGCATTAATGAACCAACCAGCGAAAAAGCTGACCAACGAAATACTAATCAAAACAAAGACCCCAACAATGAAAACAGTTTATGATTTCTCTGTCAAGGACAGAAAAGGAAAGGATGTGTCGCTCAAAGAGTATGCCAACGAAGTGCTTCTCATTGTCAACACGGCAACCAAGTGTGGTTTCACCCCTCAGTACGAGGAACTGGAGAAACTCTACGAGAAATACCATGCTGACGGCTTCGAGATTCTCGACTTCCCCTGCAATCAGTTTGGGCAGCAGGCTCCCGGCACCGACGAGTCGATACACAATTTCTGCAAACTGAACTATGGCACCGAGTTCCCCCGATTCAAGAAGATAAAGGTGAACGGCGACGACGCCGACCCGCTCTACAAATTCCTGCAGGAGCAGAAGGGCTTTGCCGGATGGGACATGAACCACCCCATCGCCCACATCCTCGACGACATGCTCCACAAGGCCGACCCCGACTACCAGCAGAAGCCCGACATCAAATGGAACTTCACCAAGTTCCTCATCAACAAGAAAGGCCAGGTGGTGGCCCGTTTCGAGCCTACGGAGAATCTGGAGAACATAGCTAAGCAAATAGAAGTTCTTCTTCACGCCTAACAGAAGAACAACAATCCTGAACCGAATGGAACACGTAAAATGTCTGATCATAGGCAGCGGGCCTGCGGGCTACACGGCTGCCATCTATGCTTCGCGCGCCAACCTGCAGCCCGTGGAGTATGCCGGCATTCAGCCCGGCGGCCAGCTCACACAAACCACTACGGTGGAGAATTTCCCCGGCTATCCCAACGGTGTTGACGGCAACCAGATGATGATGGACATCCGCCAGCAGGCGGAGAACCTGGGCGCCGACATCCGCGACGGCATCATCGTCAAGGCCGACCTGAGCCAAGCCCCCTACGTGCTCACCACCGAAGAGGGGCACGAGATTTCGGCCGACACCGTGATCATTGCCACGGGAGCATCGGCCAAATATCTGGGACTGGCCGACGAAGCCAAGTATCGCGGCGAGGGCGTTTCGGCCTGTGCCACGTGCGACGGATTCTTCTATCGCAAGAAGACGGTGGCCGTTGTCGGTGGTGGCGACACCGCCTGCGAGGATGCGCTCTACCTTTCGGGGCTGTGCAAGAAAGTGTATCTCATTGTGCGCAAACCATTCCTGCGCGCATCGAAGGTGATGCAACAGCGCGTGATGAATGCCGAGAACATCGAGATTCTGTTCGAGCACAACACGGTGGGGCTGTTCGGCGAAAACGGCGTTGAAGGCGCCCATCTGGTGAAGCGTCGCGGCGAGCCCGACGAGCAGATGGTCGATATCGCCATCGACGGTTTCTTCCTGGCCATCGGCCACAATCCCAACAGCGAACTGTTCAAACCGTGGCTCGACACCGACGAGGTGGGCTACATCAAGACCATCGACGGCACTCCGCGCACCAAGATTCCCGGCGTTTTCGCCGCAGGCGACGTGGCCGACCCCATCTACCGCCAAGCCATCACCGCCGCAGCCAGCGGCTGCAAGGCAGCCCTCGAGGCCGAGCGCTATTTGCAAACCATTTAAACAAGCGATACAGATGAAACAGTTTCTTTTCATTGCCGTGCTGGCATTGGCCCTGGCACAGGTGTCACAGCCCGTCGCAGCCCAGCGGCAGGAAATCAGGGAGAAACTGCTGAACAACGAGAAGCTGACCAAGAAAGAAAAAGCCGAGATTGTCCAGCAGCTCATCAACGAGCGCATAGAGGCCAAACTGTTCGAGATTGACGTGAACCGCATCACCACCTTCAACCAGCAGTTCCACGGGCTGGACGCTGGCTACGGGCTGGGGGTGAACGGCGACGAGCTGACGGTCTGTCTGCCCGCATCGGTGGGCTCTGTTTCGGGTGCCTACGGCAACAACGAGCAACTGAAGTTCACCGCCCGCATCACTTCCTACAAGGTGACGTCCAACAAGAAGAAAACCGTTCACACAGTGGAGATTGAGGCCGAAGACTCGGCGGGAAAATACTCGCTCACCATCATTGCCTACAAGACGTCGCGCTGCGACGTCATGATGAAGGCGCAGGGCCAGCGCTCCAGTTCGTTCGAGGGCGTGATAAGGCTGCTCTGAACCGGGGCGACGTCCGTCACTTCCGCGCGAGTCCCAAGAGCCACAGGCCCAGGAACGTAAGCAATCCGTTGAGCATGAGCAGCTCGTAGCCGAAGTGGTAGCCCCAACGGTGGATGGTGAAGGCGTCGAGCGCATAACAAACCAAAGGAGAAGCGACTGCTATGTAAGGTACATAGCGGTCGTTTGTCGTTTTGTGGGTCAGCAGGCTGAAGGCGAAAAGGCCCAGCAGCGGACCGTAGGTGTAGGAGCAGAGAATATAGACGGCGTCGATGACGCTCGTGGAGTTGAGCACCCTGAACAGCAGCACAAACAACACGAAGGCCACCGCCATGCCCACATGGACGCGGCGGCGCAACCGCTCGTCGTCCTTGCGCCCGCAGATATCCACGCAGAAACTGGTGGTCAGCGCCGTCAGCGCCGAGTCGGCACTGCTGAAGGCCGCGGCCACGACACCCAGCGCAAACAACACCTGCACGGCCACGCCCAGCCGCCCCGTGGCGGCAAACATGGGCAACAGCTCGTCGCCATTGGCGGGCATGGCCACCCCTTCCTGTCTGGCCAGCAGCACCAGCAGCACTCCCAGCGAGAGAAACAACAGGTTGACGGGCACGAAAGCCAGCCCGTAGCACGACATGTCCTTCTGCGCGTCGCGCAGCGTGTGGCAACTCAGGTTCTTCTGCATCATGTCCTGGTCGAGTCCCGTCATGACAATCACGATGAAGATGCCGCTGAGAAACTGTTTCCAAAAGTTCTGACGCGACACCCAGTCGTCCCAGACGAACACCCGGCTGTGCTCGTCGGAGGCGATGGCGCGCAGCGTTTCGCTCCAACTCATGTCCATGGCTCCCGCCACCTTATATATAATAAGCAGCAGCGCCAGCAGCATGCAGGCAGTCTGCAGCGAGTCGGTCCACACCAGCGTCTTGATGCCTCCACGCCGTGTGTAGAGCCAGATGAGCACCACCATAGCCACCACGATGAGCAGAAACGCCAAATAATCTGCAACGGCGCTGCCCACGCCTGGCCCTACTGCGCCTCCTGCCGCCGGGCCAGCCAAGCCCCCGGTTGCCGAGCCGAGGCCCATCACCTGGTGGATGATCATGCACACCAGATAGAAGCGCACGGCGGCCCCGGTCATCTTGGACAGCAGGAAAAACGAGGCTCCGGTCTTGTACGAACGTTTGCCCAGCCGCTCGTGCAGATAACTGTAGATGGTGGTCAGATTGTACTTGTAATAGACAGGCAGGAGCACGAAGGCCACGACGAGATAGCCGAAGATGAACCCCAGGCAGGTCTGCAGATAGGTCATGTCGCTCTTGAGCACCATGCCGGGCACACTGACAAAGGTGACTCCCGATATGGAAGCCCCAATCATTCCGAAAGCCACCAGATACCATGGCGACTGTCGGTTGCCGCGGAAAAACGTGTCGTTGCTGGCCTGGCGGTGTGCCGTCCAGCGGCTCAGCGCCATCAGCAGGCCGAAGTAGAGGATGATGGTTGTCAGTATGATCATGATTCTGCTGTCTGCGGGCTTCTTGCGCACGGGATTTCTGCATCCGCCGCGGGGTTCCGCTGCGTCCTTTCCGTACGCTGTCAGCCCAAAACGCGGCAAAGGTAAGCATTTTTCGCCATTGTCCACAAAAATTTCTTGAGAATTTGTTTTTATCTCCCGACAATACGAAATTATTGTCGGGAGATATTTTTTTATTTCCCGACGCTACATTCGTAGTCTCGAGGCCTGCATTGTTTCTTCGGCTGAAAAGCATACGCTACGCGTCTTTCAAAAACAAATAAAAACAAAAACGGACAAGGAAAAACAGGTTTTTATTTGTAAAACCCCTCTTGTTTTTGTTGGTTTTTCTTTGTTTTTATTGTTTTTGAAAGACGCAAAGCGTTATCATTCCCAGGGATTCCCTCGTAAAGCACGACAACAGAAAAACAAACTCAAGACTACAGTTAATTATCTCCCGACATTGTTTTTACAACCCGCGACAACCGAAAAACAACTCACGACGCTACGCTCAAATTTTCTAGAAAATCTTTGCCTAAAACACGACATTGTTTTCGCCCCCTGCGGAAACGGCAAACCATCGTCCGACAGAATGTAGCGAAACGGGGCGTTTTCGGCCAAAAATGAAAGAAAAGTGAGTTTTTCTTTGGCTTTTCGTCCGTTTAGTAGTACCTTTGCATTTGAAAATGGTAATTTTATAGATAACTAGAACATTAACAACGACAACCGAAAACAACATGAAACAGAAAAAATTCCTTTTGCAGGAGAACGAACTGCCTACGCAGTGGTACAACATCCAGGCCGACATGGTGAACAAGCCCATGCCGCCCATCCATCCCGCCACACGCCAGCCGCTGACATGGGAGGACCTGGCCCACATCTTCCCCACGGAGTGCTGCAAGCAGGAACTCGACACCGAGCATGCCTGGATTGACATTCCCGAGCCCGTGCTCGAAAAATACCGCTACTACCGCGCCACTCCGCTGGTGCGCGCCTACGCTCTGGAAGAGGCGCTCGGCACCCCTGCACACATCTATTTCAAGAACGAAAGCGTGAACCCTCTGGGCTCTCACAAGATAAATTCGGCCCTGCCACAGGCTTACTATGCCAAGATTGAGGGCACCACCAACGTAACCACCGAAACGGGCGCCGGACAGTGGGGCGCCGCTCTGAGCTATGCCGCCAAGATTTTCGGCCTCGACGCTGCCGTCTATCAGGTGAAGCTCACCATGCAGCAGAAACCCTACCGCTCGCTCATTATGCGCACCTTCGGCGCCGCCGTGACGGGGTCGCCCTCGATGTCAACCCGCGCAGGCAAGGACATCCTCACCAAAGACCCGACGCACTCGGGCTCGCTCGGCACGGCCATCAGCGAGGCTGTGGAGCTGGCCACCACCACGCCCCACTGCAAATACACCCTGGGCTCGGTGCTCAACCACGTGGCCCTGCACCAGAGCATCATCGGCCTGGAGGCCGAAAAGCAGATGGAGATGGCCGGCGAATATCCCGACACGGTGATTGCCTGCTTCGGCGGCGGCAGCAACTTCGGCGGCATCGCCTTCCCCTTCATGCGCCACAACATCCTGGAGGGCAAGCAGACCGAGTTCATTGCTGCTGAGCCCAACAGCTGTCCCAAGCTGACGCGCGGACAGTTCCGCTACGACTTCGGCGACGAGGCTGGCTACACGCCCCTGCTGCCCATGTACACGCTCGGCCACACGTTCAAGCCGTCGAACATCCACGCTGGCGGACTGCGCTACCACGGCGCCGGCATGATTGTCAGCCAGCTCATCAAGGACGGACTGATGCACGGCGTGGACATTCCGCAGCTCGAGACGTTCGAGGCCGGACTGCTCTTCGCGCGCACCGAAGGCATCATTCCCGCTCCCGAGAGCTGCCACGCCATTGCGGCCACCATCCGCGAGGCCAAGAAGTGCAAGGAAACGGGAGAGGAGAAGGTCATCCTGTTCAACCTGAGCGGACACGGGCTCATCGACATGCCGTCGTACGACTCTTACCTGAACGGCGACCTGCGCAACTACGACATTCCCGACTCGGAGATTGCCGCCAATCTGGCCGAACTGGACAAAATGGGATAACATTCCTCACCGCAACGATATGGAAAAGCCGATGCACGGAAACGCGCATCGGCTTTTTGCGTCAAGAAACGACGCCATGAAAATTGGGAAAACGAAAGGAAAAATACCACAGTCATGGTATTTTTGAAAGTTTTTGGGGGCAAATCCGAATAAAATGTGCAAATAATTAGGCTGTTTCGTTACATTTTCATATTTTTGCAGATGTTTTTTAGAAATTATAGTTACTAGTAATAAACATTTGTATTATTTTTTATTAAGGAATTTGCTTATGAAAAGATTTACCTTTATCATCGTGACGGCAGTTTTGGCCGTTATCAGTCTGTCGGCTCAGCCACTGAACCGCAAAGGTGTGCGCCCTGAGGGCAAACTCGACGTGCAGCGTGTAATGTTGGCAAAACGTAGTGTGATGCAGGGCAAAGTGGCTGCTGCAGAGGGCATTTCGCGCAAAGCACAGCGCGCAAAGAATCAAGTGCTCAGGGCTCAGAGTCCTGCCAAGGCCTATGGCGTAGTTGACCAGCCCCAAGGAACATTGTACGAACTGAAAGCTGCCTTCAACGCTATAGCTTACAACTGGTTAACGGGCTATTATGATGCCTCGTCTGATGCCAGTCCCATGAAAGTTGTGGAAGGTACCGACGGCAATCTCTACATCTCAAACCTGGTTCCCAGTCTTTATGCTACAGAATACTACTGGGTGAAGGCCGAAGCAAAGGGTGACGGCAAGTATGTCATCAAGAAGCAGCCCATAGGCTACTATGGCAGTGAGGGCTATGAGGAACTTGACTACGTTGCTCGTTTGGAAATGAACGAAGAAGGTTCCTCTTATGTGGAGTCGGAAAACAGCGACATCAACATCACGTGGAAGGATGGCGTGCTCAGCACTGACATCGACATGCAAGAAGGCGATTATGTCTATGGCGTAATCTACGAGGACTATGTGAGTGACGAAAGTGACGAACTTACATGGAATTGGGGAGGAAGCGCCAACTGGAACCTGAAAGCATCAATCATGACCGAGGAATACATCACTCCGCCTGCTGGGGCTAAAGTGGAAGATATGATTCTGGAGTTTGTCGAAGGCGATACAAAGAGCAGCAAGAATGTGAAGGTGGCCTTTGTCGATGACAAAGTGTATGTTCAGTCCTATGAAAATGTGCCTGGCTGGTATGTGGGTACCATCAGCGGCAACAAAGTGACATTCGAGGGTAATCAGTTCCTCGGACTCGACGAGTATTACAATTCGTATCAGTATTTGACCACAGCTACCGTTGAGGAGGCTTACGACAAGGAATATGACGAAACCTATTTTGAACCCACTATTGCAAGCGACATCGTGTTCGATTACGATGCTGCCACCAAGACGCTCACTGCGCCCAAGAACACGGCCATGTATATCAATGGATCTACTTCAAGGATATATTATGCCGAAGCTTATGTCGCTCCCAAGCTCTACTTCTTCAAAGAGGTGGCCGCTACGCCCGCCGATCCAGTCATTACCTATTTCTGGGATTACGACGAAGCCTATGAGTGTGCCGAGCTTGACTTCAACATTCCTACCTTCGACACGGAAGGCAACTACATCACTCCCGAGAAGCTGAGCTATCAGGTGTATGTTGACAACGAGGTGTTCACCTTCGAGCAGGACGAGTACGACGCGCTCGACAAGGACTACACCGTGCTGCCCTACGGATTCACTGACAATGAATGGATTGCCCAAAACTTCCTGTGCCTGTTCTTCCAGCCCGCCGAGAACGTGGGTCTGCAGAGCATCTACACCGGTGGCGGCGAGGAGCACCGCTCTAACATCGTCTATTACAACATCGAGACTGGCGAGACAGAAGTCGTTTCGGGCATCAAGTCGGTCGGCGCTTCCAACGTGAAGGGCGTGGCCCGCGAAGCCTACTACGACGCCACCGGCCGTCAGGTCAATGCCGACGCCAAGGGATTCGTCATCAAGAGCGTCAGCTTCGCCGACGGTTCGAAGAAGAACTTCAAAGTGGTTCGCAAGTAAACGCGCAACGGAGTTTTATACAGCAACCATGATTCTCTGAAACAATGAAAGTCAAGAAAACGATAATCAAATGTGCTGCGGCAGCCGCCCTCGCCCTCCTTGGGGTGCAGGGTGCCGCCGCCGGCAACATTGTCTATAGTCTGGGCGACAACACCACCCAGTATGGTACGGGCGGCAAGAACGCCGAGACCTACGACGTGGGCATCCGCATCAGCGACCCCAATCTGAAGGGCGTCAGCATCAAGGGTGTGCGCATTGCTTTCCCGTTTGCAAACGGGCTGAGCAACGCCAAGGCGTGGCTCACCAAGCAGCTGCCCGAAATCAAAAGCAGCAAGGCTGGCGAGTTCGACATCCTGACACAGAGCTTCACCATTGCCGAAGGCTACACCGAGGTGCTGTTCAGCAAACCCTACACGCTCACCGACGAGGGCGTGTATGTGGGCTACTCGTTCGACGTTGAGAAGGTCGAAACGGCTCTTTATCCCGTTTGGACGGGCAAATACACCTCTCCCGACGGATTCTACATTCACACCACCAAGATCTACCGCACGGCTTGGCGCAGCCTCTATGGACAGGCGGGCGACCTGACCATCCAGGTGCTGCTCGAAGGTGACAAAATCTACACCAACGCCGCCACCGTGGGCGAGATTGAAGAAGCGAATGTTGAGACGGGCAAAGAATCGACTACCACATTCCAGCTGGTGAACTATGGTTCGAATGGAATACAGTCGTTCGACTACACGCTGAGCATCGACGGAAAAAACATTTCCAAGCACGTTGACCTGGACGAGGCTGTGCCCGCCGTTTACGGACAAACGGTCGGCATAACGGCCCAGTTGCCCGCTCTGCCCAAGAAAGGCGCTTACCCACTGACCATCGTCATCTCGAAGGTGAACGGAGTGAGCAATAAGCAGCCCAATGCTTTCGGACAAGGGGTGGTGAATGTCTATAACACGCTGCCCACCCACCGCGCCGTGGTGGAAGAATACACCGGAACGTGGTGTGGCTACTGCCCGCGTGGCTACGTGGGACTGGAGGAGATGAACCGCCTGTATCCGAACGACTTCATCGCTCTCTCCTATCACAACGCCGACCCCATGGAGGTGTTCACCGTCAACGAGTTCCCGTGGAACCCGGCTGTTCTGGGCGAATTCCCGGGCTATCCCTCGGCTGCCATCGACCGCATCATGCAGACCGACGCTTTCAGCGGCAACTCGCAGTATGGCACGTTCGGCATCGACAAGGCTTGGTTGGAGCGCAACAAGGTGTTTGCACCTGCCGAAGTGGAGGTACGGACAAAATGGGACAGCAGCAACAGCAATGTGCTCGTTGCCACGGCAGAAGTGACCTTCCCCGTCGAGCGCGCCGACAATCCTTACGAACTGGGCTTCGTCCTTACTTCCGACGGACTGACGGGAACCGCAAGCGAGTGGCGGCAGGCCAACTACTACAGTGGCGAGGCTGGCTGGCCCTCGTCCATGGACATGTTTGTTGAAGGGGGAAGCAAGGTAGCAGACTTGGTGTTCAACGATGTGGTGGTGGCCCGTTCGGGTGCCGCCGGCATCGAAGGCTCTGTCAAATCGCCCATCAAGGCCGACGAGACGCAGAGCTACGAGTACAAGTTCGACATCTCCACGCTGAAGCCCGACCTCGTGGCCGACAAGTCGAAGCTGCGCGTCAACGTGCTGCTCATCAACAAGCAGACGGGCGAAATAGTGAATGCCAACAAGGCTTGGGCCGGAAAATCGTCCACCGACGGCATCAGCAACTTGGCTGCCGGAGAAAACGCTTCGGTGGTAGGCGTCTCCTTCTACGACCTGCAGGGCCGTCGCATCCAATCGCCCCGCAGCGGCATCTTCTTCCGCCAGGAGCGCCTGGCCAACGGCCAAATGAAGGTTCAGAAAGTAGTAGTCAGGTAAGCCTGCTGCTGACTTGACACAAAAAAATGTCGTGCTTTAGATTGAAACACACTTGAAAGTTTCATCCTAAAGCACGACATTCTTTTCGCCCCTCCGGGGGATGCGCATCCTCAATTCACTGCAGGAAGCTCAAATCAACGGCATTCCCATTTGAGCACATTCGCGAATCATCTGCTCTGGCCAGATGCTGGCCTGTATCTCGCCCACATGGCCTTTATGGAGCAACACCATGCAAAGACGGCTTTGGCCGATGCCGCCACCGATGCTCAACGGCAATTCGCCTTGCACCAGCTTCTGGTGAAAATAAAGTTGCAGACGATCCTCCTTGCCCGACAACTTCAGCTGGCGGAGCAGCGCCTCCCTATCTACACGGATGCCCATCGACGAGAGTTCAACGGCGCGGCCCAGCACAGGATACCATATCAGGATGTCACCGTTCAGGCCACGCTTGCCCTCGCCCGTCTCCGTCGTCCAGTCGTCATAGTCGGGCGCGCGCCCATCGTGAGGCTCGCCATTGGCCAGTTTGCCACCAATGCCAATGATGAACACGGCACCATATTTCTTGGCTATCAAATCCTCACGCTCCTTCACCGTCTTGTCAGGATAAAGCGCCAGCAAGTCCTCACTGTGGATGAAGTGGATGTCGCGGGGCAAGAACGGCTTTATCTGGTCGTAGGTTTCGCACGTGAGATACTCCGTGCGCAAAATGGCGGCATAGATACGCCGCACCACACGCTTCAAGAAATCCAGATTGCGTTCTTCTGGCGTTATCACAGCCTCCCAGTCCCACTGGTCCACGTAGAGAGAGTGCAGGTTGTCCAATTCTTCGTCAGCACGAATGGCATTCATGTCGGCATACACACCGTAACCGGGCTCCACATCATATTCGGCCAGCGTCAAGCGTTTCCACTTGGCCAGCGAGTGAACCACCTCGGCACGAGCGTCGTCCAAATCCTTGATGGGAAATGTCACCGCACGCTCCACACCATTCAAATCATCGTTAATACCCAACCCCTTCAGAACGAAAAGAGGAGCAGTGACACGCCGCAGGCGCAACTCAGTTGACAGATTGGCCTGAAAAAAATCCTTAATCTGCTTGATTCCCTGCTCGGTCTGCTTCATGTTGAGCAGCTGCTCGTAGTTGATGGGTCTGATTAATTTACTCATTACCTTAATTATATAACTAAAACTACTTCTTCCAAACTCCCGCCAAAGAATTCAACATGGCAGAAATCCAGCAAAATGTCTAAAATTGCTGCAAAGGTACAAATAAAATGCTTATGTGCAAGCAAAAACAACTAAAATTTTTGCATTTTGACAGCAATTTTCCATTTTTGCTTACACAAATCACCCCGCCAATTCTCTTTTTCCAAATCATTATCTATCGCTTTACTGGCTCCAAAAAGAACAATCCCAAAACTTTTCCAGAACTTTTCCCGACAAGTTTTAGTTTTTTTTGCCTATCCCCTGACGTTTTATCAATTCTTTTTCTTACCTTTGCACCCGCTGTTGCCGAAGAAACCTGCAACACACACATCAAGGTCCCGTAGCTTAGCTGAATAGAGCGTCAGATTCCGGTTCTGAAGGTCCAGGGTTTGAATCCCTGCGGGATCACACACCGAAAATCCCTGCAAATCAAGGTTTGTAGGGGTTTTTTCGTACAAAGCTCAAATTCACTTTTAGACCTCATTTTCACTTTTAAAACCTAAAACTTCCGCCAAACATCCGCAAAAAATATGGCAACAATCACACTTGAAATCGGTAAAAAGAACAAGAAAGGAGTACACCCTGTAACATTCCTCGTATGCCAGGGAAAGAACTCAAAAAAGAGAATCTCAACAGAAATCAGCGTGGCTGACTCAGAACTTTCTTCAAACGGCAAGAAGATTAAGAATGTCGAGAAGGCAATGATTGTTGAGAGGATGCGCCGGCAACTTGAAGACAGGCTTGCAGCGCTATCACTTGATCTTGCCGGAAGAAACGCGGATGCCTCATACATCGTAGAGCGAATAACAGCCACGCATGAGGATATTGATTTCTTTACATTTACAGACGAATGGCTGAAACACTCCACTATTAAGGGAGCTAAGAACTATGCGACGATGCTCAACTCCCTTGAAGCATATCTCGGAAGACGTTATCTTCCGTTCTCTACCATATCTTATAAAACATTGAAGGGTTTTGAGGAATACCTGAAAGAAAAACCGAGAGCGCAATCTCTCTACCTCGGACAGATGCGCCATTTGTACAGGGAAGCCATGAGAAGGTACAACACCGATTATGACCAGATAATCAAAAATGATCCTTTTTTAAGATATAAAGTACCACGGCAGGTCCTAAAGAAAGGTGTCCGTTCTCTCACATTAGAGCAGCTCTTGAAAATTTACCATTACAATGGCAGGCCACACAGCCGAGCACAGCTTGCACGGGATTGCTTTATTCTCTCTTTCTGTCTGATGGGCATGAACTCCGTAGATATGTACTCATGTGCCGACAAAAAGGGTGACACCATACGATACAAGCGAGCCAAGACCAAAGACCGCAGAAGTGATGAGGCGTATATTGAGATAGTCATCCAGCCATTTATTAAAGAACTGGTAAAGAAATATAAAGGCAGGAGCAAAGTGTTCAACTTCTCTGAGCGATACGCAACGGCCAGCACCTTCAATCAAAATCTCAACAAGGGGCTGAAAGATGTCGGTGAAGCCGTCGGAATTAACGGACTGAACTTCTACCAAGCAAGGCACACTTTCGCTACATTGTCCCGAAATTTCATGCGTTTCAGCAAGTCTGATGTTGACGAAGCCCTGAACCATGTCGGAACACTTGACATTGCCGATGTGTATATTGCTAAAGACTTCTCCATTATCAACGAGAATAACGCCAAACTTATTAAGGCGGTGTTCACACCCCCGGTTGAGAATACCAACCCTGAGACATAATTACAATTTGCTCACATCTCATCGCGTTATCCCTGCATGAAGAACATCCAGGACATCATGGCCTTCATCGAGCGGGAGCTGGAGGGGCAACGGGCATTCGTGCAGATACAGGTGGGGAATGAGTACTATGCAAGGCACATCGGGGAAGGGAAGCTGGCAGAGCACCCAAGGGTGATGACGGAGCCTTCAGCACCCTTCTTGACATGGCTGGAAAAGGCAATAGGCAATGCACTGGTCAGCGAGGGAACACGCGAGAACCACCGCAACACGCTCAGACACCTCAACGGATTCAACGCGGCAATGACGTTCACAGACCTCTCGCCGCACTTGGTGGCAGACTTCGAAGGCTACCTGCACGGACTCGGACTGAAGATTAACACCGTGGCCAAGCAGATGAAGATTTTCCGCAGGTACGTGAACGTGGCCATCGACGAGGAACTGCTCACCTCCGACCCGTTCCGCAAATGGCACGTGCGTACTGAGCCGACATCCAAGCAGGCGCTCACTGAGAGGAACCTGCGCAAGTGGGAGCAGTATGTCAGCAGCTCAGAAGGAAGTGACGAAGAAATGCTCATCGCAAGGGCTTTCCTTTTCAGCTGCTACACCGGGTTGCGGTTCTCCGATATCAGGGAGGTGCATTACAACCACATCAAGACTGTATCGAGGCAGAAATGGCTTATCCTGCGAATGCGTAAGACCAAGACCACCGTACGCATACCACTCTCGAAGATGTTCTCTGGCAAGGCCCTCTCGCTCATTACCACGCGGGGAAAACTGTTTCCGGGACTGCCAGCCAACAGCCGATGCAACGAGCTGCTGAAGCGGCTGGCCAAGCGGATGCACATCAGGAAGCACCTGTCGTTCCACTGCGCGAGAGTGACCTGCGCCACCATCCTCATCCACCGGGGTGTACCCATCACCACCATCCAGCAGATCCTGGGACACCGCTACATCGGAACGACACAGGGCTATGCCCATGTTCTCGACAATACTATATATAAAGATGTGAAGCGGGCGTTCAGATAGTGCCTTGGGAACTGCGTTTCGTGGAAATAAAGTCATAGAGGATATCTATGATATTCGTCACCTGAACATTTCGTCTTTGGTTCAATCTGCTTTCCAGAATTGTTCAGGATTAAAGAACGTAACACTTCCTTCCAATATTAAGAGTGTTGGAAACAATACTTTCCTTAGTTCCGAAATAATCAGTTGCGTGATTGAGCCAGGTGGAATTACCTCGCTCTCCGACGGTATGTTTTTTGCGTGCACCAAACTCCAGAGCATGACTATACCCGAAGGTGTTATGTCAATTGGTGGTTCTTGTTTCAGAAGTGTGGGGCTAAAGAATATTATCTATCCAAGCTCTGTTACAACTATGGGGGCTGAGATACATTTGTATAGCAGGTTGTCAACATTCGTGATTCTGGCAACGACACCTCCTGCGCTTTCAGGAAATAGAATGTTTTCTTCTGGCAGTACGCCAACCATCTATGTTCCCGACGAAGCAGTAGATGCGTACAAGTCAGCAACCAACTGGAGCACCTGGGCAAGCAAGATAAGACCGCTGAGTGAGTACGATGGTTAACCTTCCTCGTATTCAGACATTGGCAATATCTTGTCGGTGTTGAAATTGCTTTGCCAGGATTCCTCATTCTTATAGGCACTAACGAGCTCATCAGGAACGTAAGCGTAGATATTATACGATGCTCTGTAATAACTTTGTTCTGCAATAGGGATAACATTGCTACCGTTGATAACAAGTTTGCATGTTCTAGAGAAACCACTTTTGCTGACGTTGGGTATTATAGGTATTGTAGATGGGAAGACTATCGTATCAATATTAGCATAATAGAAGGCGGTCCAATGGAAAGTCCCAGTAAAGCCTTCTAGCATGATGAGTTTTTGGCATATAAAGTTGTTTAAAGGATAACCCCTACCATCAGATACCATATTGCCGGGCCAAAAAACAGTTCCCGAAAAGGTTGTGTTTCCAAAACTTGCAACATTTATCGGCCCTTTAAAAAACACTGTCTCCGTAAAGTTCCCGTATATGCCTTCTCTCAGCGCAGTCCCCAAGGGGTTGTAATGCCTTGGGGACTGTATTTACGAATAATACACTTATCACCTCGTTGGTTGAATTACTACACTTTACAAATCTTAAATCGTTTACGAACTTTGTACAAAACAGCACCAATCTTAAAAGGTTGGTTGTTCCTGTCAGCGTAACATACTTTTCTTTTTACTCGATCCGCAACAATCCAAAACTTGAATACATAATACTGCTACCAAATACCATGATAGCCGTGTCAGGAAGAAACGCGTTGTATAATACAAACGATTGTCCTGTCTATGTCCCAGACGAACTTGTAGAGACCTACAAGGCAGACTCTAACTGGTCACAATATTCTACCCGTTTCAAGCCTATTTCAGAATTTTCAGACTAATTTGTATATTCACTCAACGGTTTAATTCTGGCAATAACATAGAAGTTGACCCAAATATATGAGCAGTCATTGGTTTGGCTGCTCATTTTCTTGAGATACGGATTTAAGCACATTATTCATATCCCATATTTCTGATAAACCTTGTTTTATTTGCTCTCTAACAAAAGTTTCGCTCAAAAGTGGGAATATCGTGTATAGAATTACACGATTGCCATCTATCATATGTCTCCCATTAATGAATCTCTCAGAAAGATTCGTGTCTACCTTTTCTATATTGTTAACATCTTCAACCTCATAAAACAACATTATGTATTTACCTACATTATCCCCAAGAAAAGAAACTTGAACTGTTCTATCGTTATCTTGAATGCATCCTATACGATTGCCATCAATTTGCTCAGTGAATTGAATATCTTCAAAGCACTTTATTAGTTCAACAATTACTCTTATATCCCACATATTTTCGTTTTTTTTGCAAAGATAGTGATATTTATTAAAAACTAATAATATTCAAGAAAACATTTATAATATGTTAAGGAAACAATGGCAAGACTATGCTTTAAAAGCTAAACAAATTGCAAAACATATAGTAACAGGTCTTGAGCAAGACAAAAATGGTGTAAGGCTTATACAGATAGTATATGGACTTGATATGTATGCAACAGATGCATTAAACCTAAAGTATTCAAAACAGAGGTCAAAATCAAGCGTTCATACTTATCAAGGGGGAAGACAAGAAATATCTACACAACACGCAGATGGAAGCGAAGGATTATTCAAGTCTAATGGTGAGTTCCACCCAACTAATAATCCTATGGATACAGAAGTTAAAGAATATATAAATAATAATCTTGATGAAAATAAACAATATAAAACAAATACAAATATGAATAAGAAACTTATAAGATTAACAGAGCAAGACCTTCACAGAATTGTGAAAGAGTCAGTAAATAGAATCTTAAATGAAATAGGTAATACACAAAAAGGTCGTGACGATATTAATACTGCTATGCAAAACAGTTTCACCAAAGATTTAAAGAAAAAACTAAGAAGTAAAAATATTCAAGGTGGCTTTGAAAATTCAGACAAGCGTAAAAGGGTTAATGACTATATGGAAAATAGTCCTTATGGGAAAGAGTGGCACGAAGAGCACGGTAAAAATTGGAATTTTAAATAGGGTCTGTCGTTGAATATTAAG
>DFFM01000029.1 GCA_002369515.1 Prevotella sp. UBA3776 | reverse complement strand
TTTTAGCGGACAGCAATAATTCAAAAACAAAAACGGACAAGGAAAAACAGGTTTTTATTTGTAAAGCTCCCTTGTTATGTTGGTTTTTCCTTGTTTTTATTGGTTTTTCTTTGTTTTTATTGGTTTTTGACAGACGCAAAGCGTTATCATTCCCAGAGATTCCCGCGTAAAGCACGACAACAGAAAAACAAACTCGAGACTACAGAAAATTATCTCCCGACAACACGAAATCATTGTCGGGAGATATTTTCCTATTGCCGGGAGATATTTTCGTGTTGCCAGGAGATATTTTTCTCTTGCCGCGAGTCACGAAAATATCTCCCGACGCTGCGCTGAAATTTTCTAGAGAATTTCAACGCAACGCCGTGAGATAAAAAAACAATCTCGCGGCACTGTTTTTTATCTCACGACAACAAAAAGACACCTGCGGCAAAGGGAAGTACAAAAAAAATGAGTAACTTTGCAAAGTTGAAACATAACCAATCACAAAATAAACCATGAAATCAAATTCTGACGGAATGCTGAGAAAGGACGGCGTGAGCCTGCTCGTGCCCTTCGCCATGATTACCTGCTGCTTCGCCATGTGGGGCTTCGCCAACGACGTGACCAACCCGATGGTGAAGTCGTACTCCACCATTTTCCAAATGAGCGTCGTCGAAGGCTCGCTGGTGCAGGTGGCTTTCTATCTGGGTTACTTCGTCATGGCCTTCCCCGCCGCCATGTTCATTCAGCGCTACTCGTTCAAGGCGGGCGTACTGATGGGGCTGGGGCTCTATGCCGTGGGCGCGCTGGCGTTCATTCCGGCCAAGGCCACGGGCATCTACTACTCGTTTCTGCTGGCCTATTTCGTCATGACGTGCGGACTGTCGTTCCTGGAAACGTCGTGCAACCCCTACATCTACTGCATGGGCAGCGAGGAAACGGCCACGCGGCGGCTCAATCTGGCCCAGTCGTTCAATCCCATCGGAGCGGTGACGGGAACCATCGTGGCGTGGCTCTTCGTGCAGAATCAGCTCGACCCCACCGACTCGCCCACGCGCGCACAACTGCTGGCGAGCGACCCGGCCCGCTTCGAGGCCATCAAGGACCACGACCTGAGCATACTGATTCAGCCCTACGTCTATATAGGTTTCGTGGTGCTCGCACTGCTGCTGGCCATCCGCCTGACGCGCATGCCGAAAGCAAGCGACGGCGGCAGCAACAAGCGTTTGGGTACGGCCCTCAAGGAACTGGCCAGGGTGAAAAACTACCGCGAAGGGGTGATTGCACAGTTTTTCTACATCGGCGCACAGGTGACCTGCTGGACCTACATCATGCACTACGGCCACGAGCTGTTCTGCGAGCACGGCGAACTGAGCGAGACGGCGGCCAACGCACTGTCCTTCCGCTACTACATAGGGGCGCTCATCCTGTTCACCGTGGGGCGCTTCGTCTGCACGTGGTTCCTCAGGTTCGTCAAGCCGGGCCAGCTGTTGGCCGTGCTGGCCGTGCTGGCCATGCTGTGTCTGGTGGGCGTGATGCTGTTCGCCGACTTGAAGGGCATGTACTGCCTGGTGGCCGTGAGCGGCTGCATGTCGCTCATGTTCCCCACCATCTACGGCATTGCGCTCAGAGGACTGGGCGAAAACGTGAAGTTTGGCGGTGCGGGCCTCATCATGTCCATCCTCGGCGGCAGTGTGCTGCCCCCCATCCAGGCGGCCATCATGGACACCCACACCACCTTTGCAGGGCTCTCGGCGGTGCATGCTTCGTTTGTGGTGCCGATGGTTTGTTTCGCCGTGGTGGCATGCTACGGATTCCGCACCCGATAGCCCCGCCCGCCGGCAGTTTTCACTGTTCGGCGGTTTCGGCGCGTTTCCACTGTAACAAAAACCACCTTTCCTACGTCTTAAATAATAGCACCACCAGAATGGACGCCACTGAGTTCAAGAAACTCTTCTTGCCATGCAGCCGAAAAATGTTCAGCGTGGCATGGCGGCTGACAGGCAACGACCTGGCGGCTGAGGATCTTGTGCAGGACACGTTCCTGAAACTATGGACCAAGCGCGACGAGCTGAAGCACGTGGTCAGCCACGAGGCCTACTGCATCACTACGCTGAAGCACGTGTTCTACGACCAGCAGCGCAAGGCACACTTGGGCGAGGTGGATCCACCGCCTGACCAACTGCAAGTGGCCGCAACCGACGACGTGCAACAGCAGGTGGAAGAACGCGACGTGGCGGCGGCCGTGTTCAGGCTGATAGCTCAGTTGCCCGAACCTCAGCGCACCATTATTCAGATGCGCGATGTTGACGATATGGCTTACGAGGACATTGCCGCCGCCACAGGCTTTTCGCAGGTGAATGTGCGTGTGCAACTGAGCCGGGCGCGCAAACGAATCAGGGAACAACTGGGGAAATGGAGAATGGATAATGATTGACAATTGTGAAATTGTGAAATTGTAGAATTTTGAAAATTGTGAAATCAACCTATGAACATAGAAGAAACCAAACGATTGCTCGACAAATATCTCGACGGACTGACCACCGAAGCCGAGGAACAGCAACTGCGCCAGACCATGAACGGCGAGGTGCCCGCTGAACTGCGGGCCGAAAAGGCCATGTTCGCCGCCCTAGCACGTTTCGAACAGACCGCCGAAGCACAGATGGACGCCCGGCTGGCCGATGCCACCGAGCACCGCATGAGCCGAATGATCGACCAGTGGAACCGCGTGGAAAACTCCACGCGCCGCAAGAGCCGCAGCCACGCCACCCGGTGGATGGCGGGCGTGGCGGCAGGCATGCTGGTGCTCGTTGGCGTGAGCTTCTATGCCGGACAGAAACAACAGCAGAGCATGCAGCCACAGACGGCGGCCATGCCCGAAGACACCTACAACGACCCGCGCATGGCCTACAAAGAAACAGAAAAGGCACTGCAGACGCTCTCGGAAAACCTGAACAAGGGCATCAAGGAAATGGAAAAAATCAAAAAGAACTAGTACACATATATATATATGAAGAAAATAGCATTCATAGCCCTGCTAGTGCTCATGGGCATCACCGCGCGCGGACAGGACGCGCTGTTCAAGAGCTTTGAGAATGTGAGCGGCGTTTCGACAGTCTATATCTCGAAATCGCTGCTGAGCATGATGCCTAGCCTGAAGGTGAACAACCGCGACTTGGCCAAGATGGCGGGCAAACTGGACCACATACAGATTCTCAGCGCAGAGAAGGCCAACCTCGTTGCAAAACTGAAAAAACAAACCGCATCCACCTACACGGCCAAGAACGGCTACGAGGAGGTGATGCGGGCCAACGAGAGCGGACAGAAAGTGTTCATCTATCAGAAACGCTACAAGAACGGCAAGCACGAGTTCGTGCTCGTCACCGACGCCTTGGGCCACCTCAGCGTGGTGAACATCCTCGGCACACTGACGCTCAAGGACATTCAGTCGCTGACGAAATAGGAGGAAAATGTGCAGACTTTTTTTTCAGCTACACATTTTCCCTCCGCAAATACATGGTCACGCCACTTTAGTGATGAAGCATGTTCGACCATGCGTGATGACCTGCCGTGTTCAGCAGAATCAGAATGATGACGGACAGAATCAAAGTGGTGCTTTTTTTGTCACGGAAATACAGTGCAGCCAACAGGATGCTGGCAACCACCACCATCGGGACGAACATGGAGAAAAGAGTGCTCCAGAACTCTGTGACTCTCAGGGGCAGTAATGAATGAGAGGAAGAAAATCGCCATGGAAAGAACGAAAAACTTCACCATAAACATTGAACAAGGATGCGTGAACAATAAAGTTACATGGTTGGCACCTTGATGGAATTAGGAATCATATCCACCTGGTCGCGGGAGAGCACTTCGTCGAAGCTCCACGCACCGTTCCACCAGTCGATGTTGGCGCTGCCATGGTCGGTTTTCTTAAATTCATTCGAATGTGGGTTGTTGGTGCGCCCGTAGTCGTACCAGGGCATGAAGAAAAGCCACTTGGCCCCTGCATTCCACTGGCTGGCGATGGAAGGAATGTTGCCGCACTCGGTGATGGCCACCAGCTTGTCGGGGCATTGCTGGCTGAGCCACTGGAAATAGTTGCTGTTGCACTCGGCAGCGCTGCCGACATTGTAGAGGTCGAAGCCCACGATGTCAACATATTCGTCGCCGGGATACCAATCCATACCCACGGAGAATGGCTGCATCCACCCAGCAGCGTGAGTCCAAGCCCAGATGAGGTTGTCCAGCCCGGCCTCCTCGAAACGCTGGTACATGACGCGCCACAGTTCGCAGCAGGCCTTGGCATCCCTACCCCACCAGAACCACATTCCGCCAGCCTCGTGCAGGGGACGCCACAGCACGGGAATGCCCTTGTCCTTCAGTTTCTTAAGATAACCGGCAATCTGGTCGATGTCTTTTATCATCAGTTTGTATTCAGCCGACTGCGGGTCGAAAATCTTGCGCACGTCGAAGTTGGTCTCGTTGTCCTTGCTCCCCGCATAGAAAGCATAGTCGCGCCCGTTGTTGGCAGGCACGTTCCAGTGCCACATGGCGGCCACGATGCCTCCGGCGTTATGCCAATCTTCCACCACCTGCGTGTTGGAATAGTCAATCCATCCGCCAGGGCTTGAAAAGGGATGGTGGATAAAGTCGAAACAGTTCAGGGCTGGCCAGCGACCCGTATGCTCATACACCCACTGGGCCTCGTTGATGTTCCAATTGACATTGGCCATGGCTCCTGAGAGGATTTTCTTGCCGTAAATGCTGCACAGATAGTCGAACAGCTGCTGTGCTTCGGGCGAACGCTTCACCTGACGTGTGGCGCCGTAGGTTTTGGCAGCCTGCGCCTGCGGTCCGCTGTTTGTATTTTGCTGTTGCGATGCCGGGGTTTCAGTCTCTTGCTCAACGAGTGCCGGGTCGGGCAATTCGTCGGCATATTTCTCCGAACAGGAAGTGAAAGTCAGCGTGAGCGAGCCAACCAGAAGGAATGTACACACTGTGGTGGCAGCGAAGGTGATCGATTTTTGTTTCATGGAAGGATAGTTTCGTAGTTTTTATAATGTTAGTTCTTTTTCCTTTTGTTATAGGATATAAAAAACGCCTCTCTACAGCCTTTCCACTAGGGAATCTGCTGTAGAGAGGCAATATTGTTTTCTGCATCAAGGATTGTACTTCAGCAACAAGCCTTTCACCAGTTTGCCGTACTTTTTGACAACGTCGTCGGCCCATGGTCCTGTGGCATTGGCGCGAGGAAGAAGCATCGAACATGTTTCGTCTTTGTCGGAAACCGACCAGCAAATCCAGCTCACCTTGTTCTTCTCCATCCGGTCAACCCACAGCTGCTCGGACTCTGCATCCAACCGGCCGTTGCCCGAAGCCTCGCAAGCGCCCGACTCGGACACGAAAACGGGAAGGCCGGCCTTGACGGCATCTTCCATGCGCTGGCGCAGATACTCGCCGTGGGTGGCGGCATAGAAGTGGACGGTGTACATCAGGTTATCAATGCCTTTAACGGGGTCCTCGGCCACCAAGTGAATGTCTTGGTCCCAGTGGGGGCAGCCCATCAGAATAACATTGTCGGGGTCGTACCTGCGTATTTCCTTGCTTACCGTCTCACAATACTGCCTCAGGCTCTCCCAACTGTCTTCCACGGGCTCATTGTAGAGTTCATAGATGACATGGGGGTACTTGCCATACTTCTGAGCCATTCGCCCGAAGAACTCCACGGCTTTCTGGGTGTGCATTTCGTGTGAGTGCCAGTCGATGATGACATAGACGTTGTTCTTGATGGCAGCCTCCACCACCGTTTCTATGCACTTGATGGCGAACTCAGGATTCTCCAAGTAGTTGTCCTCGACGGTGGTCACACCCATGGCAGCCCGGATGACGGTGGCATGCCAGTCGTTTTTAAGGGTTTTGACGGCCTTTTTGTTGTAGAACCGCGGCCAAATGTTGTGCCAACCGAAACTGACACCGCGCAGAACAACGGGATTGCCCTGCTGGTCGCAAAGCTGAGCCCCTTTCACCTGCAATTGTCCCCACTGTTTGACGGGGTCCGTAGCGTAAGCACCAACCACTGCCAGTGCCAACATCATGGTAAATAACAGTTTTTTCATGATAAACGTGATTATTGAGTGATTTTTTTACAATTGAAGCGCTAGAACAACGAGATGACGTGGAGATACACCACGGCGGCGGGAATTGCCATGAGCGACGAGTCGAAACGGTCGAGCATTCCTCCGTGGCCAGGCAGTATGTTGCCACTGTCCTTGATGCCCAGCGTTCGTTTGAAAAGGCTCTCAACCAAGTCTCCCCAAGTACCAAACACCACGACAGTCAGCCCCAGCCCCATCCATTTCAGCGGCGAAAGCTGCTCGGCAACGGGCGTAACTTGGCTGATGATGTAGGCGGCAATGAGTACAAACACGGCACCACCAATGCTTCCTTCCCAGCTCTTGCCCGGACTGATGCGCGGAAACAGCTTGTGTTTGCCCAGCAACGACCCTGCGCAATAGGCACCCGTGTCGTTGGTCCAAAGGAAGATGAACAGACTCAGCGGTAGGATGTAGTTGAAATGTATCTGCCCGTCGGGAGCCCCCATGAACGCTAGCACGTTGACAAGCGAGAACGGCAGGGCGATATACATCTGCGAAAGCATGGTGTAGGCCCAGTTGTTGATGGGATTGGGAGCCTTGGTATAGAGTTCGCTGATGAACAGATAGACAATCGTGAACAGGTAGGCAAAGAACACGGCCGGAGACACCACTCCCCAGCAGAAACCAAAGACGGACAGAAACAGGAACACACCCGCCACCGTACAGACGGCCCGGTTGACTGTGGTGTTTTCCACATGCTCGTTGACAAGTCCGGTGAACTCCCAGATAGTCAGTCCCGTTATAAGCGCGAAAAGCACCACCATGGCTATGGGGTTCAGGAAACAGGTTACGATGGCCGCCACGAAGAATACGCCCGTGATGGCTCTGACAATGAGATTCTTCATGCCTTGCCTCCTTCCTTCGTTTCGTCATTGGACTGCGGATCCTGGCGCTGTGCTTCCAGGTTCTTATCTTCCTGAGCTTGCTGGTCCAACTCCTCGGCACGTTTTTTGGCCATTTCCTCGGCCATGGCGCGCTGGTTCTCCTCAATAATTTCCTGCGAACGGCTCACCCACGGACGTTTGCCGAAGATTTTCTCCACATCCTCGGTGTAGATGACCTCACGGGCAATCAGCAGCTCTGCCAACTGATTGTGTCCCTCGGCATGCTCGGTAAGGATGCGTTTGGCACGATCGTACTGCTCGTTGATCATCTTGAGCACCTCCTCATCCATGATGCGGGCGGTGGTTTCCGAGTAGGGTTTCTGGAATCCGTATTCCTGGTTGTTGTAATAGCAGATGTTGGGCAGACGGTCGCCCATGCCGGCGTAAGCAATCATGCCGTATGCACTCTTCGTGGCGCGCTCCAAATCGTTGGTGGCACCCGTTGAGATGTGCCCTGTGAAAAGTTCTTCGGCGGCACGTCCACCCAGCAGCGAGCACATTTCGTCGAGCAGTTGCTCTTTGGTGGTGATTTGGCGTTCCTCTGGCAAATACCAAGCGGCGCCCAAAGCACGGCCACGAGGCACAATGGTGACTTTCACCAAGGGTGCAGCATGTTCGCAGAACCAAGAAATAGTGGCGTGGCCTGCCTCGTGCAGGGCGATGCTGCGCTTTTCGTCAGCTGTCATCACTTTTGTCTTCTTTTCCAATCCGCCGATGATACGGTCAACGGCATCGAGGAAATCTTGCTTCACAACCGCCTCACCATTCCTTCGGGCTGCAATCAGAGCCGCCTCGTTGCAGACATTGGCAATGTCAGCCCCCGAGAATCCTGGGGTCTGACGGGCAAGGAAGTCAATGTCCAACGAGTCGTCGGTCTTGAGTGGCCGCAAATGAACCTGGAAAATTTCCTTGCGCTCAGCCAGGTCGGGCAAATCAACATGAATTTCGCGGTCGAAACGGCCAGCGCGCAGCAGCGCCGAGTCGAGCATGTCAACACGGTTGGTGGCAGCCAAGATAATCACGCCACTGTTGGTGCCGAAGCCGTCCATCTCGGTGAGCAGGGCGTTCAGCGTGTTCTCGCGCTCGTCGTTGCCCCCCATCGAGGGATTCTTCGAACGGGCACGTCCCACAGCATCAATCTCGTCGATGAAGATGATGCAAGGCGACTTTTCCTTGGCCTGGCGGAACAGGTCGCGCACACGGCTGGCACCCACACCCACGAACATCTCCACGAAATCGCTACCGCTCATCGAGAAGAACGGAACGCCAGCCTCGCCGGCCACAGCCTTGGCCAACAGCGTCTTACCCGTTCCCGGAGGACCTACCAGCAGCGCACCCTTAGGTATCTTTCCGCCCAAATCAGTGTATTTCTTAGGATTCTTCAGAAACTCCACAATCTCCTGTATCTCCTGTTTGGCGCCAGCCTGTCCGGCCACGTCCTTGAACGTGATGCCCAGATCGCCGCCCTTTTCATACATCTTAGCCTTGCTCTTGCCTACGCTGAACACCCCGCCAGGGCCACCGCCGCTTCCGCCCATGCGGTTCATCATGAAAATCATGAACAGCACAAACAGCACCAACGGCGCCACATTGATGAGCAGGTTTATCAGGTCGTTGCCCTTCTTGTTGTCGTAGCTGTAGTCGCCACTGAACTTTCCGCTCTCTTTCTCAGCCACAAGAAACTCCTCGAGCTTATCCACCGAACCAAACTCTACGTTCAGATAAGGATCGGGACCCACTTCCTTGGCCGAAGCCTTGAACACATCGCGAATGTGTTCGGGCTTCACATACATCTGCAGTGTACCTTCAGGTTTGTTCACCACCACTTTGGAAGCATACCCACGGTCAACAAAAATCTTGAAATCGTTGTATGAGGCTTTCCGTTCCACACTTCCTCCCACTTGTTGGCCATTCGAGAAATAGAACGCCAACAGGGCAACAATCACGATGCCGTAAATCCATGTCATGTTGAATCTCGGCATCTTGGGATTATTATTGTCTTGTTTCTGATTCATTTTTCGATTCTAACTTATTTCGCTTTATGTGCAAAACTCTATTCACAACTACAGACACCATTAGTCCAAATCGGGAACAACCGTCTGCCTGGCATCCTGCCAGAGCGTCTCCAGATTGTAGTATTCGCGTACGTCGGGCAGAAACACATGCACCATCACATCGACATAGTCCATGGCCACCCATTGAGCATTCTCACGTCCAACCACCTTGACAGGTTTCTCACCATTGTTCACACGTGCAAACTCTTCCACCGAGTCGGCAATCGCTTCCACCTGTGTGGGCGAATTGCCCTGACAAATGACGAAATATTTGCAGATGACACCATCAAGCTCCGTGAGGTCGGCAATGACGATTCGCGAACCTTTTTTCTCTTGGATTCCTTTAGTAATCGTGTTGACTAATTTCTTGATTTCTTCCATTCAATAATTACATGATTTAGCGTACAAAGGTACACCATAATATTTGAATATCGCAAAAAATATGAGTTTATTTGTGTTTTTTTTGCGAAAATATTTGGTAGTTCAAAAAAAAGCAGTACCTTTGCACCCGCAAATCAGTCATCAAGGTGATGAAGATTGCGCCCATTGGGGTATGGTGTAATGGTAACACTACAGATTCTGGTCCTGTCATTCTTGGTTCGAGTCCGAGTACCCCAACAACATAAAAAGCCAATCGCTTGAAAACAAGACGGTTGGCTTTTTTGTTTGTCAATTGTTCCCGTGAATTTTCCCGCGACAACGCGTTTATTGAACAGAAAAGGCCAGTGAGACAAATCCCACCAGCCTTTTTCTATGAATGAATGGATGTGTTCTTGCAATCGCGAAGACTATTCCTTCTCGCTATTCTCGGCATCGATGGCCTTGATTTTCTCGCGCACCAGGTTGCAGTCGTCTTTGAGTTTCTGCACCTTCCGGTTCATCTCGTCGATGAGCGAGTTGCCCTTCTTCGACGATGCGTTGAGGAATCCGAGGTTGTTCTCGTAGGTCTGAATCTCCGCCTTCATGCTCTCGTAACGCCGCATCAGTCTGCTGCGCTCGTTGTCAAGTGCATCCTCGCCCCGACGTGCCATGTCCTTGAGGTTGCTCTTGAAGCTGTCCAATCGGCGACGGGCGGTAGAGATGTTGAGCTCCTTGTAGAGCTTATCGAGCACCTCGTGGTACTCCTTGTAAACCTTGTCTTTCTCACGGAAGGGCACATGGCCTACGGATTGATACTCCTCGACGAGTTTCTGCACCGTCTCCTGCACATTGTCGCCAGCCTCCTCGGCCACAGCTTTGAGTTTGGCAATGATGTCGCGTTTCTTCTGCAGGTTGGCATGTTCCTCATTGCGGGTGCCGGCAGTGGCGGCGTTGCGGGCCTCAAAGAACTTGTTGCAGGCTCCGAGGAAGTCGTTCCAAAGCTGGTCGCCGAGTTTCTTGGGCACCATGCCGATGGTTTTCCACTCTTTCTGCAGGGCGATGAGCTTGTCGGTGGTGGATTTCCACTCGGTGCTGTCCTGCAGGGCCTGAGCCTGTGCCACAAGGGCCTTCTTTTTCTCGGCATTCTCGGCAAAACGCTGTTTCAAATCCTTGAAGTACTGGGCCTTCTTACCGAAGAACTCGTCGCAAGCGGCGCGGAAACGCTCGAAGATTTTCACATTCATCTTCTGCGGGGCAAAGCCAATGGTTTTCCATTCGGCCTGAATCTCCATGATTTCCTTGGTGCGGCGCTCCCAGTCGCTGGCTCCCTTGCTTTCCTCGTTGGCAATGGCCTCTACGCGTTCGCAGAGAGCGGTCTTCTTCTGCAGGTTTTCTTCTTCTCGGGCCCGCAGGTTCTCGAAGTGCTGTTGGTGGCGTTTGTTGATGACGGTGCTGGCAGCCTTGAAGCGCGTCCATATTTCCTCGCGCAGTTCCTTGGCCACGGGCCCTATCTCGCGATACTCCTGATGGAGTTTCTGCAGCTGATGGAACGCACTGATCACGTCGGACTCATTGGCCAGGTTCTCGGCGGCTTCACACAGTTTGGTCTTCAGTTCAAGGTTCTTGCGGAAGTCGTATTCGCGGGCCTCACTGTTGAGTTTCAGCAGGTCGTAGAACTGCTCTACGTAGAGTTGGTAGCTGCGCCACAACTCGTTGGCCCTGTCGGCGGGTACGCTCTTTATCTCGCGCCACTCGGTTTGCAGTTTCTTAAAATCTTGATAAGCTCGGTTGGCCTCCTCGGGCGAGGTGACCATGTTCTTTATTTGCTCGATGATGGCGAGTTTCTTCTTCAGGTTTTCCTGTTTCTCGGCTTCCTGCTCCATGAAGACTTTGGCTCGCTTCTCTTTGATGACGCTCATTTCGGCCTTGAACACTTCTTCGTCCTCGTCGGGCTGCACCTGATACTTTTCCGGGTCGCCGCCTTGGTCGAGATACTCTTTCATGCGCGCTTCGCGCTCAGCGATGTGCAGCTTGTAGAAGATGGTCTTCAGGTTGTCAACTTCCTCCTTGTTGGGAGTCTCTTCGCCGTGGGCAATTTCTTTCACTCGCTCCAGAATCTCTGCCTTGGTCTTATAAACCTTCTTAGGCTCTTCCTCAGCGGCTGGGGCGGGTTCGTCGGCAGGTTCCTCGGCGGCTGCAGCCTCTTCGTCGGCAACAGGGGCTTCGTCGGCAGCGGGAGCCTCTTCGGCCACGGCGGCCACCTCTGCGGCAGCTGGCTTTTCGGGCTCTGTGCTTCCAGCCTCGGGAGCAGCTTCTGCCACAGTGTTTTCAACTTGAGAAACCACTTCCTCTGCAGTTTCCTTTACGATGTTTTCTACGTTTTTTGCCTGTTCAAGGGCGTTGTCTTGAGAGTTCATCATGTCAGTAATTTTGTTGATGATTCGGTGATAAATGAAGCCACGACAATGACTGCCAAAGGCTTACACACAATTAGCGATTGCAAACTTAGACAAAAAAAATGAAAATTCCTAATTTTTGCTCAATTATTTTTGTTTTTCAATAAAATATGTCTGTTTTTTATAAAACAGAGGGCGGTTAAAACGCGAATGTGCGAGAATATAACGCGAATTTGTGTAAAAAAAATAATGACTCAGGGAAAGTAAACAGGGAGTTTTTCAAAAGTTGAGTTTTTTTACGCGAAGCGCCTTGAAACGAGATACGCGTAGCACCTAAAACTTTAACGCGTAGCACCTTTAAAAAAACTAAGAAAAACAAGGAAAAACCAATAAAAACCAGGAGGCTTTACTGCTGAAATATTCACGCATCATTCATGCATCATTCACGTTTCCTTCACGAGTCTTTCATGCATATATACGTTGCGCCGCTGGCAAAGATAACCCCACCCATTGCGTGTTTTTACCCATTATTTTTTGTGTAAATTTCGAGCAATTTTGTTGGGAACTTTCATCGTTTATGTGGGGTAAGAAGGGGCGTGTAACCCAACAAAAATTTTTCGTAGCCAAATACGCGAAAAATGGCGTTTTGCGCAAAATGCTTGCTGTCAGCTATTTAGGAATTATTGCCTTGAAACAGAAAATTATCGTCGTGAAATAAAAAAATATCTCACGACGTTATTATTTTTCTGACTAAGCAAAAATGGAAGAAAGTCGGCTTCTGCGCAAACAAAAACCTGCACAAAATCGATGTTTTGTGCAGGTTCAGATTCTCTTACCGCCGACAATTGCACACATTTCTTGCTTTTGTGCACCCGGAAATAGACTCCAAAAATGCTAAACGACGCTTTTCTGCGCTAGAACGGACAAAAACTGCCGCAAACTTTTGTCAGAAAAAAGTCAAACTCTTACTAGAGGGGCTTTTGTAGGGAATAATAATCCAGCGCATTGTAGGGAATTTAGCTTGTCTAATTCCGTCGGTGCGAAGCGCCGAATGCGCGATGAGATTGGCACTGGCGTGCCATGGGAATTAGACAAGCTAGATTCCCTACAATTCATTGGGGGAATACGGGGTCAATTCATAGGGCTGGGCACCTCATCTCCTGATGAATCACCTCATTTCCTGATGAATTTCTTTCCGTCGGCAATCACCACACCGCGAAAGCTGTCATCTACACGCTGTCCGGCCAGGTTGTAGGTGGCATGGTCTGCTGCCTGCTGGCGGGCGGCCGAAAGGGTGACAATGGCCGTGGCATTGCTGGCCGTAGCGGCCTTGCTCAGTCCGCCCTGCTCGTTGACGGCCTGCACCTTGATGGCTTCGGCGTCAGGGCTCGACGCACGGGCCCCGGCGGCCATCTCGTAGGTGGTTTCGGTCTGTATGCTCAGAATCTCGTCGCCCTGCGACACCACGTAGCAAATGGCGTAGGGAACAGGCTGCCAGGAAAGTGTGCTGCCGTCCTGCATGGGCTGCGGAGCATCCACGGGCTCGCAGAGCTGGTCGGGCTGCCAGTTGTCGCTGCCGCTCATGACGTTCTTCAATGTGTATTGGGCAGCCTCGTCGGCGGTCAGGAAGTTTTTCACGCCCGACTTTTCTACCTTCTCGCCTGTGTTACGGTCGATATAGTAGTAGTACGACTCGCGCTGGCTCAGATCTACGGGGTTGCCGTTGGCATCCACGGTGTTGTAGTCGGCCCAGAGCTCGGGCAGTCCGCCCATGGTGTTATACCATCCCTTGGCGGGAATGTTGATGTAGGTCTTGGTGTTGATAAACACGGTCTTGGGCTGGTTGTGCCAGGGGCGGCCCAGCCATACGTCGGTGACGTTGATGCCCGGCCGCGGACGAATGACATTGTTTTGGAACACGTAGCCCCACTTGGTGTCTGCCGTGTGGTTGGGAGCCACGATGTAACCTCCCGACTGGCGGTTGATCTGCAGGGTGTCGCCGTCGAAATAAACATCGCCACCGTTGTAGATGAAGTCAACGGCTCCCTCGATGAGCGAGTTCTTGATGTAGTGACGGTTCTGCTGTTTGCTGGTGGTGATCCAGGTGTCCTGATAGGAGAGCAGTGCCACGTTGTTCAGGGCTATGCGGTCGCCCACGGTGTTCAGGGCCAGCGCCTGCGGACCTGCCAGTTTCTCGTAGCCGTAGCTGTTCTCTATGGTGAGGCTCTCGAAGAAGGTGTCGTTGCCCTTCACCACGACGGTGGCTCCGGGGTCAACGGTGTAGGCATTTTCGCCGCCAGAGAGGCGGTTGTCGTAGATGACCACCTTGTTGCGCTCCTGTCCGATGAAATGGAGCGAGGTTTTGGCAGCCGGCACGTCCACGTGCTCGTTGTAGCGTCCGTTCTTGATGAGAATGAGCCACGGCTTGACACGTCCCTCGGGGGCTGCGTCGATGGCGGCCTGCACGGTGGTGTAGTCGCCGCTGCCGTCCTGTGCCACGATGGCATCGTAGAGACGGGCGTCGGGCTGCTGGCGCTCCATGGTGGTGAAGCTTATTTCTACGGCAGCCACGGCATTGCCGCTGCGGCTCAGCAGTACGCCCTCGGGCATCATGAAGGTGTAGGTAGTGTTATATTTCAGTCCGCTGTAGCCGAAGATGGCGGTCTTGCCGCTCACGATGGGGGCAATCTCCTCGCCGTTGAGCGTGGCCTTGCCCTCGCCCACCTTCACCTTGTTGTCGAAGGTCAATATGATGTTGCCGTTAGCCGTCACGTCGCCGTCGCCGTCGGCAGGGGTGCTCGACACGAGCGTGGCCACTTCGTCGGCAGCGCCAGCCGAGTCGCCCAGCACAAACACTTCGGCCAGCGACGTGCCGTCGCGCGAATCGATGACGCCCACCAGCTCAGACTCGTAGTCGGGCATGAAGCGTATATACACGCGGTCCTGATTGGCGGCATCGCCAGGAAGGTCGAACTCCTGCGAGTCCCACCCACGGTTAGGCAGATGGTAGGTGCCGAAGGTGGTGAACGTTTCGCCGTCGGTGCTGTACTGAGCATACATCACACCGTAGGCGTTGTAATCGTCGCCCACCGAGGCCGACAGTTTCAGGTTCTGGTAGCCCTTCGACGAGAACTGCAGCTGGAAATACCATTTCTCGGCAATGGGTTTCCACACGCGGATGCCATACTTGCCATTCGTCTTTCCGGCGGCCACGCCGTTGGCCAGCCAGGTGCTGCTGGTACCGTCGGCCTTACGCAACTGCAAGAGACCGGCGTTCTCGGTGTCGGCCTTATAGTCGGCAGCACGGTCTTGCTTGGGGGCATCGGTGTAGAAGTCCCAACCCACAATAAAGTCGGTGGCAGAGAAGGTGGCCGTCACGTTCTTCTCGCCGTCAATGGTCAGGTCGGTGCTCGACTGTGTGCCCGTGGCATCGCCGTCCCAGCCGGTGAAGGTGAGGATGCGGTTGTTCAGGGCGGTCAGCTTCACTTCGGTGCCTTCTTCGTAGTAGTGGATGCCATCCACCACGTTGCCCTCGGGAAGGAACTGCACCAGGTTGGCGTTGGCACCGCCCTCGAGCGTCACGTTCAGTGCATACACATTGTTCTGGGTGTAGGTGGCGGTGAGCTCGGTGTTCTGGCTAATCTCAAACTTATAGGTGCGCTCGGTGGAGACGGTGTTGCCTTCGGCATCCACCCATTCGGCGAAGTGATAGCCAAAGTTGTCGGTGGCACTGACGGTGATCTCGGTGCCCTCGTCAAACTCGCCACCGGCGGGGTTGCTCGATACGGTTCCGGCACCCGGTGTGCCCAGCTTCACGCTCATCGTGTAGGAAGGAACGGCCTCGACTCTGCCCGTCACATCGCCGCTGACCACCACGCTGCCAAAGCCATACTCCTTATTGTTGGCCAGTCTATAGACCTTGATTTTCAGCACGAGTCCAGACTCGTCGGTCTGCAGGCCAGAGAGGTCGTAGGTGCAGGTGGTGTATTCGCCGTCGTTTCCGGAGACTGGCAGAACGCTCTCAGCCAGGGTGGTCTCTTTGCCCTGGGCTATGGCGGTGACGTCGAACATACCGCCGCCAGTGCCCCAGCGGCTGGCATTGAACGAGAATGTCTTAGGGCTGAACGAAAGTCCTTTCTTGGGAATCATGGTGAACGTGAGCACGTCGTCCTCGTTGATGGCGGCGTTGTTGTTCGACGGTTTGTAGAGCGTCTCCTGGGCGGTGCCGGCGGCGCGCTGCGTCGAAACCGTCAGCTGGCCGTAGTCCATGGCGGCCACCTTGAAGAGGCCTTCGGTCTTCACCTCGGCTGTCAGGTTGTCGTCGGTACCCTTGCCGAGGGGCCAGCTGAGGGTAAAGTCTTTTTGGCTGACCGTCTGCGCCTCACCGGAGGCTTCGCCGCTGATGCTGATTTCGTTCATGCGCCATTGGGCAGTGGCTCCGTTGGGTGAAATGAGCCTCACCGTCACCCTGTCTTTGTTGTTGGCCGAGAGGCTGACCGTGTGGGTCTTGTAAATCCACCAGTTGGCAGCTCCTTCGTAGCTTCCGGCGTCAAACCAGGTTTGGCCGCCGTCGGTGCTGACCACCATTTCCATGGCGCGCACCGTATTGTCACCACAGGTGAAAGAGAAGGTGAACTGTACGTTCTTGTAGCCTTTGGTGGGAAACACAATCTCGAAATACTGGTTGTGTTGTTCACCATCGGTGTAGTCGCTGATGTTGTTGGGATCCTGGTCTTGATAGAGCGAAAGAATCCTGTCGCCATTGTTGTTCATGATGCCCCAATAGCGAGTGCCTTTCGCCGAAACATAATAGTCGGTGGCGGTGCCTGCGCACTCGTCAGGAAGGATTTGGGGAAGCGTACTGAATCCGTTCCATCCTACTTGGGCCCACTCGTCGGTGTTGGGTGTATATACATTGCCCGCTACAGTATAGCCCGTATCGAACGTCCATTGGGCCAGTTTCACGCTCTGGGCCACGGCTGCCATGGGCTGCAGGGCCAGCAGAGCCAGCAGAGCCACCAGCCATCGGTTGAAAAATGATTTGTTTTGCATTGTCAGGTTAGTATTTGATTATTTGTTTTGATACATTTTGCGGGAGCCTGAGAATAATTCTTTCAGCCTTGTTCCTTTTCTTTAATTTTTCCCGTAACTACGGTTATTTAATCAGTTTCATGACGGTTCCGTCATCCAAGCGCACCAGGTTCAGACCACGCTGCATTTGCGCCAACTGCCGCCCGTCAGCGGTAAAAAAAGATTTTGGCTGCAGACTGCTGGTTGACGGGTGTTGAATATTGTTGATGCCCGTAGAGGTGCTGACAACCATGCCGTGGATGGTGAGATCGGAGAGGCAGATGGTCTTTCCCTCGGCCGTGCCGTTGTACCAGGGATAAACACGTATTAGCAACTGCTGTCCTTCGCCCACGGTGAGCACGGGCTTGGCCTCGACATACTTCGGATTGTTGGCAGGCATTTTCTTCATTTCGAAAATGGTGGTGCGGGTGGCGAAATCGTCGATGCTGTAATAGATGTGGCAGCACATGCCGTTGCCGCCGCAGCCAGAAACAAAGAGCGAAATGAGGTCAATCTTCAGTTCGGTTCCCTCAACGGGCTTGACGCCCCATTGAATGTAACGTTCGGGGTTGTCGTCTATTTCGTCGGCGGGCCACTTGTCGCCCGTCAACAGGTCGCGCTGCATTTTGCGCGAAGCATCAAAGCCTGTCCACTCGGGCCACTCCGAGGCTTTGTTGGGGTTGGAGTACCGTTGCACATACATGCCCTGAAAGGTCTGAGGCACGACGTTGGCCATGCCGGTCAGCTCGCAGTTGTCGTTGCTCTCCAGTCGCCAGTAGGCGTTCATCTCGGCTCCGCCCTCTAAGATAATGGCCGTGGCCGTGAGGGCCACTTCAACGGTGCTTTCACCCTGGCTCACGCTGACAGTGCCAGCGTTCTCGCCATCCTGGGTGAGCGACAGCTGGGCATAGAAGGTCTTGACGAGCGTGCCTTCCTTGTAGTCGATGGTCAGCTGCGAGGCCCAGTCCGACTTGTTGAGTGAGAGCAAAATGCCGTCGCTGGCGGTCACCACGACGCTACCCTCAGCGGGAGTCATGCTGAAGGCGTTGATGGTCAGTTCCTTGACGAGCGTCTGTCCTTTGTAGGCTTCGCCCAAGTCGGCAGAGGTGGGGCTGACGGTGAGTTCGGTGGGAATGGTGATATTGTCGGCCAGAATGCCCTGCTCTTTCATCAGTCGGGCACACTCGCGGGCCACCAACAGGGCGCCCATCGTGTTGAAGTGGGTAGAGCCCGTGCCGTCGAAGAGCGTTTCCTCGCACTTGCTGCGGGTGCCGTAGCTCAGATAGAGTTTGGCGGTGGCATTGGTCAGGTCGATAAAACTGACGCCCTTCTCCTTGGCCAGCTGCTCTGAATGCCAGGCATAGTCCATGGTGTGATCGTCGGCCGGAAGTTTCGGGCCCTCGACAGGACCATTTTCTGTGAGCACCTTGTAGCCTTCGCCCAGGTCATGACGGCCTTTGCGTGAGATGGTGGAGCCACTGAAATAGCTGCGGCACACGGGTGAACATATAATAGGTATGGCACCCAGCTCACGAGCCTCGTCAACAATTTTGCCAAGGTTCTCCTTGTAGGTGGTAGAGGGGATGCTGCCGCGCAAATCAACGGCATTTGCTGCATTCTGGTCGCCGATGCTTTCGTAGTAGGCTTTCAGTTGCCGTCCGTCCATGCCATCGTTTTTCTCGTCGTTGTGGGCAAAGGAGATGATGACGTAGTCGCCGGCTTTCACCTGTTTCTTGGCTTTCTGCCAGAGTTCGTTGTAGCCGCCGTAGGTGTCTCGTCCGCCGAGGGCATAATTGATAGAGCTCCAGCCATCCGTGAGAAAGTTACCAAAATACATGCCCCATCCACGGGTGACGGTGGCATCCTCTTCGTAATTTGCCATGGTGGAATCGCCCAGCGTATGGACGGTCTGTGCTTGAATGCTTAAGCCGAAGCAGCCCATCATCAAGGCAAGCAAACAAAATAAAGTAAATCGTTTCATCGTAGTTGTTTCTTTAGGTTTTTAATAATACTTTTTTGCAAATTCTGCTGCAAAAGTACTACTAAAAACCTAAAGAAACGGGTGAAAAAAGTGTCGGTATGGGGGTAAAAAAGTGCCAAAGAAGCTTTTTGCTGCAAAAATCACCCTTCTCTGCCACTTCTGTACTCAGTGGGAGAAACACCCATGGAAGTCTTAAAGCACTTGCCGAAATACTTCGGGTCGGTGAAGCCACAGCGGTAGGCAATGTCTGATACGGGGTCGGCGGTGTCGAGCAACAGCCGTGCTGCCCGTTTGAGCCGTGCCTCACGAAGAAAGTCGGCAGGAGTGAGTCCCACCAGAGTTTTCATTTTGCGGTTGAGTCCCGAACGGCTGGTGGCAGTAGCATCGGCCATGTCGCCCATGTTCACGTCGGCATCGCCGATGTGTGCTTCCACAAACGCCATGACACGTGCCATGAAGGCTTCGTCCTCGCGCTTCAAGGGCGTGCCTCCCCCCGAAATCCCGACTTGTGTTCTCGCTAGTGAAGGCCCAACTTCGGTGCCAGAGAAAGTTTCTCCTGTTGTCCCCGCAGAGGCTCCTCCTACTGCCACCGATGAGGCTTCAATAGTTCTCCCGGCAGTATTATCAGTGTACGAAGTATTTGTAGTCCCCTCGGCAACCGAAAGGGGCGCATTGTCGGAGGAAGAAGATGGGGCAGTGAAGGGGCCTGATTGGGCAGAAACCAATGCCAGATATTTCTCGAGGGTGTCGTGTTGCTGCCTTTTGATGCGCCTCACATAAAAATAGGTATAAAGCACCGCACCGACAAGAGCCATGGCCAGCAGCCACATCAGCAGTTGGCCATACCAGGCTTCCAGAAAGGTGGGACGCACCACAATGGTGAGCGCCCGAACGTTGTCCACCCACACACCGTCGGCATTGGTGGAGCGGAGCTGCAGCTCGTAATTGCCGGGCTTCAGATTGGCAAACGAGGCCACACGGTTGTGGCCGATATAGTTCCACACAGAGTCATCGGCCAGTTTGTAGGCATAGCTGATGGCTTCGGGATTTTCGTAGTCGAGTGCTGCGAAATAAACCGTCAGGCTGCGCTCGCGGGGCTGCAGAGTAAACGAGCGCAAGTCGGGAGAAGGGCGCAGCGTGGTGCTGGTGCCCGGCGTATCAATGCCCGTCAGCACAATAGGGGGCACATAGTTGCTCTTGCGGAAGAAATCGGGCGACAGGCTGATGCCTCCGTCCATCAGTCCAAACACCCACCGGCCGTCGGGCAACTGTTGTGGATGGCACTCGGAGAACTGGAAAGGCTCGTGAAAAAAACTGGCATTGTAGAAACCAAACGAATCGCTGCCGGGACAGAGCGTCATGAGCTGGTTGCTGCTCACAATGACAATCTGGCCGTCGTGCCATGTCAGCGATAAGGCAATGTCTGAGTTCAGCCCGTTTTTCTGGTTATAGTGCCGAAAATCCAGCCGGTCGGCCAAGATATCGGTGGAGCAGATTTCGTTTACTCCTCCGCTCTCTGTGCTCACAAACAGTTGGTGGTCGGGGGTCTCGAGCACGTCCATCGTAGCATTGCAGCTGAGACTCGACGGCCGGTCGGCCTCCTTGCGGTGCAGTTTGAAGCGCATTTGCCGCAGGTCGCCCGAAGCGGGAATCTGTCCTACCAGCAGTCCTTCGGTGGTGGCGGCCAGCAGCACGTTTTCGCGGGTGATGTGCAGAAAGCGTATCTGGCGGGGGGTAGCGGTTTGCGGGTTCGCTTCCGCCGACAGTTTTTCGTGGAATACGGCGGGCAACGCAAGGGATGTCGTCGGGTGTCGCGTATCGTTGACACACCTGATTCCGCCGTCCATGGTAGCCACCCAAAGCCGTCCTTGCTTGTCTTCCTTCAGGTCGTAGATGTTGCTGCAGGGCACGGCATCGGTCAGGTGCTCCACGGCGAAACGCTGCGGTGCCGTTTCTTGCAGACGGAAGAGACCGTCGGGCTTGGTGCCCATCCAGAAGGCCCCGTCGCGGGTCTGCGCGATGCAATAGACCGAGGCACCGAAAGCTACAGGATGCTGCGAGAGACTTCCGTCGGGACCGACAAAGCCCAGCAGGCGGTTGTTCCGGTCGTAGAGCCGCAGCCGGGCATCGTCTTTGGTGGCCACCCAGTAACGTTGCTTGCGGTCGATGAAGACGGCGCGCACCTGCGAGCGGCTGTCCATCGGCAAGCGAGTGGATGGGCGCACGGCAAAACTCAGCTTAAAGACTTCCTTGCCGGTGAGGAGCCACAAGTTGTGCTGACGGTCGCTCATAAAGAATTTAATGTCCGCCAACGGATACTCCATGGCGTAGGCCGTTGGCGGAACGCCTTGCTTTTGGTAGAACAACTGCCCTGTGGCATCGATGGTCCACGAGTAGCCGTTGGCGTCGCGATGCTCCACGGTGCGCGCCTTGGCGCCCACCGCGCCGCGCCCCTTCAGGCTGGCATTCAGATGGTTGTTTCGCGCTGCGTCGGCCTTGCGGAAGGTGCCGTCGTGCGGGACAAACACATACCACGACGTGTCGGTTTTCAGGCACAGGCTGCCGTCGTCGTCCATGCGCATGTCGCGCATACGGTCGTTGGGCATACTGTGGCCGTCGCCGGCATGCGACTTGAAATTGACAAACTCGTAGCCGTCGAAACGGTCGAGCCCGTTCCAAGTGGAAAACCACATCATGCCGTTCTTGTCTTGCAGCATCTGCGTGATGTGCCACTGCGACATGCCCGCATCCTCATTATATCGCGTCACCGTACAAACAGGCTGGGCTGCTGTCTGCCGGAAAAAGGCAAATAGGAGCAGCGTGAGCAGTGCCACGCGGCACAGCCCACGGTTTGCAGTGTATTTTAAAAAAGGAAAGATGAAAGAAGAAAGATTAAAGAAAGTGTTTCCTGTGTCCTGTCTTTCATCTTTCATTTTCAGATACTCATCTTTCGTATTTAATATTTCATCTTTCATCTTATTAGATGAGCCTTTTGTGTCGGAAAAGCCACCAAATGAGCACCGAAACCAGTACCGAAATGATGAGTGCGATGGCAAAGCCGAAAGGCGACGACTCCATGCCGTTGATGAGGTTCATGCCGAAGAGCGAGGCTATGAGCGTTGGGAACATCATGAGAATGCTGACGCTGGTGAGCGTTCGCATCACGGTGTTCATATTGTTGTTGATGATGCTCTGGTAAGTGTCCATGGTCGATTCGAGAATGTCGCTGTAGATGTTGGCCGTTTCGCGGGCCTGCGTCATCTCGATGGTCACGTCCTCAATCAGGTCGGCATCCAGTTCGTCCACTTGGAGCTTGAATTTCAACTTCTGCAGCAAGTTCTCGTTGCCGCGGATGGAAGTGATGAAGAAGGTCAGCGAGTCTTGCAGGCGCGAGAGTCCTATCAGGCTCTCGTTGTTCACCTCGTGGTCCAGGTTCTGCTTGGCTTTTTCGATGAGGGTGTTGATTTGCTTCAACCGCTTCAGGTACCACACGGCACTGCTGAGGAACAGTCTGAAAATCATATCGACATAGTCGGTGAATCCCTCGCCGCGCTTTTGTTGGAACGACACGAAGTCAATCATCATGTTGGTTTCGTAGTAGCAGACGGTGATGGTCACGTCGCGCTTGTGGATGATGCCCAGCGGCACCGTGGTGTAAGGTGTGCGCGAACGGATTTCCTTTACGTAGGGAATGCGCAGGATGATGAGCATCCAGCCGTCGTCGTATTCGTAGCGGGCACGCTCGTCGGCATCGCTGATGTCGGGGAAAAAATAGTCGGGAATGTTGAATCGCTGCTCCAGTTCGCGCTGGTCGTCGTCGGTGGGGCACGTCACCTGAATCCAGCAGTTGGGTTGCCACTGGTCGAGTTTTTTCAGGCCTCCTGTTGTGTTCCAGAATGTCTTCATTGTTGTGCTAATCCTTGTTAGTCCCCGTCTGTTCCACACAACGGAATACTCGCATATCCGCCTGAACAGAAGCCGAGGAGGTTTTTTACTTGAAAAAAAAAATACGGTTGCGGCAAAGGGATTAGCAGCCTTGCCACTCGTCCCCCGCCTACTGTTTATAACAATCCGCCGGGTAATCGTCCATATTTTTGTGGTTTTTATTGGTTATCGGCTGCAAAGGTACAAAAAATAAACCAAAAAAGCTCTTTGTTCTTGAAAAACTTTTTCATCTGCATGCGATGATGGGCCATTTCTGCTTTCAAAAGAAATCAGAAAAGGCCAATGAGGCTTCAAAGCCCATTGGGCTCATAAGGCTTATAGGGTCTATTAGCCATAAAAAAAACTCCCGATGCGCCAGGCGCACCGGGAGGAGACGAATCATCTCAACAAAAAGGGGAAGTCGCACCGTGGGCGACTACTTCACGGGAACGTCCTCGAGCGTCTTCTTCAGCAGTTTCCAGAACGGCTCGACGGTGCTGATGAGGGCGCGCTCGGTGGTGGTGTGCGGCGACTTCATGGTGGGGCCGAGCGAAACGACGTCCAAGTGAGGATACTTGCCCAGGATGACGGAACACTCAAGTCCGGCATGATCCACCTGGATGATGCCCTCTTGCTGGAACAGCTGCTTGTACTCGTCGAGCAGCAGGTGCAGGATTTCCGAATCAGGGTTGGGATCCCAGCCGCCGTAGCTGCCGGCAGTTTCCACCTTCATGCCGGCCATATTGAAGCAGCTCTCAAGCATGCCCACCACATATTCCTTCATGTCTTCGCGGCTGGAGCGGGCCAGAATCTTCAGCGAAGCTTTGCCCCCCTCGATGTCGATGATGGCCAGGTTCGAACTGGTTTCCACCACGCTGGGATACGAGGGAATCATGCGTACAACGCCGTCGTGGCAAGCGTAGATGGCACTGACGAGATTGTCTTGAATCTCCACGGGCACCTCGGTCTTGGGAGCATCCACTTCCTCGGCAAAAAACTCTATGCCACTCTCAATGTGCTTGTATTGGTCGGTGAAGTCGGCCCGCCAGTCCTCTACCAGTTCTTTCAGCGCTTCCAAGTTTTCCTTGGGCAGGGTGAGCACCACCTCGGCCTTGAACGGGATGGCATTGCGCATGTTGCCGCCATGCCAGGTGGCCAGCCGGGCTTCGCACTCTTCGATGGCCTCGCGCACGAAGCGCACCATCATTTTGTTGGCATTGCCACGCCCTTCGTGAATTTCCAGTCCGCTGTGGCCTCCGCGCAGCCCCTTCAGCGTGACGCGCACAGCTACGTCGTCGGCGTCGGTCTCGGCCTCTTTGTAGTCCAGCGTGGCGGTAACGTCGATACCACCTGCACTGCCTATGACAAACTTGCCCCACGTCTCGGAGTCGAGATTGAGCAGGATGTCGCCGTTAAGTTCGCCCTCGGGCAGGTCGTTGGCGCCATACATGCCCGTTTCCTCGTCGGCGGTGATGAGAGCCTCAACAGGACCGTGCTTCAGTGTTTTGTCCTCCATGACAGCCAGGATGGAGGCCACACCCAGACCATTGTCGGCACCGAGCGTGGTGCCACGGGCCTTCACCCACTCTCCGTCAATCCACGGTTCGATGGGGTCGGTCTCAAAGTTGTGCTTGCTCTCGGGAGTCTTCTGCGGCACCATGTCCATGTGAGCCTGCAGGATGACGCCCTTGCGGTTCTCCATGCCGGGGAAGGCCGGTTTGCGCATCACGATATTGTTGCCGGCATCCTTGAATGCCTCTACTCCAGCCTTCTTGGCGAAGTCGAGAAGGAATTGCTGTACTTTCTCCAGATGTCCTGACGGACGTGGAACTTGTGTCAGCGCATAGAAGTTTTTCCATACGCACTGCGGATTTAAGTTTTGAATTTCTGACATAATGCTTAGATTTTAAGGGATTTTTTATAAAGATTGTTTTCTTACTTTCGTGAAGTTTAGCGCCACCCACGCATAAATGCCTAGGATGATGACGAGCATCGTTTGGATGGTGTGGACGATGAGAACAAAATAGAGAGCTTGTTCGTCGGCCACGCCGTAAAGAATGAGCATGGTCTTGACGGCGAAATGCCAAGGGCCGGCACCGTTGGGCGTAGGCACAATGACGGCAATGCTGCCCACAACGAAGGTGACCAGCGCGCAGGCAATGCCCAGATGCTCGGTGAACGAGAAACAGAAAAAAGTGAGGTAGTAATGAAGGAAATAACTCACCCAGACGCCCAGTGTGAAAAACAGGAACAGGGGGATGTTCTTCACATCCTTCAACGACACGATGCCTTGCCAAATGCCGAGGAACATGTCTTTCACCTTATTATATAGTGGCAGCTTGCGCAGCAGCAAAACGGCCAAGAGCAGAACGGCCAAGCCGCAAATGCCGGTAACCAGATAGCCTGTCAAGGAAAACTGTTTCAGCAGACTGTCGATGCTGGTGCCCGTGCGGTCGAAGAAGGTGCCGAAGACGCTCAGTTGGAAAAGCAGCGTCAAACCTGTGACCACCAGCACAAGCAACGAGTCGATGGCCCGCTCTGTAACCACCGTGCCCAGGGCCTTCGAGAACGAGACACCGTCGTAACGGCTCAACACGCCGCAGCGGGTGAACTCGCCGATGCGGGGAACCACCAGGCTGGCCGCATAGGAGAGGAAAATGGCATTGACGCTGGTGCTGGTGCGCGGATGTTCGCCTACAGGCTGCAGTGTCTGCCGCCATCTCCAACCGCGAAAAGCCTGCGCCAAAATGCCGAAAGGAAACGAAAGCAGCATCCACGTCCAGTTCATTTCGTGCCAAAGCACATGCTCGATGCGTTGGAAGTCGAACCCGCGGTACATCCAATAGAGTATTCCCCCGCCCAACAGGAGCGGAAGCGTTATCTTCAATATGTAGTTGAGAGTTTGTTTCATCTTTCAGAACATTGCGAAGGCCCAAAGCCCACAAGGGCGAATCATAACCTCAGGCCCACTGAAGCATTGACATACCAATCGACAAGTCGCCCTTTGTTGCTGTCGTGGGAGTAACGGAACTCGTACAACAGACCGCTGGCATTGAAAAACCAGTTGCCGATGTTGTAGGTTATCGACAGGCGCGCATCGATGAAAGGCATCATCTTGCTGTGCTGCGTCACCTTGGGTCTGTCCTTCATCGGATAAATGACATAATCGTCAAAATCGAAATCCTCGTAATCCTCCTCATACGAGGGATTCTTGGCCGCCTCAATGGCTTTCTCGCGCAACTTGGAATCGTATCGCCACAAGTCGAGCCGGTTGTGGAAAACAAGCATTGGCATGACCATGCCGCTCACCAGCAGCCCCTTGCAGGGCACCAGGTTGTAGGCATAGCCCGCACCCACACTCACCTGATACTGTTTCATCTTGCCTACGTCGTTCATCAGCATGATGAGGTCGGCATTGAACCCTTGGTCATAGGCAATGGTTGAATGATAATACATGGCTCCCACCATCAGCGAACCAGCCGAACGCTTCTGTATGACGCTCTGGTCGTAGGCGGCCGCATAGGAAAACCGCTTGCCATTGAACAGATAATAGCCGTCGAGCGTGAGTGTACGCACCTTGATGGGGTCGAACAGCAGAAAATTGCCATTGTATTCTTCTGTCGAAGGCAATTCGCCCGTCAGTTTGACTGTGGGCTCGTCGGTCTCAAAGTTGTGGATGCGAAGATTGACTCCATAGCTGCCCCCCGTGGCTCCGAGCTTGAACAAACTTCCTTTGTCGCCTCCCACGTTGCGGGAGTACCCAATGCCATAACCGCGGTAACCGGCCCACACACCCACGTACGAGGAGATGTCGGTCTTTATGCGCGACTCCCAGTTGACGTTGCCCCAATTTTCATCGAAGAGCAACTTGGCGTTGATGACCGTGTTCATCTTCACGTCAGACTGGTTGACATTGCCCTGAAGTATCACCTGCCACGGTTTCTTGGGCGAAACGATGTAGTTGGGGTCAACACCCGAAACTGCCATTGTGTCGATGAACCTCCCCACCTTGCGCACGAATCCCACTACCGAGGGCAACACACCACCTTCGGCAGCCGCAGAAGGCAGGCATGCTCCCAGCATGAAGACCATTGCAAGCATGATTGTTCGTCTCATCGGAAATTCAAGTATTGTTTGTTGACGGCCTCAAGAACCTATAATCGACGACAAAGATACGAATAAGTAAACAAAGGACAAAAGATTTATTCGTTTTTTTTCGCTGCCGCTTGCAGCCAATGGCGATTGACATGCGTCAAAAAAACAGTACATTCCGCTCAAAAGAGGAGCCAAATGTTTGTGGATAACGAAAAACCCACTACCTTTGCACCGTGTTCAGAGGAACACAGAATGGAAACTTCAACCACATATATTTTCAAGAAAAGGATAACAGTATTAATTTAAAGAAAAGAAAGGGTAAAAAGATGACAGCAACATTATTTGTATTGGCAGTTGTCGCCATTACTTTGGCAGAGGCAGTAAAGGTCAGCAAAGACATCGACCTGGATGCCCAAAAGTAAGAAAGCAGGTAGCGGAAGCCTCTTCCGCAAATGAAACAAACAATATCAGCAAAAGGCAGGTCCAACCACCAACAATGGTGAACCTGCCTTTATTTTTTTCGGTTTTTCGTTCGTTTTTTCCTTGGAACAAACCGATATTTACGCTAACTTTGCAGCCATGAAACAAGTGAGACCCAAGAAGAACCTCGGCCAGCACTTTCTGACCGACCAGAACATTGCCAGCCGCATTGCCGACACTGTTGACGCATGCCCCGGGCTGCCCGTACTCGAAGTGGGGCCCGGCATGGGTGTGCTGACACAGTTTCTGGTGAAGAAGAACCGACAGGTGCGCGTGGTCGAAATAGACAGCGAGTCGGTGGCCTATCTGCACGAGCACTTCGCCTTCATGAGCGAAGACATCATTGGCGAAGACTTTCTGCGCATGGACCTGACGAAGGTGTTCCAAGGCAAGCCTTTCGTGCTGACGGGCAACTATCCCTACGACATCTCGTCGCAAATATTCTTCAAGATGCTCGACAACCGCGACCTCATTCCCTGTTGCACAGGCATGATTCAGCACGAGGTGGCCCTGCGCATGGCAGCCAAGCCCGGCAACAAGCAGTATGGCATTCTGTCGGTGCTGATGCAAGCCTGGTACGACGTGGAGTATCTCTTCACCGTCGAGCCGTCGGTGTTCAATCCGCCGCCCAAAGTGCAGAGTGCCGTCATCCGCATGACGCGCAACAACGTTGCCCACCTGGGCTGCGACGAACAGCTGTTCAAGCGCCTGGTGAAAACGGTGTTCAACCAGCGGCGCAAAATGCTGCGCGTGAGTCTGCGCCAAATGTTGCCCGGCGGCAAAGTGACCGACGACAACTTCAAGGAGCACCCGTTCATGACACGCCGACCCGAGCAGCTCAGTATTGCCGAGTTCGTCGAGCTCACCAACATGGTTGACAACCTTCCAAAGGAATGCTAGCGAAGCCATAAGCCCCGGAATTTCCGGAGCATCCGGATTTTCCGGACTTCCCGGATTTCCCGGATTTCCCGGATTTGCCGGACTTTCTGGAATCTCCGGAAAAAACCGCCCCACCCCCAAAAAGCTCCCAATGAAAAAGAAAGAAACCTACGAACAACTGCTGCCCCAGATAGCATCGCTCATCGAGGGCGAAACCGATGAAACCAGCGTACTGGCCAACGTGTGCGCCGCCTTGCACGAAGCCTTCGACACGTTTTTCTGGACAGGATTCTATCTGGTGCGCCACGACGAACTGCGACTTGGCCCCTTTCAAGGGCCTGTGGCCTGCATGCACATTCAGCACGGACGTGGCGTCTGCGGAACGGCATGGGCCGAAGCACGCACTCAGGTAGTGCCCGATGTGGAGCTGTTTCCCGGCCACATAGCATGCAGTTCGCTGAGCCGCTCGGAGATTGTGGTGCCCATCACGAACAACGCCCACCGGGTGGTGGGCGTGTTGGATATTGACAGCAAGGATTTGTCCGCATTCGACGCTACCGACCAATTCTATCTGGAGCAGCTCTGCGCACTCATCGCCAAGGCTGTGTATTGCTAAGCCGTCTTTTTCCGTTTGAACTCGAAAAAGACAACTCCCAAAATGGTCAGCAGCAACAGTGCCAGCGCTACGTAGGCAATGGCTTCGGTGGTTTTCACCGACTTGGGGTCGAACGCAAGCACTACTTGGTGCTTGCCGGCCTTCACGTTCAGGGCGCGCAGGATATAGTTGACGCGTCCCAGTTCGGCCGGTTGGCCGTCGATGGTGGCCGTCCAGCCGGGATAGTAGATTTCTGAGAACACCACTACTCCACCCTTGTCAGACTGCACGTCGTAGGTCAGCCGGTTGGGTTCGTAGGCCGTAATGGTCACCACCGAATTGGCCTGCTCGGTGCTCTTTCCCAGTTGCTGGCTGAACTTCTTGTCGGCCACGGCCTCGTGGCGCAGGTCGATTTTGCCCACCCGCTCTATTTCCTGGTTGGCATTTTCCACATACTCCACCTTGTCCACAAACCACGCATTGCCGTAGGCGTAGGGATTTTGTATGGGAACTGTCTGTCCGCCCTGCAGTGGCATGATGATATACTTGGTGTTCAGCATGTTCAGCACGGGGTAGATGGAGTCGCCCGCCACGCGCGTCATGTCGCCCTGGGCATCGGCCACGGCCTCCATCATGGCCTGCATTTCGGGCATGATGTGGGCGTCGATCATTTCCTGATAGCGGCGCAGCTTGGCTGCGTGGTAACCGCCGATGCTCTTATGATAGTAAGATGTTTCGTTCTCGTTGAAGGTGTTCGTGGCCAGGTTCAGCACACGGTAGTCCAGGCTCTTGTCTTGCAGGATTTGCTTGTCGGTGGCCGTGAGTGGCTGCGGCGCGTCGCGCTGACTCTTCTCCACGAACATGCTGTCGTTGAGATAGCGTTTGTCAACCTGCCACAGGTCGAACAGACAGAGCACCACCAGGGCACCCACCATGTACGTAGCATTCAGTTTCTTCATCAGATAGGCCACCAGGACGGCCATTCCCACCACAATCACCCAGAACGAGCGCCAGCAGTCGGCCGTAAACATGGCCTGACGAACCTCGCGCAGGTTGGCAAGCAGCGGGTTCAGTTGGTCGGCGGGGAACTGGCTCAGGGCCTGCATCTCGCTGGACGAGACAAAGTCGGAGAAGAACATGCCGGGCATCAGGGCAAAGAGCAGACAGAAGCCTGCCGTCAGGCAGAAGCTGGCCAACAGCGGCTTTTGCAGTTCTTTCAGTGTGCGCTTGCCTGTCACCATTTCCTTCAGGGCCAGCATGGCCAGCAGCGGAATGGTGAACTCAGCAATCACCAGAATGCTGGCCACGGTGCGGAACTTGGCATACATGGGCACGTAGTCGATGAAGAAGTCGGTCAGTCCCATGAAGTTCTTGCCCCACGAGAGCAGGATGGAAAGGATGGTGGCCGCCAGCAGCGCCCACTTCATGGGGCCTTTCACGATGAACAGCCCCAGCACAAACAGAAACAGCACGAATGCGCCCACATAGACGGGGCCGCTGGTGCCGGGCTGCTCGCCCCAGTACTGGCCCAGCTGTTCGTAAATGGGGAGGAAGTCGTTTTGCGCATGCTCCATGGCCGTTTCGTTCATGACGAGGGGCATGGAGGCACCGCCCTTGGTATTGGGGATGAGCAGCGTCCACGTTTCGCCGATTCCGTAGCTCCACTGGGTGATGTAGTCGCGGTCCAGCCCGCTGCTGGTCTGGTTGGCGGCGTTCTCCTTCACCAGTTCGCTCTTTCCGCGCATCGACTCCTGTCCGTACTGCCACGTGTGGTAAAGGTTGGAGAGATTGACGCACACGCCCAGCAACGCACCCACCATGCAGGCTGCCGTGGCTTTCAGGAAATGGGCCATGCGTTTCTCGCGCACGGCTTCCACCAGCCAGGCCAACATCATGAAGGCCACAATGAACAGATAGTAATAGGTCATCTGCACATGGTTGGCCTTCACCTCAAAGGCCGCAAAGATGGCTGTCACGCAGAGTCCCCACAGGTATTTGCCCCTGTAGGCCAGCACAATACCGCCGATGAGCGGCGGCAGATAGGCCAGAGCCATCACTTTCCAGATGTGGCCCGCAGCAATGATGATGAGGAAATAGCTGCTGAAAGCCCAAATGACCGAGCCCAGCGCAGCCAGCTGCCAACGGAAGTCGAAGGCGCGCAGCAGAATGTAGAAGCCCAACAGATAAACAAACAGATACCACACGTTTTCGGGCAGCCACAAGTGGTAAGCCTCCATGGCCTTGGCCAGACCGTCGGTGCTGCTGTACGAAGGGGCCGTCTGGTAGGTGGGCATGCCGCTGAATGTGGCATTGGTCCAACGCGACCGCTCGCCTGTGCGCTGATAGTATTCCAGCGCCTCCTGCCCGGCTCCGCGCCCGGCCGACGAGTCGTGTCGGTAGAGAATGCGGCCTTCTATGTCGGCCGGGAAGAAATAGGCAAACGAAATAATGGCAAAAAGCACTACAACGAGCACTTCGGGCAGAAATTTTCTCAACTGGCTGTTCATGATGGTGTTTTGTTGGGGTGAAGGGTGTTGGTGACGGGTACCGGGTAGCCTGTTGGAGGCCCCGTGTCCTATCAAAGTGCAAAAATACACAAAAAAACATGACAAAGAAAAGAATTTTGCAAAAAAATGGCCGTCGCAGGGCCTAGTAAGTGTTTTTAGGCTCTTTGCAACGGCGATGACGGTTAGGTGAAACGTTTACTGGGCGTTTTTCTCCTTGCGCAGGCGGTCCTGAAGTTCTTTCGGGGTGCAACCCTCGAACTGCCGGAAACAGCGATAGAACGAGCTGGACGACGAGAACCCCACACGCATGTAAAGTTCGTTCATCTGCAGGTCGGGCTTCTGCTCAATCATTTGCTTGGCGTAATCAACGCGTTTTTTGTTGACATACTCGGCAAACGAAATGCCCATTTCCACGTTGATGGCGCGGTAGATGTAGTTGCGGTTGCAGCAGAGTTGTTCGGCCAGGTCGCTGATTTTCAGTCCGTTCTGTAAGAAAATCTTTTCTTCGTCCATGAGCTTTTCTATGCGGCGGCGCAGTTCGCGCATGCGTTCGGCGGCTTCTTGGCGCGCTTTTTCGTTTCTGTCGCTAACTTGAGGGGCGGCAGCAGCCGTTTTTTCCAGCATGCCTTCCTGTGGGCCGGTGTCTGCACCGTCGTCCGCTATGGCCGGGTAGTTGTAGCGCATGCCGATGTAAACCTGCATGAAGATGAGGAGAGAGAACACCACCGAAGGGAACGCCAGCAAGGATGTGTCGTCGAGAAAACGGTAGCGTCCCAGCATGTTGCTGAAAGCAGAAAGTACCGACGTCACCAAGAAAAGCACAAACATGAGCCTCACCATGACCAGGCTGTGCTGGCTGGCATCAGCGTAGTTGCTCTGCACGAGATCGTTGTAGCGGCGGATTCGGCGCAAAGCCAACATGGCCAACGGAACAATCTCCAGGCAGAACACCCACTTTTCCACCTCGTGGGCATAGGCCTGCACCAAGGCCATGCCCGACAAGTCGGATAAATCATTGGCATAGAGATAGTTGTCGTAGAAGACGCGCTTGGCCGGCTCGTCCATCAGCACATAGCAAACACCGACACCCAGACAACACAGCAGAGGCGCAATGAGCCATCCGAAACCGCTGTACCAGTGGCGGCGCGAGTGGCTCAGCTCGCATACATAAATATAATAGGCGGGATAGACGGCGGGACTGCAATAATTGTAAAGCGTGTCGCTCACAGGTATCAGTTCGTAACTGTAGGTGAAATAGGCAGCATGGCCTGCATAGAGGAAAACGCAGGTGAGCACGAAGACCAGCAGCCACGTTTTGGTGCGCGCCACGTAGTTGTCGGGCTCGTCGAGCAAATCGAGACCCAGCAACATCGCCAGCACCATAGTCACCAGCAAGGGCAGAAAAATGACAAAGCCTGTGAACATGTGGCAAAGATAAGGCAAAATTGCGAATATGGGAATAGCCACGACAAGAAATTGCGAATATGGGAATCATTTCTGCAAATTTGGGAATCATTTGTGATAATTTGGGAACAAGGTTAGCAGGAATGTGAGTAACTTTGCAAAAAGACGTCCAACCAACCACGTGGGCCGAAAAGTGAGGCTCCAAGAAGAACAGCATGACGCCATCTGCAGCATCGACCTGCACCATGCAACGGGCCGAACAAGCATGACAAAGCAACAACCCTATAAAAATAATGTATAACCATTAAAAAAAACTGTCATTATCATGAAAACAAAAATCTTTATCACCGCCATTGCTCTATTCATGGCTATCTCGGTATCGGCTCAACCGCCACGAGCCAGGGAAGAAGCTCGCCGACTGACCAACCACGTTGACCGCACGGTGGGCCTCAGCAGAGGACAATACGAAGAAATCTACCGCATCAACCTGCGTTACGCTTTGCGCGAAATAGGCATCGAACGGCGCGACCGCGCCTACCGCCGCGTGATGGACGACCGCCAGTGGTTCCGCTGGACCGACCGTCGCCAAGGCCCTCCCCCGCGCAGCGACTATCGCCACCACTCACCCCGTCGCGACCATCCCCGCGACCATCGCCGTGGCCGTAGAAGATACTAATCATAAACATTGGAAATTCTCAGCAAGATGACTACGGCAAAAGCGTCCCTCCTTCGGGGACGCTTTTTCTTTTGTCGTGCTTCAGCGAGGCCATTGCGCGGAACACAAAAATATCTCCCGACGATGCGATGAAATTCTCTAGAGAATTTGTGCGTATCGTCGGGAGATATTTTCGTACTGTCGGGAGTTATTTTCGTACTGTCGGGAGATATTTTCGTACTGCCGCAAATTGGGAAAACAATGTCGGGAGCTATTGGCGGTTGCGGCGGCGTTCGCCACCGCTCCGGCCAGCGTCGCGGCTGCCACGCTGCCCATTGCCGCCCTGGCGGGCACCCTGTCCGTCGCGCGAGCCACCATTGCCACCGCGCTGGCCAGCTTCGCTTCGGTTTCGTCCATTGCCGCCGCGCTGGGAGGTCTGCTGTCCGTTGTCGCCACGACCGCCACGCTGGCCTGCCTGCTGGCCGCTGCCCTTTGGCGGTGCGCCCTGCTTGCCTTGTGCCTGACCGTTCTTGCCACCCCGCTTTGAGTCGCCCTTGCTGCTGGAACTGCCCGAACCGCTCAGCGCGTCGGCCACCACGCCCACGGCCACGGCTCCGGCAATGATGCCAGCCACGGTGTTGGTGCTGCGCTCTTTCTTGGCGTCCCACTGCATGTAAGCCTCGTCGATGTAGTCCTCGCTGCGCGCACGCAACTCGCGCGAAGCATCGCTCGAACGGGTGACGCGCTCAAAGTCGTCAATGGCCTTTTTCCACTTCTTCATCTGGAAATAGCATACTCCACGCTGAAAGAACAACGGAGCCGACGGGCCGCGGTCGAGCACCTTGTCGTAGCACTTGACGGCCTGCTTGAATTTGCCGCGCTGCTCCAGCTGGTGCGCCTCGGCCAGCAAGGGGTCGCCCATGGGAGCGCCAAGAGCGGTGGAACCGTCCATGTCGATTCGGTCGTCGGAATAGCCGATGCGATCATCAGCATAGTCGCTACGGTCGGCATAGTCGTCGTAGCGTTCGTCGTCTGCCGGTCCTCGTTTGTCCTTCACCAGAATCACCATGCCCGCATAGCAGTAGCTCAGGTCGTCGTTGAGGCGTTTGAGTTCGCGCTCCGTCATGCCGAACTTATGGGCTATGGAACTCAGCGTTTCGCCACGCTGCACACGGTATTTGGTGGGCCGCTGCGCACTCAGTGGCAACACCACGAGCGCGAGCAGCAACATGAATAGGTATCGTTTCATGAGTTTCATTATGTGTTTGTAGGATTAGTCACACTGCACCACCAGATAGTTGCTGACACTCCAGAACTGCGTGGGGTCGAGAATCTTCAGCACGTTGCCGTCGGCCGTCTCCTCGAACTCGTAGGAGCCGTCGGGAGCGGGCGAAATGAGTTTCACCTTCTTGCCGGGCAGATTGAGCGTCTGGAATTTGCGTATGTCAACAGGCTTGAACTTATCCTGCGGGATGTTGCCCATATCCACCTTGCCTTTCTTGAAGAGGTTGCCACTGGTGACAATGCCCAGTTCCTTGAGTTCGCTCTTGGTGCCCACCAGATAGTAGCACTCGTTGATCATCTTGTCCTGGGCGTTCATCACGCGCTGCTGGTCTTCTATCTTGCGGTCCTTGCGCCAGAGATGGTTGCGCAGATGGTCCACGTCGAAGCTGGCGTCCTCCAGTTCGTGCTCCATCTCCACAATTTCGTACTCCTTGTAGTCCAGCTGGTCTATCATCATGCCGATGACCTTGCCCAGATGGGCTTCGCTGCCGGTGCTCTTGGCCAGACGCTGCTGCAAGTCCTTGAGCTTGGCTTTCTGGCTGGCCATCAGTTTGCCGTAAGCTGCCAGATTGTTCCTGATTTGCTTGCGGTCTTTGATGACTTCCTTGTTCTTGCCCACAAAGAGCAGGCCTTCCTGAGCCGCAAGACTGTCTATCATCAGCGACAAGTCGTCGAGCACGGCATTCACGCCGCCTATCACCTGCTCTTTCTGCTCGTTTTCGGCTGCCAGCGAGTCAACCACTTCGTCGGAGGCCCCGGTAGAGCCGCCACCACAGGCCGTCAGCAGCAGAACAGCGGCTGCACCTGCCAAATTTTTCACTGTTTGTTTTTTCATGATAATTGTTTGTTTTGTTTTTATGTTCGCAATTGATCGATTCACGGTTTTTCCCCTATCGCTGCTGCACAATTCCCTACAAAGATAAGACCGGCCGTTGCTTGTTCGATTCCCAAATTCGCAGAAAACACCCGTGGATGCCGATTTTTTGCTAATCTGGGAATAAGGCTGCACCTTTTTTGCAGGGAAAGAGGGCACTCCACAGCGATTTCGCCACAGGAAAGGCGACATTGTGGAGAAAAATGCGTACCTTTGCAGTGTCCAAGTAGGAGGTGACGTGTCCCACGTCACAATCCATAAATCTGTGACGTGGGACACGTCACCTCCTACTGAAAAACAGACGAATAACTTTTAGTTATATAGAAGCATAATCTTTTAAACAACAAAAACAGAAAAAAACAACAAGGATGAGAATAGGAATCATCGTAGCCATGGAGAAGGAATTTGTGCAGCTGCGCTCGCTGCTCGACGACGCCACGGCAGAACGCCGCCACGGAAAGGACTTCGTGGTGGGACAGATGGGCAACAACACCATCGTGATGCAGCAGTGTGGCATCGGCAAGGTGAATGCAGCCGTCGGAACGGTTGAAATGATTGACTGCTACAACCCCGACCTGGTGGTTTCGTCGGGCGTGGCGGGAGGCGCCGATGTCGATATGAACGTGATGGACGTGGTGGTGAGCACCGAATGCACCTACCACGACGTTTACTGCGGACAGGAAGTGGAATACGGCCAGTTGGTGGGCACACCCGCCCGTTTCCGCTCGCCCAAGGAACTGGTGGAAAAAGCATGCAGCGGAAACGCGCAGACGGTGCATCCGGGACTCATCGTGACGGGCGACTGGTTTGTTGACAAAAAGGAGAAGATGCAGGCCATCTTGGAGAAATTCCCCGAAGCCAAGGCGGTTGACATGGAGAGTTGCGCCATCGCCCATACGTGCCACCTGTATGGGGTGCCGTTCATTTCGTTCCGCATCATCAGCGACATTCCGCTCAAAGACACCGACGCAAGCCAGTATTTCGACTTCTGGGCCCGCATGGCCGAAGGGTCGTTCCAGGTGACGAAGCATTTCGTGGAAAGTCTTTGAGAGTCTTCAGTTCAGAGAGCATACTTACGAGTCCAGGGTTATGATTACACCTCTAATAAAGAAGGTAATCAAAACCCTGGACTCGTATTTCGTTGCTGGGAACTCGCCGTCGGGAGTTCGGCTAATTGAGTTCCTCGCGGAGGAACATGTCGAAAATGGTCTTGGTGATGAATGAAATGACGAAACTGTTGGTGTCGTCGGTTTCACTGGAATCTTTGATGAAGACGGCCAGGTAGAGACGTTGTCCGTCGGGCAGTTTAACCACGGCGGCATCGTTGTAGGCCACGCGCAAACCGTTGAACAGGGGGCCCGTACCGGTCTTGTGCCCCATTTCTATCCAGTAGGGAAGTCCCGACTTGATTCTGTCCTCGCCCGTGGTGGCCTGCGAAAGGACGGCACCCAACACTTCATGGTCGTAGGCCATGAACAATTGGGTCATGGCCGAGGGTGTGGTCCAGTTGTCATAACAATGCATGGGGTCGGCCTGCATTTGGGCTTCGTTGTAGTTGATTTCAAAATCGCCGATACCCAGACCTTCGAGCGTCTGTGCCACACGAGCCACGCCTCCGCACTGACGGATAATCAGGTCGTTGGCATTGTTGTCGTTTTGGCTCACACTCCACCGCATCAGGTCAGCCAGCGTGATTCGGAAATCAGCGCCGGGATGGAGCAAACGCAAAGGGCTGTACGTGTCGGGGCGCATTTCGGAGGCATCGACATCCACCAGCGAATCGAGGGGAAGCTCTTGCAAAAGAGCCGCCACCGCCACGTGGTATTTCATCACGCCGGCCAGCGGGAAATGCTCCTTGTCGTTATAGGCGAACTTCTTGCCGTCGTAGGCAAAGGCCACCCCGATAGTCATCTGCTTGCCCTTGGCAATGCGGTCTATCTTGTGGCTCAGCCGTTCTTGCCATCCGGCATGAACACTGCCCGACAGCAACAACATCGCCAAAAACAAAAACAAGAACTTCCGCATAGCCCCACAAAAACTAACTCAGAAAAAGCAACCAGAAAACCTTCAGTCATCAAATCTCTTTCATGGCCTTCTTCCGTTGGTCATGGTCGAGGATGGTCTTGCGCATGCGCATCGACTTGGGCGTCACCTCCACCAGCTCGTCGGCCTTGATGTATTCCAGACATTCCTCCAGGCTCATCACCGTCTTGGGAATGATGCGCGCCTTGTCGTCACTGCCGCTGGCACGGACGTTGGTCAGCTGCTTGGCTTTGGTCACGTTGATGACCAGGTCTTTGTCGTGGACGTGCTCGCCCACCACTTGGCCCATATACACTTCCTCGCCGGGGTCGATGAAGAATTTGCCGCGATCTTGCAGTTTGTCGATGCTGTAGGCATAGGCCGTGCCCGTTTCCATGGCAATCATCGAACCGTTCTGCCTACGCTCTATGTCGCCTTTGTAGGGCTGATACTCCTTGAAGCGGTGGGCCATGATGGCTTCGCCCTGGCTGGCCGTGAGCACGTTGGTGCGCAGACCTATGATGCCACGCGAAGGCATGTCGAACTCGATGTTCACGCGTTCGCCCTGACTTTCCATGCTGGTCATCTCGCCCTTGCGGCGCGTCACCATGTCAATCATCTTTGAGGCAAACTCCTCGGGCACGTTGATGGTGAGTTCTTCGATGGGCTCGCACTTCTTTCCATCCATCTCCTTGTAAATCACCTGGGGCTGGCCCACTTGCAGTTCGTAGCCCTCGCGGCGCATGGTTTCGATGAGCACGCTCAGGTGCAGCACACCACGGCCAGAAACCACCCAACGGTCGGTAGAGTCCTCGAAAGGCTCCACGCGCAGGGCCAGGTTCTTCTCCAGTTCGCGCTCCAAGCGGTCGTTGATGTGGCGCGAGGTGACATACTTGCCCTCCTTGCCGAAGAAAGGCGAGTCGTTGATGGTGAAGAGCATGCTCATGGTGGGCTCGTCGATGGCGATGGGAGGCAGCGCCTCGGGATTCTCGAAGTCACAAATGGTGTCGCCAATCTCGAAATGCTCCAAGCCTATCACAGCGCAGATGTCGCCGCAGGCCACTTCCTTCGTACGCACATGGCCCATGCCTTCGAACGTGTGCAGTTCCTTGATGCGGGTTTTCTCCAGCGAACCGTCGCGATGGGCAATGGTCACCTGCATGCCGTCTTTCAGGGTTCCGCGGTGTACTCGACCCACGGCGATGCGGCCTGTATAGCTGCTGTAGTCCAAACTCGTGATGAGCATCTGCGGTGTGCCTTCCAGTTGTTTCGGAGCGGGTATCACCTCGATGATTTTGTCCAGCAGATAGGTGATGCCGTCGGTTGGCGTGTTGTAGTCCTCGCCCATCCAGCCCTGCTTGGCCGAACCATACACCACCGGGAAGTCCAGCTGGTCCTCGGTGGCATTGAGCGAAAACATCAGGTCGAACACCATTTCGTAAACTTCCTCCGGCCGGCAGTTGGGCTTGTCCACCTTGTTCACCACCACAATGGGCTTCAGCCCAATCTCCAGTGCCTTCTGCAGCACAAAGCGCGTCTGCGGCATGGGGCCTTCGAAAGCATCGACCAGCAGCAAACAGCCGTCGGCCATGTTGAGCACACGCTCCACCTCGCCGCCGAAGTCGCTGTGTCCCGGAGTGTCGATGATGTTGATCTTCACTCCTTTATAATTGATGGAAACGTTTTTCGAAAGAATGGTGATGCCCCGTTCCCTCTCCAAGTCGTTGTTGTCAAGCACTTGGCTGCTCAAGTCCTGCCCTTCGCGGAACAGGTTGCCGGCCAGCATCATCTTATCTACGAGAGTAGTCTTTCCGTGGTCAACGTGCGCGATAATCGCTATGTTTCTAATGTCTTGCATAATCTTTTTCCTTATTTCGCGTGCAAAATTACAAATTATTTTCGAAACCAAACGGATTTATCCCGAAAAACATTGCTCATGCTTCCGTAGAGGGCACACACGCCCGAAAAAGTCAAAAAATATTTTGCTTTTTGCGCGCTTAATCGTACCTTTGCAGACAGAAACGAAAACAAGACGAAAACATTGATGACAATGAAAGCTTTCAGAACAATTCTCACCGTGCTCGCCCTGGCAATGGCTGCCAACGGCTCGGCACAGAAAAGCCAAAAGCACACGCCCGAGCAGACGGGCGGCGTTTACTATGCCTACCACCCCTACGAGGGCAAACTCACCGCTGCCCCCAAGGGCTACACGCCCTTCTACATCAGCCACTACGGCCGCCACGGGTCGCGCTGGCTCACCAAGCAGGAACGCTACCAGCGCGTGTATGACCAGTTCATGGAGAGCGAGAACCTGACCAAGCTGGGCATTTCGGTGCGACAGCGGCTGCAGAAGGTGATGGCCAACGCCGAAGGCAACGCCGGACAGCTCACGCCCCTGGGCGCACAGCAGCACCGCGAGATTGCCGAGCGCATGATGAAGCGTTTCCCCGAAGTGCTGAAAGGCAAGAAAACCGTCGTGGCTCGCTCGAGCACGTCCAACCGCTGCATAAAGAGCATGAACGCCTTCAGTGCGCAGCTCAAGAAAATGAACGAGGAGCTTTGGGTCACTCAGGACTCCGACCCGCGCTACATGAGCTATTTGGCCTACAGTTCGCCACAGATAGAGGAACTTTACGCCACGGTACACCCCAAATTCTACGGCAGCAGCGAACGACTCATGCGCGAGCTGTTCCGCGACCCCACGCGCATCAAGGATCCGCTGGGACTGATGGAAGAGCTCCACACCATTGCGGCCGACATGCAGAACGTGGAACTGAAGGTGAACCTCTTCGACATCTTCACCCAGCAGGAGATGCAGGAACTGGAAGACTGGCACGACGAGCGCATGCGCCTCATCAACGGCGAGGACGCCTCGAACAACGACGCTCCCGAAATGTCGGCCACCTCGCTTTGGCAGAACATCGTCGAGAGTGCCGATGCAGCCATCGCCGGCAACGGCATAGCCGCCGACCTGCGCTTCGGCCACGACACCAGCCTCTACCGTCTGCTCACGCTGCTGGGCATCAACCTGGGCGACGACATGTTCAACATCATTCCCATGGCTGCCAACTTGCAGATGATTTTCTACCACAACGAGCGCGGCGAAGTGCTCGTGAAATTCCTCCACAACGAGCGCGAGGTGCAACTCGCCATGCCCACCACCATGGGCACCTTCTACCACTGGAACGAGGTGAAGGAATACTACTCCAAGTGGCTGAGCCTGGCTCGCCGCCGCGAACGCGTGGCCATGCTCAACACCATGGTGGGCACCGACAAGGCCGTAATGCCCTCGGCCAGCATCTACGCCCAAGGCACCGAACAGAGTGGACAAACCATTCCCGCAGTGCTGGAGCCCAACGGCATGAACTTCTGGACGCCCCAAACGCGAGACACCGAGCTGAAGTGCGTGGCACCTTATTACTATAGCGACACACGCTGGATGGGATTCCGCAACAGCCATTGGATCAACGGCGGATGCACTCAGGACTACGGCTCGTTCACCATCGCCGCTCTGGGCGACTCGCTGCGCACCACGCCCGAACGGCGCGCCACACCCTTCGAGCACGACAAGGAGGTGTCACACCCCGACTACTACTCGGTGCAGCTGCCCTGGGAGCACATCACCGCCGAACTGACCGGACGCTCGCACTCGGCCATCATGAGGTTCACCTGCGACGGACCGTCGCGCACCTATGTGGTCATCAATCCCAACAGCGACGAGGGCGAAGGCTTCATCGCCATCGACACCGTGCGCCACGAGGTGTATGGTTTCAACCCAGTTCACCGCATCTATCAGGGAATGGGCGAAAAGGCCGGCTTCAGCGGTTTCTTCGTGGTGAAGTACGACCGCGCCCCCAGCAGCTTCGGCACCTACTGCGGCGACCAGGTTTATCCGGGACAAACGCAGATAGGCTACCAAAAGAACATTGGATTCTACCTCTGTTTCGACACCAAGCGCGACGACCAGATACTGGTCAAGGCCGCCTCGTCGTTCAACGACATTGAGGGGGCGCAGCGCAACCTGCAGAGCGAAATCCCCCACTGGAACTTCGAGAAAACCCGCAACGAACTGAACGAACTGTGGCAGCAGCGACTGGGACTTATCGAGATTGAAACTGACGACACCGAAGCCGAAAGCAAATTCTACGGCGCACTCTACCGCGCGTCGTTCTTGCCCCGCGAGTTCAGCGACGTGGACGGCCGCTATCCGGGATTCAACGGAACGGAAGCCCAGCAGGCCTACCGCGGCGCAAAATACTACACCGACTTCAGCATGTGGGACACCTACCGCGCCCTGCACCCACTGCTCAACATCATCGCACCCAAGACCAACGGCGAAATGATGCAGAGCCTCGTAGATATGTATCAGCAGGGCGGCTGGCTCCCCATCTTCCCCTGCTGGAACAGCTACACCGGCGCCATGATTGGCGACCACTGCATATCGGCCCTGAGCGACGCTTACGTGAAGGGGGTGAAGAACTTTGACATCACCAACGCCTACGAAGGCATGTACAAGAACGCCTTCCGCACATCGGCCACCATGCGCGAATTCAAAAACGGCAACGGACGACGCGGCATCTCGGCATACCTGAAGTACGGATTCATCCCCGTGGAGGAAGTCATCCGCGAAGCCTGGCACGGCGACGAGCAGGTGAGCCGCACCATGGAGTATGCCTACGACGACTTCGCACTGGCGCAAGTGGCACAGTTCTTGGGCAAGGACGACGACTACCAGCAACTCATGGCACGCTCGCAATACTACCGCAACGTCATCGACCCGCGCACGGGCTACGCACAGGGACGCCATGCCAACGGACAATTCATCAACGACAACAACGTGGCGCAGCGCGTGAAGTTCATCACCGAGGGCGCACCCTGCCACTACACCTTCTACGCTCCCCACGACCCTTACGGACTGATGGAGGCCATGGGCGGAAAAATCCACTATGTGGCTCGTCTGGACAGCACTTTCCAGCACAACCGCTACTGGCACGGCAACGAGCCTTGCCACCAGATGGCCTACATGTACAACTACGCCGGTGAACCCTGGAAGACGCAACGCGAAGTGCGCCGCATCCTGGACAGCGAGTACGAGAACGTGCCCGGAGGACTCTCCGGCAACGACGACGCCGGACAGATGTCGGCATGGTACTTGTTCTCGTCAATGGGATTCTATCCCGTCTGCCCCGCAACACCTTACTACATGCTGGGCACCACCGCCTTCAAGAGCGTGAAAATACATCTGAGCAGCGGCAAGACCTTCACCATCGAGAACGACAACCCATGGGCCGACTGCTACTACATCCAGAGCGCCACGCTCAACGGCGTTCCCTACAGCAAGAACTACATCACCCACAACGACATCATCAACGGCGGAACACTGCGCCTCTCCATGGGCTCGACGCCCAACTACGACTGGGGCAGCCGACAGGAAGACTGCCAGCCGCGATGAAGCCCAAGCACTCGAAGCATTCCTCATCGCAAGCTCCGCTGGAATGCGCAGAAAAAAGCCTGACCACCTCACGGTGACAAGGCTTTTTTCATGTTCTTTATGAGTGAGTGAGAGAGAGAGTCACTTCTTCGTGCTGACCTTTATCTTGATGTGCTTCGGGTCGGTCTTGTCGATGCTCATCGACTCTATATTGTCAGGCTCGGTGGTGGTTTCAAACTCCTCCATCGACATTTCCTTGCCATCCACCACCACGCGGGTGACAATCTTGCTTGTCGCCTTGGCAGTCGGCACAGCGTCCGAACCGTCCTTCTTCAGTTTGAAGTTGACGAGACACTCGCTGCCTTCCTTCGGAGCCATGACAGCGCGGTCGGCCTTCACCGAACTGGTGGCCATGCCGATGTAGGCCGCCTCGATGGTGGCACCGTCGGGCACAACGATGCTGAAGTTGCCATCCATGTCGGTAACGGTGCCCTGCTTGGTGCCCTTCACCATGACGGTGGCACCAATGACGGGCTGGTTCTGTTCGTCCACCACCTGTCCCTTCACCTTGAAGGGCTCGTGGCCTTTCTTGTTGGGCTGGTCTTCAATCTCCACCACGATGACACCGTCCTTGGCCTTTGCTCCATATTTCTTTCGGCCCTCTTCGTCTTTGAGCACTGTTATGCTTTTGACTATATTGGGACTGATCTCCACAAAACGGTCGTAGGGCATTTCCGCTCCGTTTACGATGACCAATGGGTGGGCGTTCGTCGCCTCGTCGGGAATCCTCACCTTTTTCCTGTTGTCCTTCACCTTGTTGTCCTGGTCAGCATTGGGCAATGCCCCTGATGACACTCCAGCGGTGGCTTTCACCTCCGCTTTGGCGGGAGTCGGGAGTTGCATCTGGTAGTCCACCACCGTGCGGGCACTGACGGCCAACGAAATGGCTACGACGGGAACGATATACAGGGCGCGGAGCCACTGTAGGCGATTGGTTTTCTTTCTTAACATCATGTTGATTCTTCGTTTCAGGGTACTGTGACTCAGACTGTTGGCAACGGAGTACCCGTGAGTTGCCACAGCTTTTCTTACTAACAGATACTGATATTGACGTGCATCGATGCCTTGAGAGAGAACGGCTGCGTCGGCTTCGTACTCGTGAATGGCGCGCAGGTCGCGGCGCAGCAGCCACAGAGCCGGGTTGAACCATTGCAGCACGCTGAACACCCCCACCAACAGCACGTCCCACGAGTGGTGCGCGCTGACGTGGCCTCGTTCGTGGGCTAAGATGGCGGCATCGGGGTGGTCGTAGTCGCTACGACTCATTACAATGTAGTGCATCCAACTGAAAGGCTGCAAGTCTCTGTCTGTCACGGCCACCACCGTGCCGTCGCCCTGCGGGTGCAGTTCGCTGTTCCTGACGAGCCGCCACACGCGGCCCACCGAAAGGAGCGTCCATGCCAGCGTCAGCAGGGCACCCGCAAGGAACACCGCCACAGCCGCCGTCATCCACCAGGGTTGACCCGTTGCCACCCGTTCCACCGTGGCCGTTGGCATTGCCGCCGTGGTACGCTCCGCCACCGGCACCACCACACTGCGATGAAGCGTAACGACGCACAGCGGCAGCACGAACGACAGCGCCGCCGTAATCAGCAGCACAGCGCGGTTGAGCCGGTGGAGCGTTTCGCGGGCCAGCAACAGCCGCCAGAACAGGTAGAACGTGGCTATGAGCACCGCCACGTGGAAGTCGTACATCAGAAACTCGCTCATGCTTGGCCTTTCTCAATCTGGCTGATGAGCTCTTTCAGCTCGTCAACGCTGATTTTCTCTTCCTTCACAAAGGCAGAAACGGCACTCAGGTAGGAGTTGTTGAAATAGTTCTTCACTACTCCCGCCATCGAGCTCTTGCCATACTCCTTTTCGGTCACTTTGGCGAAATACTGGTAGCTATTGCCATACTGCCGATGATCCAGAAATCCATTCTTCTCCAACAGCCGCACGATTGTGGAAAGTGTGTTGAAGTGGGGCCGCGGCTCGGCGTAGCACTCCAGCAGCTCGCGCACAAACATGGGGCCGTGTTGCCAGAACAGTTCCATGATTTCCTTTTCTTTGTTGGTCAGTTTTTTCATTATTGTCTTATTGTTTGTTCTTTTTGTCTGCTATTCATCAAATGCACGTCGTTGTCAATATCTTTTGCAAAGATAACTAAAAAATCTTTTCATACAACTAAATCTTTTAGTTATTTAAGAAAATTAATTAGTTTGCACCGTTCGTTTAGTCTTATTAACAGAAAATCATTCCAAAACGGCGTTCCCTTATTATCAAGAACACAGTCTCGAAACGATTCCAGCAAGTTGTTTTCGTTTTGCCAGGAGATGGTATTCAATTGTCGGAAGATAAATTTTTATTTCCCGACGCTACATTCGTTGTCTTAAGGCCAACATTGTTTCTTCGGCAGAAAAGCATACGCTACGCGTCTTTCAAAAACCAATAAAAACAAAAACGAACAAGGAAAAACATGTTTTTATTTGTAAAGCCCCTTGTTTTGTTGGTTTTTCTTTGTTTTTATTGGTTTTTTAAAGACGCAAAGCGTTATCATTCCCAAGGATTCCCGCGTAAAGCACGACAACAGAAAAACAAACTCGAGACTACAGAAAATTATCTTCCGACAATAATTTCGTATTGTCGGAAGATATTCTTTTGTTGTCGGGAGATATTTTCGCATGGCCGGGAGATACGAAAATAACGCACGGCGCTACGTTGAAATTCTCTAGAAAATTCAGACGTAACTCACGACAATAATTTCATGGAGAAAAGAACTACGAAAACATCTCCCACTGCCAGCCTTGCGCCATTGGCTTTTGTCCATCGGTTAGTCCCGATTCCGAGGGAGGCGACCATGGGGGATTTCGACCTAATAGCTGGCCGTGCAGGGGATGCCGGCCGCAATGACGCGGTCGCGGATGGCATCCAACTCCTCGTGCGTGGCCTTGAGCAGCCCAGGAGTGGGCGTTTCGCGGTCGATGGTGTAAACCATCACCTGCTGGGGACGGACGGCGAGCACCGCCTCAAGCCACGGCGCAACGTATTCTTCACCCGTGTTGTCAACGCTGTACGACTGCCCATCGATGGAGGCTGTTCCCTTCATGAACATGGTCTGTATGATGACGTGGCCGTCGAAACGGCTCAGCTGCTCCACCACCCGCCCCACGTCGTAGGCAGTGCTCTGAGGGCGGTCCACCTTATTTATATAGTCGGCACTGACGGTGTCGAGCTTCTGTATGTTGTTATCAACGCGCAAGAGGGCATTGTGGACAGCCGGGCGGCCCAACATGGTGGCATTGCTCAACACGCTCACCTTGGCACTGGGGCAGTAGCGGTTGCGCAACTCGATGGTGTCGTCGATGATCAGCGGAAAATCGGGATGGCCCGTCGGCTCGCCGTTGCCGGCGAAGGTCAGCACGTCGGGCAACACCCCCTCGGCCGCCATGCGTTGCAACTGGGTTTCGAGGGCTGCGCGCACTTCCTCGCGCGTGGGGCGCGGCAAATGGGGGCGATGCTGGTGGTTGAGCCCGCACTCACAATAAATGCAGTCGAACGAACACACTTTTCCGTCGGCAGGCATCAGGTTGATGCCCAGCGAGACGCCAAGCCGCCGACTATGTACTGGCCCGAAGATGGGCGAAGGATAAATGATGGTACTCATGGTTGCAAAAGTAGCAAAACAATTGCAGAACGACGGCAGCACGAGGAGAGTTTTTTTGCCAATGGTGTTAATAGTAGTTAAACGCTCGTTTAGATGTCATTTTTTTGCTACTTTTGCAGCAAATTTGGTGTATTATAGCCTTTTTAGAAATGGGAAAAAAACGTAAGAAGTCCGGCAGCCGCTCAGGGCTGCAGGTCGTAACACTATGCATAAGCACCGCCATGGTGCTCATTTTGTTGGGAATGGTGGTGTTTTCGGTGCTCATTGCGCGGAACCTCTCCACCTACGTCAAGGAAAACCTCACCATCACGCTCATTCTGGGCGAGGACATGACAACGCCCGAAGCGCGCATTCTCTGCAAAGAACTGGCCAAGCAGCCCTATATCCACCACCTGAACTTCATCAGCAAGGAAGACGCCCTGAAAGAACAATCGAAGGAAATGGGCACCGACCCCACCGAATTCACCGACTTCAACCCCTTCGTGGGGTCGGTGGAAGTGCAGCTGAAGTCGGACTATGCCAACAGCGACTCGGTGAAATGGATTTCGAAGCAACTGCGCAAAAATCCGCAAATCACCGACATCACCTATCCGCAGGAGTTGATGGACAGCGTGAACAGCAAACTCAACAAGGTGAACCTGGTGCTGCTGGTGCTGGCGCTGCTGCTCTCGTTCGTTTCGTTCTCGCTCATCAACAACACCGTGCGGCTGGGTGTCTATTCACGGCGATTCTCCATTCACACCATGAAGTTGGTGGGGGCCTCGTGGGGATTCATCCGTCGGCCATTCATCAAGAAAGCCGTCGTGACGGGCATTGCAGCCGGCATCATTGCCGATGCGGTGTTGGCAGGCGGCGTGTATGGACTCTACTCGTATGAGCCCGAAGTGATGACGGTCATCACGTGGGACGTGCTGCTCATTACGGGCGTTTCGGTGTTGCTCTTTGGCATCATCATTTCCACGCTCTGCTCTTATTTCTCGGTGAACAAGTTCCTCCGCATGAAGGCGGGAGACCTTTATAAGATTTAGGAGTTAGGAGTTAGGAGTTAAGAGTTAGGAGTTTTTTAAAAAGAAATATGGATAGAAGAAATTATGCTTTCGACAAGGTCAACTTCATTCTGTTGGCCGTGGGTATGCTGGTGGTCATCATCGGTTTCATTCTCATGAGTGCTTCAGGCTCAACCGAGACCAACTACAACCCCGAGATTTTCAGTCCGCTGCACATCAAGGTGGCTCCAGCTGTTTGTTTCGTGGGATTCGTTTCAATCATTTATGCCATCATCCGCAAGCCCAAGGACAACGACTGACCGACGACAAGGAAAACAAACCCATTAAACCACTAACGACACTTCGAAATGGATTGGTTAGAAACTATCATCATCGCCATTGTCGAGGGGCTGACGGAATTTCTGCCCGTATCGTCAACAGGCCACATGATCATCGCCCAGAACCTGCTGGGCATTCCGCAGGGCGACGCTTTTGTCCACGCCTTCACGTTCATCATCCAGTTTGGCGCCATCCTCTCGGTGGTCTGCCTCTACTGGAAGCGCTTTTTTCAGTTCGACAACACGCCCGCGCCGGCAGGCAGCAACCTGTGGCAACGGCTGAAACATAAGTTCAACTTCTACTGGCTGCTCATCGTGGGCGTGGTGCCCGCAGTGGTCATCGGCCTGCTGGCCAAGAAGTCGGGCCTGCTCGACTGGCTGCTCGACAGCGTCGAGGTGGTGGCCGTGATGCTGGTGGTGGGTGGCCTGTTCATGCTGTTCTGCGACCGTCTGTTCAACAAAGGCAGCGACGCCAACAGGGTGAACGAGCGCCGCGCCTTCAACATCGGCCTGTTCCAGTGCATTTCGGTCATTCCGGGCGTATCGCGCTCGATGGCCACCATCGTGGGCGGCATGACCCAGGGCCTGACGCGCAAGCGCGCCGCCGAGTTCTCGTTCTTCCTGGCCGTGCCCACCATGGCCGGAGCCACCCTGCTCGACCTGCTCGACTTGTTCAAGGAAGACACCTCGTGGGCCACGGGCCACAACATCACGATGCTCACACTGGGCTGCTTGGTGGCATTTGTGGTGGCCTTGCTGGCCATGAAGTGGTTTGTCAACTTCCTGACCAAATACGGCTTCAAAGCCTTTGGATACTACCGCATCATCGTGGGCACCATCATCATCGTGCTGCTGCTCACCGGACACTCACTAGCCATGGTTGACTGATGAACTTCAAGGAAGGCGAAATCATCTACATCAACAAGCCCTACCGCATGTCGAGTTTCGGCGCACTGGCCCACGTGCGCTTTCTCATCTCGAAGAAAGCAGGCGTGAAGCGCGTGAAGACAGGCCACGCCGGCACACTCGACCCGCTGGCTACGGGTGTGCTCATCCTCTGCACGGGCAAAGCCACCAAGCGCATTGAGCAGATGCAACTGCAAACCAAGGAATACACCGCCACCCTGCAGCTGGGAGCCACCACGCCCAGCTACGACATGGAGCACCCTGTGGATGCCACCTACCCCACGGAGCACATCACCCGCGAGCTCATCGATCAGGTGCTGCCCCGTTTCGTGGGCGAAATCCAGCAGGTGCCCCCCGCATTCAGTGCCTGCATGGTGGACGGCCACAGAGCCTACAAGATGGCGCGGCGCGGCGAAAAGGTGGAGCTCAAGCCCAAGACGCTGCGCATTGACGAGATCGAACTGACCCACTTCGACCCTGAGGCCATGCAGATGAGCATACGCGTGGTATGCGGCAAAGGCACCTACATACGCGCCCTGGCCCGCGACATCGGCGAAGCACTGGGCAGCGGAGCCTATCTGACGGCACTCTCCCGCACTCGCGTGGGAGATGTGCGCATCGAGCAATGCATAGACTTCGACCATCTGCAAGAGTGGCTCGACCAGCAAACCATCGAGGGATAGACGTTGGGCCTCCGCCCACCACAACTCCCACAACTCCCATTACTCCCATAAGTCCCATTACTCCCATAAGACCCATTACTCCCATAAGACCCATTACTCCCAAAATACCTCAATAAGCAACAATGAAACTATCGCAATTCAAGTTCAAACTGCCTGAGGAGCAGATAGCGCTCTATCCCCACTACATTGAGCGCACGTTCAAAAACGAGGACGGCGAAAACGAGGTGTTCCGCGTTACACGCCGCGACGAGTGCCGCCTCATGGTGCTCCACAAACAGTCGCAGACCATCGACATGTTCCGCAAAGACGAGAACGGAAACCCCATAGAGGGCGACTATCTCGACTTCCGCGACATTCTGGACTACTTCGACGAGGGCGACACCTTCGTCTTCAACGACACGAAGGTGTTTCCGGCCCGCCTCTACGGCACCAAGGAAAAAACCGACGCCAAGATTGAGGTGTTCCTGCTCAGGGAACTGAACGAGGAAATGCGCCTGTGGGACGTACTCGTGGAGCCTGCGCGCAAAATACGAATCGGCAACAAGCTCTTCTTCGACAACAGCGGCACCATGGTGGCCGAAGTCATTGACAACACCACCAGCCGCGGACGAACCCTGCGCTTCCTCTACGACTGTCCCCACGACGAATTCAAGCGCGAGCTCTACAGCTTGGGCGAAGCCCCTCTGCCCCACTACATCGTTGACCACCGCCCCGCCCGCGAAGAGGACATGGAAGACTTCCAGTGTATCTTCGCCCGCAACGAAGGAGCCGTCACAGCCCCTGCCACCGGACTGCACTTCAGCCGCGAACTGATGAAGCGCATGGAAATACGCGGCATCAACTTTGCATACATCACCCTCCATTGCGCCCTGGGCAATTTCCACGACATAGAAGTGGAGGACCTGACCAAACACAAGATGGACTCCGAGCAGATGATCATCGGCGCAGAGGCCTGCCGCATTGTCAACGACACCAAGGCCAACGGCCACCGCGTGTGCGTGGTGGGCACCAGTGTGGCCAAAGCCACCGAAACCGCCGTGGGCACCGACGGAAAGCTGAAAGAATACGACGGATGGACCAACAAGTTCATCTTCCCGCCCTATGAGTTCGGACTGGCCGACAGCATGATAGCCAACTTCTATCACCCGCTGTCAACACTGCTCATGTCAACAGCCGCCTTCGGAGGCTACGACCTGGTGATGAAGGCCTACGAGCTGGCATTGGAAAACGGCTACAAATTTGGCTGCTACGGCGACGCCATGCTCATTGTGAACGACTAGGCACCATGCAACACGTGGTTTATCTGGGGCTCGGGTCGAACCTTGGCAACAAGAAAGCCAACATTCGGCGAGCCGTCAAGAAAATAGGAGAGCTGATTGGCACCGTGGAGCGCCAATCAGCTCTTTATGTGTCCGAACCATGGGGCTTCAGCTCGGAAAACGAGTTTGTCAATGTGGTGATCTGCGTCAGCACCTCCCTGCTGCCCAGACCCTTGTTGAGCGCCACGCAGGAGATAGAGCGCAGCATGGGACGCAAAAAGAAGTCGGTCAACGGCATCTACCACGACCGAATCATCGACATCGACATCCTGCTCTACGACGACCTGACCATCGACGAGCCCGACCTCAAGATCCCCCATCCGCTCATGCAGCAACGCGACTTTGTGATGATTCCCCTGAAAGAGATTATGGAATGAAAGAAGTCTGCCGCCTTGTCTCCTTGCTTTGTCTGCTGCTCAGCCATACGCCGTCGGCATGGGGCAACCCGACAGCCGACCACACGACGTGGGATTTGTCGGTATCGGAAAACGGCCGATACCTTCAACACACTGACGGTCGGCCGTTCTTCTGGTTGGGCGACACCGGGTGGTTGCTGCCCCACCGACTGACCATCAACGACGCGCGGATTTATCTCGACGACTGCATGCAAAACGAATTCAACGTGGTTCAGGTGCAGCTCATGAACGACGAGTTCCATCCCGACACGCTGGCCGACGCGCCTTTTTGGCAACGTCTGGACAGCATTGTGGCCGAAGCCCGCCTACGCGGCATCTACGTAGCCATGGTGCCGGTGTGGGGATCGCTGGTGAAAAGGGGATGGATGACAACCGAAAGGGCAGCCTGCTACGGTCATTTTCTGGCCAAGCGCTATGGCGACCAACCCAACATAATATGGATGATGGGCGGCGACATCCAGGGCGACATCCATCCCGAGGTGTGGGATTCGATGGCCGCAGCCATCAAACGCACCGACCGACGCCACCTCATGACGTTCCACCCCCGCGGACGCACTTTTTCGGCCAAATGGTTTCATCAGCGCCCTTGGCTCGACTTCAACATGTTTCAGAGTGGGCACCGCCGCTATGGGCAGCGCAATGGCGACAAATATTATCCCATTGCCGAGGGCACAGAAGAAGACAACTGGCAGTATGTTGACTCCTGCCTGCAACACCAACCACCCAAGCCCGTGCTCGACGGCGAGCCTTCCTATGAGAACATTCCCCAAGGACTGCACGATGCAAGCCAACCCAAATGGAACGAACACGACGTGCGACGCTATGCCTACTGGTCGGTCTTTGCCGGCAGCTGCGGCCACACCTATGGCAACAACGAAATCATGCAGTTTATAGCCCGAGGCAAGAAAGGTGCCTACGGCGCCAACGGCAGCAAGCACTCATGGCAAGACGCGCTCAGCGACAATGGCCGCCGCCAAATGAAATACCTGCGAAGACTCATGGAACAATTTCCGCCAGAACACAGAGTGGGCGACTCGCCCCTCGTCATCGACAACGGCACACGCCGCCAACGCATACTGGCATGCCGCGGAAAGGACTACATACTGACCTACGACTGTGGCTACCCAACGACGATGAAAATCGACATAAGCAAAATCAGCGGCAAACAGAAACAGATGTGGCGCTATAGCCCAACAGACGGAACCCTGACATTTGTGGGGACACTGAAGAACGGCATCAGGCACATCAAGAAACGCTTCCTCTTCTGCGGCCCGTACGACGGGGTGCTCATCATCGTCGATGCCAACAGTACGCTGGCCAAGAAGATGAAACAACTCAACTTTCACTAGTAATGTAAACAATAAGTTGCAAGGAGTGATAAAGAGTTCATGGAGTTGCATAATTCGCTCTCGCTCGGCCATCTGCAAGCAAGCTTGCTTGGCTCTCACTTAATCGCGGATTTCAAGACAATAGTCTTCACTCTGACAGCTTTCTTAAAAGGATTACAGGAATAAAGCTATTGTCTTGAAAATCCTCGAAACTAAATCGCTATTTTGAAATTTCAACAATACTGATGGCATAGCCCCCGCCAGGTGCAGCCGTGAGTTTCATGGAAGACTTGGACGTAACCTTGCTCCTCCTGATGGTGTAGGCTTGCGGATTGGTCTTGTAGTGGGCATCCCTGGCATCGGCATAGACGGTGGCAATGTACTTTTTACCAGGATCGAGGAAGTTGAGACTGACCTTAGAGGTGTGACCATGCTCGCTGGCGGTGCAGCCCACGAACCAGTTGTTTGTACCCTTGGCCTTGCGGGCTGCCACGATATAGCGGCCCGGCTCGGCCTCTAAATAGCGGGAGTCGTCCCAATCCACTGCCACGTCCTTGATGAACTGGAAGGCATCCATGTGACGCTCATAGTTCTCAATCATGTCGGCTGCCATCTGCAGCGGACTGTACATCGTGACATAGAGCGCCAACTGACGGGCCAGCGTGGAGTTGACGTGGTTCGGGTTGTTGGGATTGATTTTGCTCATATCCATCTCGAAGATACCCGGCGTGTAGTCCATCGGACCGCCCTGTAAGCGGGTGAATGGCAGAATGGTAGTGTGGAAGGGCTTACTGCCGTTGGTGGCCTCGTATTCTGTGCCGCGGGCTGCCTCGTTGCCAATCAGATTCGGCCAGGTACGACAGAGACCTGTGGGGCGCACAGCCTCGTGGGCGTTCACCATGATATGGTGCTTGGCAGCCTCCTTGATACAGTAGAGATAGTGGTTCACCATCCACTGACCATAATGGAATTCGCCACGAGGGATGATGTCACCCACGTAGCCGCTCTTCACAGCCGTATAGCCGTATTTATTCATCAGCGTGTAGGCAGCTTCCAGATGGCGCTCATAGTTTCGGGTAGAGGCTGAAGTCTCATGGTGCATCTGCAGGCGCACACCCTTGGAGTGGGCATAGTCGTTCAGCCCCTTCAGGTCGAAGTCAGGATAGGGTGTCTGGAAGTCGAACACATAGTCCTTCGACTTGCCGAACCAGTCTTCCCAGCCAATGTTCCATCCTTCAACCAGCACCTGGTCGAAACCGTGCTTGGCAGCGAAGTCGATGTAGCGGCGAACGTTGTCATTGTTGGCTCCGTGCAGCCCGTGAGGCTTGGTCTTGGAATAGTCAAGGTTGTCGAGCTGTACGGAGGGCAGGTCGAAAGTATAAGACCACTGGCTCTTGCCGTTGATCATCTCCCACCACACGCCGACATACTTCACGGGCTTGATCCACGAAGTGTCCTCAATCTTGCAGGGCTCGTTGAGGTTCAGGATGAGGTTCGAGGCCAGGATGTCGCGCGCATCGTCGCTCACCATGACCGTGCGCCAAGGCGAAGTGCAGGGAGCCTGCAGGTAGCCCTTGTCGCCCTTGGCATCGGGAGTCAGCCAAGACTCAAACACCATGTTTCTGTCGTCAAGGTTCAGATGCATACACGAGTAGTCTATCAGGGCGGCCTCGTGGATGTTGATGTAAAGGCCGTCGTCGGTCTTCATCTGGAGTGAGGTCTGTACGCCAGTCTCTGAGAACGGATGCTGAGAGGCATTGGGCGTGATAGCCTCCTTCATGTGGCTGCGGATCTCAGAGAGGCGAGTCTCCATGTAGTCGTACTCCTGCGTGTCGTAGTCGCCGGGAATCCACCAAGCAGTGTGGTCGCCCGTCATAGCGAACTGGGTATGTTCCTCCTTGATGACGAAATAATTGAGGTTCTGCGACAAGGGGAACTCATAGCGGAAGCCGAGTCCGTCGTCGTAGAGGCGGAAACGGATTCTGAGGTCGCGCTGCTGTGCCTCCTGATGCAGGGTGACGAGCAGTTCGTTGTAGTGGTTGCGGATGTCACGGGTCTCACCCCAAACGGGCTGCCATGTCTCATCGAAGGTGGCAGTCTGCTGGTCTGCAAGCGAAAAACCGCTCTGCAGGTTGGTCTGACTGGTGCTGGCTGTACGGGTAGCTCCCTGTGCCGTGTATTCCTCGTAAGAATTGGCTTTCAGTTCCAGACCGAGCTTGGAAGGGTTGATGACTGCCTTTCCCTTATAAGAGAGGTCATAAACCGGCTCACCCTGAGCGGAGAGCGTGAAGGTCATCTGCATCTGTCCGTTGGGAGATGTTAGACTGAGTTTGTCGGCTGCAAAGGCTGTGGATGCCACGAAAGCCAAAGCGCAAAGTAATATCCGGTTGATAGTCTTCATTGTTTTTTTGTTTTATAAATAGCTGCCGTGAAGGCATTGAGGGTAATTCTGTTCTTATTCAGGTGGCACTTGCCAGAGACCATGACGGGCTGGCCTTTGCCAATAGAGAGGGAGGCAGACACCTTGTTGCCCGAGGGGTTCAGGGCAATGACGTAGGTCTCATTGCCTAAAGTGCGCTGATAGACCATCGGATAGGGTTGGCTAACATCGCTCAGCAACTGCCAGTCGCCATCATTGCCGAGTGCCTTCGACGAATGGCGGAGCGCAGTCAGACGGCGCACGAAGTTCAGCATGGAGTTCGGGTCGGCATCCTGAGTTTCCACAGTCAGTCTGCCGTTCTCCGTATCCACGGGAAAGTAGAGATTGTCGGGTGTGCAGGTCGAGAAGCCTGCCGTCTGATCGTTCTTCCACTGCATGGGGGTACGGGTGCCTGCCCTGTCGTTGCTGCCTTCTTTGCTTGGCAGGTCCATCTGGTACTTCATGGCGATTTCGTCACCATAGTATATAAAGGGCACACCGGGCATCGTGAGGAAGAAGGTCATGGCTACTTTCAACTGGTCGAGCGTGTTACGGTCAGCCACATGCGGACGCTGATAGTCGTGGTTGGCTGTCGGAATGGCGATGTAGCCTTTGTCCTTGGTGGCGGTATAGGCTTTCGTGTAGTTGTCGATGAACTCGCTGATGCTTCCCCTTCCCGAACGGTCGAAATAACAATAGTCGTAGTCACGGCCCTGTCCCCAGGGCGTGTTTCTGGCAAAGAAGAGCGAGGGATAGCCCTTGATGCCGAAATGAATCATGAAGTCGATGTTGAATCCGGCGGGAATGGCGACGGCAGGGTCGGACCACTCGGAGATGAGCACGCACTCAGGATAGTTCTTATCCTTCCACTCACGCATCTCGTTCCAGAGCAGCGACACAGCCTTCTTGTCGGGGTCGTTCTTCACGAGCGACGGTGCCATATCCACACGGAAGCCGTCAATGCCCTTGTCGAACCAGAACGCCATGATGTTGCGCATTTCCCGACGGACAGCCTGAGGGCCGGGTGCATTGACATCCTGCTCCCAAGGATGGGTGGGGTCGGGATTGGCAAAACCGTAGTTGAGCGCAGGCTGACATTCGAAGAAATTCTTCTCGTAGTATTTGGCACGCGGGGCATTAGCCTCCACATAGCGGCCACGGGTACTGGTTGCGGGGTCGGGCTCCTGCTTGCGGGCTGCTATCTCCTGCTTTTCGGCTTCAGGGATGTCGTCCAGCCAGATGAAGTAGTCGCTGTAGCGTCCGTTGGGGTCCTTGTCGGCCGAGGCCTTGAACCACTCGCACTCACTGCTGGTATGTCCTGCCACCAGGTCGAGACACACCTTGATGCCGCGCTTGTGGGCCTCACCGACCAGTGTCACCAAGTCGGTATTGGTGCCGAAACGGGGATCCACCTTGTAGTAGTCTATCACATCGTAGCCCCCATCAAACCATCCAGACTCGAAGATGGGGTTGAGCCAGAGGGCATTCACACCCAGGGACTTGATGTAGTCGAGTCTTTGGGTGATGCCGGGCAGGTCGCCGATGCCGTTGCCGTCTGTATCCATATACGACGACGGATAAATCTGATAGAACACGGCATCGCCCAGCCACTTCGGCCCCTTCTGTGCCTCAGCCCTTGCAGAGAAGGAAGCTAGGATGACTATCAATATTATAATCTGTTTTTTCATATACATTATCTACAAGAAACTAGAAACTCGAAATTCGAAACTTGAATTATGATTCAATCACTATCATAGACCAGTACTTCAGTGAGGGAAGCGTAAAGGTTACGACACCGTTTTGCTGAGCGAATGACAACTCTAAGGGAGCGCCAGCCAAGGCATCGGGAGATGCCACCCAGACACGCTTCACCGCCGATGTGATCTTTACCGATAAAGGCAACCCTGTCACCTCCTGCGGGGCGGGCATCGTGCCGTCCATGTCACGCCAACTAAGACTGTTTGCCTGACGATAGTTCAGCAGGTGGATGATCTGGCCCGTGGCAGCCTTTCTGCAATAAGCCGTAACCTTTCCTAGCTGTGGAGGCCAAGCGTTGATGCT
>DFFM01000055.1:42994-57433 GCA_002369515.1 Prevotella sp. UBA3776 | reverse complement strand
CGTCCGCAAGATGAGGACTCCTCTTTATAGGGTCGTCGCAGACTACGACGTTGATAGGCAGCAGGTGTATAGACGGTGACGTCACAGCCGAGCTGTACTAATTGCCCGAAACTTTTGCGCCGCCTGCCGTGCTTTCCGCTGTATCGTCACTTGTCGTCGATGTTGTATTCATCAGTCTTTGCCAGTCAAGATGTCAGCCCCATTCTCAGGTGGCTACAGCGGCGGGGTCCCACCTCTTCCCATTCCGAACAGAGCAGTTAAGCCCGCCCGCGCCGATGGTACTGCAATGCAATGCGGGAGAGTAGGTCGCCGCCTTCTTTGAGCCTTTATGATGAAAGGCGCAAGCCCCGTCTCACGGACAGTGAGGCGGGGCTTTTTTTTGTTGATGGATGTTTGTTTTTTGTTGATGGATGTTTGTTTTGTGTTGTTGTGGTTTTTTGTTATGCAGAGTGTTTGTTGTGTTGCCGGGTGTTTGTTGTTGTGCCTTGTTGGATGGTTGGCCTGAGTTCAAAGTGTCGCCAATTCTTGCGGAGAACGCAAAAGATGAGGGTGAAGAATGGAGTTGGATGCAATAATACTCAAATAGTTGCGTTTTTTAGTGTGTGTGCATCTTTTATTTGAGTTATGCAGTGGACAGATAAGATACGGCAAGTGAAATTTTTTCTTGTTTTGGCAGCTATCATTATAGCTGTGCTATCGCTTGTTGTGTCTCATTTTCTTGTGAAGGATTTGTCGGACGAGGAACGCAACCGCATGGAGATTTGGGCGGGAGCGCTTCATGCCTTTAATCAGGCTGACGAAAATACTGACCTGTCGTTGGTGTTGAGTGTGATTGAAGGGAATAATACGATTCCTGTGATAGTTACAGATGCTCAAGGTGGTGTGCTGGACTTTCGCAATGTTGAGATCAGTGCCGACAATGCTGCCGATTCGATGGCGTATGTCAGCAAATATGCCGAACAAATGCGTCTGTCGGAGCATTTCATCAAGATTTTCTTGGACGAAAGTGGCAGTGGAAACAATTATCAGTTGGTTTGTTACGACGAGTCGGTCATGCTGAAGCGACTTTCTGCATGGCCTTATGTTCAGCTGGGCATAGTGTTGATTTTTGTGGTCATAGCTATTTTTGCCTTGCTCACTTCGAAGAAGGCTGAGCAGAACAAGGTTTGGGTAGGTTTGTCCAAAGAGACGGCCCATCAGTTGGGGACACCCATCTCGAGCCTGATGGCATGGACGGAGATACTGAAAGAAACTTATCCTGAAGACACCCTCATACCTGAAATGGACAAGGATGTGAAGCGGTTGCAGCTGATTGCCGACCGATTCTCGAAAATCGGTTCGTTGCCGGAGCCGGTGCCGTCAAGCCTGATAGAAGTGATGAACCATGTGGTGGATTACATGAACCGGCGCACGTCGCAAAAGGTGCAGATGGTGAAAATCTTTCCTCCGCAGGACATCATCGTCCCGCTCAATGCTTCGCTCTTTGAATGGGTGATAGAGAACCTCTGCAAGAATGCCGTAGATGCCATGGAAGGTGCGGGACGCATTACGCTTTTCATGCAGGACGAGGGCAACTGTGTGGCCATAGAAGTTGGCGACACGGGCAAGGGCATCAGAAAGAAAGACTTGGGCAATGTGTTCCGTCCTGGATTCACGACTAAGAAGAGAGGGTGGGGGCTTGGTTTGTCGTTGGCGAAGCGAATAGTGGAAGAGTATCACCACGGACGGATTTGGGTGAAGAGTTCGGAAATGGGAAAAGGCACAACATTTCGCATAGAGTTGCACAAGTAAAAGGGCGAGTGTGCAGTGGAGCGTTTGTTTGCAAATTGTTTTGGGCGAAATTCATTAAAAAATTGAAATTTAGTGAGTTATTATCAGAAAATATTCGTAACTTTGCAGCCCGATGTGCAGTTTGGAGTCATTAAAGATAGACTTGAAAGGACTTTCGGATGGAGAAACCGTCTGTGAGTATGACTTGGACGATGCTTACTTTGAAGCCATTGAGGCGCCAGAAGTGAGACTAGGAAATGTTCATGTGAGGCTTTCTGTCCGGAAGAATCCCAGTTTCTTTGAGCTGAATTTCCATACTGAGGGCACAGTGATTGTTCCCTGTGACAAGTGTCTTGAGGACATGAGTCAGCCCATCTGCACCGACAACCGCATGATGGTGAAATATGGTGCTGAGCATGAAGAGGAGGACGACCTGGTTACGTTGGCGGAAGACGAAGAAACGCTTGACGTGGCTTGGTATATTTATGAATTTATAGTTCTCGACATCCCCATTAAGCACGTGCATAATCCTGGCGAATGCAACCCTGCGATGATTAAGGCTCTTGAAGAGCATTCAGCTACCCGAAGTAGTGGTGAGGATGAAGAAAAACCCATCGACCCCCGTTGGGCGGCATTGGGTAAACTCAATATGAAAGATTGAACATTAAGAATTAATAAATTTTAAAAGAATTATGGCACATCCTAAAAGAAGACAGTCAAAGACTCGTACACTGAAGAGAAGAACTCATGACGGAGCTGTAGCTCCCACGCTTGCTGTATGCCCGAATTGCGGCGCTTACCATGTTTATCATACTGTTTGCCCCACTTGTGGCTATTACAGAGGCAAGCTCGCAATTGTAAAAGACGAAGTAGCAGAATAAAGAATGGGTAAGATAAACGCGATTATCACTGGCGTAGGTGGCTACGTTCCCGAATACATCCTCAACAACGAGGAACTCTCGCGGATGGTGGATACCAACGATGAGTGGATAATGACGCGTGTGGGAATCAAAGAACGTCGGATTCTTGTGGAGGAAGGTCTCGGAACCAGCTATATGGCGCGCAAGGCAGCCAAACAGCTGATTCACAAGACGGGCGTCGATCCTGACAGCATCGACGCTTTGATTCTGGCCACATCGACCGCCGACTATCACTTTCCTTCGACTGCCAGCATCGTATTGGGCAAGCTCGGGCTGAAGAATGCCTTTGCCTTTGACCTTTGGGCTGCATGCTGCGGTTTTCTTTATGCGCTAGACCAGGCTGCCATGATGATTCAGAGTGGCCGGTGCAAGAAAATCATCGTCATCGGTGCAGACAAGATGTCGTCGGTGACGGATTACAATGACCGCCAGACCTGTCCGCTTTTCGGCGATGGCGCAGCAGCTGTGTTGCTAGAGGCAACAGAAGAGGAGAACATCGGTTGCATGGATTCCTATTTCCGCACCGATGGCAAAGGGCTGCCTTTCTTGCACATGAAAGCAGGTGGTTCGGTTTGTCCTCCTAGCCATTTCACTGTCGATCATCGTCTTCACTACACCTATCAGGAAGGACGAACGGTGTTCCGCTACGCAGTGACGAATATGAGTGACGACTGCGCTCTCATTGCCGAACGCAATCATCTGGACAAGACCAACATACAGTGGATTGTACCCCACCAGGCCAATCTGCGCATCATTGAGGCAGTGGCCAAACGTCTGGAGCTTCCCATGGAGCAGGTGATGGTGAACATCGACCACTATGGCAATACCAGTGCTGCAACGATTCCGTTGGCACTTTGGGAATATGAGCCACGGCTGAAGAAAGGCGACAATTTGATTCTCACAGCGTTCGGCGCAGGTTTCGTTCACGGAGCATCCTATTTGAGATGGGCCTACGACGGAGGCAAGAAATGAAACGGTCGTCCATTTCAAAAACAATGAAATGAGTAATTATAATTGTCCCAAGGGTTTGACAACCCAATGCAGCGGGCAGTTGTAATTACTCATTGTTTGATTGTCGGTGGCCAGTGGGCAGGCTTCTCGACCGAAGTACAGCGTATCTCCATGCTCGGCTTTTTTTCTTCGGCAGCACCATTTGCTGCATACCCCCCCCAAAAAAAACTTCAAAACACTTTTATTACTGAATGAATCATAAAGCAGGTTTTGTAAACATCGTTGGAAATCCCAATGTGGGAAAGAGCACCCTCATGAACCAACTGGTGGGCGAGCGCATCTCGATAGCCACTTTCAAGGCACAGACAACGCGCCACCGCATCATGGGCATTGTGAACACGCCCGACATGCAAATTGTCTTTTCCGACACGCCGGGCGTTCTGAAGCCCAATTACAAGTTGCAGGAGTCGATGCTCGCTTTCTCCGAGTCGGCCCTTCAGGATGCCGATGTGTTGCTCTATGTCACTGACGTGGTGGAAAATCCTGAGAAGAACATGGACTTCTTGGAGAAAGTGCAGAAGATGAAGATTCCCGTGCTGCTGCTGATCAACAAGATCGACCAACTGGCCTCTGCTGACAACACTTCCACGGGAAAGCATGCAGCCCAGCAGAAACTGAACGACATTGTGGAGCATTGGCACCAGCTGCTGCCCAATGCTGAGATTCTGCCCATTTCGGCCAAGAACAAGTTCGGAGTGGATATGCTGCTCCGTCGCATTCAGGAGCTGCTGCCAGAAAGTCCTGCTTTCTTTGACAAAGACCAACTGACGGACAAGCCTGCGCGCTTTTTTGTGTCCGAAATCATTCGCGAGAAGATTTTGCTCTATTACGACAAGGAGATTCCCTATTCGGTGGAGGTGCGTGTGGAGAGCTTCAAGGAGTCGGAGCGCAGCATTCACATCCAAGCGGTCATCTACGTGGAGCGCGACTCGCAAAAGGGCATCATCATCGGGCATCAGGGAATAGCTTTGAAGAAGGTGGGTGCTGAAAGCCGCAAGGCGCTGGAGAAATTCTTCGACAAGCGCATTTATTTGGAGACATTCGTCAAGGTGGACAAAGACTGGCGCTCGTCCAAACGCGAACTGGACAGCTTTGGATATAACCCGGAGTGACGGGCGCGCGAGAATCTGCAGCGCTGCATCAACAGTGCCACTCAACACAATCAAAAAAAGGCGAAGAAGCTGGAAAGTAGCTTCTTCGCCTTTTTTTTGATTCTTGAGAGGTGCGTTGCAACTAGTAGCGTCTTCGTGCTTTTTTGAAAGAAAGACCAAGGTCGCAACGCATGTGGATTGTGCAGGCATAGGCCGAGCACTTAGGGTTTCTCAATTTTTATGGCTACGGCCTTGATTTGTTGAAAACCTGCACGATCGGTGAGACGTATCATGAAGTGGTAGTCGCCAGTGGCGATGTCGTTGGGGATGGGGATGTCCACCCTGGCGGTGTATTGGCGCTGGCCTGCAGGAATGTCGTAGCTTTGGTTGAACACCCAGAAACTCTTGCCCGCGTTGTCGGCGTCGTGGTCATGGTCGGCGTCGTGGTCATGGTCGTGGTCTTCGCAGTCGGCCTCATGGTCATGGTCGTCCGCTTCGGTGCTGTGGCTGTGGTGGTCGCTGTTGTCATGAATTTCGATGTTGTATTTTCCCAGTTCCATGTTGTCCTTGAACGCATAGCAGAAAGCGATGGTCTCTCCCGGGTGATAAACCTGGCAGTTGATGGGGTTGGCAGTGATGCCTTGTGTGGTTATTTCGGGATACTCCATGTCTTTGCTGTTGTCGTCGTCGTTGCTGCTGCATGCAGCGAATGCCATGGCTGCGGTCAGTGCAAGAACAGCCAAGATGCTGTTTGCCACGTATTTGTTTGTTGTTGTTATTTTCATGTTGCTTTTTTGTTTTTGATGTTTTGTTGTTGAGAAATTGTTTTGTTTTCTTAGAACTCCAGTCCTGCCATCAGCGAGAAATTCCTTCCGGGTTCAGGCACGTCGATGAGTCGGTAGTAACTGGTGTGGTCGTAGTAGCGGCGGTTCAGCAGGTTGTCTGCATGAAACACCAGGTTGAGCACGGCTTTGCCTATCAGGAAAGACTTTCCTGCCGAAGCGTTGAGCGTAAAGTATCCTTTGGTAGGCTTTTCGGGCGGTACTATCTCGTTTTGTGTTCCAACGATGTGGGTGTTGACCGATGCAAAGAATCCATTCTTTCCTTTGGATTCTGCGGGCGAGGCCTCCGACGAGTATTTCACGCCGAAGTCCACCGACCATGGCGTGGAGAAGGGCAGTGTGTAGCCTTTCTTCTCGCCCGACCGTTGTTCGGCATGCAGATATTCGCCTTTCGCCTCAGCCTCCCAGTGCTCGGCAAAGGCATAGTTCATCTGCGCCTCCAGTCCGTAGCGCAGCACCTTGGCCTGCCTGTAGTGGTAGAGCTGCAATCCTTCCACATAGTCGGCAGTTGGATTCAGATAGATGTAGTTCGGGAAATAGTTCACATAAGGGTCTATTTGCACCGTCAGCACATCGTTTGCCCAGCTGATGCCCGCATCGAGTTGGTACGACTGTTCGGGGTCCAACTCCGGATTTCCCCTTTCGTAGCGGAAAATGTGGTAGTTCACGCCGTCGGCTCCCAGCTCCTTGGGTATGGGCACCCGGAAGCTCTTGCCGATGTTGGCCTTCAGCAGCCACGGTCCAGCGGTGTAGTTCACGCCCGCCGACCAGGTGAAACTGTCGAAGTTGCGGCTGATGTCGGCCGAGCGTTGCACGAAGGTGGGTTTCCCTTCCACAGGAGTCGTGTACCAGTCGTTGTAGCTGTGGATGTGCGTGTGGGCGTGGTCGTAGCGCAGCCCTGCATTCAGTATGAGGTTCTCGCTCACGTTGTAGCGGTCCATGCAGTAGGCCCCCACGCTGGTGGTCTCGAAGTCGGGTATGATGAACCCCCATCCGTCGCGCCTGTTGTTCTGGTGCTCGGCGTTGACGCCGGCGCTGAGTGCATGGTGCTCGCCCAGCGTGTAGCGCAGTGCGGCGTTGGCCGTGTAGGTGCTTTTGTTGAACTTACGCTCCATCGAGTTGGCGGGCTTGGGCATGTAACCGTGCGAGATGGGCTCCGACTGTTCCTTGCGCAGGTTGTTCTGGTAGGCCAGGTTGGCCTCGATGGAGAGCAGCTCGTTGCGCCATGTGGTGTGGCTGAGCACCTTCAGATGGTTCACCGACTGCAAGGGCAGGTCAATGTCGCGTCGCGAGTGGTCATAGTCGATGTCGCTCAGTCTGACTTCCAACCCGTGCGCATTGGCAAAGAACCCGCTTTTCGAGTACGAGTCCGACACGCGCACGTCGGTGTGGAAGTTGTAGCCGGCATAGCCCAGCATCACGCTCCCGTCGCGTTCCAGGCCGGCGGTGTTGCGCAGTCGGCCGTCTTTCAGCCTGATCCAGTAGGAGTAGTACTGAATGCTGTCTGTGGGCACCTGATAGTCGGCATAGTCGATGAGCGTCAGGTTGGCGCGGTAGAAGAACTTGCCGTGGCGTCCCCCTATTTTCGCCGCGAGCCCCATCTGTTCGTTGTTGGTGCGTCCGAACAGCTGCACGGCGCCTTCAATGGGCTCCGTCGGCACATGGTTGGTGTAGAGGCTGAGTACACCGCCGATGGCGTCGCTGCCGTAGAGCAGCGCCGCCGGGCCTTTGATGACCTCGGCGCGGTCGATGGCAAACTGGTCAATCTCCAGCCCGTGGTCGTCGCCCCACTGCTGGCCTTCGTGCTTGATGCCGTCTTCGGCCACAACCAGCCGGTTGAAGCCCAGTCCGCGGATGGTGGGTTTGGACTGCCCGCTGCCAATCGACATGGCTTTCACGCCGGGTATTCCTTCGAGGGTCTGCATCAGGCTGCCCGCAAAGTTGGTCTGCAGGTAGTCGTGGCTGATCTGCACACTCGATTGCGACGACTTCATCTGGAAGTCGCTCCTGCGGTTGCCCGTCACCGTGACGCCGCTCAGCGTGACGGTGCTGTCGGGCACTGCGCACAGCATAAGTGCAGCAGCTATGAGATTTGTTATCATGTAAGTTGCTTTTTGTCTGAAAAATCACAAAACGAGACGGCACCTCGGCAGCGAGTGTGCCATGGACTTGTCAGACAAAAGGCGGGGCCCGCAGTGCCACACTGCCTCTGAGGGCGATGCAGACATTGCATCGGTTGACTGTGTTGACAGTGTGTTTGGGGGTGTAACAAATGGCCACCACCATGGCTGCGGCAGCCAAAAACGGCAGTGAAAGAAACTGGCAGAGCACACACGAGTGCATGGGGCTGTCCTGCGCCATGAAGTGGCCTGCGTGGGGCATGTGGTTGACGCATTCGGCGCATTGCACCTCGCTGCACTGCCCATTGCTGTGGACATGGAGCGACGAAAAGACCATCATTGGCAGAAACACTGCCAACAGCACCCACGAGGCGATATGTCTTTTTGTTGCTTTCCTGTTCATTTTCCTAGCTTGTGGTTTCTTCCACGGCTGCAAAGTTAGCATTTTTTTCTGCGAATCGGGTGGTGTGAGAAAGTTTTTTTCTTTTTTTGCCGCTTTTGTGAACATATTGTGCACGGCTCGCTCTGTTCCGCGTGCAATTTCGCCTTTTTCGTGAGCCCTGTTGTGTGAGCCTGCATCCGTGCCGCTCTTTGCGCGCGCAAAGCGAGGTACGGCAAAGACACCTCCCGACGATATTTCTTTATCTCCCGACAATAAAATTTCATCTCCCGACAACAATTTTTTATCTCCCGACGATACGACCGAATTCTCTAGAGAATTTCAGCGCAACGTCGGGAGATGTTTTCGCGGTGTCGGCAGCGGCTCGCCCAAACCGTGCCGGCAGGGACGTTATGCGTTGAAACACAAATATCTTTGTGCGAAATGTGGGATTCTCGATATTTTTTCTTACCTTTGCACGGAAAAGATTTGTGATATGCCAAATTTAGTAGCCATTGTGGGTCGGCCCAATGTGGGGAAATCGACCCTTTTCAACCGCCTGACCAAGAGCCGTCAGGCCATAGTGAGCAGTGAGGCCGGCACCACGCGCGACCGCCAGTACGGCAAGTGCGACTGGTGTGGCAAGGAGTTCTCTGTGGTCGATACGGGCGGCTGGGTGGTCAACTCGGACGACGTGTTCGAGGAGGAAATCCGCAAACAGGTGATGGTGGCCACCGAAGAGGCCGACCTGGTGCTGTTTCTGGTCGATGTGTCCACCGGGGTGACCGACCTCGACGTTGACGTGGCACAGATCCTGCGCCGCACCAAGCTGCCGGTCATCCTCGTTGCCAACAAGACCGACAACAACGAGCAGATATACGACTCCTACGAGTTCTACAAACTGGGGTTGGGCGAGCCCACCTGCATCAGTTCGGCCACGGGCAGCGGCACGGGCGACCTGCTCGACCTGGTGCTCGAGAAACTGCCCGCCACCACAGCCGAGAACATTGAGGAAGGCATTCCACGTTTTGCCGTGGTGGGACGCCCCAACGCGGGCAAGTCGAGCCTCATCAACGCCTTCATCGGCGAGGAGCGCAACATCGTCACCGACATTGCGGGCACCACGCGCGACAGCATCTACACCCGCTACGACAAGTTCGGATTCGACTTCTATCTGGTTGATACCGCCGGCATCCGCCGCAAGAACAAAGTGACCGAAGACCTGGAGTTCTACAGCGTGATGCGCAGCATCCGCGCCATCGAGAACAGCGACGTGTGCATACTGATGATCGACGCCACGCGCGGCATCGAGGCGCAGGACATGAACATCTTCCAGATTATTCAGAAGAACAACAAGAGCCTGGTGGTGGTGGTCAACAAGTGGGACCTGGTGGAGGACAAGACACAGAAGGTCATCGACACCTTCGAGAATGCCATACGCGACCGCATGGCCCCGTTCACCGACTTCCCCATCATCTTCGCTTCGGCCGTCACCAAGCAGCGCATCTTCCGCGTGCTCGAAACCGCCAAGCAGGTCTATCTCAACCGGAAAGTGCGCATCGGCACGTCGAAACTCAACGAGGTGATGCTGCCCCTCATCGAGGCCTATCCGCCCCCTTCCATCAAGGGCAAGTACATCAAGATAAAGTATGTTTCACAACTGCCCAACACGCAGATTCCCTCGTTCGTGTTCTATGCCAACCTGCCGCAGTATGTGAAAGAGCCCTACCGCCGTTTCCTGGAAAACAAAATACGCGAGAACTGGACGCTCACGGGTTCGCCCATCAATGTGTTCATCCGCCAGAAATGACATGACCGCCCCCGCAACATGAGAAAGGCTTTCTACATCCTGTTGGCCCTTGCTGCCGTCTTGGCGGCCTGCTCCTCGCGCCATCCCGAGGAGCAGGCCGCCAAGGCCGCCAAGCAGTATTACGACCTGTTGCTGAAGGGGCGCTACGAGGCCTTCGTCGATGGCCGTCAGGGCAGCGGCGCCATGCGGCCTGAGTATCGCAGCCAGATGATAGACAACATGAAGATGTTTGCCGAGCAGATGAAGGCCGAGCACCAGGGCATGCGCGACGTGCGCATCGTCAACTGCATCGCCGACGATAGCGGCCGCTCGGCCAACGCCTTCCTGGCCATCTGTTTCGGCGACAGCACCATCGAGGAGGTGGTGGTGCCCATGGTGGAGCACGACGGACAGTGGCGCATGAGGTGATGGCCGCTGTTTTTTTTCAACGCTATTTTTTTCATCATTAATGGCAATACCTATGAAAAGACGTTTACTTAGCATGTTCATGATGCTTTCTTTGTGCGGACTGGCTTTTGCACAGCAGACCACAGCGAAAGCCGAGTTCAAGGGGGGCAAGGCTCCTCTAGTAGCTTACAAGGCCAAGGCCCCGCAGCGCACCGCTGCCATCAAAGCGGGCAACGGCCAGATTTGGTGGAGCAACTACGACACGGGCAATGTATCCTGGAACATCGATGGCTTCGGACAGGCCGGCCACTACGATGTGGCCACATTCATCCCCTACGATTTCCTTGGCGGCGAGGGGACCACGGTCGATGGATTCAGCTTCTTCGCCCTTGTCAGCGACATGGCCAATGTCAAGGTGTGGGTGGCTACCCAACTGCCCGCCGACGGGGCTTCTGCCGACCTGGAAGTGGTTGACGTGGCGGCGTCGAATCTGACCATCGAAGATTTCAACGACGTGGCTTTCAAGAAAAAACACGTCATTCCGCCGACGGGACTTTACGTGGGCTACTCGTTCGACGAAAACAACTTGGCGAAAGGAGGCCAATACGCTGGCGCTCCCCTTATCTTTACCAACACCGAGAACAACCGCGCCGATGCCTACCTGGTGACCACGGGCACACCGGGCGAATGGGAGAACGCCAAGGGAAACCTGTTGGCGAAGGTGCTCTTCGGTGGAGGAAATTTCAAGCACAACGCGGTTTCGGTGCGCAATTTTGAATCGGTCTATACGCTCAAGGGCAAAACGTCGCAGGCCATCGTCACGGTTACCAACCGTGGACAGGACGCCGTCAAGTCCATTTCTTATACTGTCGGTGGCGAAGGCCAGTCGGCTGCTGAGAAAACAGTCTCCATCAGCCTCGATGACGTGGGGACTGGCGGCATGTTTGCCCTGGAGCTGCCCGCCGAGAGCGCATTGGGAATCTTCAATAAGCAGCTGACCATTACCAAGGTGAACGGCAAGGCCAACGAATCGTCCACCGGTGTCATGGCCGAAGGCCAGCTCTTGGTTGTCTCGAAGAGTTCGCCAGCCACGCCCGTTGTAGAGGAGTTCACCGGCACATGGTGCGGATGGTGCCCCATCGGCATCGTCTATATGGACAAACTGGCCAAGGAGTATGGTGACAAAGTGGTTCCCGTTGCCGTTCACGACGGAGACGAAATGACCATCGACGCCTACGAAGACGTTCTTGCCTTGCTGGCCAACAGCTACCCCTCGGCATCGGTCAACCGAATGACCATTGTCTATCCCACAGTGCTGAGCAGTGCGGTGAGTGATGCAGCCCAGGAGGTGACCCCCGTGGAACTGACGCTCAATGCCTCGTGGACGGACGACAGCCATACAGCGGTACGCTTCGACACGCAGTCAACCTTCAATTTCGACACCACCGACGGCCACTACGCCCTGGCTTACCTGCTGACGGAAGACGGGATGAGCGATGCTTCGTGGCTGCAGAACAACAATTTCTCGGGTCAGAGTGTTGGCGACGACAATATGGATTATTGGGTGTCGGCTCCCAAGCGCGTGTCGGGCGTGAAGTTCAACCATGTGGCTGTGGCTGGATGGGATTTGATGTTGGGCGTTGAAGGCTCGCTGCCCCAGACCATCACTGACGGCAAGGCCATCGACAGCTCGTTCGACGGCGACATCTCCGACAACACCCTCATTCAGGACAAAACCAAACTCACGGCCGTTGCCATGGTGGTGGACACCCACTCGGCCCGCATCCTCAATGCGGCCAAGGCCAAAATCGGGTTGCCCAACGGCATCAGCGTTGCAGAGACTCGGGTGGCAAAACCCGCCGTGCGCTACAACCTGAGCGGACAGCGCGTGGACAACAGCTTCCGTGGCGTGGTGATTGAGAACGGACGGAAACTGATAGTGAAATAACGATGGTGGATTGTTAGTTCCTTGACTGCCGATATAGGTTAAGGAAAAAACAGCAAAAAAATGGCCTTCAGAGGAATCTAAATCTGAAGGCCATTTTCTATGATTGCTTCGCGCATCTTCTTCTGCAGGTTGCTGGCGAAGATGAAGTCGGTGAGCCGTTGGTTTTTCGACTGCATGATTTGGTGGCTCTCGCCCTGCCACTCCTTGCAGCCCTCGTAGATGAAGACAATGTTCTCGCCAATGCCCATCACCGAGTTCATGTCGTGGGTGTTGATGATGGTGGTGATGCCAAGGTCGTGGGTGATGCCGTGCAGCAGGTCGTCGATGACGAGGCTCGTCTTGGGGTCGAGACCCGAGTTGGGCTCGTCGCAGAACAAGTATTTCGGGTTGAGCACGATGGCGCGGGCTATGGCCACGCGCTTCTGCATTCCGCCCGATATTTCGGCGGGGTATTTCTTCTCTGCACCCTTCAGGTTGACGCGCTCCAGACATTCCATGGCGCGCTTGCGCCGCCGTCCGTAGCTGTCGGTGGAGAACATGTCGAGCGGAAACATGACATTCTCGAGCACGGTGAGCGAGTCGAACAGGGCTGCACTTTGGAAAATCATGCCCATTTCGCGGCGCATGTGTACTTTCTCGTGCTTGTCCATCTTGACAAAGTCGCGCCCATCGTAGAGCACCTGTCCGCTGGTGGGTTCGAGCAGCCCCACGAGGTTTTTCATCAGCACGGTCTTGCCCGATCCCGACTGTCCGATGATCAGGTTCGTTTTGCCGTCTTCAAACACGGTGTTGATGTCGTGCAAGACCTCTTTATCTTCGAAACTTTTATAAAGACTCTTTACTTCGATCATGATAACAATTGTGTTAGAAATACATCTGAGAAAAGAATCAGAACGCTGGAGTTGACAACTGCGGTGGTGCTGGCCTTGCCCACTTCGACGGAGCCACCCTCGACGGTGTAGCCGAAAAACGACGACACACTGCTGATGATGAACGCGAAGAACAGACTCTTGATGATGCTCATGGTCATGAACCACGGGTTGAAATCGTGCTGCAGGCCCAGCGTCAGGTCGTCGGGCGAAAGGATGTGGCCTATGTAGGCCGTGCCGTAAGCGCCAAGAATGCCTGCTGCCGAGGAGAAGATCACCAGGATGGGCATGATGGTGATGAGGCCGGCAATCTTGGGGAGAATGAGATAGGAGGCAGAGTTGACGCCCATGATTTCCAGCGCGTCAATCTGCTGCGTCACGCGCATGGTGCCCAGCTCCGAGGCAATGTTCGAACCCACCTTTCCCGAGAGTATCAGACACATGATGCTCGACGAGAACTCCAGCAGCATGATTTCGCGCGTGGTGTAGCCCGCCACCCAGCGCGGCATCCACGGACTCTCGATGTTCACCTTCATCTGGATGCAGATGACCGCACCGATGAAAAACGAAATGAGCAGCACGATGCCGATGCTATCAACACCCAGCTGCGACATCTCCTTGACATACTGCTTCAGGAACATGCGCATGCGCTCCGGACGCGAAAAGGTGCGGCCCATGAGCTGGATGTAGTGCGCCAGCGACACCAGATATTTCTCTATAAACATAACCTTTCTTGCCTTTTTGCTTGCAAAGATACGACAAAAGCATTACCTTTGCAAGCAAATAACCGAAAAAATGGATACAACTGAACAAACTCAACACGAGGAGCAACTGGTGCTGCGCACCGAAGGACTGGTGAAACGCTACGGCAAGCGTACGGTGGTGAACGACGTGGCCTTCGACGTGAAGCAGGGCGAAATAGTGGGACTGCTCGGCCCCAACGGCGCGGGCAAGACCACCTCGTTCTACATGACCACTGGGCTGGTGCTGCCCAATGGCGGACACGTGTTTCTGGGCAATCAGGAAATCACCGACTATCCGGTGTATAAGCGCGCCCGCGCAGGCATTGGCTACCTGCCACAGGAGGCCAGCGTGTTCCGCAAGCTCAGCGTTGAAGACAACATCATGGCCGTGCTCGAAATGACGGGCAAACCCCGCGACTACCAATTGGAGAAACTGGAGAGTCTCATCAGCGAGTTCCGACTGGGCAAGGTGCGCAAGAACAAGGGCGACCAACTCTCCGGAGGCGAGCGCCGACGCACCGAGATTGCCCGCTGTCTGGCCATCGAGCC
>DFFM01000055.1:0-42932 GCA_002369515.1 Prevotella sp. UBA3776 | reverse complement strand
AAGTTCATCATGCTCGACGAACCCTTCGCCGGTGTCGATCCCATTGCCGTGGAAGACATCCAGCACATCGTGTGGAGACTGAAATACCGCAACATAGGCATCCTCATCACCGACCACAACGTGCAGGAGACGCTCACCATCACCGACCGGGCCTACCTGCTCTTCGAGGGCAAGATCCTCTTCCAGGGGAAGCCCGAGGAACTGGCGGCCAACAAGATTGTCCGCGAGAAATACCTCTCCAACTCGTTCGTGCTCAGAAAGAAAGACTTCCAGCTGCTCGACGAGGAAAAACGTGCCCGCGAAGCGGAGGAAGAAAACAACTGACCCTCAGCTGATTCTCCAGAGCTGGAGGCCGCCTTCCGAAAAACGCGAACAAGAGGGTGGCCTGCGTAGGATTGTGTGTGCTGGATATGCCCCGCATTGAGGCTCGCCGTTCGGTCGGATTTGACGTCCGTCACCGCGGATTGTGGTGACGTGAACAGCGTTAAAAAAACGTATTTTTCCACATTATATATAATTATTCAGAAAATTATGCGTAATTTTGCACCCTAATTTGCGGGACTATGCCTCGCGGGGTGCAGAATGACAGCATGGCCCCACGGCGGCAAGCTCTGGCAGAAAGCAGTAATTAACAACAAAACAAGTATAAAAAAAGACAGAGAAAAGAAGATGAAAATCGTATTTGAGAACCCTGACAAGGTGAATGGTCTGATGACCTTGACCGTTGAAGATGCCGATTTCCAGAATGATGTGGAGAAAACACTGAAGGACTATCGCAAGAAAGCCAACATCCCCGGATTCCGTCCCGGACAGGTGCCCATGGGCATGATCAAGCGCCAGTTTGGCACCAGCGTGAAGGTGGATGTCATTAACAAAAAATTGGGTGAAGAGATTTACAAGTATGTAAACGATAATAAAATCAAGATGCTGGGCGAGCCGCTCCCCTCGGAGCAACAGGACCCGGTTGACATCGAAAAGGAAGCCCCCTACGTGTTCAAGTTCGACATTGCCGTGGCTCCTGAATTCAAGGTGGAACTGACAGGCAATGACCAGATAGACTACTACACCATTGAGGCCGATGACAAACTGATTGACAACCAGGTGGACATGTTTGCCTCGCGCAGCGGCCACTACGACAAGGTGGATGCCTATGACGCTGCTCAGCGCGACATGATTTACGGTGACTTGCGCGAGCTCGACGCCGACGGCAACGCCAAGGAAGGCGGTATCGTGCAGGAGCACGTGATGATGATGCCCGACTACATCAAGGTGGACGACCAGAAGAAGCTGTTCGACGGCTGCAAGGTGGGCGACACCATCGTGTTCAATCCCCGTAAGGCTTATCCCGACAACGACGCCGAGGTGAGCTCGATGCTGAAAATCAAACGCGAGGAAGTGGCCGAGCACGAGGGCGACTTCAGCTATTACGTCACAGAAATCTCACGTTTCGTCAAGGCTGAGGTGAACAAGAAACTGTTCGACCAAGTGTTCACCGACGGGTCGGTGAACACCGAGGAGGAGTTCCGCCAGAAGATTGCCGAGAGCCTCAAGGGCCAGCTTGCCGTGGATTCCGACTACAAGTTCTTGCAGGACGTGCGCGCCTATCTGGAGAAGCAGGTGGGAGAGCTGACTTATCCCGAAGAGCTGCTGAAGCGATTCATGAAGAATCAGAACAAGGACAAGGGCGATGACTTCGTGGAGAAGAACTTCGAGCAGAGCCTGAAGGAACTGACCTGGCACCTCATCAAGGAGCAGCTCGTGGCCGCCCAGCAAATCAAGGTGGAGCAGGCCGACATCATGGAGGCTGCCAAGGGTGCCGCCCGCGCACAGTTCGCCCAGTATGGCATGAACAATGTGCCCGAAGAATATGTAGAAAACTATGCCAAGGAAATGATGAAAAAAGAAGACGCAGTGCAGGGATTTGTCGATCGCAGCATTGACTTCAAGCTCATCTCCGCACTCAAAAATGTGGTGAAATTGAACGGAAAAACCGTTTCTTTGGACGAGTTTAACAAACTGATGGGCGCATAATTGCATTTTTTTCGAAAAAAAAACTCCTTTTTTAAGAGGTTATCGACTTTTTGTATTATCTTTGTATATGGATAACAGACAAGAAGGTCGATAACCTCTCTTTTTTGTATGAAAAATAAAGAACAAACCAGAAAAAACAACATGAACGATTTCAGAAAATACGCAACCCGACATCTGGGCATGAACGGACTCGCTCTTGACGACGTGATGAAAGCTCAGGCTCAGTATTTGAACCCCTACATCCTGGAGGAACGCCAGCTCAACGTGACGCAGATGGACGTGTTCTCCCGACTGATGATGGACCGCATCATCTTCTTGGGAACCGAGATTGACGACTATACGGCCAACACCCTTCAGGCACAGCTGCTCTATCTCGACTCTACCGACCCGGGCAAGGACATCTCCATCTACATCAATTCGCCGGGCGGAAGCGTGACTGCCGGACTGGGCATCTACGACACCATGCAGTTCATCACCAGCGACGTTGCCACCATCTGTACAGGCATGGCAGCATCGATGGCCGCCGTGCTGCTGGTGAGCGGCCAGGAAGGCAAGCGCTCGGCGCTGACCCACAGCCGCGTGATGATTCACCAGCCGCTGGGCGGTGTGCAGGGACAGGCCAGCGACATCGAGATTGAAGCCCGCGAGATACAGAAATTCAAGAAAGAACTCTACACCATCATCTCCAACCACTCGCATACGCCTTTCGAGAAGGTGTGGGCCGACAGCGACCGCAACTACTGGATGAACGCCGAGGAGGCCAAGGAGTACGGAATGATAGACGAGGTATTGACACGTAAGAAATGAAGAAAGTTTGCAGCTTCTGCGGAAGAAGCGACAAGGAAGTGAAATTGCTCATCACGGGCATCAACGGCTACATCTGCGAGGACTGTGCCTTGCAGGCCTACGAGATTGTGCAGTCAACCGGCGTGATGGGAGCCCCGGACGAAGGGCAGGGCAAGGGAAAATTCAAAATGAAGAAGGTGCCCAAGCCGCGCGAGATAAAAGACTATCTCGACCAGTATGTCATTGGCCAGGACGAGGCCAAGCGCTATCTGGCCGTTTCGGTGTATAACCACTACAAGCGGTTGCAGCAGCCTTCGGACGAAAATGGGGTGGAGATAGAAAAGAGCAACATCATCATGGTGGGCAGCACAGGCACGGGCAAGACACTCCTGGCGCGCACCATCGCACGGCTGCTCGACGTGCCTTTCACCATTGTCGATGCGACGGTGTTCACTGAGGCCGGCTATGTTGGCGAGGACGTGGAGAGCATACTCAGCCGTCTGCTTCAGGTGGCCGACTTCAACCAGGCTGCTGCCGAGCGCGGCATCGTCTTCATTGACGAGATAGACAAGATAGCGCGCAAGAGCGACAACCCCAGCATCACCCGCGATGTGAGCGGCGAGGGAGTGCAACAGGGATTGCTCAAACTGCTCGAAGGCTCTGTCGTCAACGTACCGCCGCAGGGGGGGCGAAAGCATCCCGACCAGGAATACATCCATCTGGACACCAAGAACATCCTCTTCATCTGTGGGGGGGCCTTCGATGGCATAGAGCGCAAAATAGCCCAGCGGCTCAACACGCACGTGGTGGGCTACAACTCGGTGCAGAACGTCCGCAACATCGACAAGGCCGACCTCATGAAATACATTCTGCCGCAAGACCTCAAGTCGTTCGGACTGATACCCGAAATCATAGGGCGTCTGCCTGTGCTCACCCATCTGAACCCGCTCGACCGCACCGCTCTGCGCAACATTCTGACTGAACCCAAGAATTCCATCATCAAGCAGTATGTGAAGCTCTTCGCCATGGATGGCATCGAACTGTCGTTCCAGGACCAGGTGCTCGACTTCATCGTTGACAAGGCGATGGAATATAAGCTGGGGGCGCGCGGACTGCGCTCCATCGTGGAAACCATCATGATGGACGCCATGTTCGAGGTTCCCTCAAAGAAAACGAAACACTACGAAGTGACGCTCGACTATGCCCGCCAGCAAGTGGATAAGGCGGGGATGAGCCGGCTGGAAAGTGCCTGAAAACAAAAAACGGTAGTGCGGGCGCAACAAAGGGCGCGAGTCTGAGGAGCGTTTGGATTGCTGATGACAAGGAGCACAAAAGTTCAAAACCTCAAATCACAAATCTCAAAGTACCATGGGAAAGGAAGTAAATCTTACGAAGCTGCTGAAACAGTATTTTGGCTTCGATACCTTCAAGGGCGACCAGGAAGCAATCATCCGCAACGTCCTTGACGGCAAAGATACGTTCGTGCTGATGCCGACGGGCGGAGGAAAGTCGCTCTGCTACCAGTTGCCCTCGCTCATCATGGAGGGCACGGCCATCGTCATTTCGCCGCTCATAGCGCTGATGAAGAACCAAGTGGATGTCATCAACGGAATGAGCGAGGAAAACGGCGTGGCCCACTACCTCAACTCGTCGCTCAACAAGGCAGCCATCGACCAGGTGCGCAGCGACATCGTGGCGGGAAAGACAAAGCTGCTCTACGTGGCGCCCGAGTCGCTCACCAAAGAGGAGAACGTGGATTTCCTCAAGACGGTGAAGATTTCGTTCTATGCCGTCGATGAGGCTCACTGCATCTCGGAGTGGGGACACGATTTCCGTCCCGAATACCGGCGCATACGGCCCATCATCAACGAGATAGGCAAGGCACCCGTGATAGCCCTTACGGCCACGGCCACCGACAAAGTGCGTACCGACATCATGAAAAACCTGGCCATTGTGGGGGCAGCTGAGTTCAAGAGCTCGTTCAACCGCCCCAACCTCTACTATGAGGTGCGCCAGAAAACCAAGGACATCGACAAGCAGATCATCAAGTTCATCATGCAGAATCCCGGCAAGAGCGGCATCATCTACTGCCTCTCGCGCAAGAAGGTGGAAGAACTGGCTGCCGTGTTGCGCGCCAACGACATCAAGGCGGCGCCCTATCATGCCGGACTCGACTCGGTGACGCGCTCGCAGACCCAGGACGACTTCCTGATGGAGAGAATCGATGTCATCGTGGCCACCATCGCCTTTGGCATGGGCATCGACAAGCCTGATGTGCGATTCGTCATCCACTACGACATTCCCAAGAGCTTGGAAGGCTACTATCAGGAGACCGGACGCGCCGGGCGCGATGGCGGCGAAGGCAAGTGCATCACGTTCTACGCTTACAAGGACTTGCAGAAACTGGAGAAATTCATGGAGGGCAAGCCCGTGGCCGAGCAGGACATTGGCCGCCAACTGCTGCAGGAGACGGCTGCCTACGCCGAATCGTCGGTGTGCCGGCGCAAGATGCTGCTCCACTATTTCGGCGAGGAGTACGACAAGGAGAACTGCGGCAACTGTGACAACTGCCGTCACCCCAAGACCAAGATTGAGGCGCAGCATGCGCTGGAAATCGTGCTGGCTGCCATCATGGCCATCAAGGAAAACTTCCGCGCCGACTACGTCATCGATTTCGTGACGGGACGTGAAACCAACGAGATACTTGCTCACAAGCATAACCTGCTGGAAGAGTTCGGGTCGGGAGAGGATGAGGACGGAAAGTTGTGGAACCCCGTCATCCGCCAGGCCCTCATTGCGGGTTATCTGAAGAAGGACGTGGAGAACTATGGCCTGCTGAAACTGACTGCGGCCGGCAAGAAGTTCATCAAGAACCCCGAGAGTTTCATGATTGTCGAGGACGCCGAGTTCAACGAGGACGACTACGACAGCAGCAGCGAGGGGGTGGGGAGTGCGCTCGACTTGCCGTTGCATGCCATGCTCAAGGACCTGCGCAAGAAAGTGGCGCGCAAGCAGCAGGTGCCCCCTTATGTGGTGTTCCAGGATGCTTCGCTCGAGCAGATGGCCACTGTCTATCCCGTCACGCTGGAAGAGCTGCAGAACATTCAGGGCGTCGGTGCCGGCAAGGCCAGACGCTATGGCAAGGAGTTTGTGGAACTCATCAAGAAACACTGCGAGGAAAACGAGATAGAACGCCCCGAGGACCTGCGCGTGCGCACCGTGGCAAAGAAGTCGATGCTCAAAGTGAAAATCATTCAGAACATCGACCGCCAGATAGCTCTTGACGACATTGCCAACGCCGAAGGCAAGGAGTTCGAAGAACTGCTCGACGAAGTGGAGGCCATCGTCTATAGTGGCACAAAGCTCAACATCGACTACTTCCTCGACGAGGTGATGGACGAGGATCATATCGACGACATCTACGACTACTTCATGGAAAGTGACACAGACGACCTGGATGTCGCGATGGAGGAACTCGGCGACGACTATACAGAGGACGAAGTGAGGCTGGTACGTATCAAGTTCCTCTCTGAAATGGCCAACTGACTTTGTGTGGAAGAAGGTTGGCGTCACGACAGTAGAAAAAACTTCTGCCAACGGCAACAGACTGTCTCCCGACAGCAGGGAAAACATCTCCCGACGGCGTGTTCGGATTTTTTGGTGAATCTGTGCATGCCGTCGGGAGATGTTTTTGTTGTGTCGAGTGGCGGGTTTTGTCGTGTCGGGAAATCATTTTCGTCCGTCGTTGGCTGTCGGGCTAGGTTAAATCGTATTAATAACGCGTGAAAAAGCAAGGGCAATGGCGCGTATGTCGGAAAAAATGTGTATTTTTGCACGCAATAAATTTTTAAGTAGTATTATGGCATCATTTGTTGCAGACAAGATTGTGATGGACGGCCTGACATTCGACGACGTCCTGTTAATTCCCGCTTATTCAGAAGTACTACCCAAGACGGTAGAGTTGAAAACCCGCTTCTCGCGAAACATTGAGCTGAACATTCCCTTCGTGACTGCTGCCATGGACACGGTCACCGAGTCGGCCATGGCCATTGCCATTGCCCGCGAAGGAGGCATTGGCGTGATTCACAAGAACATGTCGATAGAGGCTCAGGCCCGCGAGGTGGCCATCGTGAAACGTGCCGAGAACGGCATGATTTACGATCCGGTGACCATTCGCCGCGGATCTACCGTTGCCGATGCACTGGCCATGATGGCCGAATATCACATTGGCGGCATACCGGTGGTTGACGACGAAAACCATCTTGTGGGCATCGTTACCAACCGCGACTTGCGTTTTGAACGCCGACTGGACTGCAAGATTGACGAGGTGATGACCAGCAGCAACCTGGTGACCACTCACCAGCAGACCGACTTGACGGCTGCCGCCCAGATACTGCAAGAGAACAAAATTGAGAAACTTCCCGTGGTGGATGCCAGCAACCACTTGGTGGGACTCATCACCTACAAGGACATCACCAAGGCCAAGGACAAACCCATGGCCTGCAAGGACGAGAAAGGCCGTTTGAGAGTGGCTGCCGGCGTGGGCGTGACCAACGACACACTCGACCGCATGCAGGCATTGGTGGATGCAGGTGTCGATGCCATCGTCATCGATACCGCCCATGGCCACTCGAAGGGCGTGATCGACAAACTGCGTGAGGCCAAGAACGCCTTCGGCGGCATTGACATCGTGGTGGGCAACGTGGCTACAGGCGACGCCGCCCGAATGCTGATGGAGAACGGTGCCGACTCGGTGAAGGTGGGCATTGGCCCCGGTTCCATCTGCACCACCCGTGTGGTGGCTGGTGTGGGTGTTCCCCAGTTGAGTGCCGTCTATGATGTGTACAGTGCGCTGAAGGGCACTGGGGTGCCTCTGATTGCCGATGGCGGTCTGCGCTACTCGGGCGACATCGTGAAAGCGCTGGCTGCCGGTGGCAGTTGCGTGATGGTGGGCTCGTTGGTGGCAGGAACAGAGGAAAGCCCTGGCGACACCATCATATTTAACGGACGCAAGTTCAAGAGCTATCGCGGCATGGGTTCGTTGGAGGCCATGGAGAACGGTTCGAAGGACCGCTACTTCCAGAGCGACACGAAGGAGGTGAAGAAACTCGTGCCCGAAGGCATTGCTGGACGCGTACCTTACAAGGGAACGGTTCAGGAAGTGATTTACCAGATGGTGGGCGGCCTTCGCTCGGGCATGGGCTATTGCGGTGCCGCAAGCATCGAGCGTCTGCACGAAGCAAAGTTCACGCGCATCACCAATGCTGGAGTGATGGAGAGCCATCCGCACGACATCGCCATTACCAGCGAGGCTCCCAACTATTCTCGCCCGAACGAGTAGTGTAAGGCGAGATGGAGGGAAGGTGAGAACGAAAATGTACTTGAATTGGAATGAAACATGCAACGATTTCTTCTCTCCTCCCCTATAATAAATAAAAAGAATGTACGCGCGCGCAATCAGCGCATGAGATAAAAAGACAGAACAGGTTTATCCATCCAGAGCAAAAAAAGATGAGACTGAAATTAGTATTGGCGACCCTGCTGATGGCAGGCAGCTCGGTTTACGCCCAGAGTGACGATCCCGTAATCATGACGGTGAACGGTCAGCCCGTAAGCCGCTCGGAATTTGAGTATTCTTACAACAAGAACAATTCGGAGGGCGTGATAGACAAGAAAACGGTCGATGAATATGTAGATTTGTTTATCAACTACAAACTGAAAGTGGCTGCCGCACTCGATGCACGGCTCGACACGCTCACTTCGTTCAAAAATGAGTTTGCCACCTATCGCGACCAGCAGGTGCGACCCTCGTTTGTCGAGGAAGCCGATGTGACGGCCGAGGCTTTGCGCATTTACAATGAAACCAAGGACCACATTGGCCCGCAGGGGCTCATCATGCCCGCGCATATCCTGCTGAGACTGGGCCAGAAGGCTCCTCAAGCAGAGCAGGAAAAGGCTCGTGTGCGCATCGACTCCATCTATAATGCACTCAAAGGGGGAGCCGACTTTGCCGAAATGGCCAAGAAACTGTCGCAAGATCCTGGTTCGGCAGCAAAGGGGGGCGTACTTCCCTGGATAGGCCCCGGACAGACTCTCGAAGAATTCGAGAAAGAAGCCTATGCCTTGCAGCCTGGCCAGATGAGCAAACCGTTCCTCTCGCCGGCGGGCTACCACATTGTGTTGATGAAGGAACGCAAGCAGCTGGAACCGTTCGACTCGTTGAAAACCGACATCCTACATTTCATTGAGCAGCGCGGGCTGCGCGACCAGATTGCCCAGAACAAGGTGCAGCAGCTGGTGAAGGACAGCAACGGCAAACTGACCGAGCAACAGCTGATGGAGCAGCGCGCCGAAGAACTGTCGGCCAAAGACCCCGAGCTGAAGAACCTGATTCGCGAGTATCACGACGGATTGCTGCTCTACGAAATCAGCAACAAGAAAGTGTGGGACAAAGCTGCCAAGGACGAAGCCGGGCTGGCCAACTACTTCAAGAAGAACAAGAAAAAATATAAATGGGACGAGCCGCGCTTCAAGGGCATGGCTTACCACGTGAAACAGAAGGCCGACGTGAAGGCGGTGAGGGACTGCGTGAAGGGCGTTCCCTTCGAGCAGTGGGCCGACAAACTGCGCAAGACGTTCAACAACGACTCCATCATTCGCATTCGAGTGGAGAAGGGCATCTTTAAGAAGGGTGACAATGCGCTCATCGACCGCGAAGTGTTCAAGACCAATGCCGAAGTGAAGCAGCTGAAAGACTATCCAATCGACGCCACTTACGGCAAGAAACTGAAGAAGGGTCCTGAGAGCTACGATGACGTGCGCTCGTTGGTAACTGCCGACTATCAGGACCAACTGGAGAAAGAGTGGGTGGCTGAACTGCGCAGAAAGTATGCAGTGACAGTGAACAAAGAGGTATTGAAAACGGTAAACAAACACTAGTTGATGAAATTGAGAAGACAAATAGGAACGGTTGTGCTCGGTGCGCTGATGCTGGCCGGAGGACTTCACGGGCAAATGCTCGCTGGAGGACGGACGGCTTTGGCCGAGGTGGCCGACTCGGTGGACAAACAGAAGGCTGAGCCTGTCAAAAACAAAGAGACCGAGGCTGCCGAGCTGTTGGCCAAAACTCCCGAACACAGCATTGTTGACGAGGTGATTTGGGTTGTGGGCGACGAAGCAATCCTCAAGTCTGATGTTGAGGCTATGCGCCTGCAGGCCGAAAGCGAAGGAATGAAGTTTGACGGCAACCCCGACTGCAGGATTCCCGAACAGATTGCCGTGCAGAAACTGTTCTTGCATCAGGCTGCCATCGACAGTATCGAGGTGACGGAATCGGAAATTTCGAACGACATCGACATGCAGATTGACTGGTGGACGCAGATGGCTGGCGGACGCGAGAAACTGGAGGAATACAAGGGACAGACCATCTTGCAGATGCGTCAGGCCATGCGCGATGACTTCAAGGACCGTCGGATGATACAGAAAATGAGAGAGAAGCTGGTGGCCGACGTGTCGGCTACACCCGCCGATGTGCGCAACTATTTCAAGAACCTGCCCGAGGACAGCATTCCTTACGTGCCTACCGAAGTGGAGGTGCAAATCATCACCAAGGCTCCAAAAGTGGCTCCCGAGGAAATCAACCGCGTCAAGGACGAGCTGCGCAGCTATACCGACCGCGTCACGAAGGGCGAAATATCGTTTGCGGCTCTGGCCCGCTTCTATTCGGAAGATCCCGGCTCTGCCAGCCAAGGCGGCGAACTGGGGCTTGTCGGACGTGGAACCCTCGACCCGGCTTTTGCCAATGTGGCTTTCAACTTGACCGACGCCAAGAAAATTTCGAAGATAGTTGAAACCGAATTCGGCTATCATATCATTCAGCTCATCGAGAAACGCGGCGACAAAATCAACTGCCGACACATTCTGCTCAAACCGAAGGTGACCCAGGAGGCCATCACCGAAACTGCCGACAGGCTCGACTCCATTGCCCGTGACATACGCGCCGCCAAGTTCTCTTTCGACGAGGCTGCCACATACGTGTCGGACGACAAGGATACGCGCAACAACCACGGTCTGATGGCTTTCACCAATCGCGAGACTCAGTCGCGCACGTCGAAGTTCCGCATGCAGGATTTGCCTTCAGAAGTGGCGCGTGTGGTGGAAAAAATGCAGGTGGGAGAAGTGTCCGATGCGTTTGAAATGATGAACACGCGCGGAAAGAAAGTCTGCGCTATCGTGAAACTGAAGAGTAGGGTAGAGGGCCACCGTGCCACCATCACCGAGGATTTCCAGACAATGAAGAATGTCGTGGTGAACAAGCGGAAGGACGAATTCCTGAAGGACTGGGTGAAGAACAAACTGAAAACCACCTATGTCCGTATGAACGAACGCTACAAGGACTGCGATTTTGAATATGAAGGTTGGATAAAATGACAACGTCAAAAAGATATCTGCGACAGCTTTTCGGAGGGCATAGAATCATTATCCTGATGGTTCTATGCCTGTTTGGACTATGCCTTGCACAGTCCAAAGGGCCGCGCAAGCATACTCGCAAGAAAACAACCGACCAGCGTGTCTATCTCTTGCATGCCGACAAACTGCACTACGACCAGATGGGGGGCAACACCCCCGGAGCGCAAGTGCTCAATGGGCACGTGTCGTTTCGGCACAATGGGGCGACCCTTACCTGTGACAGTGCCTATTTCTATGAGGAGTCGAACTCGTTTGAGGCTTTCGGCCATGTGAAGATGAAGCAAGGTGACACGTTGTCGCTGGTGAGCGACTATGCTTACTATGACGGCGACGACCAAATGGCGCATGCCCGCCACAATGTGCTGCTCACCCACCGTGGGTCGAAACTCTATACAGACAGTCTCGACTACGACCGCTTGTATAGCATCGGCAACTTCTTTGAGGGTGGAAAGCTAATCGACAAGAAGAACGTCCTCACAAGCGACTGGGGGGAGTACAACACAGAAACACGACAGGCGGTGTTCAACTATAGCGTGAATCTGAAAAATCCCAAGTTCCTGCTGAAAACTGACACGCTGCATTATGACACTCGCACGGGAATGGCACACATTGTGGGACCCTCGACCATCACTTCAGACGAAAGTGTGGTCTATTCGGCCGAGGGCTACTACAACACCAACAACGACCAGATGAGGCTCTACGGGCGTTCTACGGTGGTGAACAAGGAAAAGGACATCACTGGCGACAGCCTCTTCTATGACGAGAAAACGGGCATCAGCCGGGGCTACAAGGACGTGGTTTACAACGACCGAGCCAACCAAAACCGCATGACCTGCGACTATTTCTGGTACAACGAGAAAACCGGCGAGGGACTGGCTACCGACAATCCTACGCTCATAGACTATTCGCAGAAAGACACGCTCTACGTGCATTCTGACACCATGAAAATACAAACGTTCTTTATTGAAACCGACTCTGTATATAGGAAAATCCACTGCTACTGGAAAGTACGTGCCTATCGGCGCGACGGCCAGGCAGTTTGCGACTCGATGGTTTATAACACAAAAGACTCTTGCATGACCATGTACAGGGATCCAATCGTATGGAGCGACAATCGCCAGCTGCTGGGAGAAAAGATTGAGGTGTTCGTGAAAGATTCTACCATCGAGCGTGGCCATGTCATCGGACAGGCCCTTTCGGTTGAGTTGCTTCCCGACGGCGAACATTACAACCAGATTGCTTCCAGCGAGATGTACGCCTACTTCCGCGACGGTGAGATGTATCGCAGCGATGCCATCGGCAATGTGCAGACAGTCTATTACCCCGTTGACGAGAAAGACAGTTCGCTCATGGCTCTGAATTATTTGGAAACCGACACCATGCGCATGTACGTGGAGCACAGGCAGATGCAGAAAATATGGGCTGTGGCCTCTCAAGCCACGGCCTACCCGATTTCGCAGATTCCACCTGACAAGAAAGAATTGCCCAATTTCGCATGGTTTGACTATATACGGCCGCTCAACAAGGACGACATTTATGAGTGGAGAGGCAAGAAAGGCGGTACGGAAATCAAGAATATCAAACGCCACGAAGCTCCTCTGCAGCACATCAGCGGCGGCAAACTGACCACTCGCAAGGAGGAGTAGAAAAAAACACAAGATAAAGATTCGCTTTCAAATACAGGCACCCATGGATATTATACAGTTGTTGCCCGATTCGGTGGCCAATCAGATTGCAGCAGGCGAGGTCATCCAGCGTCCGGCTTCCGTCATCAAGGAGCTGGTGGAGAATGCTGTCGATGCTGAGGCAACGACCATCAATGTGCTGGTGGTTGATGCAGGAAGGACGTCCATTCAGGTGATAGACAACGGAAAGGGAATGTCAGAAACCGACGCACGTCTGGCTTTCGAGCGTCATGCCACATCAAAGATTCGTCAAGCTGACGACTTGTTCGCGCTTCACACCATGGGGTTTCGCGGTGAGGCTCTTGCATCGATAGCTGCAGTGGCGCAGGTGGAACTGAAGACGCGACTGCAAACCGACGACATAGGCACCCACCTGTCCATCTCCGGAGGACGTACCACCAGCCAAGAGCCGGTTTCGTGTCCAGTAGGCAGCAATTTCTCCGTTGAAAATTTGTTTTTCAATGTTCCGGCTCGCCGGAAGTTCCTCAAGTCGAACGCCACAGAACTGAACAACATCATTGCCGCCTTTCAGCGTATAGTGTTGGTGAATCCCCACATTTCGTTCACTTTGCACAGCAATGGAGTGGAGGTGTTCAATCTTCAGGCTGGTGGACTTCGGCAACGCATCGTGGATGTTTTCGGAAAGAAACTCAATCAGGATTTGCTCCCCGTGGGCGTGGATACCATTATGTGCCGCATCAGTGGCTTTGTGGGGAAACCTGAGTCTGCACGTAAGAAAGGGGCTCATCAATATTTCTTTGTCAACGGGCGCTTTATGAAGCATCCGTATTTTCATAAAGCTGTACAGAATGCCTTCGAACGATTGGTGCCCGTGGGTGAGCAAGTTCCCTATTTCATCTATTTTGACGTGGCTCCCGAGAACATCGATGTGAACATTCATCCCACAAAGACGGAGATAAAATTCGAGAACGAGCAGGCCATCTGGCAAATTCTCGCAGCAGCAGTCAAGGATGCCGTCGGAAAGTTCAACGACGTACCGAGTATAGATTTCGACACCGTGGGACGCCCCGAAATACCAGTGTTCGACCCAGACAAAGGTTTTACGGATGCACCAAGGGTGAACTACAATCCTCAATACAATCCGTTCAAGGAAACCAAAGACAAGTCGAAAGGCGTGGTTGACGGTTGGGAAGAACTCTACGCTGGCTTGCATCTTCAACAGGCTGGGCAGGAGGCAACCCTTTTCGGCGATGAAGAGCTCCCCGGCAGTGGCGAGCCGGCGATTATCGAAGACAAATCGCCGGCCCATTATCAATACAAGGGTAAGTATGTGATGACAGCTGTGAAGTCGGGCTTGATGATCATAGACCAACATCGTGCCCACGTGAGGGTGCTCTATGACCATTATCGCGTACAATTGCGCGAGCAGAACGGCACACCTCAGCGGATGCTCTTCCCCGATGTCGTCCACTTCTCGCCTGCTGAAGTTGTGGTCTTGCAGAAAATCATGGGCGAGATGGAGCAAATCGGTTTCCAATTGGCTGATTTGGGGCAAGGCAGCTATGCCATCAACGCCATTCCAACGGGGCTGGAGGGCTTGAACGCTGTTGCGTTGGTGCAGAACATTGTCAGCACGGCCTCCGAACAAACCATCTCGGCGGCTAACGAGATACACCACTCGTTGGCTCTGAGCCTAGCGCGAAGCGCAGCCATTCCCTACGGCCAAGTGCTTGGCAATGATGAGATGGAAAATTTGGTCAACCAACTCTTTGCCTGCGAAAATGTCAATTATACTCCCGACGGGAAATCCACATTGGCTATCCTCGGACAAAACGAAATTGAACGCCTTTTTGTGTGATTTTAGTTTTTTTATGGCTTTTTTATGCCTAATTTGGTTTTTTTTCATGCCTAGACAAAATTTCTGTAAAAAAAATGATAAAGTAAGATTTTTTTTTACTACCTTTGCTGCCGATTTATGTTCTTTGAAGGATTTTATCATTGAAAAAGATTATTGATGTTTAAATTTATAAATAAGTTATGAAGAAGTTATTAATTGTATTGGCTTTCGCCGGTGTGTCTGTGGCTTCAATGGCTCAAGACACTGACGCTGCACCTTCTGAGAAGTACAGCGTTGCAACAAATTCGTTCTGGCACAACTGGTTTGTTCAGGTAGGTGCAGACTGGAATGCTTTCTACTCGAACGAGGAGAAGGGTGCTGGTTATGCTAAGAGTCCTTTCAAGGATTTCCGTTCTGGCCTCGGCTTCTCCGCTGCTGTAGGTAAGTGGTTCACTCCTGGCATCGGTCTCCGTGCCAAGTTCTCTGGTATCAATGGTTTCAGCGTGATGACGGAGAAGAAGGATGACAACAAGATCAAGTTCTGGAACGCTCAGGCTCAGGTGCTGTTCAACATGAGCAACCTGCTTTGCGGTTACAACCCCGACCGTGTTTGGAATTTCTCTCCCTACGCTGGTGTTGGTATCGCACGTAACTGCTCTTACAATACTTACGAGTTGGCTATGAGTGCTGGTGTACTGAACACTTGGAAACTCTCCAAGCGCGTTCTGCTTCACCTTGACCTCGCTTTCAACATGATGGGTGACGACTTCGAAGGACGTCTGGGCACCAAGCGTTATGTTGACCTCGGTGGCAAGGGTGGCACTCCTTCTCCCTCTAACCACGACCGCTACTTCGCTGGCGAGATTGGTCTGACCTTCAACGTGGGTCGTGTTGGTTGGAACAAGGTGCCCGATGTAGAGGCTCTGAAGAACCTGCACCAGTCGCAGCTCGACGCTCTCAACGCTCAGCTCCGCGATGCTAATGGTGAGATTGCCGACCTGAAGAACCAGCTTGCTAACATTCCTGAGCCCGACAACACCATGAGCGAGTCTGTGAAGGAATTCGTTACCACTCCGATTTCTGTATTCTTCAACCTCGACAAGACCGAGATTGCTTCGCAGAAGGATTTGGTTAACGTTCGCGCACTGGCCAAGTATGCTGTTGAGAACAACAACAACATCCTCGTCAACGGTTATGCTGACAGCGCTACAGGTTCTGCCGACCACAACCAGTGGCTCTCTGAGCGTCGTGCCGAGCAGGTTGCTGACGAACTCGTCAAGATGGGTGTCGCTCGTGAGAAGATCAAGACTCAGGGCAACGGTGGTGTTGAGACTCTGTCTCCTGTATCGTTCAACCGTCGTGCAACTGTTCAGATTACTGACTAATAGGATGGCTATCTGTTAGCAATATCCATTTAAACAATACAAAAAAGGAAGTCTCAGTCGCTGAGACTTCCTTTTTTTGTTCTCCATCCTAAAAAACTTTCATGTTGTTATTTGTAATCGGGTCTTTTTTTGTATTTTTGCATCGTTAAGTCTAATCAAACAAAAAATGAGAAAATGATTTGGAATGAAAGTATTGAATGTATGGATCGCGAGCAGTTGCGCGAAATCCAGAGTATCCGACTGAGGAAAATGGTGGATTATGTCTATCATAACACTCCCTTCTATCGGAAAAAATTCCAAGAGATGGACCTGACACCCGGCGATATCAAAAGCATTGACGATATTGCCAAATTGCCATTCACTGACAAACTAGACCTTCGCGACAACTATCCCTTCGGACTGGCTGCAGTTCCCATGAGCCAGATTGTGCGTATCCACGCTTCTTCGGGCACTACGGGCAAACCGGTTGTAGTGCTCTACACCCGCAAAGACCTGGCCATGTGGGCTGAAAGCATTTCGCGCGCCTTCACGGCCTATGGAGCTTCCAAAGACGACATCTTCCAAGTGTCCTACGGCTACGGGCTGTTTACGGGTGGACTGGGCGCCCACGACGGTGCGACGAACATCGGCGCAAGCGTGATTCCCATGTCGTCGGGCAACACGCAGAAGCAGATAACGCTCATGCACGATTTCGGTGCCACTGTGCTCTGCTGTACGCCTTCCTATGCCCAGTTCCTGGGTGAGGCCATGAATGCTTCCGAGTGGCCGCGCGAGGACTTCAAACTGAAGATTGGCGCTTTCGGCGCCGAGCCTTGGACTGAGAACATGCGGCAGAACCTTGAGGCCACGCTGGGCATCAAGGCCTACGACATCTATGGGCTGAGCGAAGTGGCAGGCCCAGGTGTGGGCTACGAGTGCGAATGCCAGCACGGAACCCATCTGAACGAGGACTATTTCTATCCCGAGATTGTCAATCCCGACACGGGCGAACCTCTGCCCGAGGGCAGTTTCGGCGAGCTCTGTTTCACTCACCTCACAAAGGAGGGCATGCCCCTGCTCCGCTATCGCACACACGACCTCACCGCCCTGCACTACGACAAGTGCCCCTGCGGCCGTACACTGGTGCGCATGGACCGCATTCTGGGTCGTTGCGACGACATGCTCATCATTCGTGGTGTCAATGTGTTCCCGTCGCAAATCGAGGCCGTCATACTCAGTCTTCCCGAGTTCGAGCCCCACTTCCTGCTCGTGGTCGATCGCGTCAACAACACCGACACCAGCGAATTGCGCGTGGAGGTGAAAGAGGAGTATTTCACCGATGAAATGGCGCAAATGGTGGGTTTGCAGCGCAAGCTCGAGGCTGAATTGCGCAGTGTCATCGGCATTGGCTTCAAGGTGCGCCTCGTCGAGCCGCAAGGCATTGAGCGCAGCACGGGCAAGGCCCGTCGAGTCATCGACAATCGTAAAATATAGCATCTATTCACCTTAAAACTATAACTTATGTTAGCAAAGCAATTATCTATTTTCCTGGAGAACAAGTCGGGCCGTCTCACCGAGGTGACCGAGGTGTTGGGCAATGCCGGCATCAACCTTTCGGCCATGAGCATTGCCGACAATTCCGATTTCGGCATCCTGCGTTGCATCGTTTCCGACCCCGACAAAGCATACAAGGTGCTCAAGGAAGCCCACTTTGCCGTCAAGATTACCGATGTGATTGGCTTCACCTGCCCCAATACATCGGGCTCGCTGGCCATGGTGCTCAAGTATCTTTCCGACAACGGGGTGTTCATCGAGTATATGTATTCGTTTGCCAACGGAAATACGGCCAACATTGTCATACGGCCCACCGACCTGGAGAGCTGCGACCGCATCTTACAGGAGAAAAAGGTCGATCTCATCGCGGCCAGCGACCTCTACCGCCTCTAGGTTCGCGACTATCCATCCAACACAGTGGCACAGAGCTTTGTTCCGACAGAACAGACTTCTGTGGCACTGTGTTGTTTAACCGACCATAACCAAGCGCATAAAGGAATGATAACGCTTTGCGTCTTTGGCTTTCCCTTCGGCCGCCGATTTTCAATTCAAAAACCAATAAAAACAAAGAAAAACCAACAAAACAAGGGGACTTTACTAATAAAAACCTTTTTTTCCTTGTCCGTTTTTGTTTTAATTTGTTTTTGAATTGAAAAACGGCGGCCGAAGGGAAAGCCAAAGACGCGTAGCGTATGCTTTTCAGCCGAAGAAGCAAAGGCAGGCCTTGAGACTACGAACGTATCGTCGGGAAATAAAAAAATATCTCCCGACGATACGATGAAATTATCTAGAGAATTTTGTCCTATTCCTCGGTGTGGCGATTCCACGGGTCGATGGCTTGTGTCTGTTCCTCGGCGCAGAGTGTCAGTTCCTCAGCGTTGTGTTGCTTTTCCTCGGTGCGATGTTCCTTGGTCTTGGCGAAATGTGTCTGTTTTTTGGCACGATGTAGGCTGTTTTTAGGCACGATGTAGGCTGTTTTTGTGCCTCTTTCACCTTCCACATGGCATTTACAGTGTCTTTTGGGTGCCTATAGTTGCCATTTTCAGCCTTCTTTTGAAAAAACTTGGCGAAAAATTTGGCCGTTCGAAAAAATCACCGTATCTTTGCACCGCTTTTCTGAAGCAAGGGCGTTTAGCTCAGCTGGTTTAGAGCATCTGCCTTACAAGCAGAGGGTCGGCGGTTCGAATCCGTCAACGCCCACAAGAATCCCAAGAGCCTGTTGCACCGACGTTGTGTGCGACAGGTTTTTTGTTTTTACGAGCAATCTGTTGGCGCTCTGAATGGGAAATGAGCCGTGTGGCCGTTTTTTTCGGGTAAAACCTTGTGCAATGTCGAATTTAATTCGTAAATTTGCACCTAAATATAAATAAATATAGTGTTGTTATGACTTTTGGCATGTTAACTGCGATTTCGCCCGTTGATGGGCGCTATAGAAGTAAGACTGAGCCACTGGCTGAATACTTTTCAGAATACGCATTAATCCGCTATCGCGTTCGGGTAGAGATTGAATATTTCATTGCTCTTTGCGAATTGCCCTTGCCCCAGCTGCAGGGATTTGATGCTGCGCGCTTTGACGAGCTGCGCAGAATTTACCGTGACTTCTCGCTAGCCGATGCCCAACGCGTCAAAGACATAGAGAAAGTCACCAATCACGATGTTAAGGCGGTGGAGTACTTCATCAAGGAAAAGCTCGATGAAATGGGCGATTTTGAGGCCTACAAAGAGTTTGTCCACTTCGGCCTGACCTCACAGGACATCAACAACACCTCGGTGCCACTTTCGGTGAAAGAGGCGCTCGCCCAAGTGCTCATTCCACAAATCGAGGAGCTCATCGCCCAGCTTCGTGACTACGCCGACGAGTGGGCCGATGTGCCCATGCTGGCCAAGACCCACGGGCAGCCCGCCTCGCCCACACGCTTGGGCAAGGAAGTCATGGTGTTTGTCTATCGACTCTCCGAGCAGCTGCAAGTGCTCAAGTCGGTGCCCATGACCGCCAAGTTCGGTGGAGCCACCGGCAATTTCAACGCCCACCATGTGGCCTATCCACAGTATGACTGGCGCGACTTCGGCAACCGCTTTGTCAGCGAGAAGCTGGGCCTGCAGCGCGAGCAGTTCACTACGCAAATCAGCAACTACGACCAGCTGGGAGCAGCCTTTGATGCCCTGCGCCGCATCAACACCATCATTCTCGACCTCGACCGCGACTTCTGGATGTACATCTCGATGGAATACTTCAAGCAGAAGATCAAGGCCGGCGAAGTGGGCTCGAGCGCCATGCCCCACAAGGTGAACCCCATCGATTTCGAGAACAGCGAGGGCAATCTGGGCATCGCCAATGCTCTGTTGCAGTTCCTCGCCCAGAAACTGCCCGTGAGCCGGCTCCAGCGCGACCTCACCGACTCCACCGTGCTGCGCAACGTGGGCGTACCCTTCGGCCACACCGTCATTGCCATCCAAAGCACACTCAAGGGGCTGCGCAAGCTCATCCTCAACGAAGAGAAGCTGCGCGCCGACCTCGACGACACCTGGGCTGTCGTGGCCGAGGCCATCCAGACCATCCTGCGCCGAGAGGCCTACCCCCATCCCTACGAGGCGCTCAAGGCCCTCACCCGCACCAACAAGAAAATGACCGAGCAGACCATCCACGACTTCATCGAATCGCTCAACGTGAGCGACAGCGTCAAGGCCGAGCTCATGGCCATCACTCCCGCCAACTATACCGGCATGTAAGTCTGTTCGCGCCTCGCGCGCGTGTACTTATTTTATATGTGTCTGTCAGCATAAAGCTAACAACAAACAAAGATAACCATCATTCATAGTATCAAAACAGAGTTAGACAACAAACCAATTATTAACCCAGCCGTGAGGCAAAACTAAGAAAAGTTACACAAATTATGGATTCAGAATTCGAGAACAAACAGGAAACGCAGTCAACGGAGAATGAGAGTACCCGTGAGGGCTATCGCGCGCCGGAGCAGAGCGGCGGCTATTCAGGCTATCGCAGCGTGGGACGTTCGCCGCGTCCACGCATTCATGCACAGCGCCCCTACAACACTAACCGAGTACAACAGAACGACAACGACGAGGGTGGGTTCCGCCCAGAGGGATTTGGCGCTGGTCTGCAGCAAGGCGGCCAGCAGCGTCCTTACCGTCCACGCTATAACAACGGCGGACAGGGAGGTTACGGCCAGCGTCCCAACCAGGGCTATCGTCCTCGCTACAACAATAACGATGGCGGCGAAGGTGGCTACGGCCAGTCGCGCCAAGATGGCTATCAGCCTCGCGGCTACCAGCCCCGCCAGGGTGGCTACGGCCAGCAGCGTGGCGGTTACGGCCAGCAGCGTCAGGGTGGCTATGGTCAGCAGCGCCAGGGTGGCTACGGCCAGCAGCGCCAAGGGGGCTACGGCCAGCAGCGCCAGGGTGGTTATGGCCAGCAGCGCCAAGGTGGCTACGGCCAGCAGCGCCAAGGTGGTTACGGCCAGCAGCGTCAGGGTGGTTACGGCCAGCAGCGCGGCTATCGTCCCCGCACCGCCGACTACGATCCCAATGCAAAATACAGCATGAAGAAGCGCATCGAGTACAAGGAGGAGAACTTCGACCCCAACGAGCCCGTGCGTCTCAACAAATTCCTTGCCAATGCAGGCGTGTGCAGCCGTCGCGAAGCCGACGACTTCATCCAGGCTGGCGTGGTCAAGGTCAACGGCGAGGTGGTCACCGAACTGGGAACCAAAGTGCTCCGCACCGACAGCATTATGTTCCACGACCAGCCCGTCACCCTCGAGAAGAAAGTCTATGTGCTGCTCAACAAACCCAAGGACTATGTCACCACCAGTGACGACCCGCAGCAGCGCAAGACCGTCATGGACCTCGTCAAGAACGCTTGCCCCGAGCGCATCTATCCCGTGGGACGTCTCGACCGCAACACCACCGGTGTGCTCCTGCTCACCAACGATGGCGACCTGGCCAGCAAGCTCACCCATCCCAAGTTCCTCAAGAAGAAGGTCTATCACGTTTATCTCGACAAGAACGTATCGCCCCACGACATGCAGCAGATAGCCCAAGGCATTGAACTCGAGGACGGCGAAATCCACGCCGACGCCATCGAGTATGCCAGCGACACCGACAAGAGTCAGGTGGGCATCGAAATACACAGCGGCAAGAACCGCATCGTGCGCCGCATCTTCGAGAACCTCGGCTATCGTGTCACCAAGCTCGACCGTGTGCAGTTCGCAGGTCTCACCAAGAAGAACGTGCGCCGCGGCGACTGGCGCTTCCTCACCGAGAAGGAAGTAGAGATGCTCCGCATGGGTGCCTTCGAGTAGGCGCCCGCGCAGGAGCCGCGCCCCTTGGCCTTGGCCTCGCGCCTCTTGGCCTTGGCCCCGCCTCGCCTCTTGGCCTTGTCCTCGCGCCTCGCGTGTCTCCCTGCTCCCTTGTCGTCTGTGCAGCGACCGTGTCGCTGCCCTCTCTCCCTTCTTCTTAACTTCAAACCCCAAAAATGAAACGAACAAAAATAGCTGATGCATTGCGGAGCACCTCCTTCGGTGCTCCCATCAATGTCAAGGGCTGGGTGCGTACCCATCGCTCCAGCAAGGCCGTCGATTTCATTGCCCTCAACGACGGCTCCACCATCAAGAACATCCAGATAGTCGTCTCGCCCGATGCCTGTCAGGTGACATGCCCCGCGGCACCCGCCGATTCCGCTGCCGACGCCCTAAAGCTCATCACCACAGGAGCCTGCATCTCCGTCGTCGGAACGCTCGTCGAGAGTCCCGCCGCCGGCCAGGCCTCGGAAATCCAGGCCCAGACCATCGAAATCTACGGCACCTGCGCCTCCGACTATCCCATGCAGAAGAAAGGACAGTCCTTCGAGGTCATGCGCAAGAACGCCCACCTGCGTCTGCGCACCAACACCTTCGGGGCCGTCATGCGCATACGCCACAACATGGCCATTGCCATCCACCAGTATTTCCACGACCACGGATTCTTCTATTTCCACACCCCCCTCATCACCGCCAGCGATGCCGAGGGAGCCGGCCAGATGTTCCAGGTAACCACCAAGAACCTCTACCGGCTCGAAAAGGACGAGCAAGGCCACATCATCTACGACGACGACTTCTTCGGCAAGATGACCTCGCTCACCGTCAGCGGACAGCTCGAAGGCGAACTCGGAGCCACCGCTCTGGGAGCCATCTACACCTTCGGACCCACCTTCCGTGCCGAAAACAGCAACACTCCCCGCCATCTGGCCGAGTTTTGGATGATCGAGCCCGAAGTGGCCTTCATCGACCTCGACGACCTCATGGACCTAGAGGAGGATTTCATCAAATACTGTGTGCGTTGGGCGCTCGACAACTGTCAGGACGACCTCGAGTTCCTCAACAAGATGATCGACAAAACCCTCATCGAACGCCTCCGCAGCGTCGTCGATACCGAGTTTGTCCGTCTGCCCTACACCAAGGGCATCGAGATTCTCGAGCAGGCCGTCCGCGATGGCCACAAGTTCGAGTTCCCCGTCAGCTGGGGCATGGACCTTGCCTCCGAGCACGAGCGCTTCCTCGTAGAAGAGCATTTCCGCAAACCCGTCATCATGACCGACTATCCCCGCGACATCAAAGCCTTCTACATGAAGCAGAACCCCGATGCCCCTGCCGCCGCAGCCGCTTCCCCCGCCTGTCCCCTGTGCGGCGACCGCGTCGCCGCCCCAGCTGCCGCCCCCTCCATGGGCTTCGCCTCCTGCGTAGCCCCCGGCCCCACCGTCCAGGGCACCGACGTGCTCTTCCCCCAGATTGGCGAAATCATCGGCGGTTCCGTACGCGAAGAAAACTACGACAAGCTCCTCAGCGAAATCACCCGCCGCAACATCCCCATGAAGGACATGTGGTGGTATCTCGACACGCGTCGCTACGGCACATGCCCCCACGGCGGGTTCGGACTCGGCTTCGAGCGACTCATCCTCTTTGTCACAGGCATGCAGAACATCCGCGATGTCATCCCCTTCCCCCGAACACCCAAGAATGCAGAATTCTGACGCACCCATAATAATATATAGGTACGCGCGAAAACAATTCTTTCGAAAAAAAACGGGAAAAAACATTGCAGATTCAAAGGAAAGTAGTATCTTTGCAAAGTCGTTCCTTAAAGCATTTGAAAAATACTGACGGATTCGGCTGACATTAGCTCACAGCAAATAGATGAAATCCCCATTACTAAACGTCCTTACAGCGAAAATAGTTGTGACAAAACCCGACAAATCCCCTTAAAAAGAGGTTGAAAGGGTAATAAATTGTGGTATTTTGAAAAAAATATCTAATTTTATTTGCATGTTTTAGGATTTATATCTATATTTGCACCAAAATTGTAGCCCTGAATAAGGGATACATGGCTTAATGACGAAAGAAAGAAGTATATATAATTGTTTTTTTTATTAATTTAAATTTATTATCGTATGAAAAAGAAAATCTTTAGTACGCTGCTTATGGGTGCTTTCTTCTTGGCATCTATGAGTATGTTTACGTCTTGTAAGGATTACGATGATGACATCAACAAGAACAAGTCAGAAATCGAAGCCCTCAAGACACAAATCGCAACTCTGCAGTCGGCAGTGGACGCTAACAAGTCCGCTATTGCAGGTCTCGATTCGAAGTACGCTTCGAAGGCTGACCTCGACGCTCTGTCGCAGAAGATTGCTAATCTGGTGACCACCCAGGCTCTCCAGGACGCTATCGCCCAGGCCAAGGAGGAACTCCAGAAAGCTATCGACGGAAAGGCTGACAAGGCCGATCTCCAGAAACTCTCTGAGAAAGTTGATGGCATCGACACCAACCTCAACACTCTTTCTAAGGATGTTGACGGAATCAAGAGCGCTCTCAACGATCCCGAGACTGGTCTCGCCGCTGCTCACGCTCAGATCGCCCTCCAGAAGACCGCTCTCGAGGAGCTGGCCAAGGTGGTTGACAAGAACAAGGAAGACATCGCTCAGCTTCAGAAGGATCTGAACGCTCTCGATGAGCGTCTGACCGCTGACATGAACGACCTGAAGCAGCGCATGCAAGAGGCAGAGAAGATGGTGAACGACCTCAACGACAAGGTGAACGTCCTCACTCTCTTCATCGACCGTATGCTCACTGGTCTGCTCGTGAAGACTGACTACATGCTCAATGGTATCGAGACTCTCCCCGTACACATGCTGCTCAACCAGCCCGCTCTCGTAGGTAAGGATGCTTACAACGAGATTGAAGGCATGCCCGGCAAGCGTGGTAAGATTGGTGAGACCTTCGGCCCCATCCGCGTAGAAGATGTTGGCTTGGTTGACTACCATAACATTTGGAATACGTTCTATGCTTCTGACTTCAAGCTTCCGTTGGCTCTCATCGGTTTCGCTGGCAACCTCGTTTACAATCCTGGCATCAAGTATGTGAACATGTTCCCCGTTGGACACGCTCGCTATACCCTCGATCCCTCTACCGCTAAGATTGATGGTGGTGATGTTTCGTTCGTAACTGACTATAAGAACGTTACTGAGACTTCTGTTTATGGTGAGCAGTCTCGTGGTGCTGCCAACTCAGCTATTGGCGAGGTTGATCCCGTCATCGTTCCCGTTGATGCCAAGCTCGCTCAGAGCCAGGTGGCTGCTGGTGGTGTACTTGACGTACCTTACACCGTTGGTGATAAGGAGAAGTTCATCAACACTTGGGTGAAGAACTTCGTGCTCGGCATCGAGAATGCCAACACTGTTGGTGGCTATGCTACTGATTATGCAGAAATGTTCGACTTCACTTCTTGGAGCATGCGCGCACCCTTCGTGGCTGCTAACCTGACTCCTGCTGTTGAGAAGGATCACACTGCACGTGCCATTCAGTCTGACTGGACAATGGTTGTTCCTAACCTGATCAACCTGATTGCTCTGGCCGACAACTATCCTAACTTCGAGCTTGCTGGTGACATCAAGGGTGACATCCCCACCGATTACATCCCCACACCGTACGCTCACTGGACAAGAGTTGACAATGGCCAAGTTGCTGCCAACCACCTCTATCCCACTGTTGAAATCGCTGCTACCAGCGTTCCTACACACCAGGTTGTTTACAACTCTACCATCGACCTGAAGCCTTTCGTTGAGACTCACGCCGCCATCTTCGGCGCTCGTTTCACACGCGACGGCAAACTGTCTGACCAGGAACTCGAGGAGCTCGGTCTCCACTATGAGTACTATCTGGTTGACTACAACTCTCAGAAGTATCAGACCGATGAGTCTGCTCACCTCCACCAGGTTGGTGACGTGACCTCTTCTATCTTCGCTCCTAACTCTGTAGATGTTAACACCGGCAAGTCCATCGTTACCGAGCAGGGTACTGGTTCTATCGGTCGTGAGCCTATCGTTCGCGTTGAGCTGAGAACTGAGGAAGGTGATGTTGTTCTCTATGGTTACATCAAGCTGCAGATCGTTCGCGAGCTCGATCGTATCCTCGAGGCTGATCCTCTCGAGTTTGGTGAGGTTCGCATGGAGTGCGGTCCTGGCGTAGGCTTCCTGACATGGCACCAGGTTGAGAAGGGTATCGTTGAGAAACTGAACCTCTCTGTTGCTGAGTTCGAGTCGCAGTATGAGCTCGATTCTGACATGGTTGATCCTATGAATCCTTCTTTTGGTTACGGTGCTCGTCGCTTCGTTAAGATTGATGGTCAGTTCTACGATGAGGATTCTTACATCCGCATGATTGAGCAGAAGTATAAGCTCTCTGACTGGACTATCAACGACGTTCTTAAGAACAATGTTGAGTTCGCTGTTGAGTACTTCAAGGCATTCGCCGGACGTATCATCTGGACTCACAACTATGTACCCCTCTGGGATCCCCAGAACCGTCAGACCGACGTGCTCGCTTGGGAGCTCGGTACTCCGTACTCTGCTTGGTCGCACGCATTCAAGGATGGTTCTAGCCTGACCGCTGAAGAGGACTATGACTATGTTGAGTATATCACTGCTCCTGACAAGAAGGGTCTCTCTACTGTTGACGTTAGCACATACGTTCGCTTCGTGAAGAAGGGCACCAACAGCGATGCCATCTATGTGAAGCTGACTATCCCCGCTGGTAAGGTTCTTTGGGCTGCTGGTGAAGTTAGCAACAAGACCGACAAGAAGGCAGGTAACTGGTTTGCACTCAACAGTAATGACTTCGGTAGCAAGGAAATCCACATTAGCGTTCCCACACCGCGTACTGACAAGGATACTCGTATCGGTAAGTATGACAAGCTCATCGTTGAGCGTGGTGGTAGCGAGCCTAACTGGAACCTCGACTTCGACGCTGACCTGACCGACTACTGGGTGAATGGTATCATCAAGTATGCTGACATCGCTGAGAACCCGCTGAGCAAGTTCACTACCTTCAGCAATGAGCCTGATCAGGACAAGGTGACCTTCTACTTCACTCTGCCGCACGTAAGCAAGGGTAATATCTCTAACGCTGCTAACAACTTCAATGCTAACTATGAGAATCCGTTTGATAATCCTGCTACTGACTTCGGTACATGGACTGTGAAGGGTTGGTCTGGTAAGACTTACACTCTTGCTCTCTATAAGCTTGGTGAAGACGAGGATGGTAACATCCTGCCTGACAAACCTCAGAACTATACCCGTTTCGAGAAAGTATGGTATCTTGACAACACAATGGGCAAGCCCTACTACGTAGTTTCTATGATGCCTGTACAGCGTGGTACTGAAATCCGCGTCATCAAGTGCGACGGTAAGGAATTCGGCCTGAACAACCAGGGTCTCGCTTACGACATCGAGCGCATACCTTCTGGTACTGGTCTGAACCCGAAACCCGCTGAGGCTTACAATGCTGTTGACGCTCTCGGTCTGCAGGGTTACTGGCTCGTTCGTCTGACTGAGAAGGAAATCACTAAGACCAAGATCTCTACCAAGATGCGTGACGCTTCTAACATCAGCATCGCTCACAACAAGTACATCACTTACTGGCGTGATTGGATTGCTGAGGACATTCTGAACTATGCTGGCCACCTTCAGCTTGCTGAGAAGGAAACCTTCACCGCTTACCTCGAGGTTGACTATGCTGAGTGCTATGACATCTTCGCTGAGAACAGCAAGTACTTCAACGCTCGCTTCTTGCGTCCTGTTAACATTAAGCCTCTGAACCCGAAGGCTAATATCGACGCCGTTAACAATGGTGCTACCTTCAAGGTTTCTGACATCGTTGGTGGTTTGAACACTGCAACTGCTACAGCTTGGACTGACTGGCGTGATCTGGGCATCTTCAACGGTAACACTGGTACTGGCGAAAATGCTGCTAACCTCTGGAAGTTCTATGGTATCCACCTCGATGATGGTACATTCACCAGCAGCTATGGTGCTGAGATTCCTTACTTCGGTGGTAGCGAGTTCAAGTGGAAGTTCACTGAGGAACTGCTTGCAGAAATCCGTACCGACTTCGGTGTTGATCCTGCTCTCGTTCCGCAGACCGATCGTTCGAAGCCTGACTTCAACTCACTTGAGAACCGTATCAAGTTCATGAATCTGCCTATCGCAGCTATGACCAAGCCTGCTAACGAAGCTGGTAATGCTCGCCTTGACCTGACTGTTAACTCTGACGGTCACCTGCATTACAACAACGACAACGTGGATCGTCACACATTCCACCTGTTCGTTCCTATCCACTGGTCGTACTACTTCGGCGATGAGTTCGAGGATTACACTTACAACTTCTTCCGTAGTGCTCCTTACACTTACGCTGTAATCACGATCAACTACACACAGAACAATCCTAAATAGAGCATAATCCTCTATTAGAATAACTTCAGAGGGGTGTCAACTCGTTGGCACCCCTTTTTAAACAACAATTCAAAATGAGAAAATACTCTTTATTCATACTTGCAGTATTGACACTGCTTACATTTTCAGCTTGTAAGAAAAGTCATCAAAAGACTTTAGAGGAAATTGAGAAAGAAGCAAAGCCTGAAGTTGCCATGCAACTCGGTGCCAATGATACCATTGAAGTTCATTCGCTTGTTGACCATTTCATCGAGTGTCTTTCGAACAAGAATGTCGATGCAGCCGTTGACATGCTGTATGTCCTGAATAATGATAGCGTTGTTTCTCTACCTGCAAAAATGGCCAAGACCCAGAAGATTCTCTTCAATCGTTTCCAGGGTGTGAAGTACGATGTTGAACATCTTATTTTCTACTCCGAAACCGACACTGAAGTGAAATACACTGTGACGCTGTTTGAAAAGAAAGATGAAAACGACAACCGTCCCAACAAAATCTCTTTCTACCTCAAGCCCGTCCGTCGCAATGGCAAGTGGTATCTGACCATGGGAGACACCGTGGTGAATCCCAATCCTTCGCACATTAAACACTAATTTAAAAACTTAAAGGTTATGAAATCATTAAAGACATTACTGGCTGTTGCTCTGTTGGCCGTTTCGGCTACTACTGCAACTGCTGCTACACGTGATTCTGTTGCCTATGAGTTCAACAAGCACGCTTTCCTGAACCTTCAGGGTGGTGCTCAGTACACTCTTGGTGAGGCTAAGTTTGGCGATCTGATTTCACCCAACGTTCAGATTGGTTTGGGCTATCAGTTCTCGCCTGTATTTGGTGCTCGTATCCAGGCCAATGCTTGGCAGAGCAAAGGTGGCTGGAACACCTACGTTGAGGGCGGTTCTACTCAGGCTTTCAACAAGAACTATAAGTACAAGTATGTTGCCCCCGGCATCGACTTGATGTTCAACCTGTCCAACCTCTTTGCTGGTTGGAATCCCAACCGTGTGTTCAATGCCATCCTCTTCGTCGGTGGTGGTGCCAATATCGCCTTCAGCAATGGCGAAGTTAACGACATCGCTTCTCACTTCACCGCTCAGGACATCGCCAAGTACAATCTGGAGTATCTCTGGGACGGTACTAAGGTGAATCCTTTCGGACGTGCTGGTTTGCAGTTTGGTTTCCGTCTGAGCAAGGCCGTTTCTCTCGTTCTCGAGGGTAATGCCAACATCCTCTCTGACCACTACAACTCTAAGAAGGCTGGCAATCCCGACTGGTACTTCAATGCCCTCGCTGGTTTGAAGATCAACCTCGGTCCCGATGTGAAGAAAGTCATCATCCCCATCGACATTCCCGATCCCGCTCCTGTTTATAAGGACAGCACTGTCTATGACGAGGTTAAGATTGAGAACCTCCGTCGTGACATCTTCTTCATCATCAACCGCACCGACATTCAGGAGTCTGAGGCTTACAAGGTTCAGGAGATTGTTGACTTCATGAACAAGTATCCCAACGCCAAGGTTACCATCGACGGTTATGCTGATGCTGGTACAGGTAACGACAAGATCAACGACCGTCTGGCCGCTGGTCGTGCTGACGTAGTTGTGAAGGCTCTCGTTGAGAAGGGCATTTCTCAGGACCGCATCACTTACGACAGCCATGGTTCGCGTGTTCAGCCGTTCGCTGAGAACGACCTCAACCGTGTTTCCATCTGTATCGCCGATCCTCAGGCTACAGAGTCTGTTCCCCGTACTATCCGCGTTCGCGTTCAGTAATTCCGGAACAAATTGATAAAAAAATGCTGAGCGAAAGATTTCTTTCGCTCAGCTTTTTTTAGGTGTTCGTTAAAACATCTTGGTTATCTAAGTTACAGACCCCACCCCCACCCCCTCCCCTTGAGGGGCGGGGAGACGCGCAGGGCGTTGTTGTTTGTTCATTAAATGGGCTGTTGATATGAAGAAGCTACAGACCCCACCCCCAACCCCTCCCCTTGAAGGGAGGGGAGACGCGCAGGGCGGTGTTGTGTGTTCATTAAATGAGCTGATGGTATGAAGAAGCTACAGACCCCACCCCCGTCCCCTCCCCTTGAGGGGCGGGGAGAGCGCGCAGGGCGTTGTTGTTTATTCATTAAATGGGCTGATGATATGAAAAAGCTACAGACCCCACCCCCAACCCCTCCCCTTGAAGGGAGGGGAGACGCGCAGGGCGTTGTTGTTTGTTCATTAAATGGGCTGATGGTATGAAGAAGATACAAGCACAACCCTTGTCTCCTCCCTTAAATCTGGGAATAAGCAGCCTGTGCTGAATCTCCCCTCCCTTCAACGGGAGGGGATGGGGGTGGGGTCTGTAATTCTAACCCTTAATAGCAAGTAGTTTTTATCTCTACAAAATGTATGTTGACAGAGTTTTTATGTTTCTATCCTTCAATTTAAGTTCATTACAATATAGTTTTTTTATGAAAACAACCGTTTTTTTGTTTGCTTTTCTGTTGACGCTCATGTCTTGTGGTCAAAACTCAAAGTACGCTTCATCTCAGCAGGATGATGAAGGCGTAGCAGCTGAAGATACTGTTGGCTATGCGAGTGCCAAATATGGTGCCACCAAGATTGTATTTGCAGAGACAGAAGTCGATTTTGGCTCATATGGCATTCAGGAGGAGCGTACCCATTCCTTTGCCTTTACCAATGGAGGCAATTCCCCTTTGGTCATCGAGAAGGCCCAGACTTCGTGCAGTTGCACCGTGATTGACTATCCTCATGAGCCCATTATGCCCGGGAAGGGCGGCGAAGTGAAGATTACCTATCGTGCCCGCCAGAAACGTGGCCACTTCCACCGCAATGTCTATATCTATAGCAACGGTTCCGAACAGCCCGTACGGCTCATCATTTCAGGCGAACAGCATTAGATTGTTGCTACAGTTTCATTTTCTGTAGCAATCTCCAGCAGTCCGTCGCGCATGTGTATGGTACGGTCGGTGAGTTCGGCCAGCGTCTCGTCGTGGGTGACGATGACGAAAGTCTGTCCAAATCGGTCGCGAAGGTCGAAGAACAGCTGGTGTAGTTCGGCTTTGTTCTTGGTGTCAAGACTGCCCGACGGTTCGTCGGCCAGAATCACTTCGGGATTGTTGATGAGTGCCCGCGCAACGGCTATTCGCTGCTTTTCGCCGCCCGACAGTTCGTTGGGCTTGTGCGAGGCGCGGTCGGTCAGCCGCATGAACTCGAGCAGTTCGCCAGCCCGTTGCTTGGCTTCCTTGGTCGTCTTCCCTCCAATGTAGGCTGGAATCATGATGTTCTCAAGCGCCGTGAATTCGGGCAGCAGCTGATGGAACTGGAATACGAATCCCAGATGCTGGTTGCGGAAGTTGGAAATCTCGCGGCGCGAGAGGGTAGTGGTGTCTATGCCGTCGATGCAAACCGATCCGTTGTCGGGGCGGTCCAGAGTACCCATGATTTGCAGCAAGGTGGTTTTTCCTGCTCCGCTGGGTCCCACGATGCTCACTATCTCGCCTTTGCTGATGTCCAGGTCGATTCCCTTGAGCACTTTCAGCGGGCCAAAGCTTTTGGTGATGTTCCTGAGTTTTATCATTTGTTTTCGGTTGTTATCGGTTGTTTCCTGATTTTCTGTAGTATTTGTTATTGTTATCGGGGAACAAATTCGCCACGTCGTGGTTTACGAATTTATTGTCGCACTTTACGAATTTATTGTCGTGGTTTAGAAATTTATTGTCGCACATTGTGTTTGTAGAGCGCTCTTTAACAGTCATCTCAGATGTTTGTGCAACCACTGGCTGATGGTCTGGTAGATGCTGGTTTCCTCCTGGTGTTGAGCTTCGGCGAAGGTCATTGAGTTGTCCTTCGACTCACCGTACTGGTCGGGGAAGAGAATCATGAGATTCTTGCCCGAGAAGTGCTGTGTCAGTTCGTCGGGGAGCCGTTCGAGTGCCGTTTTGTAGGAAACGGTGCCTTTTCGGGCCGTGATGACGACGAACATGTGGTCTTCTCTGATGCTTTCAGCCAATTTGGGCAGTTCGTTCCAGTGGGCCATGTGCTTGTATTCCGAGCGTACGCTTGGGTGCCTGTTCTGAATGTATTCGTTGATGAGCGAAAGCGACTCTTTTCGTCCGTGGAACTGGATGCGGCATTCCAGGTTCTCAGCCATTCTTGCCAACCTCTCCAGCCACCGGTGGAATCCCGGCTCGTATTCGGCGCGGCTGGGCACCGCCACCTGTATGCGACGCAGAGTGTTGAGCGGCTGCACGAACCGCGTGAGCACAATCTGTCGGTTGAGCCCGTTGTAGAGGCTCTGGATGAATTCTCCCCAGAATTTTGGCGACACTTCGGTGTGAACGTGCATTCCCATGATGATTTCCGACGCAGCAAATTCGCGGAAGGCATGCTTGATGCCGTTGGCGATGTTGGTGGCCAGTCGCACTTGCGTCTGCATATGCACGTCCGACGCTGCTGCTTGCCGTTGCAGCTGTTCCAGCAGTTGCAGCCCCTGCTCACGGTTGTAGGCCGCCGAAGCGTCGTCATAGACCACGTTCAGTGCCACCAGCCCGCGGTTGAGTTTCGGGTTGCGCATCATGATGGCCATTTCGAGCAGCTGGGGCGCAATTTCGGGATATTTCACGCAGAGGAACAGTTTCTCGTCGTCCTCGTTGGTGGTGGTGGCCGGTTTCAGGTGCGACTTTTCGTGGATGATGATTTGTTTCGAAGCCCTTTCGGTCATCAGGGTGCTGATGATGCAGGTGAACAGAATCATCACCACCACGCCGTTGAGCATGTCGTCGGTCACCAGATAGTGGCCGGGGGCGACCTCCAGACGCAGTCCCACCATGATCATGGCAATGGCTCCGGCGGCGTGGGCCGACGTGAGTCCGAACATCATGTTGCCCGCCGAAAGCGGCAGTCGGAACAGCAGGCTCGACAAGTAGGCAGCCACGGCTTTGCCGAAGGTGCCGAAGAACACGATGAGCAGCACCACCCACACCACGTTGCCGCCCGCCAACAGGGTGCGCACGTTGATGAGCATTCCCACGCCAATGAGGAAGTAGGGTATGAAGATGGCGTTTCCGATGAACTCAATGCGGTTCATCAGCGGCGAAACATGGGGTATGTAGCGGTTCAGAATGAGTCCCGAAACGAAGGCTCCGAAGATGCCTTCCACGCCGATGGCCTCAGACAGTATGGCACTAACGCAGAGTATTGACATGACAAAGATGAACTGCATGACGGCATCGGAGTAGCGGCGCAGGAACCAGCGCACCAGCCGCGGAATGAGGAATACAGAGCCAGCGCAGAACAGCGCAATCTTCAGCAGAAACCACGCCCAGAACCCCCATCCGTTGTCCTTGCCGAACGTGCCGGCGATGGCGGCCACGGTGACCAGTGCCAGAAACAGCGAAATCATGGACGACCCCACGCTCAGCGAAACGCTCTTCTCCCGCTGCAGTCCGTAGCGGCCCACAATGGGGTAGGCAATGAGCGTGTTTGAGGCCATGATGGTGCCCAGCAGCAGCGAAGCCACGGGCGAGTAGTCGAGCACGTAGATGGCCATGAAATAGGTCATCAGCAGCGGCACGGCAAACGTGAGCAGCCCGAAGACCAGAAATGGCGTCTTGCTTTTCTTCACCGACTCCATGTCCATCTCCAGTCCGGCTAGGAACATGATGTAGTAGAGGCCAATCTTGCCGAAAATCTCGAACGACGAGTCGCGCTCCAGCACGTTCAGCCCGTATTTCCCCACCAATACACCGGCCAAAACCAGTCCGATGATGTGCGGAATGCGCAGTTTGCCCATGATGATGGGGGCAAACAACACGATACACATCACCACGAAGAAAATCAGCGTGGGGTTGGTAATGGGGAAATAATGTGCCATGTTCAGCATTCTGTATGCAAAGTTACAAAGAAAAAATGAAGAACGAGGAACGAAGTTTGAAGAATGAGTCGGCGAAATGGTAAAAATGGTTAAACGGCATGAAAAATGCGGCCGCAAAACCATTCTTCATTCTTCATTCTTCCGTCTTCGTCAAAAATTTCGTACCTTTGCAGCGATTTTAATCAACTCATCAACCATTTATACAAGAAAGAACAGACTTATGAAAGTAGCAATTGTTGGCGCAAGCGGAGCAGTAGGACAGGAATTTCTCCGCATTCTCGCAGAAAGGAACTTCCCCATGGACGAACTCGTGTTGTTTGGCAGTGAGCGCAGTGCCGGACGCAAATACACGTTCAAGGGCAAGGAGATAGAAGTGAAGCTCCTTCAGCACAACGACGATTTCCGCGATGTCGATATCGCATTCACCAGTGCCGGAGCCGGCACTTCCAAGGAGTTTGCCGCCGACATTACCAAATATGGCGCCGTGATGATAGACAACAGCAGCGCCTTCCGCATGGACGACGACGTGCCCTTGGTGGTGCCCGAGTGCAATGCCGCCGACGCGCTCAACCGCCCGCGCGGCATCATCGCCAATCCCAACTGCACCACCATCATGATGGTCGTGGTGCTCCAGCCGCTGGAGAACCTTTCTCACATCCGCCGCATCCACGTCAGCTCCTACCAGAGTGCCAGTGGCGCCGGTGCCGCCGCCATGGCCGAGCTCGAACAGCAGTATCGCGAGCTGCTCAACGGCGAGCCCGTCACGGTGAAGAAGTTCCCCCATCAGCTGGCCTACAACGTCATTCCGCAGATTGACGTGTTCCAGCCCAATGGCTACACCAAGGAGGAGATGAAAATGTACAACGAGACCCGCAAAATCATGCACACCGACGCCCGCTGCTCGGCCATGTGCGTGCGCGTCAGTTCGTTGCGCGCCCATTCGGAGAGTGTCTGGATTGAGACCGAGCGCCCCATCAGTGTGGAAGAGGCACAGCAGGCCATCGCCGCCGCTCCCGGTTGCACACTCGTCGATGACCCAGCCAACCTGCAGTATCCCATGCCGCTGGAAACAGCCGGCAAGGACGATGTCTATGTGGGCCGTGTGCGCAAGGACCTTGCCGACGACAACGGCCTCACCTTCTGGCTCAGCGGCGACCAAATACGCAAGGGTGCCGCCCTCAATGCCGTCCAGATAGCCGAATATCTCATCAAGGTGGGCAACGTGAAATGAAAAGAAAAGGCATAACGCTCCTGTGCCTGTTCTTGTTCGTGGCGGTTTCGGCCATGGGCCAGAACAGGCATTTTTGGTTGGGTGCCGACATCAGCGGCACCACCGCCCTCGAAGCCCGTGGGCAGCGTCTCTACAACGCCCAAGGACAGTTGCGCGAAAACACCGCGCTCATGCACGAGCTGGGGCTCGATGCCGTGCGTCTGCGTGTGTGGGTCAATCCCAGCAGAAATAACGACGAGCGCGGTGGCCGTCCACGCCGAACGGCCGGCTGGCCCCACGCCCGCTGAAACGCATTTACGCAAAAAAAGGAAGAAATCCCAAGCGGCAATTGTTTGCCATTTGGGATTTCTTCCTTTTTTCTTTTGTGTCGACACTTGGATTCGAACCAAGGACCCCCACCATGTCAAGGTGATACTCTAACCAGCTGAGCTATGCCGACTTGTGAGTGTTGTTTTGTTGGCTTCGTGGCTGTTGTCCGTGCGCCAGATAGGACTCGAACCTACACGTCGTAAGACACCAGATCCTAAGTCTGGCGCGTCTGCCAATTCCGCCACTAGCGCTTAGTTGGGTGCAAAGGTAATTGAAATTTATCAAACTACCAAAAAAACTTAGCATTTTGTTATCTTTATTGTCATTGTTTGTTGGTCGAAGCAGATTCCTTCGCGGTCGATGAAGTGGCTGAGCATGCCGCTGCGGGCCAATTCTTCGGGTGTTCCCACGCTGATGCCCCGTTCTCTGTCCATGAGCCACAGTCGGTCGGCTATTTGCAGGGCCAAGTCCAGGTCGTGTGTGGAGAGGAAGATGGTTTTCGCTGTTTCGCGGCTCAGCCGTTGCAGCAGCAACATCATTTCCACCTTGCTCGGAAAGTCCAGGAAGGCCGTGGGTTCGTCCAGGTAGATGACGGGTGTCTGCTGGGCCAGAGCCTTGGCTATCATGGCTTTCTGCCGCTCTCCGTCGCTCAGCGTCTGAATCATCCGCCCGGCCAAGTGGGCGATGCCTGTCATTTCGATGGCGCGGCCGACAATGGCCTGGTCGTCGCTGCCCAGTGTCCCCCAAAATCCGGTGTAGGGGCTGCGCCCCAGTCCCACCAGCTCGCTGACGGTGATGTTCTGCACCTCGGGTCTGCCTGTCAGCACCACGCCGATGGTGCGGGCCAGCTGCTTGTCGCTGAACGTGTCGATGTCCTTGCCTTCTATGCTGATGCTGCCGCTCAGTTTTGGCTGGAAGGCCGAGAGTGTGCGCAGCAGGGTGGATTTGCCCACGCCGTTGGCTCCTATCAGGCAGGTCAGCTCGCCACTATTGATGGCAGCGTTGATGCCAGTGGCAACGGTTTTTTCGTTTCCTTTCTGTCTGTAGCCTATCGAAAGGTTGGTCAGGCGGATGGTTTCTTGGGGCATTGGCTTTTCTTTCTTGGGGGGAATATAGGGTGACTAGGGCTTCTAGGACTTCTAGGGTTACTAGGGTTTCTGGGGTTTCTAGGGTGACTAGGGCTTCTAGGGTGACTAGGGTTTCTATGTTTTTGCTGGGCGGTTATTGGCTGTTGAGCAGTTGGCGGGCAAATTCTATGATGGTATCCTTTCCTTTTTGCAGGTCGTCGTCGGTGATTGCCACGAAGTGGTCGGGGTCGATGCCTCCCTCGATGCTCTGCTTCTGGGTGTCGAAGGTGGGGCAGGCTGAGAATCTGACGCTCCACCCGTTGGGCAGCTCGCTGTTGAAGGGCATCCCTCCGCCTCCGCCGGTGTGGTCGCCCACGATGGTCACGTTGGGACAGCAGTGCATGTACTGGGTAAATTCGTTGGCGGCGCTATACACGCCGCGGTTGGTGAGCAGCACCACCCGTTTTTGCCACCTTATGCCGTTGCTGGGCTTGAGCAGTTGCTCCTGCATGGCGGAAAAGTCGTTGTGCCCCTTTCCGTTCTTGTGCTGCATGTAGCCCACGCTGATGGTTTTGTTGGTGAATCGTGCCGCCAGTTCCACGGCCGAGGTCATCTGGCCTCCGCTGTTGCTGCGTATGTCCATGATCAGCCCGTTGCAGGGGGCCAGATACATGAATATCTCGTCCAGATTGCCTGCTCCCAGACTGTTGCTGAAGCTGCCGCAGTAGATGTAGCCGATGTTGTCGTCCAGAATGCGGTATTGCATGCCCGTAGCTATTCGGTAGTCGGTGCTCAGGTACTTGCGTTGCAGCGTGTCGCTGAAGTTGGTGGGATAGTTCTCTTCCCAGCTCCAGTTGCGGCCCACGTCGAAGGCCGAGAACAGGTTCACGTGGCCGTCCTTCAGTTCGCCCACCATCTGCGTCAGCACTTCGAACAACTGCTCGTTGGTCATGCCTTCATCCACTCTTGGGCTGTATTTCTGGTAGATGGCGTTCCAGTCAACGCCTTTCTCGTCGAAAAAGCAGTAGTGCTCGTCCATGATTTTCCACAGAGCTTCGAAGTTTCCCCTGGGGTTGTTGTCAAATTCGTCTTCATCAACGCACCCCACGCACGTCAGCGCCACCGCCGCCAGCATCCACACCGTGAGTCGCCGCCACAAGTTGGCTGCATTCGCTGTCTGTGTCAGCAGGGCAGGCCCTGTTGCGCAGATGGTGCCATGTGTCTCAGTTGTCTGCATGTTTGCCATTTATTTTCCTTTCTTGTCGCCCCTTGTGGCCAGTCCCACCACCAGCATGTGTGCGTAGCTGTGGTATTTCAGGTTGTTCACGCTTGCCTGCCTGTAGTCGCCCATGTATCCCACGCGCACCCATCGGCCCCACAGCCTGAAGTCCAGCGTGAGAGCGTGGCGCAGCGACGGTGTGGCCATGACGGTGGTGGGCACGATGTTGCGGTCGTAGTTGCCGCGGTTGAAAATCTCGTAGTACGACTGTCCGTAGTTGGGCGAGAACATCAGCCCTGCCAGGGGCACGGTGGCTTCGTAGCGCAGGTAGAGTGGCGATTTCTGTTTCCTGTAGAACACGTATTCGGCGCTTGCCGACGGCGCCAGGTTCAGTGCCAGCTTGGCTTGTGCCGGGTTGTTGCCGTTGCGCGTGTTGTAGAGGAACCCGATGTTGGCGTCCACCCCTCCGCCCGCGTTCAGCCTCAGACGGCTGCCTGCCAGCAGCCAGTTGCGTCGCAGACTGTACTGGAATCGGTAGTCGCCGCCAATCTGCTGTCCGTTGTCGGCGCGGTTGTGGCAGCTTAGCAGGCTTATCTGCTGGTCCATCACCTGCGACACGTGCAGCCATTTCGTTGGCCGCTCCGTCTGGCTGACAAACTGCAGTGCGCTGCCGCGGTGTTTCTCTTGCGAGAGGTAGGTGTCCAGCACCTCGGCGCTGCCCATTCCCACGAGCCACGCTTTCTGTGGCAGTACCGTCGGGCGGGCATAGCAGCTGAGCGCCACGTCCGCGGTGTCGGTCTGTGCGTGGAGTGGGGTGGTGGGCGCTGACACGGTCAGCGCACAGATCAACAGCAGAAGGAGTGTTTTTTGTTTCATCATGCTTTGGTTGCAGAAGTTTCCGGCCCTGTTGGTCATTCGTCGGGGAAGAGGCTCAGCTGTCCCGTCAGTTCGTCAATGATTTGCTGGTCGCTTTTCTTGGCCATGGGGTCAATGTCGCTCTCGTCCTCGGTGGGTGCGGGCTGTGCGGGAGCTTCCGCTTCGTTTTTCGGTTCGGGCTGGCGTGTGGGCTCCAGTTCTTCTATGGCGGCCATCTCGTAGGTGGTGAGCCGTTTGCCGTGGGCCTTGAATCCCTTCACCTGCACAAACTGCTCGGCATCCACCTCTTCGGTGCCTCGGAAGGCGTCTTTGCCGCCGTAGGTGACGAGCAGCCGCGGGAATGGCGTGTCGGTGAGCAGCACCAGGCGTGAGTTTTTGTTGTCGCCCACGAAGTTGCGCTTGGCCTTGATGGCCTCCATGTTGAATCGCTTGATGTAGGGGTAGCCTTTCATGTCGGCGTCATAGACAATGGCCGTCCACACCTTGTCGGCCTCGTATTTCTCCAGTCGGCTGATGTTTTCCTCGTAGTGGTTGTTGGCGTCGAAGTTGGTGATGTAGAAGTCGTTGTTGTCGAGCACCACCAGGATGCTGTCCGTATCGTTGAACTCGCCCAGGTAGTTGCCGTGCTCCTCGTAGTTCAGTCGGTTGATGACGGGGTCGAACCACACCTTGCGTCCGCCCAGTGTGCTGTGGCCGTGGCTTTTCAGTCCGATTCTGGCCACGGGATGTTTCGACACTTGGTTGCCGTTGGCTCCGCGTCCTTTTATCATCACGTCCTTGAAGTCGAAGTCCAGCACGGGCTTCTTCAGCTTGGGGTTGGGCTGCAGCACCACCTTCACGATTTCGGCCTCGCCGTTGGGGTTGGCTGTGAAGTACATGATGCGGCTTCCTGGCGTTCCCTTGGTCAGGTCGTATTCGCGGTCGCGGGTGAAGCTGGTCATGTTGAACCGCTTGGCAAAGCACTTGCCGTCCTTTCCGTCGCGGTAGATGACGTTGTACGTGGTGCGCGTGTCGTTCTTCTTGTACACCGCCACGTACAGCACGTTCTTGCCCACAAACACCTTCTCGGCCACGCGGATGATCTTGAACCGTCCGTCGCGGTAGAAGATGATGATGTCGTCAATGTCCGAGCAGTTGCACACGTACTCGTCTTTCTTCAGACCCGTACCCACGAATCCCTCCTGGCGGTTGATGTAGAGTTTCTCGTTGGCCTCCACCACCTTTACCGCCTCGATGGTGTCGAAACTCTTTATCTCGGTCAGGCGCGGGTGGTCGGCACCATATTTCTCCTTCAGGTGCTTGAACCAGTCGGCCGTCACCTCCACCAGGTTGTCCAGGTCGCGGTCGATGCCGGCTATCTCGTCGTTGATGCGGGCTATCAGCTCGTCGGCCTTGTCCTTGTTGAACTTCAGTATGCGCTGCATTTTGATTTCCAGCAGCTTCAGGATGTCTTCCTTGGTCACTTCGCGCACCATCTGCGGATAGTAGGGCGTCAGCCTTTCGTCAATGTGCTCGCATACGGCGTCGATGGTGGGTGCCTGTTCAAACTTCTTGTCCTTGTAGATGCGCTCCTCGATGAAAATCTTCTCCAGCGAGCAGAAGTGCAGCTGCTCCAGCAGTTCGTTGCGGCGGATGAGCAGTTCCTGTCGGATGATGCCCATGGTGCGGTCCACCGAGTGGCGCAGCACGTCGCTCACAGTGAGGAACTTTGGCTTGTTGTCCTCTATGACGCAGCAGTTGGGCGAAATGTTTATCTCGCAGTCGGTGAAGGCGTATAGCGCGTCGATGGTCTTGTCAGGCGAGATGCCCGGCGTGAGGTGTACCTGTATCTCCACCTGCGCCGAGGTGAGGTCGGTGACGTTGCGCGCCTTTATCTTTCCTTTCTCTATGGCCTTGGTGATGCTCTCGCACAGGGTGCTCACGGTCTTCGAGAACGGTATTTCGCGGATGACGAGCGTCTTCTGGTCCAGTTTCTCAATCTTGGCGCGCACCTTGAGCACACCGCCGCGCTGGCCGTCGTTGTATTTGCTCACGTCTATCGAGCCGCCCGTCTGGAAGTCGGGGTAGAGCTGGAACTCCTCGCCGTGCAGATAGTTCACGGCGGCGTCGCACAACTCGCAGAAGTTGTGCGGCAGAATCTTCGAACTCAGTCCCACGGCGATTCCCTCAGCCCCCTGCGCCAGCAGCAGCGGATACTTGGCCGGCAGCGTGATGGGCTCCTTGTTGCGCCCGTCGTAGGAGAGCTGCCACTCGGTGGTCTTGGGGTTGAACACCACCTCCAGGGCGAACTTGCTCAGCCTCGCCTCTATGTATCGCGGAGCGGCTGCGCGGTCGCCCGTGAGTATGTTGCCCCAGTTGCCCTGGCAGTCCACCAGCAAGTCTTTCTGCCCCAGCTGCACCAGGGCGTCGCCGATGGAGGCGTCGCCGTGGGGGTGGAACTGCATGGTGTGGCCCACGATGTTGGCCACCTTGTTGTAGCGTCCGTCGTCCATGCGCTTCATCGAGTGCAGGATGCGTCGCTGCACGGGTTTCAGTCCGTCCTCAATGTGCGGCACGGCGCGTTCCAGAATCACGTAGCTCGCATAGTCCAGAAACCAGTTCTGGTACATGCCGCTCAGATGGTGGACGGCAGCCGCGTCAAAACGGTTCACGGGCTTATAGTCCGAGTGCTCCGTTGTTTCCTCTGCCCCGGTGCCCTCGGCCATTTCCTCGTTAGGTTCGTCGTTGCCTTGTTCCTCGTTCAACTCGTCGTCCTTCAGTTCGTCGTCTTTCATATACGGTTTCCAGTTATTTTGCAGCAAAAGTAAGCAAAAATATTGAGAAAACCGATGGCAAAAGCATAAAATGTGGTTTTGCGCTTGAATTTTCTAGAAAATTTTGTGCCAGCGTCGTGAATTATTTTCGTATCTCGCGACGTTGCAAAATTATCTCCCGACAATGCAAAAAAAAAGTCCCCACGTTGCGATTTTCTGTTCCCGACGCTGCAAAATCATCTTCCTGAGCTTCGCCCACGTTCTTTCTGCTCGAAAAAACGAAAGAAAAAAGTGTTTTCCTTTTGTTTTTTGCTCACTTAATCGTAACTTTGCAGCCAAAATTGTAAAAATGCAAATACTTAAACAGTAAATAGTTTTATGGCACAAGAAGACGTTTTCAAGAAGATTGTGAGCCATTGCAAGGAGTATGGCTTTGTGTTTCCAAGTAGTGAAATTTACGACGGTCTCGGCGCTGTCTATGACTACGGTCAGAACGGTGTAGAGCTGAAAAACAATATCAAGGAGTACTGGTGGAAGTCGATGGTGCTGTTGCACGAGAACATCGTCGGCATCGACTCGGCCATCTTCATGCACCCCACCATCTGGAAGGCCAGCGGCCACGTTGACGCCTTCAACGACCCCCTCATCGACAACCGCGACTCGAAGAAACGCTATCGTGCCGACGTGCTCATCGAAGACCAGATGGCCAAGTACGACGAGAAGATACAGAAAGAGGTGGAGAAAGCCCGCAAGCGCTTCAAGGACGCTTTCAACGAGGAGCAGTATCTCCAGACATCCCCCCGTGTGCAGGAACTCCGCCAGAAGCGCGACGCTCTGCACGAGCGCTATACCAAGGCCATGCAGGGCCCCGACCTCGATGAGCTGAAGCAGATCATCCTCGACGAAGAGATCGTGTGCCCCATCAGCGGCACCCGCAACTGGACCGACGTGCGCCAGTTCAACCTGATGTTCTCCACCGAGATGGGCTCCACCGCCGACGGCTCCATGAAGATTTACCTGCGCCCCGAGACGGCACAGGGCATCTTCGTCAACTACCTCAACGTGCAGAAGACCGGACGCATGAAGATTCCCTTTGGCATCGCCCAGATTGGCAAGGCCTTCCGCAACGAGATTGT
>DFFM01000050.1 GCA_002369515.1 Prevotella sp. UBA3776 | reverse complement strand
ACTTCTTATCCCGAACTGGCGTATCGAAGCGCCCGACGGGGATGAATTCGACAAGCGTATCACTGACTATGTAAACAAAATGAAGACCGACACGACAATAATGCTTACTGCCATTGATTATTGCAGACATCCGTCGTTAACTCTCTATCATGTCAGCAAGAAACATGAATGAAATATCGTCCGGCAGATTCGACTTCGGCAAAGGCTGGTTTGCAAACCTCTCGCTGACGTGCACGCTGGCGACATCACCATCGACTTGACTAACCTTTCGCCGAACATGTTGAATTGACTGCCGCCCACTAATTATCGCTCGAACCCACTTTTCCCACGAGGCCTACGAAAGATGCAAGGCGCTGCCACTACAGGGAATGCGGAAAAAGAGAGACTGAACAGAAACGAAAAACAGGCCGCTGACTCATCATGAATCAGCGGCCCGTTTTTTTTATGAGTGGGGGTCGAGGTGACAGGACTCGAACCTGCGACAGCCTGGTCCCAAACCAGGAACGCTACCAACTGCGCTACACCTCGATTGCAAGCTCATTTCGGATTTGCGGCTGCAAAGGTACAACAAATATTCGAGGTTTGAGGTTTGAAGGAATGAGATTTTTCCAAGCATTAAGCTTTTTTAAACCTCATGATTCATACCGCAAACTCTACTTGATGATGCCTTGCTCCACAAAGATTTTCTTGAGTGCCTGGACTCCACGCTCCACCTGCTCCTCGGTGTGGGTGGCCATGAGTGCGAAACGCACCAGTGTGTCCTGCGGAGCGCATGCGGGCGGAATGACGGGATTGATGAATACGCCTGCGTTGAAGGCCAATGCCGTCACGAGGAATGTCTTTTCCTTGTCGCGCACATAGAGGGGGATGATGGGGCTCTCTGTTTCGCCGATTTCAAAGCCTTCCTCGCGGAAACGCTTCAGCGCGTAGCGGGTCACCTGCCACAGTTTTTCTATACGTTCGGGCTCTTTCTGGATGATGTGGAGTGCCTCCATGGCAGCTGCTGTGGCGGCCGGTGTGTTGGATGCCGAGAAGATGTAGGTGCGGCACGAGTGGCGCAGCCAGTTGATGGTGTCGGCGTCGGATGCAATGAATCCTCCAATGCTGGCCAGCGACTTCGAGAAGGTTCCCATGATGAGATCCACCTCGTCGGTCAGCCCGAAGTGGTCGCAAACACCGCGTCCCTGCTTGCCGAAGACACCTATTCCGTGGGCCTCGTCCACCATGATGGAGCAGTTGTATTTGTGCTTCAGCTCGACGATTTCGGGCAGTTTCACCAAGTCGCCTTCCATGGAGAAGACTCCATCGACCACGATGAGCTTGATGGCCTCGTGGGGAAGTTTCTGAAGCACACGCTCCAGGTCCTCCATGTCGTTGTGCTTATAGTGCAGCTGCTTGGCAAACGCCAAACGACGGCCATCGACAATGCTTGCATGGTCGCGGTCGTCGCATATCACGTAGTCGTCTTTGCCTACAACCATAGGAATGACACCCTGATTCACGGAAAAACCCGTCGAGAAGCAAAGACAGTCGTCTTTGCCGATGAACTCGGAGATTTCCTTCTCCAATTGAACATGCAAGTCGAGCGTTCCGTTGAGGAAACGGCTTCCCGCACAGCCCGAACCGTATTTGTCGAGGGCGGCTTTAGCAGCATCAATAATTCGTTGGTCGCCAGTTAAGCCTGTATATGCGTTCGAACCGAACATCAGCACTTTGTGGCCGCCCATCTCCACTTCAGTTCCTTGCTTTCCCTCAATAGCCCGGAAATAAGGATAAACACCCTTAGCAATGAACTCTTGTGGTTCGCGGTAGGCCTTATACCTTTCTTGTAATTGTCCCATTATAAATAGGTGTAGATTTCTACTTTAATTAATACAGGCTGCAAAGTTACAAAAAGTTTGCGCAAAAACGGCATAAATTTTCAGAAAAGTTCACTTTCATCAAAATTTCTATGGAAAAGTAGATTATTTTTGAGGAGATTTATTAAATTTGCAACCGTGACAAAAAAGAGAATCACTTTCATCATGAACCCCATTTCGGGCACATCGAGCAAAGCTGGAATCCCGAAACTCATTGACGAAACCATCGACAAAGAGCGTTTCGACTATGACATCTGCACGACCCAATATGCTGGCCACGCCTGCGAGATAGCCAACAAGGCCAAGGCCGAGGGCATCGACATCGTGGCCGCCGTGGGGGGCGACGGCACCGTGAACGAGGTGGCCCGTAGCATCACCCAGTCGGACTCTGCACTGGCCATAGTGCCCTGCGGCTCGGGCAACGGGCTGGCGCGCCACCTGATGCTGCCCATGAACGTGCGCAAGTCCATAGAAATCATCAACCGCTGCGAGATTCACAGCCTGGACTACGGCATCATCAACGGGCTGCCTTTCTTCTGCACCTGCGGCATGGGGTTCGACGCGTTCATCAGCATGAAATTTGCCATGTCGGGCAAACGAGGCCCCATCACTTATGCCGAGAACGTGCTGAAAGAGGGACTGAGCTACCAGCCCGAAACCTACGAGATCATCGACGAAACGGGGAAGAAGCGCTACAAGGCGTTTCTCATTTCGTGCGCCAATGCGTCGCAGTATGGCAACAACGCCTACATTGCCCCGCAGGCCTCGATGAGCGACGGACTGCTCGACGTCATCATCATGGAGCCGTTCGACCTGCTCGACGCGCCGCAGATAAGCATCGACCTGTTCAACAAAACCATCGACAAGAACTCGAAAATAAAGACTTTCAAGGCCAAGCAGCTGCACATCCACCGCGAAAAACCCGGTTGCATCCACTTCGACGGCGACCCCACCATGGCCGACGCCGACGTTGACATCTCGCTCGTCAGCCGAGGCATCAAGATTGTGGTGAACCCCGATGCCGACAAGAGCAAACGGCAGCCTAACATGGTGCAGACGGCTTTCAGCGAACTGTTCAACGACATCCACGCCGTGCGCGAGGACATCACCAAGCAAAGCCGCAACATACAGGCCATCAACAAGAAGCTGCTACGAAGGCTGAACCGCATATAACAGGACACTGCTGGCACCAATGCCTACAGCACAAAAACATCTCCCGACGTTGCGTTGAAATTTTCTAGAGAATTTCGAGCCAACGTCGGGAGATATTTTTTTATTCTCGAGAGATGTTTTTTTATTGCCGGAAGATATGCTTTTTTATTGTCGGAAGAGATATTTTTTTATGATTATCCGCAATCGTACCAGCAAATCCTTTGTAGTTTAAATCATCCACATAGATGGAAGAATAACGCTCCGCGTCGTTCAAAAACCAATAAAAACCAACACGGACATGAAGAAGCGAACTATGGGGGGGGTGAGAATCGACAGTCAGAGATAGAAGTCGCGCGTGAGCTGACTGTACCATTCGGATTTCTGGTTGGGAGCATCGTCGATGACGCCTTCGGTCTGTTCTACGGCATGGACACTGTGGCGGCAGAAGGCGAGCAGATAGCGGCGGGGCTGCTTGCGGGGCGTTGTCTTGACGGCGCAGAGGCGCGCCAGATGAAGACCGTGGAGATAAGCCTGGGCCATGAACGGCTCACGGCAGTCGAAGGGGACAATGGCCGAGAACTCCCCTTCGTGGGCCAGCAGCCGGGCTACGCAGCCGAAGAGGTCGGCATAAGAGAGCGTGTCGGCATGTCGGGCCACCGAACGCTGTGCATCGGGAGCCCGGAGCGAATGGACGAAAAAGGGCGGATTGCTCACAATGGAGTCGAAACGAGCGAAACGGTCATCGTACTGACCATCAGCGCCGTGCAAGCGTTCGTCACAGAAACGCTGCAAGGAGACGTGCTCCACCGAGATGCGCTCGGCGAACGGAGAAGCGAGCACATTTTCGTGCGCCTGTCTGCAGGCGTCGGCATCGATGTCGATGGCCCTGACGTAAGCCTTTGGAAAGCGCTGTGCCATCATGAGGGCGATGAGCCCGGTGCCGGTGCCAATGTCGAGCACACGGTTGCCACCACGAGCCCAGGCACCGAGCAGGGTGCCGTCGGTGCCCACCTTCATGGCGCAATGCTCTTGGCGGACGGTGAATTGGCGGAACTGGAAAAAGCTGTTTGACATGACGCAGGGCTGACTTTTTGGAGGTTGTGGGTGCAAAATTAGCGAATATTTGTGAATAATGGCACCTTATTAAATAAAATATCTTTCCGCTGCGGGCGAATATCAGCAAAATTTAGTACCTTTGCCAGCCAAACGAGAAAGTATTAGTTAAAGAAAGATATGACGAAGATACAAAATACGGCATTTTCGATGATTGCCGACTACGAGGGTGACATCGCCAAACTGTTTGAAATAAATGTGAAGGGAGAAGTTCCCATTTTGGCCACGCGCAACCTGCTGCTCTTTCCAGGTGTAATAACCCCCATCTTGATTGGCCGCAATTCGAGTCTTGCATTGGTGGAGCGACTGAAAGAGAACTCCGACATCGTTTTTGCCATTTTCAGCCAAAAAGACCAGGACGTTGAAAACCCCACATTCAACGACCTCTATGACTATGGCGTCTATGCAAAGGTCATCAGGGTGTTAGAATTGCCGGGAACGGGCAACAACGTCTCCATCATCACCCAGGGCTTGGGACGCTGCTCGCTGAAAGCCATCACCAAAACACGCCCATACCTTCGCGGACTGACCGAGTTGGCCCCCGAGGAGCTGCCCGAGGCGGGCGACAAGGTGTATGAAACGGCGGTGGACGACCTGCGCAACACGGCCGCCGACTACATCAAAATGAACGACGAGCTGCCCGACGAGAGCATTTTCGCACTGCAGAACATCACCAACCCGGTGATTGTGACCAACTACATCTGCTCGAACATGCCCTTCGACGTGAAGGAGAAGTACGCACTGCTGAAGGAGGGCAACATGACCAACAGGGTGATGAACACGCTGAAGGTGCTCTACCGCGAAACGCAGCTGCTGGAACTGAAACACAACATACGCTCGAAAACCCGCGAAGACCTGGACGAACAGCAGCGCGAGTACTTCCTGCAACAACAAATCAAGAACATCAAGGAAGAACTGGGCACGGGCGAAGGCTCGCCCGAGCGGAAGGAACTGATAGAGCAGGCTGAAAAGAAAAAATGGCCCGAGGAAGTGGCCAAGACCTTCAACAAGGAGGTTGACAAACTGGACCTGCTCAACCCCCAAAGTCCTGAATACAGCGTTCAGCTGAACTATCTGCAGACGCTGGTGGGACTGCCCTGGAACGAGTTCACCAAGGACGACCTCAACCTGAAGCGCGCACAGCGCATCCTCAACCGCGACCACTACGGCATGGAGAAGGTGAAGGAGCGAATACTGGAATACATCGCCGTGCTCAGCCTGCGCGGCGACCTGAAGAGCCCCATCATCTGCCTCTACGGCCCCCCGGGCGTGGGCAAGACCAGCCTGGGAAAGAGCATCGCCGAGTCGATGAACCGCAAGTACGTGCGCATCTCGCTGGGCGGACTGCACGACGAGGCTGAGATACGCGGCCACCGGCGCACCTACATCGGCGCCATGCCCGGACGAATCATCAAGAGCATACAGAAGGCAGGGTCGTCGAACCCCGTGTTCATTCTGGACGAGATTGACAAGGTGACGCAACAAACACACAACGGCGACCCGGCTTCGGCACTGCTCGAAGTGCTCGACCCCGAGCAGAACAACGCCTTCCACGACAACTATCTGGACGTGGACTACGACCTGTCGAAAGTGCTCTTCATCGCCACCGCCAACGACCTGAACACCATTCCGCGACCGCTGCTCGACCGAATGGAAATCATCGAGGTGAGCGGCTACATCACCGAAGAGAAAATAGAAATCGCCAAGCGGCACCTCATTCCGCGCGAACTGGACAACACCGGACTGAACACGCTGAAGGACAAACCTACGTTCAACAAGGCCGCCATTGAGAAAATCATTGAGCAATACACCCGTGAAAGCGGTGTGCGCCAGCTGGAAAAGCAGGTGAACAAGGCGTTCCGCAAACTGGCCTACAAGAAGGAGATGGAAGGACTGATGCCCTACGAGAAAATCACGCCCGACAAGCTGGAAGACCTGCTGGGCAAACCGCCCTTCTACCGCGACATCTATCAGGGCAACGACTACGCCGGCGTGGTGACGGGTCTGGCATGGACCAGCGTGGGCGGCGAAATACTGTTCATAGAGACATCGCTCTCGAAGGGCAAGGCCGGAAAACTGACGCTTACGGGCAATCTGGGCGACGTGATGAAAGAATCGGCGGTGATTGCCCTGGAGTATGTCAAGGCGCACATCGACCGACTGGGCGTTGACTACCGCATCTTCGACCAGTGGAACATCCACATCCACGTGCCCGAAGGCGCCACGCCCAAGGACGGCCCGTCGGCCGGCATCACCATAGCCACCTCCATCGCCTCGGCGATCACCCAGCGTAAGGTGCGCAAGAACACGGCCATGACAGGAGAAATAACACTGCGCGGAAAAGTGCTTCCTGTGGGCGGCATCAAGGAGAAGATACTGGCCGCAAAGCGTGCCGGCATCACCGACATCGTGATGTGCAAGGAGAACAAGAAGGACATCGACGAGATTCCCGAGGTTTATCTCAAGGGAGTGGAGTTCCACTACGTGGAGAACATCCAGGAAGTGTGGGACTTTGCGCTGACCAACCAGATAGTGAAGAATCCGGTGGATTTCACCATCGCCGAGGAACCCTCGGAGAATGCAACGGAGAGAACATCCATAGCCAGAAAGCCGAAAAGAGCTCCGTCGGGAGCAGAATGGGGGGCTAAATGACATTCGAGCTACAACACACCGACACGGCCAGCGACGCGCGCGCCGGACTCATCACCACCGACCACGGAACAATAGAGACCCCCATCTTCATGCCCGTGGGAACATGCGGAAGCGTGAAAGGCGTACACTTCAGCGAACTGCGCCAGCAGGTGAAGGCCCAAATCATTTTGGGCAACACCTACCACCTGTATCTGCGGCCGGGGCTTGACATCCTGCGCCAGGCGGGAGGACTGCACAAGTTCAACACATGGGACCGCCCCATACTGACCGACTCGGGCGGTTTTCAGGTGTTCTCGCTGACGGGCATACGCAAGCTGCGCGAAGAGGGGTGCGAATTCCGCTCGCACATCGACGGTTCGAAACACTTCTTCACGCCCGAAAATGTGATGGACACCCAACGCGTCATCGGCGCCGACATCATGATGGCTTTCGACGAGTGCCCGCCGGGACAGAGCGACTACCAGTACGCCAAGAAAAGCCTGCAACTGACGCAACGCTGGCTGGACCGATGCTTCAAGCGCTTCAACGAAACTGAGCCCCTCTACGGCCACCGGCAGAGCCTGTTCCCCATCGTGCAAGGCTGCACCTACAAGGACCTTCGCCAAGAGGCCGCCAAGCACGTCGCCGACAAGGAGGCCGACGGCAACGCCATCGGCGGACTGGCCGTGGGCGAGCCCACCGAAGTGATGTACGACATGATTGAGGTGGTCAACGAGATTCTGCCCAAGCAGAAACCCCGCTACCTCATGGGAGTGGGCACACCGCAGAACATTCTGGAAGCCATTGAGCGCGGCGTCGATATGTTCGACTGCGTGATGCCAACGCGCAACGGACGCAATGCCATGCTCTTCACCTACGAAGGCACGATGAACATGCGCAACAAGAAATGGGAAGCCGACTTCTCCCCCATCGACCCCGACGGATGCGACATCGACCGACTGCACACCAAGGCCTATCTGCACCATCTGTTCAAGGCACAGGAACTGCTGGCCATGCAGATAGCCTCGATCCACAACCTGAGCTTCTACCTGCGGCTGGTGAAAGACGCGCGGCAGCACATCCTCGCGGGCGACTTCACTCAATGGAAACGAAGCGTCATCGACAACCTGGGACGACGGGTGTAAATGACAAATGAGAAAATGGCCATTGGCAACCGTAAACAGTAAACCGTAAACTGTAAACTGTAAACTGTCAACTGTAAACTCTTAGAAAAAGCATGGAATACAGTAAAATCAGGAAATACCACAAATGGCTCAGAGCAGGCCAGACGCTGCGAAGCAAGCTCGACGGCCTGCTGAAGGCCGCCCGATGGCTCAGACGCAAGCTCAACTGGCTGTTTGTGGCCTTGGCATGGATAGGAGCCAAGCTGCGCCTGTTGGGAAGGAAAATGAGATGGATGCGTGTGCTCAACCCGCTGCACTACATCAAGAAACTCGACTGGTACATCATCAGGAAGTTCATTGGCACCTATTTCTTTGCCATTGTGCTGATCATCTCCATATCAATCGTCTTCGACGTAAACGAGAACCTCGCCAAGTTCACGCAGTATCATGCCCCCCTGAAGGCCATCGTCTTTGACTACTACGCCAACTTCGTGCCCTACTTTGCCAACCTGTTCTCGCCGCTGTTCGTGTTCATTGCCGTCATTTTCTTCACCTCCAAACTGGCGGGCAACTCTGAAATCATATCCATGCTGGCTGCAGGAGTAAGCTTCAAGCGGCTCATGCGCCCCTACATGATTTCGGCTGCACTCATCACGGTGATGACCTTCACGCTGGGAGCCTACGTCATTCCCAAGGGAACCATCGTGAGACAGAACTTCGAGTCGATGTACAAGAACAAGAAGAAGAACACGTCGGCAGAAAACGTGCAACTGCAAGTGGGAAAAGGCGTCATTGCCTATATTCAGCACTACGACAACACGCGCAAGCGCGGCTACGGATTCTGTCTGGACAAGTTTGAGAACAAGAAACTGGTGAGCCACATGACGGCCAACGAGATTCAGTACGACACGGTGTCGGAAAGCAAATTCCACTGGAAAGCCATGTCGTGGAAAATAAGAAAGCTGCAAGGACTGCGCGAGAACATCACCAGTGGAGGAATGATGGACACACTCATCATGATGGAACCCACCGACCTGGTGTTCTCAAAGGGCCAGCAGGAAACATTCACCAGTCCCGAGCTGCGCGAGTACATCAGCAAACAGATTGACCGCGGCTCCACCAATGTGGTGCAGTACGAAGTGGAGTACCACAAGCGCATAGCCATGTCGTTTGCATCGTTCATCCTCACCACCATCGGACTGTCGCTGTCCTCGCGCAAACGAAAGGGAGGCATGGGGCTCTATCTGGGCATCGGACTGGCTCTGAGCTTCACCTACATCATGCTGCAGACCGTATCGGCCACCTTTGCCATCAACGCCGGCACACCGCCCATGCTGGCCGCATGGGTACCCAACATCATTTTTACGGTGGTAGCCTATTTCTGCTACCGCCACGCACCCAATTAGAAACAAAAGAGCAATAAATGTATTTTGACGAACTTAATTTAAACGACAACATACTCGACGCGCTCGACGACATGCGCTTCGAGACATGTACGCCCATTCAGGAAAAGTGCATACCCGAGATTCTCGACGGCCGCGACCTACTGGGCATAGCTCAGACAGGAACCGGAAAAACCGCCGCTTATTTGCTGCCCATCCTGAGTCTGCTCGACGACGGCTACTACCCCAAAGACGCAAACAACTGTGTCATAATGGCCCCCACACGCGAGCTGGCACAACAGATTGACCAAGCCATGCAGGGATTCGGCTACTATCTGCAGGAGGTGAGCAGCGTGGCCGTGTATGGAGGCAACGACGGCAACCGCTACAACCAGGAAGTGAAAGGACTGAGCATGGGCGCCGACGTCATCATTGCCACTCCGGGACGACTCATCAGCCACATGACCATGGGCAATGCCGACTTCAGCAAAGTGAGCTTCTTCGTGCTCGACGAAGCCGACCGAATGCTCGACATGGGATTCAGCGACGACATCCTGAAAATCGCCAAGGAACTGCCCGAAAACTGCCAGACCATCATGTTCTCGGCCACCATGCCGCCAAAAATAGAGCAGCTGGCCAAGACACTGCTCAAGAACCCCGTAGAAGTGAAACTGGCTGTGAGCAAGCCCGCGGAAAACATTCGGCAGGCAGCCTACGTGTGCCACGAGAACCAAAAACTGCGTGTGCTGAAACACATGTTCCAACTCAACGAGCCCCACCGTGTCATCGTGTTTTCGGGCTCCAAGCTCAAGGTGCGCGACATCACACGCGACCTGCTGCGCATGCACATCAACTGCGGCGAGATGCACTCTGACCTGGACCAGAGCCAGCGCGACGAAATCATGTACAAGTTCAAGAGTGGACAAATAGACGTGCTCGTGGCCACCGACATTGTGGCGCGAGGCATCGACATCGACGACATCGAGATGGTCATCAACTACGACGTGCCGCGCGATTGTGAAGACTATGTCCACCGCATCGGCCGTACAGCCCGTGCCAACAAGAACGGCACCGCTGTGACTTTGGTACGCGGACGTGAGATTGGCAGTTTCATGCAGATAGAGAAATTCCTCGAGCGAACCATCGACAAACTGCCACTGCCCGAAGGCATCGGCGAAGGTCCCGAATACAAACCCATGCCCGACGTCCGACGCGGCCGCGGTGGCAGGAGCGGCAGAGGAGGCAGAAGTGGCAAGGGAGGCAGAGGCGGTAAAGGCAGTAAATCAGCCAAAGGAGAAAGCCGCAGCAGCCGAACTTCACAAGGCGAAAAACGCGGTGAGGGCTCAAAGGGCGGCGGCAAGAACCGGCACCGCGGAGGAAGAAACAACCGTCCGCGGAAGTCCAACCCGCCCACTACACCCAAAGCATAATCAAGCCTCGGAAAAGACAACAAAAGGCATCAGTCAACACCGTTTGCGTTGGCGGGTGCCTTTTGCGTTGGCCTGTTTTTTCTTCTCACGCAGCCACCGCTGATCACGCAGTTTTTTTCTCAAGCAGAGGGTCTTTACTCACACAGAGGGGACAGAGGTAAAGAGGTCTTTTCACGCAGAAGTCGTTCTCACGCAGTTTTTTATCTCACGCAGAGGCGCGGAGGAATATGGAGTCATGGGAGGAGTATTTTTGAGTTAATGAGAGTTCATTTGAGTTGAGGCGAGTCTTTTGAGATATGAGAGTTCTTAGAGTTGAGTAGAGTTCTTTTGAGTTGGGAGGAGTTCTTAGTGTTTATGAGTCTTTTTTGAGCTTATGAGTCAAGCGACCGAAGGTCGCTCTCTCTGTTTCCTCCCTTCCTCTGTGTGAGGAAAAATCTCTCTCTCGGCTCTCTCACTAAGACTCCGCGCCTCCGCGTGAGAAAAAACTTCTGCGTGAGAATGCATGTCTTTCTTTTCTCTAGCAGAAGACCTTTTCTCACACAGAGGGGACAGAGGTAAAGAGGTCTTTTCACGCAGAAGCCGTTCTCATTTCACGCAGAAGTTTTTCTTAATTTCACGCAGAGGCGCGGAGGAATTTGGAGTCATGGGAGGAGTATTTTTGAGTTAATGAGAGTTCATTTGAGTTGAGTAGATTTGAGTTGAATAGAGTTCTTTTGAGCTGGGAGGAGTTCTTAGTGTTTATGAGTATTTTTTGAGCTTATGAGTCAAGCGACCGGAGGTCGCTCACTCTGTTTCCTCCCCTCCTCTGTGTGAGGAAAAATCTCTCTCGGCTCTCTCTATAAATACTCCGCGCCTCTGCGTGAAATGAAGAAAGACTTCCGCGTGAAAAGACCTCTGTACCACTGTTCCCTCTGTGTGAGGGAAAGACTCTCTCAACTCTCTCACTAAGACTCCGCGCCTCCGCGTGAGAAAAAACTTCTGCGTGAGAATGCATGTCTTTCTTTTCTCTAACAGAAGACCTTTTCTCACACAGAGGGGACAGAGGTACAGAGGTCTTTTCGCGCGGAAGTCGTCCTCACGCAGAGGCGCTGAGGAATTTTTGAGTTTTAGGAGGATTATTTTGAGTTAATAAGAGTTCTTAGGAGTTAAGGGAGTTTTTGAGTTCTCTCCGCTCTCAAATTCCATCACCCACATTATTCCCTTTTCCACGGCAAGCCCCACTGTCTAAATGCTGTAACTAAAGACCGCTTTTTTAACAAAGAAAAGCCGTCCGCGTAAACTGTTTGCGCAAACGACCATTACATCAATTCAACATTTTATCACTTTTTCGGGGGTAAAAATGGCACGTTTGAGGAAAAACGGGGTAAAAATTTACTTTTTTCTGCTTTTTCATCAAAAAAACTATCAAAATGTTTGGCGGTTCAAAAATTATATATAACTTTGCAACCGATTTAACAAATCAACCAACAAAAGAACATTATTTTTAAGGTAACAAATAACAAAAAAAGATTGAAATTATGAATGCAGCACAAGTTGTAGAGCAGCTCAAGCAGCGCTTCCCTAATGAGCCGGAGTACATCCAGGCAGTGTCACAGGTTCTTCCCACGATCGAAGAAGAGTATAACAAACATCCTGAGTTCGAGAAGGCCAACCTCATCGAGCGCCTGTGCATCCCCGACCGCGTTTGCGAATTCCGCATCACTTGGGTTGACGACAAGGGTAACGTACAAACCAACATGGGATACCGTATTCAGCACAACAACGCCATCGGCCCGTACAAAGGTGGTCTGCGCTATCACAAGAGCGTGAACCTGGGTATCCTGAAATTCCTTGCTTTCGAGCAGACATTCAAGAATTCGCTCACCACGCTCCCCATGGGCGGCGCAAAGGGTGGAAGCGATTTCTCGCCCCGCGGAAAGAGCGACGCCGAGGTGATGCGTTTCTGCCAGGCTTTCATGAATGAGCTTTATCGCGTCATTGGTCCCGACGAGGACGTACCCGCTGGCGACATCGGTGTTGGTGGCCGCGAAGTAGGCTATCTGTTCGGACAGTACAAGAAACTCACCCACCAGTTCCAGGGTGTGCTCACAGGCAAGGGCATCCAGTTTGGCGGTTCGCTCATCCGTCCTGAGGCTACGGGTTACGGAACGGTTTATTTCCTCTGCTCTATGCTGGCTACTCGCGGCATCGACATCAAGGGAAAGAAAGTGCTCATCTCGGGAGCCGGCAACGTAGCTCAGTATGCAGCTGAGAAGTGTCTGCAACTGGGAGCCATCCCCATGACCATGAGCGACTCTGACGGCTACATCTACGACCCAGACGGAATTGACCGTGCCAAGCTCGACTACATCATGGAGCTGAAGAACGTGGAGCGCGGACGCATCAAGGAGTATGTTGAGGAATATCCCACAGCCGTCTATCACGAGGGCAAGCGCCCCTGGTACGAGAAGGCCGACATCGCACTGCCCTGCGCCACACAGAACGAAATCAACGGCGACGAGGCTGCTGCACTCATCAAGAATGGCATCATTGCCGTTGCAGAAGGTGCCAACATGCCTTCTCTGCCCGAAGCCATCAAGATATTCCAGGATGCAAAGATTCTCTACTCGCCGGGCAAGGCTTCTAACGCCGGCGGCGTGTCGGTCAGCGGTTTGGAGATGAGCCAGAACTCTGAGCGTCTGAGCTGGACTGCTGAGGAAGTGGACAACTATCTGAAGCGCATCATGAACGACATCCACGAGAACTGCGTGAAGTATGGCACAGAGAAGGACGGCTACATCAACTATGTGAAGGGTGCCAATGTGGCAGGTTTCATGAAGGTGGCCAAGGCCATGATGGCTCAGGGTATCGTTTAAGACAGCGAAAACTCAACACAACACAAAAAACAAAATAAGAACAACGCAAAATACAAAATCAGACAATCTGAAGAGCCGCGGGCGTCAAAGCCTGCGGCTCTTTTCTCATCATGGGGCCAACGGCGATGTGGATGTAGAAATGGGGGCGAAAAAAGCGAACCGGGATTTCTGAATGTGCAGAAACCCCGGTTCGCTTTAGATGGAAAAAACCGTTGTGTGACGAGACGAACAAGCAGAGCGCTAGTTGTTCACGCTGCCACCGACAATATCGAGCAGCTCGCTGGTGATGGCCTGCTGACGGCTCTTGTTGTACTGGAGGTTCAGCTCGCGCAAGAGTTCGTCGGCATTGTCGGTAGCCGTCTGCATGGCCACCATGCGGGCGGCATGCTCAGAGGCGTTGCTGTCGAGCAGAGCCGTATAGACCATCAGGTGAAGCATCTTGGGTATGAGCCGGCTGAGCACGGTGTCCATGTCGGGCTCAACGATGAAGTTGTCGTTCAGTGGTTTCACTTCGCTGGTGTGTTCGCCCTCGGTGTGTTTCCTCCGATTGCGCCGCAGGTACTCTTGGCTCTCGCGGGTAGCGATGGTCGAAGTGAGGTCGCGCTCGTGGTCGCGCTCTAGCTCCTCTTCAAGGTCGATGGGGAGGAACACTTTGCGCGTGAGGATTTGCGAGCCTGCACTTTTGAAGTGATGGTAGATGAGCTCCACCTTGTCAACAGTCCCCTCGGCAAACTTCTTTCCGAGTTCCAACGCCAAATCGATGCACTGCTGCACGTTGGGTTTGTCGGCCAGATCGGAAAAATCGCCTTGGACATTATACCCTAACTTTTGAGCTTTCTCGCCAACCTTTCGCCCTATGGGATAGATTTCAACGGCATCAGCGCCAAGCTGCTCGGTGTAGGCATTGACTGTCTGCTGCATAAGACGGATGATGTTGGCATTGAATCCTCCGCAGAGCGACGAGTTTGACGAAAACACCACCAACGCAACCCGTTTGACCGGTCGCTCCTGGTCGTAGATGGATTGTGCTTCAGCCTCGGCAGCCAGAAAGGCCTTGAGAATGTGCTCGAGCATAGTCTCGTAAGGCAGCATGTTCTGTATGGCCACCTGGGCATGGTGCAGCTTGGACGAAGCCACCATCTTCATGGCGGAGGTGATTTTGCGTGTGCTGTTGACCGAGGCGATGCGGCCTTTGATTTCTTTCAGGCTAGGCATAGGCTGTTAACTTTTATACGTTCCTGCGATGTCGGCCATGATGGCCTCAATCTTCTTGGTGGTGTCGTCGTCTATCTTTCCGTTTCCAAGTGTCTGGATAACTTCGGGTGCTGCCGAACGGAGTTTGTCAAGGAACTGCGTCTGGCATTCGCGCACTTTGTCAATGGGCACTTCGCGCATGAGTCCATGCACACCGCAGTACAAAATGGCCACCTGCTCGCCCACAGGCATGGGCGAATATTGCGGCTGAATGAGCAGCTGGTTGTTTTTACGTCCGCGGTCGAGCGTCATGGCGGTCACGGCGTCCATATCGCTTGAGAACTTCGAGAAGGCCTCGAGTTCGCGATACTGTGCCTGGTCGATTTTTAGCGTACCAGCCACTTTCTTCATCGACTTGATTTGTGCCGAACCACCCACACGGCTCACAGAGATACCCACGTTGATGGCCGGACGGAAACCTTGATTGAAAAGGTCGCTCTCGAGGAATATCTGTCCATCGGTGATAGAAATCACGTTCGTGGGGATGTAGGCCGACACGTCACCAGCCTGTGTCTCGATGATGGGCAGTGCAGTGAGCGAGCCACCTCCTTTTACATGGCCTTTCATGCACTCGGGCAGGTCGTTCATCTGCTCGGCCACTTCCTGCTGCTCGTTCATCTTGGCGGCACGCTCAAGCAGACGAGAATGCAGATAGAACACGTCGCCTGGATAGGCCTCGCGTCCTGAAGGACGTCTCAGGATGAGCGACACCTCGCGGTAGGCCACAGCCTGCTTCGACAGGTCGTCATAAACCACCAGTGCTGGCAGTCCGCGGTCGCGGAAGTACTCGCCGATAGCAGCTCCTGCAAAAGGTGCGTAATACTGCATGGCGGCAGGGTCGGCTGCGGTGGCGGCCACGACGATGGTGTATGGCATGGCTCCGTGCTCCTTGAGTGTCTGCACAAGTGTAGCCACTGTACTTGCCTTCTGTCCAATGGCCACATAGATGCAATAGACAGGCTTTCCGGCCTCGTAGAAACTCTTCTGGTTGATGATGGTGTCAACGGCAATGGCAGTCTTTCCAGTCTGTCGGTCGCCGATGATAAGCTCACGCTGTCCGCGCCCGATGGGAATCATTGAGTCGATGGCCTTGAGTCCAGTCTGCAACGGTTCCTTCACTGGCTGACGATAGATGACACCAGGAGCCTTGCGGTCGAGCGGCATTTCGAAAGCATCGGTGAGGTCGATTTCTCCCTTTCCGTCGATGGCTTGTCCGAGCGGGTTGATGACACGTCCGAGCATGTTGTCGTTGACGCGAATGGATGCAATGCGCTTGGTACGCTTCACCACCATTCCCTCCTTGATGCCCGAAGTAATGCCCAGAAGCACACAACCCACATTGTCCTCCTCCAGGTTCATCACGATGGCCATCGTGCCGTTCTCAAACTCAAGCAGCTCGTTGGCCTCAGCGTTGCGCAAGCCGTAGATACGTGCCACGCCATCGCTGACCTGCAGCACCGTACCCACTTCCTCGAAGCTTTCACCGCTGCTGATGTCTCGCAGTTGCTGGAGCAGCACTTCTGATACTTCGCTTGGTTTTACTTTATCTGACATAGTTTAAATTCTTAATGCTTAATGCTTTGTGCATATAGTTACTTCTTCAATGTGGAGAGGATGGAGTTGAGCTGCGCCTTGACGCTGGCATCCATCCGATAGGTGTCGTATTCAAGAATGAATCCCCCAATGATGTCGGGGTTCACCTCTGTTGCAAACTCCACAGTTCCGTTAGTTCTGCTCTCTACCATCTGCCGCATCTTCTGCTCTGTTGTGGCCGATACGGCTGTGGCAGTGATGAGTCGTCCGCGGATGACGTTCTTCTGTTGCCTGTAAAGAGTGATATACGAATTGGCCATGAATTGCAAAATGCTCTCCCTGTCTTCTTTCAAGACCAAACCAATGAATCGCTCTGTCAGCGGCGAAGGGTTTTGTCCGCATGCCGTGAGCATGAGTTTCTGCTTGGTTTCCTTGGCGAGCATAGGATTGTCTATCGTAGTCCTCAGCTGAGGCACACGGACGTAGCTTTCTGCCAATGTCTGCATATCGTGATAGACAGCAGCATCGAGCTTCTGCTCGGTGGCACTTTTCAGCAGTGCTCGGGCATAACGTACCGATATTACTCCTATATCCATAACCTAATTATTTTTCGGCAGTCACATCATCCAACAATCTGTCTATCATCTTCATTTGCTCAGCGTCGGTAGAAAGTTTCTCGCGGAGAACCTTCTCGGCAACTTGAACAGAGAGTTCGGCCACCTGTGCGCGTATGTCGCGTATGGCCTGCTGCTTTTCTCCTTCTATTTCGGCCTTAGCCTCGGAGAGCAAGCGGGCACCCTCGCTCTTTGCCTTTTCCTGAGCCTTCTGAACGATGGCGTCACGCGTCTCAGCGGCCTCTTTCAGGATTTGCGCCTGCTGTGTACGCGCTTCCTGAAGTATGGCCTCGCTTTCCTGTCGGATATTCTCCAGCCGCTCTGATGCTTCGTGTGCTTTCTGCAGACTTTCGTCAATATACTTCTTGCGGTTGTCAACCATGTTGACAATTGCGGGGAAGGCATACTTTCCAAGCACGAACAAAATCACCAGAAACGCCAGCAGCATCCAGAACAAGAGTCCGAGATCGGGCGTGAGGATTGATGGCAATTTAGTGAAATCCATTAGCTATTCGAGCAGAATTGTTTATTAGATAAGGAATGCACACGCTGCAATGGCAAAGAGGGCACAACCCTCAACGAATGCAGACGTCAGAATCATGTTTGTCTGGATTTTGCCAGTAGCCTCGGGCTGACGGGCGATAGCGTCCATGGCGCTGCCACCAATCTTACCAATACCCATACCTGCACCAATTGTTGCAATACCAGCTCCGATACCGCAGCCCAGCTGAGCCAGACCTTCAGCGGCCAATAATAATGATGTAATCATAGTTTTTTTGTTTTTTTGTTTGATTAATATTAATACTGTTTTTTGTTTCTTTTGTCATTTTTAGAAAAAAGGTGAATCGCCAGTCCGTCAGACAAACGGAATGACGCGCTCCTCACCCCCTACTCTTCGCCATGCTCCTTGTGAGCCAGTCCGATGAACACGGCGCTCAACATGGTGAACACGTATGCCTGCACGAAAGCCACCAGCAGTTCGAGCAGATTCATGAACAGAAGCATGACGATGCTGAAGGCATTGAGGCCCAGTCCGAATCCTACGCCCATGGACCAGCCAAGGAATATCACGCACGTGAAGCTGAGCATCACCGCGTGACCTGCCATCATGTTGGCAAAGAGACGGATCATCAGGGCAAAGGGCTTGGTGAACACGCCAAAAAGTTCGATGATGGGCATCACGGGTGCGGGATAAGCCTTGAGGAACAGGGGCACGTCGGGCCAGAAGATTTCCTTCCAATACTCCTTGTTGGCGAAGACATTGATGGCCAGCATGGTGCATACTGCAAGGAAGAAGGTGATATTGATGTTGCCCGTAACGTTTGCACCTCCCGGGAACACAGGTATGAGCCCAATCATGTTGGTGGTGAAGATGAAGAAGAACACGGTGAGCAAATAGGGCGCGTAGGGCTTGTAGTGTTTCTCACCGATGGACGACTTGATGACGTCGTCGTGAACCATCATCACAAACATCTCCATCATGCCCACGAAGCCTTTTGGAGCTTCGCTCTTCTCGTCGTGGTGCTTGTACCAGCGGGCGCAGGATAGGAACACAATGAGCAGCACTGCCACCACAATCCATATTTGCAGCACAGCCTTGGTGATGCTCAGGTCGAGGGGCCGCTTCTCGCTGCCGTCGGGCATCTTCTCGTAGATTTTCCCATGGTGCTCCGGGCTGAAGAAGAATCCTTCGGGCAGGCTATGAGCAGTACAGAAATGCCATTTCCCCGTATTCCCGCTTCGAATGATGATGGGCAGCGGTATGCTCAAGTGCTTCCCTTTGTAGCTGGCAATGTGCCACTCGTAAGCATCGGCCAGATGCTCTAGCACTATCTCAGGGATGTTCAGCTGCTCGCCTTTGGGTTCCTCTGCCTTGGCCTCTGTTTCCTGAGCCAGCGAGGAAAACGGCAACATGGTCACCACCATCAGGAGAATTATTGTTTTCAGTTTTTTCATGTGTCAAAAAAGTAAAGTATATGTTTCCACTTTTTCAGATGTGTGTGTCACGACCGATTGGACACTCTGGCAAAGAAGATGGAATGGTGTGTGAGCGAAACAAAATAGAAAGCCAGGAACACCAGCACAAACACCAGCATGGCCTGGCGTCCGGCCACCAGATAATACACCAGCATCACAGCCAGGGCCAGCAGCATGCGAAACCCCGAGGACGCCGTGTAGAAGGTGGGAAGGTTGTCGGGCGACTGCTTGGCCACTTTACGCCACACCAGCCCGCTGGCACTGCTTACCACGAGAGTGAACACGGCACTCACAATCAAGGGCCACAGCAAACTGTCGAAGAACCATACGCGCATGGCGATGAGTCCCAACGATGTCAGAGTCACCGTCAGCAGCAGTTGCTGGCGTATGTACTCCCAACTCAGTTTGTCGATGTTCTGTATGTTCATATACTCGTCAGTGCCTTGTTAAGGGCTTTGTGGTTGTTCCTGGAGCATGTTTCGTGAGAAGTGCCGTCAGTCATTAGCTCTCGACAATCTCCACACACACGCTCACCTTGTTCTTCTGAACCTCTACGAATCCGCCCATAATCTCCAGCTGCTTTCTTTCGCCGCCGGCCAGGACGTACTCTACGATGCCTTTCTCGAGCGATGAGATGATTGGAGCATGGTCGTTGAGTATTTCGAACTTTCCGCTCGTACCAGGAACGAATACGCTCTGCACCTCCCCATCGAACTCCACTTTCTCGGGTGATACAATTTTAAGTTTCAGCATAACTGTCAATTATCAATTGTCAATTGTCAATTACCCCTTTGCAGCCTCCATGAGTCGCTTGGCCTTGGCTTTTGCGTCGTCTATGGTACCCACGTTGAGGAAAGCCTGTTCGGGCAGGTCGTCCACCTCGCCGTCCAGAATGGCGTTGAATCCCTTGATGGTGTCTTCGATGGGCACCATCACACCAGGCAGGCCAGTGAACTGCTCGGCCACAGAGAATGGCTGTGAGAGGAATCGCTGCACACGACGTGCGCGGTTCACCGTCAGTTTGTCCTCGTCGGAGAGCTCGTCCATACCCAGAATGGCGATGATGTCCTGCAACTCCTTGTAGCGCTGCAGAATTTCCTTCACGCGCTGGGCGCAATCGTAGTGGTCTTTACCCACGATGAACGGGTCGAGGATGCGCGACGTACTTCCCAGCGGGTCAACGGCGGGATAGATGCCCAGCTCGGCAATCTTGCGGTCGAGCACAGTGGTGGCATCCAAGTGGGTGAAGGTGGTTGCCGGTGCGGGGTCGGTCAAGTCGTCGGCAGGCACATACACTGCCTGTACCGAGGTGATGGACCCTTTCTTGGTCGATGTGATGCGCTCCTGCATGGCACCCATTTCCGATGCCAAGGTGGGTTGGTAACCCACGGCCGAAGGCATACGTCCCAACAGAGCAGACACTTCCGAGCCAGCCTGGGTGAAGCGGAAGATGTTGTCAATGAAGAACAGGATGTCGGCAGCGCCGCCGTCCTTTCCACCGCCGTCACGGAAACCTTCGGCCACGGTAAGACCCGAGAGTGCCACCGAGGCGCGAGCCCCTGGCGGTTCGTTCATCTGTCCATACACCAGTGTGGCCTGGCTCTTTTTGAGTTCTTCGGGATCGACGAGCGAGAGGTCCCACTTGCCTTCTTCCATGGCCTCGCGGAACTTCTGTCCGTAGCGTATAACGCCGCTCTCTATCATTTCACGAATCAGGTCGTTGCCTTCGCGGGTGCGTTCTCCCACTCCTGCAAACACCGAGAATCCGTTGTGCCCCTTGGCGATGTTGTTGATGAGCTCCATGATGAGCACCGTCTTGCCCACGCCTGCACCGCCGAAGAGTCCAATCTTTCCACCCTTCATGTACGGTTCGAGCAGGTCGATGACCTTGATGCCGGTGGCAAGGATTTCTTTCTTTGTGGAGAGTTCCTCGAATGTGGGAGCCTCGCGGTGGATGGGATAAGCGCCCTCCATGTTGAGTTGTTTCATACCGTCGATAGGCTGACCGATAACGTTCAGCATACGACCCTTAATCTGGTCGCCGGCAGGCATCAATATAGGTGAGCCCATCGGGACAGCCTCCAGTCCACGCTGCAATCCGTCGGTATTGTCCATAGCCACGCAGCGCACGGTGTCCTCGCCGATGTGCTGCTGCACTTCGACAACCAGTTCCGCGCCATTGGGACGTGCAATTCTGAGAGCCTCATGGATTTTCGGCAGCACCTTCTCAGCATCCTGTCCTTTGGTATCGAAGAATACGTCGATAACGGGGCCGATAATCTGAGAGATACGTCCTGTGATTTGTGCCATAATGTTTATATTTAAGTGTTAATCGTGTTTTTATGACTTGTTTTCCAAAGATTTTTGCAAAAATACGCAAATATATTTTAAACGGGCAACAAATTCTTTAAAATAATCTTAAATCAGACGTTTTTCCCAAACTTGTGCTCTTTCGTCAGCGTCTAGATGCTCAGTTCGTCGAGCACCTTGATGAGTTTCTTGTCGAACGGTTTGTCCGTGCGTATGCACTCGGAAAAAGGTACATATACCACCTCGTTGTTGCGTATGCCCACCATGACGTTGCGCTGCCCCTGACGAATGGCCTCAATGGCTCCCACGCCCGTTCGGCTGGCCAGAATGCGGTCGCGCGCCGATGGGGTGCCACCGCGCTGCAGGTGGCCAAGGATAGACACGCGCACGTCGAATTCGGGGAACTCCTTTTTCACGCGGTCAGCATAATAGAGAGCGCCGCACTTGGGACTTTCCGAGACGATGACGATGCACGACTTCTTCGACTTGCGTATGCCGCGCCCCATGAACTGGGCCAGCTGGTCCACGTCGGTCATCTCCTCGGGTATGATGGCAGCCTCAGCACCGCTGGCGATGGCCGAGTTCTGCGCCAGGAATCCAGCGTCGCGTCCCATCACCTCAATGAAGAAGATGCGCTCGTGCGAGTTGGCCGTGTCGCGGATTCTGTCCACACACTCCATGATGGTGTTCATCGTGGTGTCGTAGCCAATGGTGGCGTCGGTGCCGAAGAGGTCGTTGTCGATGGTGCCGGGCAGTCCGATGACGGGGAAGTCAAACTCCATGCCGAAGTCGCGCGCCCCTGTGAGCGAGCCGTTGCCGCCGATCACCACCAATGCGTCTATTTCCTCCTTTTGACACGTCTCGAAAGCCTTCTGCATGCCTTCGGGGGTGGCGAACTCCTTCGAGCGGGCTGTTTTCAGGATGGTACCTCCACGGTTGATGATGCCGCTCACGTTTTCCGTGGTGAAAGCCTTCACTTCGCCCTTGATCAGTCCGTCGTAGCCGCGGTAGATGCCTTTGATGTTGAACCCGTTGTAAATTCCGGCGCGGGTCACGGCGCGTATGGCCGCATTCATGCCGGGAGCGTCGCCTCCTGAGGTCAGTACTCCGATGGTCTTGATTTTAGTCATGGTATTCGTTCCTTTCTTTTTGTTTATTTGTTTTTACCGAATAGTTTGTTTAACTTGTGTCCGGCTCCGCCAGCCGCGCACAGTGTGAGCCGGGCGCCGCAGCGCCGCTGAGAATCCCTGCGTCTAGAGTGTCTCCAGATAGAGCACCAGCAGTCCCGTCAGCCAGCTCACCGCCGAAAGCAAGCCCACGTTGCGCAGATACCACCCCACCTTGACGCGCTCCAGCTTCATCAATGCCAGCCCAGCCGCCGAGCCCATGAGCAGGATGTTGCCACCCACGGCAGTGCTGTAGGCCACCACCTTCCAATAGAGCCCGTTCACGCCGAACTGGCTCATGTAGGCCACGTCGTTCATGCGCCCGAGGGTCTCGCTGTCGGGCAGGGCGTAGATGGAGGCGAAGCTCATGCAAGTGGCGAAATTGTCGAGCACACTGCTCACGAGCCCTGTCAGCACCCCCACTATCCACACGTTGTGTACATGGTGGTCGAGCCATCCGGCCAGCCAAGCCCATGCACCTATCTCCTGCATTACGGCCACAGCCAGCATTATGCCCATGACAAACAGCATCAGCTGGATGACTCCGTACTGCAACACGCGCGGCATGCGCCGCTGACTCATCTGGTCGGCGTTCATCAGCCGGTGGTTCACAATCTCGTTGACAATCCACAGCAGCGACAACACGCACAGCGCACCCACGAAGGGGCTCAGCTTGGTGATGTTGTGGAAGGTGGGGATGAACCACAGTCCGCCGATTCCCACAAAGAGCATGAGCAGCCTCTGCCACACGTTCAGGTTGGTGTCGTCGCCACGATAGGGCATGGCCGGGCACTCCAAGTCGATGCGGTCGGGCAGGCTGCGGCTCAGCCAGAGCGTAGGCAGCACCCATGCCAGCAGGCAGGGCACGAGCAACGCCATGGAGAAGTTGGTGGCCGTAATCACGCCGTTGTTCCACAGCGCCAGCCCCTCGGGCGAGCCTATCACCGTCAGCGCGCCGCCACAGTTGGCTGCCAGCACGATGGCACAGCCATAGAGCATGCGCAGCCGCCGGTTGGGCACCATTTGGTGCATCACCACAAGCATCATCGTCGTGGTGGTTACATTGTCCAGATTGGCAGAAATGACAAAGGTGATGAGCGTGATGAGCCAGAGATATTTGCGGCTCTTCCTTGTACGCAGGAAAGGCGAGATAAAATCGAAGCAGCCGTTGTTGTCAAGAATCTCCACGATGGTCATCGTAGCCAGCAGGAAGAGCACCACCTCGGCGGCGCGCCCCACGTAGAGCAGGAATATGTTTTCGGCTATGAAGTGCTTCACGGCCACACTGTTTGGCACAGCTCCCGAAAGCCAGCTGGTGTAGTCGCCCGGGTGCTGGCTCATCACGAAGTCTGTTCCGAAACAGATGTAGAGCACCCACCCCACGGTACCCACGAACATGGCGACAGCCGCCTTGTTCACGTTCGTTATGTTGCCGGTAGCAATCAGCCCATAACCTATTATTATAATGGCTACAATGATTAGGGTCATAATTCACATGCAAAAATACAAAAAAATGACAAAGATGCAAACATTTTTGAAAGAAAAAATCAGAAAAGGGGCGCTAAAGAAAAGCACGAGCCCCTAACTCCTAACTTTCAACTTTCCCATCATCTTCTCCCACAGCCTAGTCTTGCTGCGCAGAATATAAACAGAGATGCAGAGGCTCACCACCCAGCAACAGCCGGCCACCAAACAGTAAGTCCACCCCTCCAGCAGCCGCACTGCGGCAAAGGCCACCAATCCCACCGCCAGCTGCGCGCCCATATACCGGTAAATGCTTGCCGTGGGACGGTAGCCATATTTCCACACGCAGAACAGCACCACATACGCACACTCCACCACGGCTGCCACAGCCAGTGCCATGCCTGCACCCACCAGTTGCCAGTGGCGGAAACCCACCAGCACCAGTACCACCAGCAGCGCATCGTAGATGGCCTCCAGCGCCAGGAAGGCCATAGAGTCGCCCTTGGCCAACGGCAGGTAGTTCACCGGCATGCTCAGCGAACGGAAATATATGCCCAGCAGGGCTATCTGCACCATGTCGGTCACCAGTACGAACCGCCCGCTGTAGAGCATCGGCAGCAGCACCGGCATGGCCGTCATGAAGGCCACCAGCAGGGGCGAAACCAGAAGCAGCGTCACTTCCGTCTGGCGGTTCACCGTCAGGTTGTAGGCCTCGCGGTCGTTGTTCACCGCCGACAACCGTGGATAGAAGTCGGTTTCCAGGGCCGAGAACACCAGTCCCGCATAGGTCATCGTCATGACGAATCCCGCATTGTAGAAACCCACCATGTCAAGCGAGCCCGTCACGTTAAGATAGTAGCGGATCACCAGCTCCGAGAGGCTCCCCAGCACACCCGCCAAGACGAAGGCCACGCCCAGTTTCACCATGCCCAGACCCTCGCCCAGAAACCTGCGGTTAGCCGACAGCCTTGGTGGCCAAAGCCGCCACGAGAAAGCAATCGTCACCACCATCTGCACCAAGGCAACCAGCACCAGCGAGGGCACGATGCCCCTCTGACCGAAAAAATAATAGATGGGCACACTCACCAGCGTCACCACCACGGCCGTATAGACCGAAACCACTGCCAACCGCCGCAGTTCGCGAGTACCCTTGAGCACTGCCAGTTCGCCGCCCGTGAGCGCCACCAGTCCCACCACCGGCGAAAGCAGCAGGAAGTGGAGCGAGTGGTCGCCCCAGTTGAACGAGAAGTGATGGAAGAACGGGCTGAGCACAGCACAGAGCAATGTGCCCACAATCGCCGTGAGCAAAGCCCATGAACGCACCATGCTGATGGTTCGTGCAGTCCGCTCGCGGTCGCCCTGTTCGAATGCCTCCGAGATGTTCTTCACCCCGCTTGTGGCGATGCCAAGGCTCGTGGAGCTGCTCACCAGGTTGATGGTTGAGTTGAAAAGCGAAATCAGCCCCATGCCGTCGGGCCCCAGAATGACGGCCACAAGTTTGTTGCGCACAAGACCCACCAGCAGGTTCAGGCCTTGCACGCCACCAAACAATCCTGTGTATTTCAGAATGTGTGAGTAGCTGTCTTTGTCCATTTCCAACGTATCTAACGCTGATTCCTCCGTTTTATTACTTAAAAAAGCATGGTTTTTCATTCGAAAAAAGGTTTTCACCTTTCCCTACCCCCAGCCCGCGTTCATTTGTGCCCTCCGTTTCCCGTGTTCACCTTTTCCATCTTGTTCTGGCTCCAAGAGTAAACACTCACGAGAAAACCTTATCGGGAAAAGGGAACAAGTCTATACTCATTTGAAAAAAAATATCGACGGGAAATACGATATTATTGTCGGGAGATTTTTTTATTTTCGGGAGATAATTTCCTATTACCGTGAGATACAAAAATATCTCCCGACGATGCGATGAAATTTTCTAGAAAATTCACACACAATGTCGGGAGATATTTTTGTATTGTTGGGAGATATACTTTTATTGCCTGGAAATAATTATATAATTTAAGTTTCGCTATCGCTCAACTTTTTGGAGTTCAAGGAGTTCATGGAGTTCAAGGAGTTGCAAGACAATAGCTTCGTGCCGTGTTTCCCCAAAAACAGAAGGACTCAGAGCAAAGACTAATGTCTTG
>DFFM01000005.1 GCA_002369515.1 Prevotella sp. UBA3776 | reverse complement strand
AGGGGCGGGGAGATTCCGCACAGGCAGTTTTTTCCCAGATTTAAGCGGGGAGACAAGAGTTGGGTCTGTAACTTCTTCATACCATCAGCTCATTTAATGAACACACAACGCCCCCCTGCGTACTCTCCCCGCCCCTCAAGGGGAGGGGATGGGGGTGGGGTCTGTAACTTAACCCATTCCAAGCCATTCATTCTCATTCCAAGCCATACATTCTCATTCCAAGCCATTCTTTTTCCCATTCCAGGTCGCCCTGTTTCATTCCAAGTTCTTTTATGTTCCCCCTTTCCCGCTGACCGCCAGCAAGCTCAGCATATATATAAATATATATATATAATGTTCGCGCGCGTACATTTATATTTTTCCCCTTGTTTTGCTCGTTTTGCAGCTCTTTGCGACAAGAAAAAATGCCTTTTGTCGTGTTTGTCCTAAAATGGCGCGATTGTCCGAACGTCCTTCTTCGTTTTTTCGCAAAATATTATTGTGCCAGCGAAAAACGTCCTACTTTTGCAATGTCAAAAGGAACAAAGCCCCGGTCGGACATCGGCAAACGCTTTTTCCCGCGACAACCACCAAAAAGAAAATTAATAAAAAAAACAATAACCACTAAAAAAAGCAATTTTGAAAAAGTTTCAATTCATGAGTCTCGTGGCTCTCATGCTCCTGATGAGCAGTTCTGTAATGGCACAAAACGAATCAAAGTCTGAAATATCCTTCAGCGTAGGTGGAGGCACACCTAACGAGAAAAACATAGGCGAAGCCATTGGTGAAGCCCTGGGCACTGCCATCGGAAAAAGCGTCGCAACCATCTTCACTTTTGGTCAGGTTGACCTGGCCGACAAGACCCAGAAGGACGCAAGCTACGGTCCCGTCTTCAACCTGCAATATCTCTATAGCTTAACATCTAAGGTAAAAGTCGGAGCGGCCCTTTCCTATCAGCGCACAAGCAACAAATTGTTGGTTGCCGACACATCTGGGAACTTCCACGAAGTAGCCAAGGCAACCAACGACTATTTCACCGTGATGCCGGTGGTAAAGGCCGTATGGGCAGGAAATAAAAACATCGGGTTCTATTCGAAGGTTGCCGCTGGTGTCTGCATTGCCAGCAACAGCGCCAAGATGGTGGGGAATGCCAAAGAGAACACCCCGGGCGAATTGACCGATCAAATCAAGAGCGACAAGGGCACCCGCTTTGGCTATCAGGTTTCAGCCCTCGGCTTCGAGGCCGGCACCCGCAACCTCCGCGGTTTCGTCGAACTTGGCTATGGTTTCCAGGGCTTCGCCCAAGTTGGTGCAAACTTCAAGTTCTGATACTCTTCTACATATCTAAAAGTTATTCGTCTGCTTTGCAGTATGAGGTGACGTGTCCCACGTCACAATCCCGTGAATTTGTGACGTGAGACACGTCACCTCATACTGCAAAACAACAGTTCTGTTCCATCTCAAAGGAACACCCCAGGGCGGTACACCAGCGTGTGCCGCCCTTTTTTGTTTGTGGCAAGTTGACGATTGGGTTGCTTGTGGAAGCCGTTTCACATGTTGTTGACGGCCGTTCTCAGAGCTGCTGCTTGCACACTCTGACACTCCAGCCAAACCACAGTGCGAACGCTGCGCGCAACAGCAGCGGGCATTCTGCGGGCAGCGCAGCCAGCACAAAGGCCACCTGGGCCTGGATGAGCAGCAGCGTCTGCCGCACGTCGATGGGTCGCTCCAGCACGGCGGAGTAGTATTTGCGCAGGGGGGTGAGGGTCTTCTTCATGATTGCGTAAAGTTTATGAGTGATTGATAAGGACGTTTCTCTTGCTTGCAACAGCCATGTGGCTGTCTGCGCGTTCAGTATCAGGTTTTTCTCCATGTTGTTTTCTCCTTTTATCTATTTTTTTGTGAGTTTCACCATCCTTGGCACTGCCCCTGCTGACGGGGCGTTGCCGTTGGTTTTCGATTGCAAAGAAACTGCCGTTTTGTGCACAATATGTTCACAAACCGACTTTTTTCTGTTAAATCTCCCCCTTTTTCAATCTTTTTAACGCTTTTCGCTCGGTAGATAATGGGACGGCGCCTCCCAGCGCAGTGGAATTATCTCTTGGCGCTGTGAAATTATCTCCCGACGTTGCAAAATTATATCTCGACATGACGAAAATATCTCCCGAAGTTGCGATGAAATTCTCTAGAAAATCTGTTCTTATTTCTCGACAATAAAAACATGTTCCTGCAATTGGCAAAATATCTTCCGACAAAACGGTCACGGTGCTGTGCAATAATTCATTGTTGCTTTCGTTTTTCAAGAAAAAGGCTGGTTTTCGATATTTTCCGCCTTCAAGCAGGGAGGACGCAATCTGTGCGGAGTCTCCCCGCCCCTCAAGCAGGAAGGAGGCAGCCTGTGCGGAATCTCCCCGCCCCTCAAGCAGGATGGAGGCTGTCTGTGCGGAGTCTCCCCGCCCCTCAAGGGGAGGGGATGGGGGTGGGGTCTGTAATCTTCCTTTCTGTCATCAACAAAAAAACACCATGTCACTATGCACTACCATTCTGCCGAAGCCAACAACTCTGACCAAACATCGCTGCGCAAAGAGCTCAGAAACCATTCCACCCCAGAGGAGGCCATTATCTGGAAAGTTTTGAGAGGGCGTGGTGCAGGTGGGTTTAAATTCAGACGACAGCAGGGAATTGGGAGCTATATCCTCGATTTTTATTGTCCTGAGCTGAAATTGTGTGTCGAGGTGGATGGCAGTTCTCACGACCTCAAGTTTGAGGATGACGAGCAACGCACTGGTTTCCTTCGTGAGCAGGGGATAGTGGTGATTAGATTCTCGAATGAGATGGTGAGGAGTAATCCATTGGGTGTGGTGGAGGAGATTGTTGGTGTGGCGAGGAGGATAAAAGGTGGGTTGACTGACGGAGATGTTTCTTCTGTGAACTGCAGTGGAATTGAAGTTACAGACCCCACCCCCAACCCCTCCCCTTGAGGGGCGGGGAGAGCGCGCAGGGGGTAGTTGTGGGTAGATTAAAAGAGCAGTTAGTATGAAGAAGTTACAGACCCCACCCCCAACCCCTCCCCTTGAGGGGCGGGGAGCGCGCACAGGGGGTAGTTGTGTGTTGATTAAAAGAGCAGTTGCTATGAAGAAGTTACAGACCCCACCCCCAACCCCTCCCCTTGAGGGGCGGGGAGCGCGCGCAGGGGGTAGTTGTGGGTAGATTAAATGAGCTGATGGTATGAAAAAGTTACAGACCCCACCCCCAACCCCTCCCCTTGAGGGGCGGGGAGCGCGCGCAGGGGGTAGTTGTGGGTAGATTAAAAGAGCAGTTGCTATGAAGAAAATACTGGCCCAACATTTGGCTCCTCCCTTAAAGCTGGGAATAAGCAGTCTGTGCGGAGTCTCCCCGCCCCTCAAGGGGAGGGGATGGGGGTGGGGTCTGTAACTTCCCCTCCTGTGAAAATTGAATCCATTCCCCCCATTCATGTCAATCACAATTATGTGAGATCATTCGTTTAAAAATCATTCCTTCACCATTTATAAATTGATATTTTTTTGATGCTGAAAAGTTGTTATTACCATGAACTGATTGAGGCCGGGTGCGACGAAGCTGGCCGCGGTTGCTTGGCGGGCAGCGTCTATGCTGCGGCTGTCGTGCTGCCGAAAGACTATGAGAACGCTGAGCTCAACGACTCGAAGCAGCTCACGGACCGCAAGCGGCATGCCCTGCGCGAAGTGATTGAGCGCGACGCTTTGGCCTGGGCGGTGGGCATCGTCACACCTGAAGAGATCGACAAGATAAACATCCTCAACGCCAGTTTTCTGGCCATGCACCGCGCCCTCGACCAGTTGCAGGTGCGTCCCGAGGCCATCATTGTTGATGGCAACCGTTTTCGTCCATACTTCGCTCCTTTGGACGGCGGACAGAGTAGGGCAGGGGAGCCGCTGCCCCACACTTGCATCGTGAAGGGCGACGGGAAGTATCTCTCCATCGCCGCCGCCTCCATTCTGGCCAAGACCTACCGCGACGACTATATGGACGCCTTGGCGCTGGAATATCCGCAATACGACTGGGCCAACAACAAAGGCTACCCCACCAAGAAGCATCGCGAAGCCATTCGCGAGTATGGCCCCACGCCCCTTCACCGCATGAGTTACACCCTGCTGCCGCCAGAAGAACTCACCTTGGACTTCAAATAAATATCTAATTGTCTAATTGTCTAAATGTCTAATTGTCTAAATGTCTAACCGTCTAACCGTCTAACCGTCGGAAAATGCGCCACGACAAACTTGAAAAACAACTCGAGCTGCTGTTGCTGCTCATCGAGAACCGCGACATGGACGTAGCCCGCATCTGCGAGCGCGTGGGCGTTTCGCGCCGCAATTTCTACTACTACTTGGAGTTCTACCGCGACTGCGGTTTTGTGGTCGAGAAGCGCGGGCGCGGCTACAGCATCGACCGTTCGTCGCCCTTCTTTGCCCGTCTGATGGACCGCATATCGTTCACCGAGGACGAGGCCGTCACCATTCGGCGGCTGCTCGAGCAGGTGGATGTTCACAATGCCGTGGTGGAGGGCGTAAAGCGCAAGCTCGACCGGTTCTACGACTTCAACATCCTGGCCGACGATGAGCTGCGCCGCCGCGCGGCCGAACACGTGAAAGTACTCTACGAGGCCATCAAGTACAAGCAGATGGTGGTGCTCAAGAACTATTCGTCGCCCCACGGGCGTTCGCGCAAGGACCGTGTGGTGGAGCCGTTCATGCTCATGAACGGCAACAACGAGGTTCGCTGCTTCGAGCCGTCGAGCGGCATGAACAAGACGTTCAAGCTCTCGCGCATGGAGGCTGTGCAGCTGATGGACGTGCAGTGGTCCAACGAGCAGAAGCACCGGCAGATGTTCACCGACATATTCATGTTCACCGACGAAGAGCAGCAGCAGGTGCAGTTGCGGCTGGGGCTGCTGGCCCACCATGTGCTCATGGAGGAGTATCCTCGGGCAGAACGCTATCTGCGCGACGACGGCGGTAGCCACTGGCTGCTGGATTTGCCGGTTTGCAGCTTTGTGGGCGTGGGCCGTTTTGTGCTGGGGCTGTCCGAGGACATCGAGGTGCTGGGCAACGACGCTTTCCGCCATTATTTGGCCGAGCGCAGCCGTCGTGTTGCCGCCAAGTTCGGGGGCGAGGATTACAGAAGTCAGGACTTTTCGGCTAAAGGTTGAGAAATGATCCGCCAAGGGCGTTTTTTGTTGGCAAAACGAAAGCAACAGGGTGTGTTTGCGAACTTTTTTAACAAAATGTTTTAAAAAATGTTTAACGGTGTGTGTTTTTTATAATTTTATTTGTTGGTGTTAAATAAATGCGCTATTTTTGCAAGGTGGCTTTGTTGCTGCAAACCAATGTTAACGCCTCTTTGGAGGAAATCTAAGGTGAGAAATGACGAAGTTTTAGAAAACGAGAAGAACTGCCTGCAATGTGTGGGCTGCCACCTTTTTTATATAATATAGAGGTTTGGCAATTGCAAAAAAGCGAATATTAACAGTTTAATTTTTAATATTGAGAGAGAATTTATGGAAAAAAGACTAATTATGTTGTTGGCCGGCTTGTTCCTGAGTTTGGGAATGGCTCTGGCACAAACGAAAGTCTCGGGTTCCGTGGTTTCAGCAGAAGATGGTGAGCCAATCATTGGTGCAACCATCCGTGTGGTGGGAACCAAGACCGGAACAGTTTCAGATCAAGATGGAAAGTTCAGTCTGTCGGTGCCTAGTGGTGCCAAGCATCTGGAAGTGTCGTATGTAGGTTATGAGACACAAAATGTGGCTATCAAGTCCAATGTACGCGTCACGCTGGCTGCCAGCAATACCATGCTCGACGCTCTGGTTGTGACCGGTTACGGTTCGGCCAAGAAGTTGGGAACCATTGCCGGTTCGGTAGAGACGGTGACGGCAGACAAATTCCAAAACCGTCCGGTGGCCAACATCGGCGATGCCCTGCAGGGCCAGGTGGCTGGTTTGCAGGTGTTTACGTCGTCGGGTGAGCCTTCGGCAAGCGTTTCGATGCGCATACGTGGCGTCACCTCCATCAACGCCTCGACCACCCCGCTCTACATTCTGGACGGAAGCGAAATCACTTCCAGCACCTTCCAGACCCTGAACCCCAACGACATCGAGTCGATGACGGTGCTCAAGGACGCTTCCTCTACAGCCATCTACGGTTCGCGCGCCGCCAACGGTGTGATCATCCTCACCTCGAAGCGCGGAAAGTACGGCCAGCAGGCTCAGATCAGCGTTTCTGCACAGTATGGTATCTCGAAGATGACGGGCGACCATGTGGAGATGATGAACGCCGAGCAGTGGCTCAACTTCCAGGAAATCCTCACCCCGGCCAACAAGACCAGCGAGAGTTTCCAGGCCATGAAGAACTACTTCGTGAAAAACGGCATTTCTACCGACTGGAAAGACGTGTTCTTCGGCAAGAGCGCACCCACAAGCGAGATTACTGCCAGCGTGGTGGGCGGTTCGAGCAACATGTCCTATCTGCTCTCCTACGGCCACTACAAGGCTGAGGGTATCATGGACGACTCGAGCATGCGCCGCGAAACCATCCGCGCCAACATCGAGAGCACCATCACCAAGTGGCTCAAGGTGGGACTGAACAACAACCTGGCTTTCACCAAGTCGGGAACAACCGCCTTCGGAAACTCCAGCAACTCGGTCTATAACAAGACTTATGCAGCGCGTGTCTATCTGCCCATCCAGTCTTACTATGAGCTTCTGGGCTTCGACTACGACACCTACGACTACTCAAAGTCCGAATTCAAGGGCTATGGCAAGCGTCTCGACGAGTTCGACCTGCTGGGCTACTACAACCCCTACTACCTCAGCGAGATTCAGCCTTCGAGCAACCGCCGACTGAACATCAACGAGAACGCTTACGTCAACATCACCCCCATCAAGGGCATGAACCTCCGATCGGCCGTGGGCCTCGAGGCACTTGACTACACCTACGACTACAAGTGCTATCCCGTTGGCCCGTTCGAGGGAGCCGGTGCAACGCAGGACCAGTTTGAGCGCTACTATCAGTGGACTGTCACCAACACCGCCGAGTACAAATTCAACATCGGACGTATGCACGACGTGACCGTGCTGCTCGGACAGGAGTCCACCTACAGCAAGGACCGCGCATTCATGCTCGACATTGACGGTCAGACCGACGTGCGACTGATGTTGCCTACCGCCGGTTCTTCGGCCAACGTGCCTTCTGGCAGAAACACTTACCTGACCGAAGAGAGCCGCAACTCTTGGTTCGGCGCCCTCAACTATGCCTATGGCGACCGCTACTTCATCGACCTGAGCGCCCGTCGCGACGGCAGCTCGCTCTTCGGCGAGAACAACCGTTGGGCTACCTTCGGCGCTGCTGCTGTCATGTGGAAGATTTCTTCCGAATCGTTCATGGCCAGCACCAAGCGCTGGTTGAGCGACTTGGCTGTCAAGGTGAGCTACGGTTCTACCGGTAACTCGGGCATCAGCCCCTACCGCGCCCTCGGTCTGGTTGGCACGGGTCCTCTCTACAACGGTGTTTCGGGTACGGCTGTTGCCAACCCCTCCAACCCCGACCTTACATGGGAAACCGTGAAGACATTCAACGTGGCCCTGAACGGACGTCTGTTCAACCGCGTCAACTTCAACGTTGAATACTACAAGAAGACCACCAGCAACATGCTCATGGAGATTCCCTATTCCTACACCACCGGTTTCTCCGGAGGCTGGGGCAACGTGGCCGAAATGACCAACCAGGGTATCGACTTCAACATCGAGTTCGACATTCTCAAGTCGCGTGACTGGTTCTGGACCGTCAGCCTGAACGGCAACTACAACAAGAACAAAATCACCAAGCTCTTCCAGGGTCTCGACTTCTTCACGATTGCCAACACGGGTCTGCGCATGGAAGTGGGCCACCCCTACGGCGAGTTCTACTATGTGCGCTGGAGCCACGTTGACCCGCGCGACGGCCAAAACGTTTGGCTCGACAAGAACGGCAACGAAACGAAGGTCTATTCGGACAACGACGCCGTGATGACCGGCAAGAACCAGTTCGCTCCCTGGTCGGGCGGTCTGATGTCAACACTCTCTTGGAAAGGCATCCAGCTCGACGTGCAGTTCACCGGTATGTTCGACCGCTACATGTTGAACAACGAACGCTACTTCACCGAGAACGCAGCCTTCGCCAGCGACCACAACCAGACCACCGACATGTTCAACATGTGGACAACTCCCGGTCAGGTTACCGACATCCCCGCCATGGACGCTGACGTGGAATTCGACACCCACCTGCTTGAGGATGCCTCGTTCGTGCGTATGAAGATGTTGCAGCTCTCTTACAGCTTCCCCGAGAAACTCATGAAGCAGAGCAAGATTCTCAAAGGCGCAAAGATTTTCGTCGTTGGACGTAACCTCTTGACTTTCACTGGATACAAGGGCTACGACCCCGAGGTGAACTCGAATGTCACCCTGGGTAACTACCCCAACACACGCCAGATTTCAATCGGTGCTCAACTCACATTCTAATCAAATCATAAGGAGAAAAGATATATGAAAAAAATATATGTAATTTTGTTTGCAGTATTGACGCTGGGGGTTACATCGTGCGACATGGACATGAAGCCTTACGACGCAATACCCGACACAGAGGCACTCCAGTCTTACAACGACTTCATCAACATGCGGACGGGCCTCTATTCGCCGCTGAGAGGACTCAACAGCGGTGGCTATTGGGTGGCTCCAGAACTGATGACTGACAACTTCAACGCCGTGGTTGGTTTCTCTAACACCTACGGCAACCTGCACCGCTGGCAACACAATGCTGAGACCGGAGAGTTCGAATCCATCTGGGGCGGATTCCAAGGGCTTATCAGCCGTTGCAACTACATCATCGACTTTGCCGCCAAGCTCGACCTGAACGACCCGACGGTCGTCGGCGAGGAGAACGACCAGGAAGTCATTGCCAGCCGCAAGATCGAGATGAACCAAATCGTAGGCGAGGCTTACTTCCTCCGTGCTTTCTCCCTGTTCCAACTGGCCCAGTACTTCTGCGCCGACTATGAGGCAAGCACGGCCAGCCAGGCCAATACGGGCGTAGCCTTCTCAACTGTTTATGCACCCACTTCGGACAACTCGAAGTATCCCGCCCGCGCTACGCTGGCCGAGACCTACGAGCAAATCAAGAAGGACATAGAGGCTGCCAAGCCGCTCATCCCCGCTGAGCCTACATCGCTCAACAAGACCAATCCGCTGGCTTACGTCAGCCAGGATGTCATCACCGCCTTCGAGGCTCGCGTGGCGCTCGCCATGGACGACTACGCCACGGCTGCCGCCAAGGCTACCCAGCTCATCAACAGCAACAGCTACGCTCTCTGCGCCGATGCCGACGAGTTGGTTGACATGTGGCACAACGACAATGCACCAGAGGCCATCTGGCAGCTGCCCGTGCCCTCTGCCAACGAGCTGCCCGGACAAAACGGCGTTCGATTCCTGCCTTACACCGAAGGCAGTGCGCCCGACTACATCCCCAGCGGCGACCTGATCAGCATCTTCACCATGAACGACCTGCGCATCAAAGCCTACTTCAAGGTGCAGACCATCACCACCACCAACGGTACGAGCGGCGACGTCCTGGAGCTGAACAAGTATCCCGATGACTCTGGCATCCACCAGAATGTGGTGAAGACCGAGGGCGGACGTTTCGTGAGCGAGCCCAAGGTGTTCCGCATTGCTGAAATGTACCTCATTGCCGCCGAAGCCTATGCACAGGCTGGCAACATCAGCGAAGCAGCCAAATATCTCAACGAACTGCAGGCCAACCGCTTTGCCGACTTCACACCTCAGACCTACGGCAACGCCACTGAGCTGATGAACGAACTGAAGAACGAACGCCGCCGCGAAATGCTTTGCGAGGGCATGCGACTCTTCGACCTGAAGCGCTGGCACATGGGCGTGGTGCGCAACACCACCCAACAGGACGACCTCTGTCTGTTCCCGGGCTCTGCCGTCACCACCAAGCTCAACAAGACGGCCAACGACCCGCGTCTCATCTTCCCCATTCCCAAGGCTGAGACCGACGCCAATCCGCAGATTGTCCAGAATGCTGGTTATTAATCCATTTACTCAACTTCAATCAAGACAATTATTCGTATGAAACATATAAAATTTTTCCTCCTGCTGGCTGTCGCAACGCTCTTTGCGGCATGCTCCAGCGACGATGAGTCAATCAACTCGAACGCGAGCACGACGGTTGGATTCACCACGGACAAACTGGTAATGAAGGAAAACTCCGGAATTTTCAAGGTGCCCATCGCCATCAACGGACAACGCAACGGCGACATCAAGATGAACATCCAGGTGATTGCCGAAGGCAGCAATCCCGCCACCGAGGACACGCATTTCCTTGTAACGTCAAAGAACCTCACCCTGCTCAACGACACCACTTCGGCCGAAACCCTGGGTGTGGAAATCAAGACCGTTGATGACAACGAAATCAACGAGGCCCGCACCTTCAAGCTGAAAATCACCAATTTGCAGGGCGCCAAGCTCGAAAGAGACGAAATTGAGGTTGTGCTGCGCGACAACGATGCCGCATTCTTCGAGAAGTTCTTCGGCAAATGGCTGTTCCAGGCCGTCAACTCTGAAGGTGCCGCTTTCGAGAAGACCATCACCATCAGCGGACCGAGCGATGAAGAAGACCCCAACTACAACAATCTGCTCACCGCCACAGGTGTCGGCTTCCTCAACGTAGGTGTGGCGCTCGACTTCCAGTGGCACTTCCGCTACACATTCGACAGCGCCACCAAGAAGGGAACCTTGGGCTTCGTCATGAACGAAATCATCTCTGAATACGGCGGTAGCTATCAGTGGATTTGGCTCACCGACGACGGTGCCAACATGTCAACCGAAGATTTGACCGCAGAATGGCAACTGGGCGACGGAGACAGCTTCCCCACAGAAATCACTTGGGAAAGCACCTTCGACGGATCAGGCGTTGGATCGCTTTGGTTCTATCAACCGGGAGCTGGCTGGTGGGAGAGATTTACGAGCATCAAGCTTGTGAAGCAACAATAATTCATCAATATCATTCTACCCTATCGGAAAAAGAGGAGAGGCCGAAAAACGGCCTTTCCTCTTTGACCGTCTAAAAAAAAGTACAAAACCTATGAAAACAAAACTCCTTTTCCTGTTCCTCTTTGCAGGAATGGTTACGGCAACTGCCAAAGAGCGCACCGAGCAAAGTATGATGCAGGCCGCCCAAAAGGCCATCTTTGCCAAGGCCAACCGCTCTGGCCTGCGCAAGGCTGCCGCCAACATGCCGCTAAACGTTATTGAACGCAATCCGCAACTCACCATCATTGGTGGCGAGGCCGGATTTGCCGTCATCGCCAACGACGATGCCTTTGAGGCTGTGCAAGGCTATTCGGACAAACCTTTCGTCGCCGAAAAAGCGGCTCCCGGATTCCGCTGGTGGCTCGACGCCATGAACGAGCAGCTGGCCTACAACCTGGCCAATGGCGTCAAGAGCGAAAATGTGAGACCTGAGAAGGCCGGACTCAAATCGAGTGTAGCGGAACTCTTGCAGACCAAGTGGGGACAAGACGCACCCTTCAACGACCAGACTCCTACGTATGAGAACTCCAAAAAGGAGGAAGTCCACTATGTTACGGGGTGCGTGGCTACCGCCATGGCGCAAATCATGTATTATCATCGTTGGCCTGAGAAAGGAAAAGGAAGTGTTTCATACTATTTTACCCCCGAGGGCTCCACGGCTTCGCAAAAACTGTCGGACAACTTGGCAAAGTCTGCTTACGATTGGGACAACATGCTGCCCGTTTACAAGAACCATGGCCCGTGGACCGATGCCCAGCGCAAATCAGTTTCAACGCTGATGAAGCATTGCGGCTATTCCGTCAAAATGCAATATACGCGCACGGGCAGCGGTGCTTTCACCCATGATGCCTGCGATGCTTTGAGCAGTCGTTTCTACTATCATCCCAACATGCACTTCTATCGTCGTGACTATTTCCCCAATCTGGAATGGATGGAGAAGATCTTCGAAGAAATCAGCGCCGGCCGGCCTGTGCTCTACGGTGGTGCCAGCCAGCGGGAAGGTGGCCACGAGTTTGTGCTCGATGGCTACGACGAGGAAGGATTTGTGCATGTCAACTGGGGATGGGAAGGCTCGTCGGACGGTTTCTTCAACATTGCCGACCTGAAAGGATACACCGCTCAGCAGGAAATGGTGCAGGTGCGCAAAAACACGGACGACGTGCAGTATGCTTCGTCATGGGGTCTCTATGACGGACTCGTCATCAGCAACCGTGCCGGCAACATCACTTCCCGCATGCATGCCATGAACTTCGACGTCAATTCGTTCTCTGGCCTGCTGTGCCTTGTGGCCGAAGATCTCAGCACTGGCAAGATTACCGTGTTGGGTTCGGAGCAGGTGTCAAACATCGAATACCTTAATGAGGATGCAAACGGGAACAACTATTTCTACGAGCTCAGCTTCAACGCCAACCTGAACAAGCTGCCCGACGGAAACTACCGCATCTATGCCGCTTCGTACAATGAAACGAAAGACCAAGACTATCAGCCTATGCGCTGCAACGAGAAGTACAGCAACAGCTACCTGCTGACCATTCTCAACGGAAAGATAGCGCTGAAAGACGAGAAAAATGCCAACTGGACTGCCACCACAGGCATCAGCAACGTTCTGGTGAACGAGCGCCAGGCGTCTGAATCCGACGGGATGGTGCGCGTGTATGACGCTCAGGGCCGGAAACTGTATGAATCGTCTGCCCGTTCGTTCAATCTTGACCAGGTTCCGTTCAAGGGGCTGCTGATTGTCAACGATGGCAAACGCGTCAGAAAGATTCAGAGATAGTTCCCGACAATAGCCGATAGCCGGCAAAACAAAAAAACGATTTCCCCCGCCACGCTGATTCTTTGCGGAGAATCCAAGCGTGGCGGGGGAAATCGTTTTTCTTGTAGTGGCAAGTGCTCAGGCTGCCATCTGGTCGGTGAGCAGTTTCTCGAGCTGCTCGGCGGAGAGGCGCAGGTGGAACTGGCCGTTGATGGCCACCGAGATGCGGCCTGTCTCTTCGCTGACGACAACGGCTATGGCGTCGCTGTCTTGCGATATGCCCATGGCTGCGCGGTGGCGCAGTCCCAGCTCCTTGGGGATGTCCATGTCGTGGCTGACGGGCAGGATGCAGCCTGCGGCCTTGATGCGTTTCTGCGAAATGACCATGGCGCCGTCGTGAAGGGGGGAGTTCTTGAAGAAGATGTTCTCGATGAGCCGCTGGTTGATGTTGGCGTCGATGCGGTCGCCTGTGGCCACAATGTCGTCGAGTGGGGCGGCTCGCTCGATGACGATGAGCGCTCCCACGCGGCCTTTGCTCATGCTCATGCACGACATGACGATGGGCATGATGATGGACTTGTCGGTTTCGGCCTTCTTGTCGTGGCCAAAGTTGAAGATGTTCATCAGGGGCTTGACGCTCTGATGGCCGCCCATGACGTAGAGAAACTTGCGTATCTCTTCCTGGAAAAGCACAATGAGTGCCAGCACTCCCACGCTGACCAATTTGTCCATGATGCTGCCCAACAGGCGCATCTCCAGCACTTGGCTCACCAGCAGCCACACCACGACGAAAATCATGATGCCGATGAACACGTTGAGCGAGCGCGACTCTTTCATCACCTTGTAGCTGTAGTAGAGCAACAGGGCGACCAAGAAGATGTCGATGAAATCCTTTATTCCAAATGCAAACATATTTCTTGACGGTTAGACGGATAGACTGTTAGACAATTAGACAGATAGACAATTAGACAGATAGACAATTAGACGGATAGACAGTTAGAGGGTTAGGCTTTCGGTCAGTTTTACTGCTTCTATGGCCTCTCTAACGTCGTGAACGCGCAGGATGGTGGCACCCTTCGCCAAGGCGACGGTGTTGAGCACGGTGGTGCCGTTGAGGGCCTCGTCGGGAGTGACACCCAACTGGCGATAAATCATCGACTTGCGGCTCACTCCCACCAGTAGGGGCAGACCAAGCACCGAGAGATGGTCGAGCTGGTTGAGCAGTTGGTAGTTCTGCTCCAGGGTCTTGCCGAAACCGAATCCCGGATCGAGGATGATGTCTTTCTGTCCCAAGGCGTGCAGCTGCTGGACTTTTTGGGCGAATGCCAAGAGCGTGTCGCGCAGGGTGGGCTGTACCGACATTAATATATATGGTACGCGCAACCGTGCCACCATTCTGAACATTTCAATGCTGCCCTCGCTGACGTCGTTGACGATGTCGGCTCCGTATTCTTCCACTGCCATGCGCGCCACCTCGGGTCGGAACGTATCGACCGACACCACCGCCTGGGGCAGCTCCCTGCGCACAATGGCGAGGGCTGTGCGCAGCCGTGCCGTTTCGTCTTCTGGGCTCGCCTGCTGTGCTCCGGGTCGGGTTGAGCAGGCTCCCACGTCGATGATGCTTCCTCCTTGTGCTGCTATTTGCACGGCGCGTTCGGCTATTTGTTTTTCGGTTTGCTGTCGGCTTTCGCTGTAGAACGAGTCGGGCGTTGCGTTGAGTATTCCCATCACCTGCGGCTTCCCGAGGTTCATCAGGCGGCCTTTCACTTGTATCTGGTATTCCATGGGCAATCTTATTTTGTTTGGTTGCGGCGCAGTTCGGTGGGCGTGATGTCGTAAACCTGGCGGAATACGCGTGTGAAGTGGCTGTTGTCGTCGTAGCCGCATGCCGTGGCCACTTCGCCCACGTTCATTTCGGCATGTTCGGTGAGCAGTCTCCGGGCTTGGCGCATGCGCACCATTGTGATGTAGTTGGCGGGTGTTTCGCCCGTGGTGGCAAACAGTTTGCGGCGGAATTGCGATGTGCTGAGGCACAGACTTCCCGACACGCTCTGCAGGTTGACGTCGCCGCTGGGCATGAGTTGCGTGATGACCTCGTCGATGCGGCGTATGAAGTCGCTCACAGCCGGTTCCACGGCTACGCTCTGCGTGTTGTCTTGTTTGATGGCTTGCGAGTATTTTTCGCGCAGCAGGCGTCGCTGGTCGAGCAGTTTCTCCACGCGCACGTTCAGTTCTTCGCTGTTGAAGGGCTTGTAGAGATAGGCGTCAACGCCGGCTTCAAGGCCTCGTATGCGGTCTTCTTCGGTGCTTCGGGCTGTCACCATGATGACGGGTACGTGGTTGAGCAGCTCGGAGCGGCGTACGCGCTTGCACAGTTCGTAGCCGTCGATGCCAGGCATCATGAGGTCGGTGATGATGAGGTCGGGCACCATTTCCATGGCTTTCTGCAGTCCTTGCTCGCCGTCGGTTGCGTAGGCGATGGCGTATTTCTCGCGCAGTTGCTGGCCGATGTAGTAGGCCACGTCGTTGTTGTCTTCGACGATGAGCAGTCGTGTGATGTTGGTGGCCGTCTCGTCGTCGGGCAGTGGGTCGTCGGCCAGGACGGTGGGTTCGGTCAGCGGGCTGACGGGGCCTATTGTAGCTTCGACCATGCTGACAGGCGGCAGCGGCTGTGCCGACGCATTTGCTGCTTTGTTCTTCTGCTCGAGTGCTCCCTTGGCATGCAGCGGCAGCTTAATGACGAAGGTGGTGCCGTTGCCCGGTTGGCTTTCCACGCTGATTTTTCCGCCCATGGTCTCCACGATGTCGCGCACCAGTGAGAGTCCGACTCCAGTTCCCACTTTTTGGCTGTCTTCCTTGCCTTGGAAGAAGGGTTCGAACACGTGGGGGAGATTCTTTGCGTCGATGCCAACGCCGCTGTCGGCCACTCGCAGCTCGAGGGTGCTGGCCTGCAGTCGGGTGGAGACTTCGATGCGTCCCCCCTCGGGCGTATATTTGAAGGCGTTGGAGAGCAGGTTGCGCATCACCTTGTTCATGTAGTTGGGCACGAAGTCCATCTGCACTTCGTTTTCTGCGGGCCGGAAGTTCAGCGCTATCTTTTTCTGCCGTGCATAGTCGGCAAAACTCTCCACGAGCATGGCCACGTAGGCCACCACGTTGCCCTGCCGCCAGTCGGGGTTGCCGATGGCCGATTTCACCTTTGCAATGTCGAGCAGCTGGTTGATGAGCGTGAGCAGGCTGTTGCCCTGCCGCTCAATCATGGTGGCGGCTGCATGCACCTGGTCCATGTTGTCGGCTGTGCTGTTCTTGAGCAGCTGTCCTTGCCCCAGGATGACGGTGAGTGGCGTGCGAAACTCGTGGGTGATGTTGGTGAAGAAGTTCTCGCGCACGGTCTGCACGTCGCGCAGAATTTTCACCGTTCGGATGCGCGTTCGCAGGGCGTACCAAATGAAGGCTATGAGCACCGCCGCCAGCAGCACCACCACGAGGAGTGCGAACCATGCAGTGTGTTTGGAGACCCGTTCAAGCTCGAGGTTTTTCTGCGCCAGGTTGAAGCGGCTTTCCTGTCGGGCGCGCTCAATGCTCATGCGCAGGTTCTGTATTTCGTTCACCTTCTTCAGGTTCACCACGCTGTCGTTGCATTCCTTTGCCCTGACGAAATGGTCCAGGGCGAGGGCGTTGTTGCCCGTAGAGCGGTAGATTTCGTAGTAGAGCTGGTGGATTTGCGCCTCGTGTTCCATCGACTTGATGGTGGTTGCCACGTTCATTCCTTTGGCCAGATAGGTTGCGGCCATGGCGTAGTCGTGGCGGGCCACATGGACGCGGGCAATCGATATGCACGACTCCAGCCAGTGCCACTCGTCGCGGCTTTCCTTCATCATGTCGTACGACTGTGCATATTCGCGCAGTGCCTCCTCGTATCGTTGCTCGTTTTCGTAGAGTCTCCCGAAGTGGTTGTGGCAGAGCGAAACGCCCAATTCCGAGCCTGCCTCTTTGTTCATGTCGAGCGACTTGCGGTAGTAGGCCCATGCCGAGTCGGTTTGTCCGCTCTTCTCGAAGATGGAGCCCAGGTTGGCATAGTTGATGGCCTGTCCGAGTGTGCTGCCCAGCATCTGCTCGCCGGCCAGTGCAGCGCGGAACACGCTGTCGGCCAAGTGCTCGTCGCCCAGCGTGAGGTAGATGTTGCCCAGACCGTTGAGCGACACCACCAGGTTCTTGCGCGCCTGCTCGTCGAGCGAGTCGCTGAAGGCTCTCGCCGTGTTGAGCGCCTTGTAGTGGTACTCTGACGCCATGTCGAGCAGTCCCAGCCGCCGATAGTTGGTTCCGATGTTGTTCAGGGCCTGCACCATCTCGATGGTGTCGGCTGCCTGCTCGGCCACTTCCAGGCCCTGTGCGTTGGCCTTCAGGGCTTTGTCGAACTGGCTGTTGTTGCGGTAGAGCCGTCCCAGTTCGCGCAGTGCTACAATCTGGCCCAGCGTGTTCTGGTTGCGCTCATAATAGTGGAACAGGATTTTCAGCGAGTCGATGTTGCGGCAACGCTTCACTACGCTGTCCACGGCTGCCCGCTGGCTGGTGGTGAAAGTCTGTCGGGGGGTGGCGTCGCTACAGGCGAACAGCAGCACCATGCACATGGGGGCGGCCAAGACTTTCAGCCACGGCAAAAAACCTTTGCCAAATGGCAAAAGTATGATACGGCAAACATTGGTCGTGCCCATTTTTCTCGTTTTTGTCGATTATCACTAGCAAAGGTATGACAAATTCGGCTAACTGCAAAATAAAACTCGCACAAAAACATTCCTATTCGGAAAATAATAAATATCTTTGCACGAACAATCAACAAAAACACGACATGAACATCAAGGAACTATATCAGCTTTACCGACAGCACCCCGTGATAACCACCGACAGCCGCGACTGCCCCAAGGACAGCATCTTCGTGGCGCTGAAGGGAGCTTCGTTCAATGGCAACGACTATGCCGCCAAGGCGCTCGACCAGGGTTGCGCCTACGCCGTCGTTGACGAAGAACGAGCCATCGACGCGGCCCGAAAGGAGCAGTTCGTCCTCGTCGATGACTGTCTGCAAACTTTCAAGGACCTGGCCCGCGAGCATCGCCGCCAGTTTGACATTCCCGTCGTTGGCATCACCGGAACCAACGGAAAAACCACCACCAAGGAGCTGGTGGCCGCCGTATTGGCCGAGAAATACAACGTGCTGGCCACCCAGGGCAACTTCAACAACGACGTGGGAGTGCCCAAAACGCTCTTCCGGCTCAACCGTGAGCACGAAATAGCCGTTGTGGAGATGGGAGCCAGCCATCCGGGCGACATCAAGACGCTCGTGGAAACCGCCGAACCCACCTGCGGACTCATCACCAACGTGGGCCGTGCCCACTTGCAGGGCTTCGGTTCGTTCGAGGGCGTGATGAACACCAAGGGCGAGCTCTACGACTATCTGCGCAAGCGGGCCGAGGAGGGCGACCCCGACCACGGGTTCGTCTTCATCAACACCGACGACGAGCATCTCATGCAGATGGCCAATGAGCGCGGGCTCATTCTGCTGGCAGGCTACGGTACGGGCGACTCCGACGACATCGTCGTCAAGGGAGAGGTGGTGGAGTGCGCCCCCTTCCTGACCTTCCGCTGGTGGATTGTCGATGAAGAGGGCGACACGGAGAAAGAACTGGTGCATACCCACCTCATCGGGGCCTACAACCTTTACAACATGCTGGCCGCCATCTCCGTGGGCCTGTTCTTCGACGTGGATGTGGCCCAGGTCAACCACGCTCTGGCCAACTACGTGCCCAGCAACAACCGTTCGCAGCTCACCCGCACCGAGCACAACACGCTCATCGTCGATGCCTACAACGCCAACCCCACCAGCATGGCAGCCGCCCTGCAGAATTTTCGCGACATGCGCGTGGAGAACAAAATGGCCATCCTGGGCGACATGCGCGAGTTGGGCGACGCCTCCGCCGAGGAGCACCAGCACATCGCCGACATGCTCGCCGAGTATGGGCTCACCAACACATGGCTCGTGGGCGAGGAGTTTGGCAAAACCCGCTGCCAATTCCGCAAATTCGCTGATGTGGAGCAGGTGAAGGCGGCCTTGGCCGAGCAGCCCCCGCGTGGCTGTTGCATTCTCATCAAGGGCAGCAACGGCACACGTCTCTACCAACTGCCCGAGGTGTTGTAGACATGCGGAAAGTATTGTCGGGAGATAATTTTTATGATTATCCGCAATCGTAGCACCAAATCCTTTGTAGCTTAAATCATCCCCATAGATGGAAGAATAACGCTCCGCGTCGTTCAAAAACCAATAAAAACCAACACGGACAAGGAAAAACAGGTTTTTATTTGTAAGACTCCCTGTTTTTGTTG
>DFFM01000012.1:90090-90252 GCA_002369515.1 Prevotella sp. UBA3776 | reverse complement strand
CAGATGTCGGCGCAGTTGCCGCAGCCGAGACAGTCGAGCACAGAAGGCTCGATGACGAAGTGCATGCCCTTCATGGCGGCGGGAGCCTTCATCTCGAGGGTCTCCAGACCGTCGAACTGAGCCAGCTCGTCGTTGGTGAGAACGAACGGACGGATGGCAGCG
>DFFM01000012.1:89523-89890 GCA_002369515.1 Prevotella sp. UBA3776 | reverse complement strand
ACCTTCAGCAGGTCACCGGCCTGAGCGTTGATAGGACGAACGAGCTCCTTCACGAATGCGGGAGCGTCATCCTGCTTCTCAGCATCGTCGGCCAGGTTAGCCCACTCGGCCTTCACCTCAAACTTCTTGTACTCACCACCGCGGTCGATGGCAGCGTAGTTCTTGTCAACCACGTCCTGACCCTTGGCACCGTAAGACTTCAAGGCAGCAGCCTTCATCTTCTCGACAGCCAGCTCGACGGGAATCACCTCGGTGATGCGGAAGAAGGCCGACTGGAGGATGGTGTTGGTGCGGTTGCCCAGACCAATCTCCTGTGCAATCTTGGTAGCGTTGATGGTATAGACGGTGATGTTGTTCTGAGCGAAGT
>DFFM01000012.1:89046-89424 GCA_002369515.1 Prevotella sp. UBA3776 | reverse complement strand
GCTCGGCATCGTCGAAGATGGTGTTGAGCAGGAACGTACCGTTCTTCTGCAGACCACGTGTCACGTCGTACATGTGGAGGTAAGCCTGAACGTGGCAAGCTACGAAGTTAGGTGTGGTTACCAAATAGGTAGAGCGGATGGGCGTATCACCGAAACGCAGGTGCGAGCAGGTGAAACCTCCCGACTTCTTGGAGTCGTAAGAGAAGTAAGCCTGGCAGTACTTGTCGGTGTTGTCACCAATGATCTTGACAGAGTTTTTGTTGGCACCCACGGTACCGTCGGCCCCCAGACCGTAGAACTTGGCTTGGAACATGCCTGCGCCACCGAGAGCGATTTCCTCAACCTCAGGCAGCGAGGTGAAGGTCACGTCGTCAACGA
>DFFM01000012.1:88764-88907 GCA_002369515.1 Prevotella sp. UBA3776 | reverse complement strand
GTGTCGTGAGAACCGAGACCATAGCGGCCACCCACGATGAGCGGACGATTCTCTACCTCGTAGAAGGCATCCTTCACGTCGAGGTACAGAGGTTCGCCGTTGGCTCCGGGCTCCTTGGTGCGGTCGAGAACGGCAATCTTCTT
>DFFM01000012.1:88511-88712 GCA_002369515.1 Prevotella sp. UBA3776 | reverse complement strand
ACGGCAATCTTCTTCACCGTCTTGGGAACAGCAGCCAGCAGGTGCTTCACCGAGAACGGACGATAGAGGTGAACGCTGATCATACCCACCTTCTGGCCGTTGGCGTTCAGATAGTCGATAGCCTCGCGGGCAGCGTCGGTAGCCGAACCCATGAGGATGATCATGCGGTCGGCATCCTCAGCTCCGTAGTAAGAGAAGAGG
>DFFM01000012.1:88262-88457 GCA_002369515.1 Prevotella sp. UBA3776 | reverse complement strand
TAGTAAGAGAAGAGGTGATACTCGCGGCCGGTGATCTTCGAGAGCTCGCCCAGATACTTCTCAACCACTTCGGGCACTGCATCGTAGTAGGGGTTGCAGGCCTCGCGGTGTGTGAAGAACGTTTCGGGGTTCTCGGCAGTACCGCGGGTGATGGGACGCTCAGGCGACATGGCACGGTCGCGGAAGCGCTTGATG
>DFFM01000012.1:88006-88213 GCA_002369515.1 Prevotella sp. UBA3776 | reverse complement strand
GGAAGCGCTTGATGTACTCTTCCTTTACGAGCGGACGGACATCTTCCTGGTCGAGCAGCTCAATCTTGTGATACTCGTGAGAAGTGCGGAAACCGTCGAAGAAGTTGACAAACGGTACGCAGGTCTCCAGCGATGCCAAGTGAGCAGCGGCGGTCATGTCCATAACCTCCTGAACAGAGCCTTCGCAGAGCATGGCGAAACCAGTCT
>DFFM01000012.1:87656-87884 GCA_002369515.1 Prevotella sp. UBA3776 | reverse complement strand
TACGGGCAGAAACGTCGAATACGCAGGGAATCAGCTCGCCTGCAATCTTGTACATGTTGGGAATCATGAGCAACAGACCCTGCGAAGCCGTGAACGTAGTGGTGAGCGCACCGGCCTGCAGCGAACCGTGGACGGCACCGGCGGCGCCAGCCTCCGACTGCATTTCCTGCACACTTACGGTCTGTCCCCACAGATTCTTGCGTCCGCGGGCAGCCCACTCGTCAACGT
>DFFM01000012.1:46127-87572 GCA_002369515.1 Prevotella sp. UBA3776 | reverse complement strand
GGGGTGATGGGGTAGATAGCAGCTACCTCAGAGAACATATAGCTCACATGAGCCGCAGCCTCGTTACCATCACAGGTGATAAATTTCTTTTCTTTAGCCATAATAAATGAATAATGTTAATTGTATGTATGTGTTTCAGTTTTTTGACTTGCGCAGCGGCCTTAGTAGAGGAATCCCAGCAGCCACAGCGGAATTTGGTTCCCTATGCCCACCTCAGTGTTGTAGCGGGCGTAGGTCACGTCGGGGCGCATCCTCATTTTGTTGCTCTTTGCCGCGTCGCAGATGCGGAAAGGCTTGTTGCCATCTACGATGTAGAGTCCGTCCTTGCCGCCCTCGTTCACCTTGTGGTCCTTCCACAGCGAGTTGACGAAGAACGTCTCCATGACGTTCTGTTTCTCCACCTTGATGGGGTAGATGGCGAACATCAGGTTCGAGTTGTGCATCATCACCCTGGCCGGTTTCTTTGGGAACACCTGCCCCACGGGATAGATAAGGTTGATGAGTCTGGCGTCGGCCAGATACTTCACGTAGTTCATCACTGTGGCGCGGCTCGTCTCAATGTCGTTGGCCAGCTGGCTGACGTTGGGCGCCACAGGGCCGTTGACGGCGAGCAGATAGAACAGTTTCTTTATTTTGGTGAGGTATTTCAGCTCTATTTGCTTTATCAGCAGGATGTCCACCTCGGTCATCATGTTCATGGTCTTGAGCAGATTCTCCGAGTAGTTGCGGTGTTCCTGGAAGAAAGGATAGAATCCGTGGTGCAAATAGTCCTGGAAAAACTTGTTGGGCGACACCTTGGGCAGAATCTGCTTGATGATGTGCTCGTGGTCGTCGAGTATCTCGTCGAGCGTGTAGGGACGGAAACTGTTGCCCGTGAGCAGGTTCAGGAACTCCCTGAACGAGAAGCCTCTCAGATTGTAGCTTTTCACGATGCCGTTCAGTTCGGGGTTCTCCTCTTTCAGCCGCATCACGCTCGATCCTGTGAACACAATCTTCAACTCCGGGTAGTTGTCGTAGCAGTAGCGCAGTTCCTTGCTCCAGTTGGTCTCCTTGAACACCTGGTCGATGAGCAGCACCTTTCCGCCGTTTTTGTAGAACTCGCCGGCGAAGTCGGCGATGCCCCGTCCCTGGAAGTAGAAGTTGTTCATGTTCACGTAGAGGCATTTGCGGTCCCGCACGTCGAAGTTCTCCTTGGCATACTGCAACAGGAAAGTGGTTTTTCCAACGCCCCTGGTTCCCTTGATGCCAATCATGCGGTCTCTCCAGTCAATCTCGTCCATCAGGCCTCGACGTACCGGTGCGTTCGTATGCTCCACAAGATAGGTGTGTGTGCGAAAGAAAGCTTCCATCGTTTTCCGTGTTGTTTGTTTTCAATCTGCAAAGTTATAAAGAATTATTATTATTTGCAAACTACGCTTAGCAAAATATCGTTTTTTTTTGTTATTTTTGCACCCGCTTATCCAAAACAGAATTATTATTCGTATGATTATACATGTTTTCAACCCCGAGCACGATTTGGCGCTGGCCCACGGCGACAGCCACTTCACCCCTCCGCATGCCGCCCGCGAGTTGCGCATGAACCTTGGTTTTCTGCCTGCCCTGTGGGCTTCCGACGGCGACGTGGTGCTGGTCGATGATGCCGACTATGCGCACAAAGCGTCTGCGCGGCTCCACGTTGCGCAGGCCAAGGTGGCGTTTCTCACGCCCGAGGACTTCCGCTTGCGGTTCAACCCGTCGGTGGTTGTGCTTTCGCCCGGCGAATGCCAGGTGCAGCCGTGGGGATGGGACGCTGCCGTGCGCCACCGTCTGTTCCAGGCCGGTGTGCCCGCCAGCCTGCTGCCATCCGACGACCAGCTGGCCGCCCTGCGCCAGCTCTCCCACCGGCGCACCGCCGTGGGGTTGCTCTCCGCCCTGCGCAGCGACCCCCTGCTCGCCCCCCTGACTGTGGGGCAGAGCGTTGAATGCACCACCATGGACAGTGTTTTGCAAGTAGTCGGCCTGTGGCGCCACGTAGTGCTCAAGGCTCCGTGGAGCAGCAGCGGCCGGGGCATAAAATACGTCAACCGCTCGCTCAGCCGCTCCCAGCAGGGATGGTGCGCCAACACCCTGCGCGAGCAGGGCTCCGTCGTGGCCGAAGCCTATAATGATAAGGTGATGGATTTCGGCATGGAGTTCGTTTCCGACGGGCTTGGGCACGTCAGCTATTGCGGTCTTTCGCTCTTCAGCACCCTCAACGGCGCCTACACCGGCAATCTGCTGGCCACCGAGGCCGACAAGGAGGTCCTGCTTGGCGCCTATCTGCCGTCGTCGCTCCTTGGCGAGGTGCGCTCGCGGCTTCAGGAACTGCTCGCCGCCACCGTCGGCACCACCTACAGCGGTCCGCTCGGCATCGACATGATGGTGGTGGCGGCGCCTCAGACGGCCTCGTCCGCTGTACCGTCCTGTCTGCTCAATCCCTGCGTGGAACTCAACCTGCGCCGCACCATGGGGCACGTGGCCCTCGCCCTTTCTCCCGCTGAGCGGCCGCCGCACCTTTCATCCTCCGTTCATCAGCCCCCACGCCTGATGCAGATCACCCACATCTCCAACTACGAGCTGAAGCTGCGCCGCCAGCTTGCCAATGACCAGCGCTGACGCGCCGTTTCATAGCCCCGCCATCCTGGTGCCATTTGGCAAATTGAAATTTTCTAGAAAATTTGATGGTATTGCCGTGAGATATTTTTTTATTTCACGGTAATATTTTTTTATCTCCCGACAATAATTTTTTGCTGCTGTGAATGGCGGAAACAGTGTCGTGAGTTGCTGTTGAATTTTCTAGAGAATTTGAAGGTGTTGCCGTGGAATAATTTTTCCGCATTTTCCTTGGCCGTTCCAAAACGGGATGCCGTCATCGCAAAAGCAAGCATGTGCAGTCCGCTTTCCGTGGGCGCATCGGTGATTGTCGGTCGGTTTGGTCCAACCGGTGTTGAGGGAACAGCCCCTTGCAGGTGGATTTTGTTTTAGTCACCGATGGCACCGATTGTACAGGTGTCGCTGATTTCTTCCGGAAACGTTGTTGTGGCGTTGTTGTGGTGTTGTTGTGTGAGTTGGAAGATTTTTTGGGGAATTGTTTGTGTATGAAGTGTTTTTTTCGTAATTTTGCATCCGAAAAAACGAGAGGGGGAGAGGATAGGAGGAAAATGAGCGGAAAAAGCATGCTTTTTGAAGTAATTACCAAAACAACGTTTATATAAACAGATGAACATTTCATACAAATGGCTGAAGGAATATGTTGATTTCAGCCTGACTCCCGAGGAGGTGTGCGCTGCGCTGACTTCCGAGGGGCTTGAAGTTGACGCACTGGAGGAAGTCCAGAGCGTGAAGGGCGGTCTGAAAGGGCTGTATGTGGGCCAGGTGCTCACTTGCGAGCCCCATCCCAACAGCGACCACCTGCATGTGACAACCGTTGACCTGGGGCGCGAGGTTCCGTCGCAGATTGTGTGCGGTGCGCCCAACGTGGCCGCCGGACAGAAGGTGATTGTGGCCGATCTGGGGTGTGTGCTCTACGACGGCGACAAGGAGTTCGTAATCAAGAAGTCGAAGCTGCGCGGCGTGGAGTCGTGCGGCATGATTTGCGCCGAGGACGAGATTGGCGTGGGCACGAGCCACGACGGCATCATCGTGCTGCCCGAGGAGGCGCCCGTGGGCCAGCCCGCGGCTGAGTACTACCACCTGGAGAGCGACTGGCTGATAGAGATAGACATCACGGCCAATCGTGCCGACGCGCTGAGCCACTGGGGCGTGGCGCGCGACCTGTACGCTTGGCTGGTGCAGAACGGACATGAGACGAGCCTGCACCGCCCCGGCTGCGAGGCTTTCGCCGTGGATAACCACGACCTGCCCATAGAAGTGACCATCGAGAACACCGAGGCCTGCAAGCGCTATGCCTGCGTGAGCATAACCGACTGCGAGGTGAAGGAGAGTCCCGATTGGCTGAAGAACAAACTGACCACCATAGGGCTGCGCCCCATCAACAACATTGTAGATATAACGAACTATGTGATGATGGCCTACGGACAGCCGCTGCACTGCTTCGACGCCGACATGGTTGCGGGCCGCCACATCATTGTAAAGGACAAGAACGAGGGCAAGAAGTTTGTCACCCTGGACGGCGAAGAGCACACGCTGGGCGAGCACGACCTGGCCATCTGCAACGCCGAAGAGCCCATGTGCATTGCCGGCGTGTTCGGCGGAAAGGGCAGCGGCACGTACGAAACCACCAAGAACGTGGTGTTGGAGAGTGCCTACTTCCACCCCACATGGATACGCAAGAGTGCGCGCCGCCACGGACTGAGCACCGACGCGTCGTTCCGCTTTGAACGCGGCATCGACCCCAACGGCACCCTCTACGCCCTGAAGCAGGCCGCCATCCTGTGCAAAGAGCTGGCCGGCGGCAAGGTGTCCATGGAAATCAAGGACGTTTATCCCAACCCGATGGGCGACTTCGAGGTGGAGCTGAGCTACGACTACGTTCACCGGCTCATCGGCAAGGAGATAGGCAGCGACACCATCAAGCGCATTGTCACCTCGCTGGAAATGAAGATTGTGGAGGAGAGCGAGCAGGGGCTGAAGCTGCTCGTTCCGCCCTACAGAGTGGATGTGCAGCGTCCCTGCGACGTGGTGGAGGACATTCTGCGCATCTATGGATATAATAATGTGGAGATTCCCACCCAGCTGAAGAGCTCGCTCGTCATCAAGGGCGACGAGGACCAGAAGCACAAGCTGGAGAACCTGGCCGGCGAACAGCTCGTGGGCTGCGGCTTCAACGAGATCATGAACAACTCGCTCACCAAGGCCGCCTACTACGAGGGGCTGAACAGCTATCCCGAGGAGCGGCTGGTGAGAATTGTGAATCCGCTGAGCTCCGACCTGAACGTCATGCGCCAGTCGCTGCTCTTCGGCGGACTGGAGAGCATCGCCCACAACGCCAACCGCAAGAACCCCAACCTGCGCTTCTTCGAGGTGGGCAACTGCTATGAGCAGGAGCCCGAGAAGGTGAACGACGACGAGCCCATGCGCGCCTACAAGGAGGAAACGCACATGGGACTGTGGGTGACGGGAAAGCGCGTGGAGGGCAGTTGGGCCCATGCCAACGAGGACAGCAGCTTCTACGAGCTGAAGGCCTACGTGGAGAACATCCTTCGTCGCATTGGTCTGCAGCGAGGCCAGGTGGTGATGAAACCTTCGGAGAACAACATCTTCGACAAGGCGCTGGCGCTGGAGAGCCGCGGCGGCAAGCTGCTCGGCGAAATGGGCGTGGTGAGCCATGCACAGCAGAAGAAAGCAGGCATTGACAATCCTGTCTATTATGCCGACCTCAACTGGACACAGCTGACCAAGGCCGTCAGACGGAACAAGGTGGAGTTCAGCGAAATCAGCAAGTACCCCGCCGTGAGCCGCGACCTGGCGCTGTTGCTCGATGACAACGTGGAGTTCAGCCAAGTGGAGGCCATCGCCCGCCAGACGGAGAAGAAGCTGCTCAAGAGCGTCGAGCTCTTTGACGTCTATGAGGGCAAGAACCTGCCTGCAGGCAAGAAGAGCTACGCTGTGAACTTCATTCTGCAAGACGAGACGAAGACGCTCAACGACAAGCAGATTGACGCCATCATGCAAAAACTCATTCAGAACCTCAAGAAGCAACTCAACTGCGAGTTGCGCTAAAGTAAAAATAGTAAAATAGTAAAATTGTTAAATAGTAAAATAGTGAAATTGTAAAATTGTAAAATATAACTATGGGAAGAGCATTCGAATACCGTAAAGCAGCAAAGCTGAAAAGATGGGGCCACATGGCCAAGACGTTCACAAAGATAGGCAAGCAGATTGCCATTGCCGTGAAAGCGGGAGGCCCCGACCCCGACATGAACCCCACGCTTCGCGCCATCATTGCCAACGCCAAGCGCGAGAACATGCCCAAGGACAACATTGAGCGGGCCATCAAGAACGCCATGGGCAAGGACCACGCCGACTACAAGGAAGTGAACTACGAGGGCTACGGCCCCCACGGCATCGCCATCTTCGTGGAGACGCTGACCGACAACACCACCCGCACCGTGGGCGATGTGCGCTCGGTGTTCAACAAGTTCAACGGCAACCTGGGAACCCAGGGCAGCCTGGCATTCCTCTTCGACCACAAGGCCGTGTTCACTTTCAAGAAGAAGGACGGACTGGACATGGACGAAATGATTCTGGACCTGATAGACTACGGCGTGGAAGACGAGTACGACGAGGACGAGGAAGAGGACAGCATCACCATCTACGGCGACCCGCAGTCGTTTGGCGCCATTCAGAAGCACCTTGAGGAGAACGGCTTCGAGGTGACGGGCGCCGAGTTCACCCGCATCCCCAACGACCTGAAGGACGTGACGGCCGAGCAGCGCGAAACCATCGACAAGATGGTGGAGAAACTGGAGGACTTCGACGACGTGCAGACCGTCTATACCAACATGAAACCCGAGGAGGCCTAGACACATGCGGCACATCACGTACAAGACGCAGGGCACCTGCAGCCAGTTCATCGACGTTGACGTAGATGACAACAACATCGTGCAGCAGGTGTATTTCACCGGCGGCTGCAACGGCAACCTCAAGGGAATCTGCTCGTTGGTGAGGGGCATGAGCGTGGAGCAGGTGAAACAAAAGCTGGAAGGCATCACCTGTGGCACGAAGCGCACCAGTTGTCCCGACCAGTTGGTCAGGGCTTTGCAACAACTGGAGAGCCAGCCCCGAACTGAACAGGGCACCCAAGGCTGACATACGGGAGCACCCTCGGTGATAAGGCCAGGAAGGGAAAGCCCTGAATGGCTAGAATGAAAAAGAGAAGGCCGGAGAACGTGGCATGAAACGTTCTCCGGCCTTCTCTGCTGTTTTGGGCTCAACAAAAGGGCCTTCGGCAAAAGTTCTTCAGCGGTAGTATGCGCTACTGGTTTTCTCCCATCACCTCTTCAGCCTTGTAGAGCGCCTCGAAGAGCACGGCGTTGGGGTTCTTGGCCGAGCGGCAGAGATAGTGGAAATTGAATCCCGCCTCTTTGTAAGCCTTGGTGTGGGTGTCCTCGATGATCCCTTTCTTCAGGTCGTTGTAGAGTTGCTCCTTCACGCGGTTGATGGCGGCAGAGTCGTCGAGTTGGTTGAAGAACGAACAGTGGTAGGTGTAGGTCTTGGTGGCCTTGTCGAAGGTGACGCTGTCGGTGCGCGTGTTGTTGTACATGGGTGTGGGGCACATTCGCTGGGTGTATTCCTTGCACTCGCGCTCGGCCCTGTCCTCGAGGCTCTCCTGGCAGGCGGCCAGCATGGCAACTGCCACGATGAGCATGAAAAGTTTCTTCATCGGTGCATGATTATTTGTTGTACTCCGAGGGGCGGAAAGTCACTTCGAAGAGCACCGTGTCGGGCTTGCTGCTCGAGTGGTAGGTGTATTTGAAGTTCATTTCGGCCTTTTTGAACATTTCCATGCTGCCTGCGTTTTTCAGCGCCTGCAACATTCGTTCGCGCATGCCGTCGCCCCGTCCTGCCAGGCTGTCGGGATTGTCGAGCATGCCGAAGAGCGAATAGTAATAGTGCATGGTGCGGGTGTCCTCGTCATAGACAAGGCTGTCGGTGCGAATGTCGCCTTTCACGGGCGATGGACAGTTCTTCTCGGTAAACGCCTTGGCCTGCTGCTTGGCGTATTCTTCAGTACTGATGCTGCAAGCGAAAAGGAGGGCGCTGGCAGCTGCAAAAACGAATAATTTTTTCATAATAAGTATGTTTTTTGTGCAAAAATAATCATATTATTCGTATTTGTTGCGTTTTTCTCCGTTTTTTTTGTAATTTTGTATCCTTAAAAGAAGATTGTTCATGAATAATATCCGAAATTTCTGTATCATCGCCCACATCGACCATGGCAAATCGACCATTGCCGACCGGCTGCTGGAATACACCAAAACCATTCAGATTACCGAGGGCCAGATGCTTGACGACATGGATTTGGAGAAAGAGCGCGGCATCACCATCAAGAGCCACGCCATCCAGATGGAATATGCCGAGGGCGGCGAGAAATACATACTCAACCTGATTGACACTCCGGGCCACGTTGACTTCTCATACGAGGTGTCGCGAAGCATTGCCGCCTGCGAGGGTGCCATCTTGGTGGTCGATGCCACGCAGGGCGTACAGGCGCAGACCATATCGAACCTCTACATGGCCATCGACAACAATTTGGAGATTATTCCCGTCATCAACAAGATAGACATGCCCAGTGCCATGCCCGACGAGGTGGAGGACGAAATCATCGACCTCATTGGATGCGACCGTGCCGACATCATCCGTGCCAGCGGAAAGACGGGCGAAGGCGTTGAGCAGATTCTGCATGCCGTAGTGACGCGCATTCCCCATCCCAAGGGCGATCCGAAGGCTCCGTTGCAGGCCTTGATCTTCGACTCGGTGTTCAACTCGTTCCGTGGCATCATTGCCTACTTCAAGATTGAGAACGGCACCATACGCAAGGGCGACAAGGTGAAGTTCTTCAACACCGGCATGGAGTATGATGCCGACGAGGTGGGTGTGCTCAAGATGGACATGATTCCGCGCAAGGAACTCAGCACGGGCGACGTGGGCTACATCATCAGCGGCATCAAGGACTCGAAGGAGGTGAAGGTGGGCGACACCATCACCCACGTGGCGCGCCCCTGCAGCCAGGCCATCGATGGTTTTCAGGAGGTCAAGCCCATGGTGTTTGCCGGTGTCTATCCCATCGACCCCACCGACTATGAGAACCTTCGGGCATCGCTGGAAAAACTGCAGCTCAACGACGCCGCCCTCACCTTCACGCCAGAGTCGTCGGTGGCGTTGGGGTTTGGTTTCCGCTGCGGATTTCTGGGGCTTTTGCACATGGAGATTGTCCAGGAGCGGCTCGACCGCGAGTTCAACATGGACGTCATCACCACCGTGCCCAACGTCTCCTATCAGGTTTACGACAAGCAGGGCCACTCCATGGAGGTACACAATCCGTCGGGACTGCCCGAGCAGACCATGATAGACCACATTGAGGAACCCTACATACGGGCTTCGATCATCACTGACGCCAACTACATTGGCCCCATCATGACCCTCTGTCTCGACAAGCGCGGCGAGCTCATCAACCAGGACTATGTGAGCGGCAACCGCGTGGAACTGCACTTCATGCTGCCCTTGGGCGAAATAGTCATCGACTTTTACGACAAGCTGAAGAGCATCTCGAAGGGCTACGCCTCGTTCGACTATCACATCGACTCGTTCCGGCCCTCGAAGCTCATCAAGCTCGACATCCTGCTCAACGGCGAACCTGTGGATGCCCTCTCTACGCTCACCCATCAGGACAATGCCGTGACCTTCGGGCGCCGCATGTGCGAGAAACTGAAGGAACTCATTCCGCGTCAACAGTTCGACATTGCCATCCAGGCTGCCATCGGTGCCAAGATTGTGGCCCGCGAAACGGTGAAGCAGGTGCGCAAGGACGTGACGGCCAAGTGTTATGGTGGCGACGTGAGCCGCAAGCGCAAACTGCTGGAGAAACAGAAGCGAGGCAAGAAACGCATGAAACAGATAGGCAACGTGGAAGTGCCCCAGAAGGCATTCCTGGCAGTACTCAAATTGGACTAATCCAGTCATACGTCCAGCGATTCAAGAACACACACACACCGATAAAACAACGAAAAACTACCATCAGAAAGGAAGGAACAGAAATGAAAGAATTGCTTACCACTACCCCCCGCGACGTGGCCAGGGAACTGGCCAGAAAATACAGCACCATGACACACGACGAGCTTGACATTCTGGAGAGTGTGCTCGTGCCGATGAAGTTTGCAAAAGGAGAAATGATTTTGAAGGAAGGCGACATCTGCCGCAACATTTACTACGTGGAGAAGGGCATGGTGCGCCAGTTCTATTTCAAGAACGGCAAGGAAGTGACCGAATACATGGCCGTTGAGGGCAACATCTTCATGTGCATAGAGAGTCTGTTCCGCGAGGAACCCACGCATCTGCAAATCGAGGCACTGGAGAACACCATGGTTTATTGTCTGCCCAAGCGCCGCCTGGAAGAGGTGGCCCTCCACAACGTGAACATCCAGATACTCTATCGAAAGATTCTCGAGGAGTCGCTCATACTGAGCCAGGTGCATGCTGACCTGGTGCGCTTCGAGTCGGCACAGGACCGTTACAAGAAGATGTGCAAGCTCTCGCCGCAGGTCATCCTGCGCTCACCACTGGTCTATATAGCCAGCTACTTGCAGATGACGCCCGAAACGCTCAGCCGAGTGCGCTCCACCACTCTGAACGACTGACGGAAGGCTCTTTCCGGCAGGAGGCATTGCCCCTGCAACCGTCAGCATGAAGACAATAAGCAAGGCACCAACTCAGGGAAGTTCCCGAGTTGGTGCCTTCGTTATGTAAAGTTCTTGGTGTGACGGATGTGGATTTTTCGGCCGCTTCTTACGCATCCTGGTAGAGGAAACGCTTGATGCTCTTCTTGGGTGTTTTGGCAAATTCCTCTTTTTGCAGTTTGATGGCCGATATTTTGCTGTATGCAGGCAGATTCTGATTGATTTCCTGCCGGTTCTGCTCCATGATTTTCAGCAGGTCATCGTTGGAGAGCCCAATGTTCTTCGCCTCGTCGTAGTCGGGATAGATGAGCGCCACGAGCTTGTCCTCCTTCTGTATGACCACGCTTTCCACCACCATGGCCATCGAGTTGAGCTTGTCTTCAATCTCCTCAGGATAGATGTTCTGTCCGTTGGCACTGAGGAGCATGTTCTTCGAGCGTCCTTTTATGAACACGTTGCCCAAATAGTCCATGGTTCCCAAGTCGCCCGTGTGGTACCATCCGTCCTTGTCGATGGTCTGCTGCGTGGCCTCCTCGTTCTTGTAGTAGCCCAACATGACGTTGAGGCCCCGTGCCAGTATTTCTCCGGGCACGTTGGCCGGGTCGGGCGAATCGATTTTCACCTCCATGTGCAGGGCGGCCCTTCCACACGACCCCGGTGCAAACGTCTTGTAGTCGGCGTAGCAGATGATGGGGGCGCACTCAGTGGCTCCGTAGCCCACGGTGTAGGGGAAGTTGATGCGGTGGAGGAACTGTTCCACTTCTTGGTTGAAGGCCGCTCCGCCGATGATGACTTCGTAGAACCGTCCGCCGAAGGCCTGCACCACCTGCTCGCAAATCTTCTCCTGCACCTTCTTGTTGATGACGGGCATGTTGAGCAAGAGCCTCATGCGGTTGTTCTGTATCTTGGGGAACACCTTCTTGCGTATGATTTTTTCGATTACCAGTGGCACGGCAATGATGATGGCGGGTTTGACGTCGGCAAACGCCTGTGCGATGATGGCCGGCGAAGGCACCCTTGTGAGGAAGAACACATGGCATCCGTGCATGAACTCGAAGGTGAACTCGAAAGCCATGCCGTACATGTGGGCCATGGGCAGGATGCTGATTACGTTGTCGCCGCGCTTGATGGTTTTACCCAGCACATCCTCGGCGAAGTCGTAGTTGCTCCAGATGGCGCGGTAGGGCACCATGACTCCCTTCGAGAATCCTGTGGTGCCGCTGGTGTAGTTGATCATGGCCAGTTCGTCGCCGTTGGCCTCGCGGTAGTAGTGGACGTGCTCGGCCCGGAAATACTTGGGGTATCGTTGTCCGAAAATCTCGTTCAGATGTTCGCGGGCGTAGGTGAGTTTGTCGGTGCGCGAAATGACGAGCGAATAGTCGGGAATATAGATGATGCCCTCCAGGGCCGGCATCTTGGTGGCGTCGATGGTAGTGGCCACGATGTCGCCCACGAAGAGCAACTTGGCATCCGAATGGTTCACGATGTTGTGTACCTGGTCGGGTGTGAACTCGTGCAAGATGGGCACAGCCACGGCACCATAGGTCAGCGTGGCCAGGAAGGCCACCGCCCAATTGGCGCTGTTGCGTCCGCAAAGGGCGATTTTGTCGCCCTTCTCAACGCCCGAGTTCTCAAACATAATGTGCAGTTTCTCTATTTTTCTTGCAACATCGTGATATTGCAGTGTAGCTCCCTTGTAGTCGGTCAGTGCATCCAGATTCCAGTTGTCTATGATGCTCTTCTCGATGATGGCGTTAAAGCTGGGTATTTCCATACCGATGTTTTTTAGGGGTTAGTTATGATGTTTTTGTTTGTTTTCTCTTTCTTTGGAAGGCAAAGCCTAGCGCTGATGCGAATTGGCTTGTTGTATTGCGCGCGTTCCTTATTCTTTAACTGTAAAGGTAGCGCTTGATGCTTTTCTTTGGGGTCTTCTGGAATTCGTCCTTACGCAGCTCTATGTTCACAATCTTGCAGTAGGCCGGCAACTGGTTGTTCAGCTCGTTGCGGTTCTGTTCCATGACGTGTTGCAGCTCCTCGTCGTTGAATCCCATGTTTCTGGCCTCGTCGTAGTCGGGGTGTACCAGCGCCACAAGTTTCTGTTCGCGCTGCACCACGATGCACTCGCTCACCAGGGCCATCGATCCCAGTTTGTCCTCTATCTCCTCGGGATAGATGTTCTGTCCGTTGGCTCCGAGCAGCATGTTCTTTATTCGTCCGCGGATGAAGATGTGTCCGTCGGTTGTCATTGTTCCAGTGTCGCCCGTGTGGTACCACCCCTCGCTGTCGATGACCTGACGTGTGGCCTCCTCGTTCTTGTAGTAGCCCAGCATCACGTGCTTGCCTCGGGTGACTATCTCGCCCGCCTTGTATTGCGGGTTGTTGCTCTGTATCCTCACTTCCATGTCATCGACGGGCGTACCGCACGAACCGCTCACAAAGTCGTGGTAGTCGCTGTACGAAATCAGCGGCGCACACTCCGTTGTGCCATAGCCAACGGTCAGCGGGAACCCTATGCTTGTGAGGAATGCCTCCACCTCCTGGTTGAGCGGAGCTCCTCCCACAATCACCTCGTACATGTTGCCGCCGAATGCCTGGAACACCTGAGTGCAAATCTGCGCCTTTACCTTTTTGCTTACCACAGGCATGCTGATGAGCAGCCTCACCAAGTTGTTCTGAACTTTTGGGAACACCCTTTTGCGAATGATTTTCTCCACAATCAGGGGCACTGCCACCACCAGCGAGGGCTTCACTTCCTGCAAAGCCTGGGCGATGATGGCCGGCGAGGGCAGTCGGTTCAGGAAGAACGTGTGGCATCCAAACACGAAGGGGAACAGAAACTCTATGGCCATGCCATACATGTGGGCCATGGGCAGCATGCTCAGCAGCGAGCAGTGCTTCGGCAGGTGGTTGCCTAGCCGTCGAAGGCAGAACTCGGTGTTGCCCGTGAGGGAGCGGTAGGGCAGCATCACTCCCTTCGAGAATCCCGTTGTGCCGCTGGTATAGTTGATGAGCGCCAGTTCCTCCTCGGTATCCACGTGGTAGCTGACGTGTTCTTTTCTGAAATACTTGGGATATTGGTGGCCGAACATTTCATTAAGATGTTCGCGCGCATAGGTGAGTTTCTCCGAGCGTGAGAGGCTCAACGAGAAGTCGGGCAGATAGACGATGCCCTCCAACTGTGGCATGGCCTCGGGGTTTATGTCCTTGGCCACGTAGTCGCCGGTAAAGAGCAACTTGGCCTCCGAGTGGTTCACGATGTTGTGTATCTGGTCGGCGTTGAACTCGTGCAATATGGGCACCGCCACGGCTCCGTAGCTCAGTGTGGCCAGAAAGGCCACCGCCCAGTGTGCGCTGTTGCGCCCGCAGATGGCTATTTTGTCGCCTTTGCCAATGTCGCTGCTTCTGAACATGATGTGCATCTTCTCTATTTTTCGCGCAACGTCCTTGTATTGCAGCGTGGCGCCCTGATAGTCGGTCAGCGCATCGTAGTCCCAGTTGTCAATAATACTTTGTTGTATATAGTGATTGAAGCTTGTGATATTTTTCATTGCACAATTTAAAAAACTTTGTGCAAAGGTAATTACTTTCATGCACATTTCAAAAAAAAATGTGCAGATATTTCTAGTTTTGTGCCATTTTTGTGTATTTTAAATCACATTTTCGGAAAAACAGAATAATTTCATTGCAAAAAAGGAGCGAAACTGTGCAAAATTGCCACAGTTTCGCTCCTTCTGTTGAGTTCTTGTCAAGCCCCTTTCGGGGTCATTTTTGTATCTTTGGAGTTTTCAAGTTTCGCTATCGCTCAACTTTTTGGAGTTCAAGGAGTTCATGGAGTTCAAGGAGTTGCAAGACAATAGCTTCGTGCCGTGTTTCCCCAAAAACAGAAGGACTCAGCGCAAAGACTAATGTCTTGAAACTCCTTGTAACTCCTTGCAACTCCTTGTTTACTTAACATGCGAAAGTTGAGTTAGAGTTTATTCCAAATCCTTTTTTTAGTAGGCAAACAAGGGGTAGTCCTTCATTTTCTCGTTCACCCGCTGTCTTACGCTGGCTATCACCTGCTCGTCCTCGGGCGCATTGAGCACCTCTTCTATCAGTTCGGCAATCAGCACCATCAAGTCCTCTTTGGCGCCGCGTGTGGTGATGGCGGGTGTTCCCAATCGGATGCCGCTAGTTTGGAAAGCCGAGCGAGAGTCGAAGGGCACCATGTTCTTGTTCACCGTGATGTCTGCGGCCACCAGTGCGTTCTCCGCCACCTTGCCTGTCAGTTCCGGATACTTCGAACGCAGGTCCACCAGCATCGAGTGGTTGTCCGTTCCACCGCTGACAATGGTGAATCCTCGTTTCATCAGCTCCTCGGCCAGCACCTTGGCATTCTTCTGCACCTGCTTGGCCCACTCCTTGAACTCGGGCTGCAGCGCCTCTCCGAAGGCAACGGCCTTGGCAGCGATGACATGTTCAAGCGGGCCGCCCTGCTGTCCCGGGAACACGGCAGAGTTGAGCAGTTGGCTCATCATCTTCACCTGTCCCTTCGGAGTGGTCAGCCCCCATGGGTTCTCAAAGTCCTTGCCCATGAGAATGATGCCACCGCGCGGGCCGCGCAGCGTCTTGTGGGTGGTGGAGGTCACGATGTGCGCATACTTCACCGGGTTGTCCAGCAGCCCTGCGGCAATGAGACCAGCGGGGTGGGCCATGTCGATCATCAGCAGGGCTCCCACTTTGTCTGCAATTTCGCGCATACGTTTGTAGTCCCATTCACGACTGTAGGCAGATCCGCCGCCGATAATCAGCTTCGGCTTGTGTTCCAGTGCCAGCTGCTCCATCTCGTCGTAATCCACGCGTCCCGTCTCCCTGTTCAGGTTGTAGCCCACGGGCTTGTAGAGGATGCCGCTCGTGTTCACCCTCGAACCGTGGCTCAGATGGCCGCCATGGTCCAGGTTCATTCCCATGAACGTGTCGCCTGGTTTCAGAACGGCCAGCAGCACGGCAGCATTGGCCTGTGCTCCCGAGTGGGGCTGCACGTTGGCATATTCGGCGCCGAACAGCTTGCATACGCGGTCGATGGCCAGTTGCTCCACCTTGTCCACTACCTGGCAACCACCATAGTAGCGCTTGCCAGGATAGCCTTCGGCATACTTGTTTGTAAGATAGCTGCCCATGGCTTCCATCACCTGTTCGCTTACGAAATTCTCTGATGCAATGAGCTCAATGCCCTTCAGCTGGCGTTGATGCTCGCGCTCGATGAGGTCGAACACCTCTTGGTCTCTTTTCATAGCCAATAAAATGTCTTTTGTGTGGTTTGTTATGTTTTTGGGGTTCTTTTTGCAATCTGTGTGCAAAGTTACGAAAAGTCGAGCGCAAAACAAAGAAATCCATTTCTTTTTTTGCCGAGACGGAGTAACTTCGCCGTTTGAATGGCAAAGTTACGAAAAAAGGTTGTACATAGTCTGTCTTTTTGACAGCAAAGGAACAAAACTTTATCGAGAATCAGCCAGAATTAAGGAAATATCCTTCAGCATTCCCTTGTCTCGCATAAAATTCGTACCTTTGCATCCAAGTTTGAAAAAGCAATATGGCACAGATAGACGATTTCTTTATGTACGAGAACCGCGTGGAGGGCATCACCGATGCCGACTACCAGCGTGCGCAGCCTTACGTGGAGGCGGCGCAGGCTTTCGCACAGACCACCTACCAGAGCATCTACATCATCGACTACTACCGCAAGAACTTCCTCTACGTCTCGGACAATCCGCTTTTCCTCTGCGGCCACACTGCAGACGAGGTGCGCCGGATGGGCTACGGCTTCTACCTGAGCCATGTGCCCGAGGACGAAGTGCCGATGCTGACCGAACTGAACCGCTCCGGCTTCCGCGCCTTTTACGACGAACCTGTGGAGAACCGCCGCCTGTGCATGATGTCCTACGACTTCCACATCACCAACGGCAATCGCCTGCTACTCGTCAATCACAAGATTACGCCCCTTGCCATGACCGACGGTGGCCGCGTCTGGCTCGCCCTCTGCACCGTCTCGCTCTCGCCCCACAAGGAGGCCGGACACATCGAGTTCTTCCAGTTTCATACGGGCGAGAAGCGCGAGTACTCTTTGGAGGCCCACCGCTGGAAGAGCCGCGAGACCATCACCCTGAAGCCCGAGGAAAAGCAGATTCTGACGCTCTCGGCACAAGGCTATACTATGAAGGAGATAGCCGAGAAGATGCTCCGCTCGTTCGACACCGTGAAGTTCTACCGCCGCCAGATTTTCGAAAAGCTCGATGTGCAAAACATCACCGAAGCCCTCGCCCTTGCCACCAACTACGGCTTGGTCTGAGTAGCCTAACCTTATTTGAGTTTTTTCCATCCCCAAAAGCCAAAGTAAGATGAAATTGACAAGAGTATTATTGCTAATCCTGATTTCTGCTCTTTTATCTTGTAATGGGAACAGAAGCGCGAACATCATATCAGATACAGACTCTTTGGTTATGACCAACCCGAAACAGGTTTTGACCATCTTGGATTCCATAGAAAATACAAGTAATTTAGGAAAAAAAGAACGGCTACATCTGGTTTGGAACCGAGCCTTGGCACACAGGGCTTTGGGAATGTCGATGGCCGAGGACGAACAGTTGCAAGAAGCAATAGCCTACTTTAGAGAAGATAAAGAGAAACAGGCGGACAGTTATCTTTTGGAAGCTTCTTATCTGAACTGGGCTGGCAAGGATGAGGATGCCATCAAGACAATAGAAAAAGGAATCGCAGCAATTTCAGACTCGGCGAAACGAGTCCAACTGTTGGCAGCAAAAGCAAGCATCTTTGAACACCAGCGGAAATACGGCCAAACTGTAAATGTGCTGAAAGAAATATTAAAGAGTGGTTTGACAAAGCGTGAACAGGCCATTTTCAACTACAAGATAGGACTGAACCTATCTCTGATGGGCGACAGCCTATCAGAACAGTTCTATGAAAAAAGCATCCAACAAGCCATGGAGAACAGCGATACGGCCATGGCGTGTGAATTCATGCGCAACCATGCCGACTATTTGGCCAACAACGGCCAATACCGTCGTTCCAACGACATTTACCATCGTATAAGTCGTATTCTGCCACAAGTGGCAGAATTATCGGCCATTCAAATGGCCATGGCGGGCAACTACATCAATCTTCATCGTCTTGACTCCGCCCGAATATGCCACGAAAAGGCCATCAAGAGTGAGACAGAATTGGATGCACAAGGCTTTACCGACATCGCACGAAAGGCTGAGTTGGAACAAGAGCGCGTCATACTTGACTATACTGATGGGAAAGCCGTGTCGTTTGTGGATTTTGCTCGCTATTGCGACTCTATCACGATGGACATGCAAATGAAAGAGAACACTTCCACTCGACGACTGGAAGCCAAGAACCGTCTCCAGACAGCCAATTACGAACTGAAACTCAACCAACAGCGGATGGGATGGTTGTTGTCGGTGGCTACACTGCTGTTGATTGGCGGCGGCATAGGTGGCTGGCTATACCGCAGGAACAAAATCAAGCAATCGGCAGAGGCAGAGGACAGGATAGACACACTGGCACGAATGCTGGAAGAAGCACAGAAAACCATAGCAGAAGAAGAGTCCGACATGAAGTCCATATCGAGCAATGCAGAAGAGTTGGAGCGTCCCAAGTCAGACGATGATGCTTTCTTCAAGAAAATCCTATTGCAACAGTTGGGAATCATTCGACTGGTAGCCAGCACCCCAACCAATCAGAACCAGGCTCTTCTGAAACGCATTTCAGGCATCAGTGGTGGTGAGATACCTACTAACAGCCTACTTGTTTGGTCAGACCTCTATCCCGTCATTGACCGGCTGTATAACAATTTCCATACTCGGCTAATGGAGCAATATGGCGATGCACTCACAGAAAAAGAGGAGCAAATCTGCTGTCTGCTCTGTGCGGGATTCTCGACGAAGGAGATAGGTGTCATCACACAACAGTCTGACGCGACAATATACGTTCGCAAGACCTCTATCCGAAAGAAGATAAGAGCAGCAGAGGGGCAAGATATTGTAGCCTGCGTGAACGAACAGAGATGAGAAAGATTGAAAATTGAAGATTATACATTCTCCCGCCGACGAGTTGGTTGGATAAAGGCCGAAACGTGATGGATGAAGCGTGAATCAAAGACATTAAGGGTTGTTTAAGATTCCGAGAGTCATCATTAAGATTTTTGAGAAACGTAACCATTGATTTCCAATGCGTTACGTTTCTTGCATTAAGACTTTTTATTTGACGATTTAGTCGTTTTAAGGTGCATTTGCATGGTAATTTTGCACCGACAATAATCAAATAAAAAGCGTATGAAAAGAAAGTGGTTTTATATTATCTGTTGCTTCGCCATAGTGATGCTCTGGGCGTATGCGAAAAGCGGACATATCAATATACCTGGTCATGGTAACAGAGAAAACAAAAATCTTGAGGAAGCCGTCTTAAAGCATGCTGCTTCCCTGCATGCCGATGGCGGAATGGTTGAATTTGTCTGCAAGTACCTTTGTGAAGACTATAAAGAGAATGGTGAAGTACGTTTTTCTGCCAATGTCATTTATTATGTTGTTTCTGCGGATGGTACAAAAGAGAAATATACCGCCCATATCGTATGTAACGAAGACAAAGACAGAATCATCGAGTGGAAGGACATCACTGGTAAATGAACAATTCAACAAGCCCAATCTCTGATGAAATCCCTATGTTATCAACTTCTTTTGCTACCCAAATGGGTAATTTTTCGTACAAGTTTGTCAGAATTACCCATTTGGGTAGTGGATTTCTCTTTGATACTTACATTCTTTGCATCGAAAAAGAATATCAAACAAGTAAAAATGTCAAACGTAATAAAATCGCAAGAATAATGAAAAGGATTGTATTAGTTTCAATGATGTGCCTCGTGGCGATAGCCTCGACTGCACAGGGCATCAGCGGACGGGTGATTGACGAGCAAGCTCAGCCGATGCCATTTGCCAATGTTGTACTTCTTAATCGTTCCGACTCCGCTTATATAGCAGGAGCAGTAACCAAGGATGACGGCTCTTTCTCTATTGCTACCGACAAGCAAGACGGACTGCTAAAAGTGTCGAGCGTGGGTTATATAATAAGGTGTATAGACGCACGACAGGGCAACATCGGTGACATACAGATGCAGCCCGACACACAGACATTGGGCGAAGTGGTGGTCAAAGGGCAGATGCCGATGCATAAAATGACCACCGAAGGTGTGCTGACCACGGTGGAGAACACGCTGCTGAGTAAGGCGGGCACGGCCAACGACGTGCTGCAGCAACTGCCCGGTGTGCAGAAGAAGGGCGACGGCATAGAGGTGTTCGGCAAGGGTACGCCGCTCATCTACATTAACGGGCGTCAGTTGCGCGACAAGTCTGAACTGGACCAACTCAGCAGCGAGAGCGTCAAGAGCGTGGAACTCATCACAACCCCTGGGGCAAAGTACGACGCACAGGTGGAGTCGGTCATCCTCATCAAGACCCGCCGCCAGCAGGGCGAAGGATGGAGCGGCGACGTGCAGAGCCACTACCGCCAGGGCTACAATCCCGACCTCGACCTCGGTCTGAACCTGAACTACCGCCACAAGGGCCTCGACGTGTTTGGCAGCGTGTGGTACAACGACAACCAATTCCGCCAGCGCAACCCAATCACCCTCGATGTCGTGGCCGACACGCTCTGGCACATGACCGAACAATTCAATACCGACACACACCACCGCTCGTTCTACGTCTCGTCGGGCATGAACTACGTGTTCAGCGACCAGCACTCGATGGGCTTCCGCTACAATACAAAGGCGTGGCTGAAACACAGGATGACGGGCAGTTTCATTGCCGACGTGACTGCAGAAGGGGCTTTCTACGACCACCTCGACAACAGCCTAGAACAGGAAATAACCTCGAACATGCCGCACACACTGAATGCCTATTATAACGGAAAGGTGGGCAAGACATCGATTGACTTCAATACCGACTATATGTTCTATAAAGACCGCACATCGCAATTCACTAACGAGGTGAGTAAAGAGCGCATGAGCCGCATCGTGACCAGCACCAACGTCGTGCGCAACCAACTCTGGGCCTTGAAATTCGTGTTGTCGTGGCCGCTTTGGAAAGGCAACCTACAGGCGGGCACCGAATACGACCTCACCAACCGTAACGACGACTATGTGAACCCTGAGCAGGTAGTGCCAACGTCGCAGACGGAGCAGCGCGAGAGGAACTACATCTTCTTCGCCGAGTACAGTCGCCCGCTACCCTTCGGTCAGATGCGCGTGGGTATTCGCAACGAGAACGTCAGCACAGACTACTATCTCCGTGGCGTTCATCAGCCCGAACAGAGCCGCTCGTATCACCATTTCTTCCCTACCGCCGCACTGATGGCCAAGGCGGGCAAAGTGCAGTTGATGGTCAACTATGCCATGAAGATTCAGCGACCCTACTATTGGATGCTGAGCAGCAACGTGGCCTATGCCAATCGTTTTACTTGGGAAAGTGGCAACCCGATGCTGCAGCCCACCATACGCAACGAGGTGGGTCTGATGGCGATGTACAAGTGGATGCGCTTGGCCGTCGATTACAAGCATACCACCGACGAGATTGTAAATGTGGCTGAGACCGTAGCGGGCAACGAGGCCACGACCATCATCACTCGCTCCAACGTCCACCGCTCCGACGGCCTCCGTGCCATGCTCACCCTCTCGCCCCGCTTTGGCCTCTATCAGCCATCGCTTACCGTCGGTGTGATAAAGGACTGGATCAAGATTCCGTCACCAGTAGGCAATCTCAGCCCGAAGAACCCTATCGGTCTCATCCAGTCGAACAACAACTTCCAACTGTCGCCAACCCTCACCGCCTCGGCCTGTCTGCAAGTGACGACCACGGGCGACCAGCAGAACATGACAGTCACCACGCCTGTATACGTGGCCGACGTGAGTGTCACAAAGACGTTCTTCGACAAACACCTATCGGTGAGGATCGGTGGCCGCAACCTGTTCAACACGCAGCAGCACATCAACATCCGCTACGGCCTTCGCACCCTCTATCAGGAAACCCACAATGACTCCCGCAAGTTTGAATTATCGGTCCGCTACAACTTTAACGCCACCAACTCGAAGTACAAGGGAACGGGTGCCGGAAACGACGAGAAAAACCGCTTCTGATATGAGACCTGTTCATCATTACATAAATCTCTCTTGGGCAGTGGTGGGCATTTGTGAAAATGATCGCCAGCCCCTTTTGGTTCATATCCCAGGCATCGACAAGGACGAAGCCGCAGCCGTGGAGCATTACGTCATCGGCTATATGGCCTTCTGGCACATCGCCTTTGTCGATGAAGACCGCCTCGTGCCCTGCCACGACGACGCACTGCGCAACGAGGCCCGACAGAAGATAGACCGCTACATCGCCGACCATCCGCCCATCGAGACCTTCCCCCGCTTCTACCTCGTTCTTCTTTGCCAACCCATCGCTCCGATGGAACCCGACGGCATGAGCCGCGTGTATCAGATGTAAAGATGTAAAATAGTCCCTGATAGGTGAATGTCAGACAAATGTCAGAAAGAAAATTCGTTTGTCAGGCATAAATGACAGTACCTTTGCACTCAAAAAAAACACATGAGACATCTTATGTTATTAAGTATGCTGACTGTTGGAATGATAGTTCAGGCACAAGAAGTAAAAGAGGGTGGTGCACTACAGGAAGTGACCATTCAAGGTTCTAAAATCTTACAACGGGTGGACGGGCAGACCATCTATCCCACACGCCAGCAGCTGGAGAGTTCCACGAATGGCTACTCGCTGTTGTCGAAACTGACGCTGCCCCATCTGCGAATTGACCCCGTGATGCATACCATTACGGCTCTTTCTAATCTCGGCAGCGTGCAAGTACGCATCAACAACATCGTTGCCTCAAAAGAGGACTTGCTCGCGCTTGACATAAAGGCCGTACAGCATATCGACTACATCGACAATCCAGGAGTCAGATATGGTGAGGGCATTGCCTACGTTGTCAACATCATCGTAAAGAAGCCAGTCAGCGGTTATGACATCGGTGCAGACCTGACGAATACGCTCACAGTTGTGAACGGTGATGAGACTGTCTTTGGGAAATTCAACTATGGAAAGAGCGAGTTAGGAGTGAACTACTCGCTGGGCTATCAAAACTTCAAGGGGACGGAATATGAAGAACAGGCTACATACGAACTGGAGTCAGGGGAGAAACGAAGCATTTTGCGTCAGCAATTAGATGGGCAAAACAAAAGTCTTAATCACAACATCCAACTCACCTATAGCCTGAGTGACTCCAACTATGTGTTCCAATCGAAACTCTCAGCCCGTCGCGACATTCAGCCCCACAGGTCGTGGACTAAGTTTGAGACCTACGAAGACCATTCCTCGTCCCGTACCTCATCGCCTGTGCTCGACCTCTATTTCCATCGCGACTTCCGCCGTCATCAGTCTTTGACGGCCAATGCCGTGGGAACATATATCAAGACCGACAGCCATGCAGAACATAACGAGGGTGGCAGTTATGCCTACAACGTGACAGGTAAGACCTATTCGCTCTGGACTGAGGCCATCTATGAGAACCGTCTGAAGCCCTTCACACTCTCCTTGGGTACTCAGTATGGGCAGAAATATATTAATAATGTGTATTCGGGTGATGCCAATGCTAACAATTCCATGCGTTCATCAATGCTTTATTTCTTCGGGCAGTTGAAAGGTCGTCTTGGCAAACTTGGCTATATGGGAGGACTGGGTGTGAGTACACGCTACTATCGACAAGCAGAATGGAATGACCGTTTTCTGCTGTTCCGTCCTAAACTAACTGTTTCCTATCCGTTGGCCAGGAACTTGAAGGCGAAATATGACTTCGAGATATCGCAGCACGTATCGCAGATTGCACTCGTCAGCAATGTATCTATCAAGCAGAACGCAATGGAGACTCTTGTGGGCAATCCTGAAATTACTCCCAATCGCGTTACCTCGCACGATCTCCGTCTGACCTACTCCACGCCAAGAATCATGAGCGAGTTGCAAGGCTATTGGCGACTGAATGCCCACTGCAACATGGAGAAATACACCCGCAGGGACGGACATTTCTATCAGACACAGACTAATGCCGATAACGAATGCAGCTTCTTCTTCATCCAGAGCTATAACCGCTGGGAGGCTATACCAGAGCGTTTGTCCGTCACCCTCTATGGAGGCATCTACCGCTTCTTCAATTTCACGGACGACTATCGCCATACCTATACCGCATTCAACGGTGGTGCCAGCGTCGAAGCCTATCTTGGCCGATGGACGCTGACAGCATACGCGGATAATGGCTGGAACTTCATGGAGGGCGAGCATCGGGGACATCAGGCCCCCGCATGGTATCTCACGGCTTCTTATCAGATGAAGAATATCACCCTATCCCTCTACGCCCAGCATCCCTTCTGTGCCCGTCCGCTTACCAATCAGACGGAGGTGCTTAGCCGCTATATCCACAAGGAAGTATCGCAGCATAGTCGTGACTTCGGCAATATGCTGACACTCAACCTTACGTGGCATCTCTCGTCTGGCCACAAATATCGTGACATTCAGCGTAGCATGAACCATCGGGATACGGAAACAGGAATCCTGCAAAGCAAATGAGAAAGGCCATCTTCATATTCATTGCCATCATCCTTGTGGCTGCGAGCATCGACTGGATTCATTCTTGTGCCGAGTTGAAGTCACACAAGGAGGTATTCGGGCGTTACCTTACATATGCCGATATGTACGAATACAAGGATAAGGACTATGACTACGTTGTCCGCGTGCCCTCGTTCTTCACCGCCCAACCCGATTCCCTTCAGGAGGAAAAAGGCCGTATACGTTTCGAGTACGGCGACCAGTGGATCACCGTCGTCATCGAAAGCTATGTGATGCATAACAACGGCCAGTCGCTAAAGGACGGTATGGACTCGCTGGCACAAGTGCTTTATGCGACAGACCGCAGACTCGGCAGCGATTACTTCATCCTCTCCGGTCCACAATACGAAAATGATAGTCGTATAGATGACTATAGCTATTATTCGCGATTCGTCAGTCGGGGAAAACTTTGGTTTGTCTATACGATGGTTTATCCAGACCGCTATCACGATCACCTCGACAGACTCTTCAAGGAAATAGACGACTGGCAGGTGTATGAGGATCAGCACACAGGCATCAGCCGTGCCGACAGTTTCATGCTTGATGCCACACGTAAAGGTCACAAAAAGAAAAGAGCCGTTTTCAATAATACTTCGTATATATCAAATAAAAAAAGATAATTCAGAAAAGGAACCTATTATATCTTCTCTCTCGTTTGAGTATTATATAATCTCTCTCTCGTTTGAGCAGTTGTCAGCCTTCATGCTGACGCTGTCCCTTTCACAGAAATCAAAAACACAAGAAATATGGAAACAATGAAACTTTGGAGAATCGCATTAATGATGCTTGCTTCTTTCTACCTTGCCTCTTGCAGCAGCGACGACAACGAAGACAAAGTTGAACAGGTGACGCTCTATGTGTCAGCAGAAACTGGAACTTATCAGAATGTTCCAGACAACAATTCTGTTGAAGGTATGCTGATTAGGGAGAATGGTGCAGCCAATTGGAAGTGCGTCAGCTTCATGGAAATCACAGGCTTCACCTACGAGCGTGACAACGAGTACGAACTGCTGGTGAAGAAAACGACCCTCGCCAATCCCCCACAGGATTCAGGGAACATCAGGTGCGAACTCATCCATATCGTCTTACAAAATAAACGCTCGTGAAGTCACATTCGTTTCATCTTGCCGAAACTGCCGCAAGAGGTTAAAACAAGCGAATTGTTTGGTTGTCTCAGTTTTTTGTTGTGCCTTTGCACCCGATGATGAGTCACAAAAACGGTTGGTGGCTCGTCATCGGGTGTTCTTTGATGCAATTTATGGCAGAACAACGAATTGAGAACGGTCTCTTATCCGTAACCCTCAAAATCCTCAATCTCCCAAACTGCCTTTATATAAAGAATCTCTGCAATTTCTTCCAAAGTTACGAAAAGTTTTTGAATATTGATGCTGTTTGCCATAAATTGTGTGAAAAGGCGGGGTAAGGTGTGTCGTTTATATAAGTTGTCGAATAATGAGGCAGGTTTCTGCATGGGCAGTGGAAATGGTTGGTTTGCAACTGTCAGGTTTCAGTGCGTAAAAGAAGAAAAAAGAAAGCAGAACGTTGTGTTTGGTTGCATTCTGACAGAGGCGTAAAAATAACTTCGTTTTGGGGCGAAAATTTTAGAGAAAAAATGGGGCTTTTCTATAATTATTTATTATTTTTGCAGAACAAAACACACACTCACTGACAGATGGTTTATATCTCGTTGCCCGAGGAGAAAGACCGCCCACTGGCGTTTTATCTGGCCATGGAGGAGTACGTGGCGCGTCATCTTGACGTGAAGCACGGTTTCTTCATGTGGCAGACTGAGCCTTCGGTCATCTTCGGACGTAACCAGCTCATAGAGAACGAGGTGAATACGGAGTATTGCCGACAGAACGGCATTGGGATGTTCAGAAGGAAGAGTGGGGGCGGCTGTGTCTATTCGGACAAGGGCAACGTGATGATGTCGTACGTGACGAAGGACGAGAACGTACACTTGGCCTTCAATCGCTACGTCGGTATGGTGGTGCTTGCGCTTCGCAAACTTGGCGTGGAGGCGAAAGCCACGGGGCGCAACGACATCCTCATAGACGGACGGAAGGTGTCGGGAAGCGCGTTCTATCATCTGCCGGGGCACAGCATTGTCCACGGTACACTTCTTTTCGACACCAACATGAAGCACATGGTGGGCAGCATCACGCCTACGGGAGAAAAGTTGGCAAGCAAGGGGGTGGAGAGCGTGCGCCAGCACATAGCGTTGCTGAAGGACCATGTGGACTTGTCGGTTGATGGACTGATGAGCTTTGTCCGCGAACTGCTGTGCGACAGCAGGCTGACGCTGACGGCGAAGGACGTTGAGGCCATCGAACGGCTGATGGAGGAGGAATATCTTGCCGACGACTTCATCTATGGCAAGAACCCTCGCTTCAGCGTGACGCGCCGCCGGCGCATCGAGGGCGTTGGCGACTTGGAGCTGCGAATGCAACTGAAGAACGGCATTATAAAAGATGTACATTTGCTGGGCGACTTCTTTTTGCTGGGCGACCTGAACGAACTGCTGTCGCGGTTGCGGGGAGTGCCGCTGGAGAGCGAGGCTGTCTGGAGGGCGTTGCCCGAAAGGGTGGACGACGTGGTGCGCAACCTGCGCAAGGCCGACCTGACGAGCTTGCTTGTGGATGGCTCATCTCTCATCCCAGGCCCCCCTCTCATCCCCCCTGGGGGGGGAAGGCTACGGGTAGGCGAGCTTGCTCGGGAATAGTCCCAACCCGCAGATAGTCTCTCCCCCCGGGGGGAGTCGGAGGGGGCCTTGAATAACACAGAAAACACCAAAACCTTAAAGAAATATGGAAAACAAAAGAACCTGTCTTTACGACAAACATGTGGCTCTGGGCGCGCTCATTTCGCCGTTCGGAGGTTTCGACATGCCCATCCAGTATTCAAACATCATCGACGAGCACCAAGCCGTGCGACAAGCATGCGGCGTATTCGACGTTAGTCACATGGGCGAGGTGACCGTGCGTGGCAAAGATGCTGAACGCTATGTGAATCATATTTTCACCAACGACGTGACTGGGGCTCCCGACGGCCAAATCTTTTATGGCATGATGTGCTATCCCAATGGCGGAACCGTTGACGACCTTCTGGTTTACAAGATGGGTGAGGCCGACTATTTCCTTGTCATCAACGCCGCCAACATCGACAAAGATTGGGCTTGGATGCAGCAGCAGGCTGAAGGCTTCGACATCGACCTGCAGAATCGGTCGGACAACTATGCCCAGATAGCCGTGCAGGGGCCAGAGGCCGAAAACGTGGTTGAAGAGGTGCTCGGGCTGTCTTGCCGTGACCTGGTGTTCTACACAGGCAAGCGGCTTGATGGGCTGGGCGATGCCCCAGATGGCGTGGAGGCAATCATCAGCCGCACGGGCTATACCGGCGAGGACGGTTTTGAAATTTATGGCACGGCCGACTTCATTCGTGGCCTGTGGGACAAACTGATGGCCTCGGGTCGTTGCAAGCCCTGCGGGCTGGGATGTCGCGACACGTTGCGCTTCGAGGTGGGACTGCCTCTTTACGGCGACGAACTGAGTGCCGACATTTCGCCTATCATGGCCGGGCTGGGCATGTTCTGCAAGTTGGACAAGCCCGAGTTCATCGGCAAGGAAGCCCTGCAGCGCCAGAAACAGGAAGGTGTAAGCCGCCGCGTCATTGGCATCGAATTGGCCGACAAGGCCATTCCGCGGCATGGCTATGCCGTGCTGAAGGATGGCCAACAGGTGGGCGAGGTGACCACTGGCTACCACACCATCAGCACCGACAAAAGCGTGTGCATGGCGCTGGTTGATGCAGCCCACGCCAAACTGGGCACAGAACTGGAAATACAGATTCGACGCAAGACATTCCCTGGCGTGGTGGTGAAGAAGCGTTTCTACGAGAAAAGATATAAGAAAAGTTAGAAAACGAAAACATTAACAATAAAAACAAATATCGATCATTATGGCAAAAGTTATTGAAGGACTCTATTATAGCGAGTCGCACGAGTTTGTTCGCGTTGAAGGCGAATATGGTTTTGTAGGCATCACCGACTATGCCCAGCAGGCATTGGGCAACATCGTCTATGTGGATATGCCCGAAGTGGATGACGAGGTGGAAGCAGGCGAAGATTTCGGCGCCGTGGAGAGCGTGAAGGCTGCCAGCGACCTCATATCACCTGTTAGTGGAACGGTGGTTGAGGTGAACGAATCGCTCGACGACGAGCCCGAACTGGTGAACAAAGATGCTTTCGAGAACTGGATTATCAAGGTGAAGCTCAGCGATGTGGCAGAGCTGGATGCACTCATGAATGCCGCCGACTATGCGGCCTTCTGCGAGAAAGAAGCTTAGGCGGGGTGAGGCATACTGCCGACGATGGTTCACGAAAGAGAAAACATTTTCGAAATAAACGACTATGAACTACAAATATTTTCCTCATACCGACGAGGAAATCAGCCAAATGCTCAGTGTGGCTGGCGTCGATTCTCTCGATTCGCTCTATGCTGACATTCCTGAGAGTGTGCGTTTTCGTGGCGATTACGACATTCCAGAGGCAATGAGCGAGCTGGAAATTCGACAGCTGATGCAGACTCTCGGACTGCTCAACGACCAACTGACCTGCTTTGCTGGAGCGGGAGTGTACGACCATTATGCGCCCGCTGTGGTGCAGAATCTGGTGCAACGCTCTGAATTCCTGACCAGCTATACTCCCTATCAAGCGGAAATTTCGCAAGGCACTCTGCACTACATCTTCGAGTTTCAGAGCATGATGGCCGAACTCACGGGAATGGACGTTTCGAATGCCTCGATGTACGATGGGGCCACGGCCACAGCCGAGGCCGCTATGATGGCTGTTGCAGCCGGAAAGAAAACGAACAAAGTGCTTGTCAGCGAAACCGTTGACCCGAAGATTCGCCGTGTTGTGGATACTTATGCCCGCTATCATGGCATCGACATCCTTGTCATCCGACAGAACGACGGCATCACTGACCGTGCCCACATGCAGCAACTCTTGGACGAAGGGGGCGTAGCAGGAGTGGTGGTGCAGATGCCAAACTACTACGGCATTGTGGAGAACTACGAAGGTTTTGCTGAAGACATTCATTCCCACAAAGGTCTTTTTGTCATCAACAGCGTAGCAGCCGACTTGGCAGTGCTCAAGACTCCGAAAGAGTGGGGGGCCGACATTGCTGTGGGCGACGGCCAAAGTTTGGGCATGCCCATGAGCTTCGGCGGACCGGGTGTGGGCTATATGTGCTGTACCGAAAAACTCATCCGCAAGATGCCGGGACGCATCGTAGGCATGACCCGTGACAACCGAGGAAATCGGGCTTTCGTGCTCACCCTGCAAGCCCGCGAACAGCACATCCGACGCCAGAAAGCCACGTCGAACATCTGTTCCAACCAAAGTCTCATGGCACTCTACGCCACCATCTATTTGTCCATCATGGGCAAGCAGGGCGTAAAGGAAGCTGCTGAACTTTCATACGCAGGTGCCCATTACATGTGCCATAGGTTGTTGGAATCGGGCAAGTTTAACCTCACTTTCAATCAGCCGTTCTTCAACGAGTTCTGTGTCACCACCGAAGTGCCGGCAGACGAACTGCTCAGACGTGCCGAAGAATACGGATTCCTAGCAGGTGTGAAGATTGACGATCACACCCTCATGCTGGCTGTCACTGAAAAGCGCAGCAAGGACGATATTGACGAACTTGTGGAAATATTAACGAAGGAGGAAACGAGCCATGAATAATAGACTTTACGGCCAATTGATTTTCGAATTGTCGCACACAGGACGCCGCGCCTACTCACTGCCACAAAACCGTTTTGATGGCTTTGCCACCGAGCAACTGCCCAAGGAACTGCGTCGCAGTGAAGATGCGGAGTTGCCCGAGTGTGACGAGATGACCGTTGTGCGCCACTACACCAACCACAGCGCCAACAACTTCGGCGTATTCAACGGATTCTATCCGCTGGGCAGCTGCACTATGAAGTACAACCCCATCATCGACGAGGAGATAGCCGCCATGAGCGATTTCTGTGCGTTGCACCCACTCCAGCCCGCCGACACCTGTCAGGGTGCGCTCGAGGTGTACTACAGCATGCAGTCGCTGCTGGCCGAGCTGACGGGGCTGAGCGAGTTCACGCTCAATCCCTGCGCTGGAGCACACGGCGAACTGACGGGGCTGATGGTGATCCGAGCCTACCACGACAGCCGTCACGATTTGCAGCGCACCAAGGTTATCATTCCCGATTCGGCCCACGGCACCAATCCTGCCTCGGCAGCTGTTTGCGGATTGCAGGTGGTCGAGGTGAAGAGCACCAGCGAGGGACTGGTCGATTTGGACGACCTGAAGCGCATTGTCGAGGCTGAAGGCCCCAACGTGGCTGCCATGATGATGACAAATCCCAATACACTTGGACTGTTTGAGAAGGACATCCCGGAGATTGCCCAGATGATACATGGCTGCGGAGGACTGATGTACTACGATGGAGCTAACCTGAATCCCATGCTTGGCGTATGTCGTCCGGGCGACATGGGATTCGATGTGATGCACATCAACCTGCACAAAACATTTGCCACCCCTCATGGTGGCGGTGGCCCTGGTTCCGGACCCGTCGGTGTGCGCGAAGGCTTGGAGCCGTTCTTGCCCACACCGCGTGTGGTGGCCGACGAAAACAACACCATGCTCCACGTCGTTACTGGCGAGTATGAACAGACGCTGGGCAGCATCGGACAGTTCTTTGGCAATTTCGCCGTAATTCTGCGCGCCTACGTCTATGTACTCTCACTCGGCCGAGAGCACGTGAAGATGGTGGGGCCGCTGGCCACCCTGAATGCCAACTACATCAAGCAACGGCTGAAGGACGACTATAAACTGCCCATCAAAGGGCTGTGCAAACACGAGTTCGTTTTCGACGGCCTGGCCGACAAGTCAACGGGTGTCACCACCATGGACGTTGCCAAAAGGCTGCTCGACTACGGCTACCATGCACCGACCATCTACTTCCCTCTGCTCTTCCACGAGAGTCTCATGATCGAGCCTACCGAGAACGAGAGCAAGCAAACCATCGACGCATTCATCGACGTGATGCATACCATTGCAAAGGAGGCCCACGATACGCCTGACGTGGTGAAGAGTGCCCCCCACAACACGCCCATCGGACGCGTGGATGATGTGCTGGCAGCCAAGCATCCCGTGGTTACCTTCAAGCAAATGACTCATGAACAAGACTGATCTCATCATCATCGGCGCGGGGCCTGGGGGCTACCGCGCCGCTGCCTTTGCCGCCGCAAACGGATTGCGTGTGGTAGTGTTCGAGAAAGCCCACGTGGGAGGCACCTGTCTGAACGAGGGGTGCATACCCACCAAGGCTTTTGCCCGCAATGCCGAAATCGTACAGACCCTGAAAGAGGCTGAGCAGTATGGCCTTGCTCTGACGGACTGTCAGTTGGACTTCCGCCGTGTGGTGGAGCGCAAAAACCAGGTGGTGGAGTCGCTGCGCAGTGGCATAGAGACGTTGCTTGGACATCCCAACATAGAGTTGGTGGACCGACAGGCGCAGTTTAAGGATGCACACACTATAGTCACCGATACGGGGGAGGAATATGTGGCAGACTACATCATCGTGGCCACCGGTTCGGAGCCCAAGCATTTGCGGCTTGAAACCTACGACGATGGTGCCGCCTGCGACTCAGAATATCTGCTGCGCATGCCAACACTGCCCCGTCGTTTGTGCATCGTGGGTGCAGGCGTCATCGGAATGGAGTTTGCCAGCATCTTCAACAGCTTTGGCGTAGAGGTAACTGTGGTGGAATTTCTCAAGGAATGCCTGCCCGTGCTCGACAGTGACATTGCCAAGCGCCTGCGCAAGACGCTTGAAAAACGCGGCGTAAAGTTTGTTATGCAAGCAGCTGTAAGGAGCATAACATTCAAACAGCCACTTTCTGACAGCCGAGATGGTGCCGATGGTTGCCTCTGCAAAGAGAATACTGGCGAGTACATGTGCAAAGAGACCATTGTTGGCTACACGCGCAAAGGCAAGGATGAAACCGTAGAAGCCGACCTGGTACTGATGGCCGTTGGGCGTAAGCCTCGCGTGAGTGCCGACTTTGCCTGTGCCGGTTTCGAGTACGACGAGCGCATGGGCATCCGCGTGGACGACCACATGCAGACCTCCATTCCTGGCATTTATGCCATTGGCGATGTGAATGGCCGTCAGATGTTGGCCCATGCTGCCGAAATGCAGGGCTTGCAGGCCGTGGCCCACATCCTCTCGCAGGTGCGGCCCGAGGCCGAAGGAGCCAGTGCAGCGCCAAGGCTCGACGTGATGCCCGCCGCCATCTTTACGCTGCCCGAGGCAGCTTGTGTGGGGCTGTCCGAAGATCAGTGCAAAGCGCAGGGCGTTGGCTACAGTTGCCACAAGAGTTTCTATAGGGCCAACGGCAAAGCCTTGGCCATGAACGAAAGCGAGGGCATGCTCAAGTTGATGGCCGACGACGAGGGACGCATCATTGGGTGTCATGCCTTTGGGGCTCATGCTGCCGACTTGGTGCAGGAAGCCAGTGTGCTCATCTGTAAGCATGCCACTTTGGGCGAGTTGCGCCAAATGGTGCATATCCATCCCACCCTCAGCGAGATTCTCCTTGCGGCTGCAGAGAATTAAGAGTCGAAAAATGTTCTTCCATCAACAGCAACATTAGATTGCGTATAAAACGAATTCTACGAGTCTTACGGATTCTCAACATCTCTGATTGTCATGATGATTTGGATCCGTGAAATTCGTGGAATTTGTTGTTTTTATATCCTCCCAGTTTTTGATTTGGATTCATGAACCTCGTGAATTTCGACGTCATAAAGTCATCTCTCATTTTTTCACACTCCTTCTTTTTCTTGTTTTTTTTATACTTAATATTCCTCATCGTCATTTTTTTACATTACCTTTGCAGGCGTGAAAGTAACCAAATCCGTCTATCTCAAGTCGTTTGCCGCCATTGTGGTGGTGCTGGCATTGGTGAGGTGCGTGTTCCCATCAGTGGCCGAACCGCGCACAGCGGCAGAAGGTCAGCAGGTTTCTGCCCAAGCAGAAGTCTCTGATGCCGATGATGTCGATATTCCTGTGGAGCCCAATGAATCAACAGCCGATGATCCAACTGCTGATGAATCAACTGCCAAAGAGCCAACTGCCAAAGAGCCAACTGCCGATGAACCTATGCCCGATGTTTCCTCAGAAGCAGCAGGTGAATCGTCTGTCGCTGCCACCTGGACTCCACATCCCATCCGCAGTGTGCCCAGCTATGCCGACGCTTTTCCCGACATGCAAGATGTGCAAATCCAGGCCGCCAACAAGTATGGGGTCTCGCCCGTGCAAAACCGTGCAGAGGCTGAGCGCAGAAAGATGGAGCTGGTTTATGTTGGAGCCAATCCTTATTTCTTTGTCGAACCGTTGCGCAGCAGCATCCCTTATCTGGTGCCCCGTGCCTCCGTATTGCTGCAGGACATTGGGCGCAACTTCTTCGACAGCTTGCAAATAAAAGGTGTGCCACTGAGCAAGATCATCGTCACCAGTGTGCTCCGCAGCAAGGACGATGTGAGCCGATTGCGTGGACACAACGGCAACGCCACCGAAAACTCGTGCCATCTCTACGGCACTACTTTCGACATCTGCTACAACCGCTACAAGACGGTTGCACCGCCCGATGACCCGCGCCGACGTGCCGTGCGCAACGACACCCTGAAGTGGGTGCTCTCTGAAGTGCTGCGCGACTTGCGCCAACAGCAGCGGTGCTACGTGAAGTACGAAGTGAAGCAAGGTTGTTTCCACATCACGGTGAGATGATGCGGAGAGAGGGCGGAGAAAAAACAGATGACATTTGTTGACAGGTTGTCAATGAAACAAAACCATAAGAGAAACATGAAAAAGACAGTTCTACTAACAATAGTTGCCCTCTTGATGGGCATGGACGCAATGGCACAAGAAAACGACGTGCCGGGCGTGGCCAGTGTGGCCGTGGGTGTAGGAATGACGGGTATTACTGCCGACTTGAACTTACGTCTGTCACCCAATTTTTCAGTGCGCGGCGGTGCCGACATCATGACCTTCAAATATGGTTCCGACCTGGAAGTGGAGTATCGAAACAGCGTAGCACAACGTGTTCTGCCCGAAACGTTTGCTGTGACAGGCAAATTGAGCATGACCACCGGCCACGTGTTGTTCGACCTTTACCCTTCAAAGGAAAGTTCCTTCCGCTTTACGGCGGGTGCCTATCTGGGAACTGAGAAAGTGGCCGAGGCATACAATAGTGAGGAGGGGGCGCTTTTGGCCGTCACGGCCTATAACCGAATGGTGCCCGACCAGCAGAAGGCCGGATACCTGCTGGGCGACTATTTCCTTACACCCGACGAGAAAGGCAATGTGAATGCCAACATCAAAACCAGCAAACTGCGGCCTTATGTGGGTATAGGGTTTGGGCGTACTGTTCCCGCCAAGGGGAAAATAGGCTTCAATCTTGACCTCGGCGTCCAATTCTGGGGCAAACCGAAGGTGGAGTGTCAGGGACAGGATTTGGAGGACGAGGATCTGAAAGGCGACGACGGTGGAATTGTAAGACACGTGTCGAACATGTCTGTGTGGCCGGTGGTGAACTTGCGAGTGGTTCTTCCGTTGTTTTAGCTGAGCGTAAAGAGTCTTTCGCGATGAACCACAGACTGTGCTTTGTCATTGCTTGTTGGCTGGCTGCCGGATTGTCAGCCGAGGTGGCCGGTCAGACCTACGACCGGCAAATGAGAGAGCGTGTGGACAGCGTCTTGGCTGCTCGCTACGTCCGTACGCCTTACGACACCAACTATGTTGTACGGCCAGGGATACTGAAATCTGGCAACGGCGATGCCGGCGATGGGGCTTACGGCTTCAAGGGGGTTAAGCTGAAAGGGCTGACGTTGAAGGTGAGGTTCAACCAGACGGGCAACTCCATCCATGCCAAGGGTACCGTCAACGACATCTATTCGAAAGCTGACCTCAGGACAAACTTCAAAACCACCTTCGCCATAGCTGCCATCTATCGTGGCATTGGCGTGGGGCTGGCCATCAATCCCGCCAAGTGGAAAAGTGCCTACAAGGACTACGAACTGAACCTCAATTTCTACAGCAGCAGGCTGAGCCTAGATGCCAGCTACCAGCGGTCGGAATCGTTGGCGGGCGACATCAACGGAGACCGGGGGGCGCAGCACATGAATGCTGGCGACGTGTCCATGAAGGTGCTCAATCTGGCGGGCTATTACACGTTCAACCACCGCCGATTCTCCTATCCTGCCGCCTTCACACAAAGCTACATCCAACGGCGCTCTGCTGGCTCGTGGCTGGCTGGCATCAGTTACCAAGGTGGCAGCATCGAAACCACCGAGCAGTTGAAGGAGAGGAGCGAGAATGCCCCCAATGTGCGCATCTATCTGGGCCACGTTGGCATTGGCGGCGGCTATGGCTACAACTGGGTGCTGGGAAGAAAGTGGCTGCTGCATTTCTCCATGCTGCCCACTTTCGTGGTTTTCAACCGCAACAACATGACCGTGAACGGCGAGCGCAAAAAGGCACAACACATGCGTTTCAACATGTTGTTCAACGAGCGCGCCGCTGTGGTTTACAACTTTTCGCCGCGCCATTTCGCTGGTCTCACCCTTGTGATGAACAACTCCATCTTCGACGATGAAGCGGTGGTTGTCAATCAGAACAAATGGCGTCTGCGAGCTTTTGTAGGTGTACGACTGTGAGATCAACTTTCGAAAGCTCCGCTTTCTGGGAGTTAGCGGGAGTTAACTACAGCTAACTCCTGATAACTCCCGACATGCGAAAGTTGAATAATAGTTTTTTTTGCACAGTCCTTTCTCCGCAATCCCTTAAAGTTTTATTCGCCGCGTGTCGGCCCCTACCTTGAGCACGAGGATTTGCCCTCTTGCCTCGCGGGGCAGTGCTATGATCACGTCGCCGCCGTCGGCTTTACGCTCGGCCAGGAGCATGCCCTGCAGGTTGTAGAGCATCACGTGCGTTCCACTGGCAACCCCGCTGAGCACCAACTGGTCGCCACTGCTGCGCCACTGCCAATCGCCGTTGGTCGTGGGCTGCTCGATGCCTGTAGCGTCGGCCAACATGGCCTTGATGCTCAGACTGGTGCATGAGGGCATGGTCATGCTGAGTGTTGCACCCTCCACGGTGGAACTCTGCAGACCGTTGCTGCCGTTCACCTGATTGATGGTCCAGCCCGAGATGACCTTTCCCTCTGGAGCCGTGCCCTTCAACCGGATGGTGTGGTCGGGATAGAACTTGCCATCAAACAAACCGCTGCTCAGCTTCACGTCGTTAAACTCTAACCCTATTGCGGCCTGTTCGTCGGGGCTCATGCCCTTGTTGATGGTGAGCACCACGGGCTGCTTTTGCTGGTAGAAGTCGGCCAACTGTCGGTAGAAAATGTCGGTGCGCTTGCTGAGCCAGTTGTTGATCATGTTCACTTCATCGGAGTAGTTGGGCCACCAGCGGTTGATGAGTTCGCGATGGTAGGGATATTCGATGCGTATCTGTTCGTACATGGGGTCCCACACCTCGTGGGTGCCACGGTAGTTCATGAAGTCGCCCATGTAGATGGCGGCACGGTCGAGAAACTCGCGCTTGAAGTCCGTGTCCTCCATGAGCCGTCGGAACAGTCGTGTGTGCTCCCAGTCGTTGGCCCAGTTGTTGGCCGGGTCGTGGTCGTGGTTGTTGATCCACTGGACGGTGTTGTAGTTCACGTCGCGGTTGTAGAGTCCCAGTCCGAAGTCGGTGTCCTTGGCTATCCAGCGCCAGCGTCCCTCGTCAGTGCGTGGCCGCCACATGACGATGTTGTTGCCGGGGAAGTCGAGGTTGCAGTAGTAAAGGTTCATCACCATGAGGTTGATGAACTCTTGGCAGTCCATCCACTTTTCGTATTCGGCCATGGTGTGTCCGTGCTCGTTGTAGAATTCGCGGAATCGGTTGTAGTTGTCCCAGTCGCCCTCTTTCAGGTCCCACCAGTTCTCAATCAGGTCAATGTCCTCCAGTTTGTTGTAGTTGGTGTAGATGTTGTCCTCGTTGGCGCGCTCGCGGATGTTGAGAATGCCCGTGTATTCGCCGTTGATATAGACGATGACGGGTCGCCATGCCTGCCAGTCCAGGTCAGTGTGCAGGGCCATGTTGCGCTGTATGATGGCATCGCGCAGGTAGAGGTAGTCGAAGTCGTTGCCCGAGTTGCGCAGCACGATGGATTTGAAGTCAGTGATGCCCGGACGTTGGTCGGGGAAGAACTCATATTCGAGTCGTTTCTCGCCGAAGCGTTTGTTGGCGTACATGGCCAGCGACTTTCGCATGTTGGTGCGTGTGGCACCGCCCTGTATGCGCGTTTCGCAGAGTTGGTTGAGCAGGCTCTCGGTGTCGTCTCCCTCGAAGTATTCGAAGTTGACGGGTCGCCGCCAGTCGTTGAAGTAGTTTTGCGACCGGTCGTCGGCATTCTTGTTGTTGTTTTTGTAGTAGATGCCAATCTTCGGGTCGTAGAAGTAGCGCTTGTCGGTGACGATGGACACCACGGGCAAGGTCAGCTTGCGGTTGTTGGGGAAGTAGATATACGAGTGTACCGTGGAGCGTGGCGAGAGCCATCCGTTGCAGAAAGCCTTTGCGCGGATGATGGTGTTTGCCGTCACGCTGATGGGAGTGCCGTTGTAGAGCAGGCTGCCCTGAGTGGGTTCCGACCCGTCGCGAGTGTAGCGAATCTCCGATTCGGCGGGTGCTCCGGCAGGCAGCTTGAGCTCCACCTTTAGCATCTGGCTGGTGGTCATCACGCGACCCTTTTGGCTGAACTCCACCGCGCCCAGAATGTTCTCCGCAAGTGTGCCACAGTTTTTCTGCGCCGGGGTGGGTATGTACTGGTAACCCCACTCGTTGCTGCCCTCCGACTTTCGGCCATAGGAAATGTTGGGAGCGGGCTGTTTCTTCAGGCCTTTCACCTGGTCGGCCACCTGCCGACCGTTGAACAGATAGACTTCGCACCCTTTGCCCGACTCCAGTCGGAAGTCGGTGTGCCGTCCGTTGGCCTCCTTGTCACAGTAGATGAGCATCAGCTGGCGGGGCCCCACTTGCATGGAAGGCAGGCTCCATGCCATGTCGGGGTTGTCGCTCTCGCCCAATTTCCACCCCTGCAGGTTGACGGCATCGTCTCCGGGGTTGTAGATTTCCACCCACGAGTCGGGAAACTCGTTGAGGTCGTCCATCACACAGTCGATGTTCGACTGCATCAGTTCGTTGATTATCAGTTGGGCATCAGCGTTCTGGGTGCTCCAGGCTCCCACCAGTGCCAGAATGAATAGTCGCGTAAAATGTTTCATGGGAGTGGTATTGAGTATATATAACAATAATGCCCGTGTTCCGATGGGCGGTAGCGGGCTTGGTTTCTACTATGACGCTGCAAATTTACTACTTCTTATTGAAAAAAGTGCAAGGTTTGCGGCAAATTGTTCGTTAAGCAATGATAAAAAAAGATTTGGTGCTACTGGATATAGCTACATGCCTGGTTGTTTCTTTTGGAATTTCGCATCAACAAAAGCGGCGACGGCAACGGTTCTGCTTTCATCTTTCACGCAGTTTGAACCCGAAAAGCGTGGCCTGTCCAGCTCTTGTTTTGTGGCTGGCCTCTCGCCATCCTGTCATTGATTCCTCAGTATGGTCTTGCCGTCACAAGCCATCTTTTCTGCGCCCTCCAACTGCTTGCTGATTTCATCAGCCTTCAGGAAATGCACCTTCAGTGCAGAAGAATTGGGGTAGCGGTTGAAGAACACGTTGTTGCTCATATATAACTGTATGGAGGCGATGCCCCTGTCCGCCAACACATTGTTATAATAATAGAGGATGCTTCTGAGCACACGCGGCAGAACCTTTATGCCAGTCCTGCCATCGAGGAAAGTCACCACGGCTATCACATGATAGCGGCTGCGCTTGTCCTGAAGCTGTTCGCGCTGCTCTTTGGTGCTTTTGTGCGACACCGTGAGGTGCCTGCCAAACTTTCGGTTGATTTCGTCCATGATTCCGATGAACAACGGCCCGTGTGCTGAGGCGTCTTCCAGTTTGTTGTATCCGATGTAGTAGTGGATCATCTCATGGATGATGGTGTCCTCCACCTCCCGTTCGGGCAAATCCACGCGTGTGTTGATGCGCAGTCTGAAGTCGTATAGCTCCGTCTTTCCGGCGGGATTCCTCCGCTTCTTATATACGCACTGTCCGAGAAAAGTCTTTGCGTCGCTCAACTCCACGGGAATCTTGGGGAGCTTGCCCTCAAACATCATGCGGTTGAACTCCTCGAACTTCGCCTCTATGTATGGAACTGTAGCTTTCATCTCTATTGATGTTTCTCGATTTCGTACGTCTTGTGCAGGTTCTTGCTCATGTCTTGTCAGTTGTTACTCTCCAATGTCCTGTCTTGTAATAGCGTTGCCAATGTGAAGATGGAGTCGCGGCAATGCTTTCAATGAGAACAAGGAAAGGGAATCCTGGGCAATGGCGTTCTGCCGGATGGCAGCGTTGCCCGGGATTCCCTTTCGCTTTTATAAGGGTGGCAGGAGCCGGAAGGAGGATTAAGAGAGTATGTGGGAGTTGAGTTACCAGCTCCTGCCGGGGTGTCTTTTTTTGTGGAGTTTCAGCAGTGTGTGCTTAGAGGATGGTCTTGACAGCCTCGAGCATGCCTTTCTCCTGAATCAGGTCGAGATCCTTCTTCACCAGTTCGGCCAGCCCCTTCACACCGTGCAGGTCCTCACCCCAGATGAAGTCGGCAGCGAGAACGCCGTCGGTCACCTTCTGTGTGTCGCCCGTAGCCCAGAGTTCTTTGAGCAGGTCCATGATTTTCTGGTCGTCGTTGGGCACGATTTCTGCACCGTCGGCGCGTTTGCCGCCCTTGTAGTAGGTGATGATGGCAGCCAAACCGAACACCAATCCCTGGGGCAGTTCGCCCTTGCGCTCCAGGTAGGTCTTCACGCCGGGGAGGTCGCGGGCCTGGAACTTGGGGAAGGAGTTGAGCATGATGCTCGTCACCTGATGATCGACAAACGGGTTGTTGAAGCGCTCGAGCACGTCGGCTGCAAACTGCTTCAGCTCGTCCATGGGCAGGTTGAGCGTTTCCATGAGTTCTTCGAACTGCACCTTGTGGATGTATTTGCCCAACACCTCGTGGTTGCAGGCGTCGCGCACGATGTCCACACCGCTGAGGTAGGTGACGGGCGACAGCACTGTGTGCGGGCCGTTGAGCAGTGTCACCTTGCGCTCGTGGTAGGGTTTCTCGCTCTCTGCGATGAGCACGTGCAGACCGGCCTTCTCGGCGGGGAATTCTTCGCGCAGTTCTTCGCACGTCATGTTCTCGGCCTTCTCGATGACCCAAAGGTGGAATATCTCGGCCTGTACGACGAGGTTGTCCTTGTAGCCAATCTTCTGCTGTATGTCGGCAATCTCCTTGCGGGGGAATCCCGGCACGATGCGGTCAACCAGTGTGGCGCATACGTAGTTGTACTTGGTGAACCACTCCTTGAAGCCCTCGTAGTCCTTTCCGAAGTCGTCCTTCCACAGTTCGATGTACTTGTAGATGCACTCCTTGAGATGGTGGCCGTTGAGGAAAATCAGCTCGCAGGGCATGATGATGAGGCCCTTCTTGGGGTCGCCCTCGAAAGTCTTGTAGCGGTGGAACAGCAGCTGCACCAGTTTGCCGGGATAGCTGCTTGCGGGAGCGTCGGTGAACTTGCAGGCGGGGTCGAAGGCGATGCCGGCCTCGGTGGTGTTGGAGATGACGAAGCGGATTTCGGGCTGCTCGGCCAGTGCCATGAAGGCCCAGTTCTGGGTGTATGGGTTCAGGGCGCGGCTGATGACGTCGATGCGCTCGAGCGTGTTCACTGCCTCGCCGTTCTGGCGGCCCTGCAGGTTGACGTGGTAGAGGCAGTCTTGTCCGTTGAGCCAGTCCACCATGCCTCGCTCGATGGGCTGCACCACAACCACGCTGCCGTTGAAGTTGGTCTTCTGGTCCATGTTCCAGATGATCCAGTCAACAAAAGCGCGCAGGAAGTTGCCTTCACCAAACTGAATGATTTTCTCGGGCATGACGCTCTTGGGAGCGGTTTGCTTGTTCAAAGATTTTAGGTTGCTCATGATTTGTTTTGTTTTTCTGTTTTTTAGTATTTTGAGTTTTTCTGATTGCAAAGATACTGTTTTTTTGTTTATTTCCCACCATTTCATTGCCAAAAACTCACGCAAAGGTTTACATTTCTTCGACAAACAGACAAATAGACAATCAGACAATTAGACAATTAGACAATTAGACAAACAGACATCTA
>DFFM01000012.1:0-46018 GCA_002369515.1 Prevotella sp. UBA3776 | reverse complement strand
TGTCTGTTTGTCTAATTGTCTGAATCGTCTTGATGTCAGACGAGCGCGAAGGCCACGTCCATCATCTGTGTGAAAGTGTTCTGCCGCTGTTCGGCGGTGGTCACCTCGCCAGTGAGCAGATGGTCGGAGATGGTGCAGATGCCCAGTGCGCGGTTGCCCGAGCGGGCGGCGTTCATGTAGAGAGCGGCTATTTCCATTTCCACAGCCAGCACACCCATGTTCATCCATTTGTCGTTGTGGGCGTCCTCGGCATAGAAGATGTCGGACGAGAACACGTTGCCCACCTTGTATTTGTAGCCCAGACTGTCGCACGTGTCAGCGGCTCGGCGCAGCAGTTCGAAGTTGGCGATGGGGGCGTAGGTGCCTGGCAGTTCATACTGGTCGGCGTAGTTGGAGTTGGTGCAGGCCCCCATGGCGATGACCATTTCGCCCACGTGCAGGTCGGGGTGCATGGAGCCAGCCGAGCCCACGCGAATGATGGTCTTCACACCGTAGAAGTTGAACAGTTCGTAGGTGTAGATGCCGATGGAGGGCATGCCCATGCCGTGGCCCATCACGCTGACGCGTTTGCCGTCGTGGGTGCCGGTGAAGCCCAGCATTCCGCGCACGTTGTTGAACAGGACAGGGTTCTCCAGGAAATTCTCGGCCATGAATTTGGCGCGCAGGGGGTCGCCTGCCATGATGACGGTTTCGGCGATGTCGCCGTACTGTGCCCCAATGTGGGGAGTTGGTGTCTTTGCCATAATGATTAAGGATTTTTAGTTGATAGTTCTAAGTGGTGAGGATGGCTGAGGGCTTACAGTGCCGCCACGGCGAGGCTGTAGAGTTTGCAGCTCTTGCTGTCGCTGCGCGAGGGTAGCACCACAGGCGAGAGGGCACCCGAGAGAATGCCGGCCGTGTCGGCCTTGCAGAACAGGGTGATGGTTTTGTAGAAAGCGTTGGCTGCCTCGATGTCGGGGAAGATGATGGCGTCGGTCTCACCGGCCACCTGCGACTGTATGCCCTTGGTCAGGGCGCTCTCGCGGCAGCAGGCCACCTTCACGTCCAGCGGCCCCTCGACGATGCAACGGCCATACTGTCCTTCCTTGGCGGCGGTGATGATGTCGGCATAGCCTACGGTATGTGGGAAGAATTTCTCGTTCACTTTCTCCGAGCAGTGGTTGAGCACCAGCCGCGGCTCCTCAATGCCCAGCGCATGGCAGAGCTTGACGGCCACGCGCACCTGCTCGGCGCGCTGCTGCTGGGTGGGGTAGGGGATGACGGCTGCGTCGCCGAAGATGAGCAGTTTGTGGTAGGTGGGTATTTTCGATACGGTGAGGTGGGTCAGTATCTGGCCCTTGGGCAGTATGCCCGTTTCGCGGTTGAGCACGGCATGCAGCAGGTTGTCGGTGTTGATGAGTCCCTTCATCAGTATGTCGGCTTTGCCCTCGCGCACCAGTGCCACGGCCTTGCGGGCGGCGTCGTCCCTGTCGTCGGTTTCCACGAAGCTGATGTGGTCGCCGTAGGCCATGAGCTCCTCGTTGGCCTTGGCGGCCTCGGTGGCTCCCACGAACACTGCATTGATGAATCCGGCCTCCAGGGCGGCGACGATGGCCTCTTGGCTCGATTCGTCCTCGCCCCATACCACGGCTACTGTTTTTCTGTCGGCACGCTCACGCAGGTGAGCAATGAGCTGTTCAAAGTTTTTTATTGTTTCCATGTTTTCGTTGATAGCGTTAACGGGACAAAGATAGTCTTTTTCTTTGAAACAACGGCAACAAAAGGTTGAAAAATTTCCTTTTTTCTTCGCCTGTCGATGTTTTTCCCGTTGGTCCAATCGCTTTACTGCTGTTGGTGGGCCTTGCCGTTTCGCGGTGCAGAAACTGCCCGCCGGTTCATGCCGCCTTTGGCGGTCGTGTTGTTTTTCTGTTTGAATATTTTTTACACAGCCTTTTGCGGCGTCGCGATTCATTCTAGCATCCAATCTTGCACAAAACAGCCTTTTTGTGCATGTTTTTCGCTCTCTTCTGCCCGACGCTTGGAAGTCTCTTTTCTCGATTCTTGACAAAATGCTGCACGAAATGCCGTTTTTGTGCAATGTTTTAACATTTCAAATCTTCGTCACTCCCGTTTTTTTCCACGCGTGAAAAAAAAGCGTCGGGAGATATTTTTTTATCTCCCGACAATAATTTTGCAACGCAAGGCGCTATTCTTGTAATCGGCTGAAAAACAACGGTTTAATGAAAATCTCATTTTCCGCATATTCGGTGACGAAAAGTTTTTTCTGGGTTTCAGCGGCCTCTGTAGTGTTAAAATTGCGTTAAATTTGCTGAATATTCTTGACAAATCTGTTGTCATGCCATCCTCGTTGTGCGTTAATCTTCCGAAAAACGATGGTTTTCTCGCTGCTTTTGCGTAAATTTGTAGCGAGTGGGGCTGATTGCCATCGGTTCTCCCTTTCAACTCACGCTTGCGGAGGCTGTCAAAAGGGAGGGCAGGGAAGGGGTGGCGCCGTAACTAACAACCCTGTCCAAAACATCACCATAATCAACCCAAATCAAGAGAGCCAGCCCAAATCACCAGAATCAACCCAAAACACAACAACCAACCCAAAACCACCAACCATGACAACAACCGGAACCCCCATGCGTGTAGGCATCGTAGGTGCCGGATGGATAGCCGAGAAAGCTGCCATCACGCTGAAAGATTTAACAGAAGTAACCGCCTTGGCCATCGCCTCGCGCACACTCGCCAAGGCCGAAGCCTTTGCCCAGAAGTGGGGGCTGCCCCGTGCCTACGGATCCTATTCCGAACTCATCGACGATCCCGACGTGGACCTCGTCTATGTGGCCACGCCCCATTCCCACCACTACGATGTGGCCCGCGAGGCCATCCTCAAGGGCAAGGCGTGCCTCGTAGAGAAAGCCTTCATGGCCAACTACGACCAGAGTCTCAGCATCGTCCGCCTGGCCCGCCAGCGCGGCGTGTTCCTGGCCGAGGCCATCTGGACCCGCTATCAGCCCGTGGTGCCCATGGTGCGTCAGCTCATCAGCGACGGCTGCATCGGTCAGCCGTGACTCGTCACCGCCACCTTGGGCTACAGCATGGGCGACAAACCTCGCATCATGCGCGCCGACCTGTGCGGAGGCGCCCTGCTCGACCTGGGGGTCTATGCCCTCAACTTTGTCAGCATTTTCTTTCCGTCGCCCATCGTCGAAATGCACTCCCAGTGTGTCAAGTCTGCCACGGGCATGGACCTCACCAACGCCATCACCCTCACCCTTGAAGACGGCCTGCTGGCCAACGTGCAGTCGTCGGCCTGCTGCGTGGGCGACAACATCGGCGTCATTGCAGGCACCGAAGGCAACATCATCATCGACAACATCAACAACCCGCAGACCGTCATCCTCAACGGCCCCGACCGCACCTTCGTCAAGCGCGTGGCCGTTCCCCGCCAAATCACGGGCTACGAATACCAGTTCCTGGCCTGCCGCGAGGCCATGGCAGCCGGGCTTATGGAGCCCCCGCAGATGCCCCTCGACGAAACCCTCCGCATCATGCGCCTCATGGATGACCTCCGCCGCCAGTGGGGCGTCCACTATCCCATGGACGACGTGAAATATAATGATTAGCAGCGACAGGGGTGACAAAGGGGTTTATGCAGAATCATTTGTAGAATGAAACCAGAAAAACAACAAACTGCCAGTCTGAACGCTACGGACTGGCAGCTTGCTGTTTTAGGCACAGGCTGTTTGAGAATTTGGATGATAGAACAGCGGGTGCATTTGCAGCTTAAACGAGCTTCGCTAATGCTATTCCTTCAGCAGTTGCTGGGCGGCCAGCACCAGGAACATGTAGTGCGACGAGCCGCCGCCGAGGACGTATTCCATTTGTTGCCACAGGTAGGGGAACTCCAACAGCTCGGGGAAGTCGGGACGGATGAGCGCCGTGCCCGAGACCACTCCACCGGGGATGTAGGACCAGTCGGCGCGGTTCAGACCGTAGGCCACAGTGGCCGAACGGGCTCCCACGCCCGAGGCGAACGAAGACGTGTTGCTGCCGGGATGGCATCCCAGAATGAAGTTGAGCGCATTGAACACGGTCTGGCGGGGGAAGAGGTCAGGGTAGGCCGAGGTGAGGAAGTAGTATTCGAAACCGAAGCGCTGGATGTCCCATCCGGCTCCCCAAATGGACGGGCGGTAGGGTACGCCATAGGGCGTTTCGGCCGACTGTTGGTTGAGCTGTGCCTTGTACTGGGCGAGTGCCTGCTTGAAGGCTGCCGCAAACTGCCTTGCGCGCTTCTCCTTCATGGTGGCCAGCCGTTGGGCCACGCGGGTGGTGAACCATCCGGTGCGACCGATGTTCTTCAGAATCATCTCCTGGTTGGCCAGTACGAAGTCCAGATACTGGCGTTCGTTGGTGGTGAGGTAGAGTTCTACGGCTGTATGCAGTTTCGGCCCCGCCATCCAGCCTTCGGCCTTGGTCTGTCGGTAGAGCGTGGTGGCAATGTCGATGCACTGGCGGCTCAGCTCGTCGTTGAACCCTCGCAGCACACGTGCCGCTCCGGCCAGCTGTGCGGCGGTCTGCAGTTCGCGCATGGGGTTGTCCTCGGTGAAGATCCAGCGGTCGTCGTCGTTGCCAGCCGTGCCGTCGGTCATGGCGGCAGCATCGCCCAGGAGCACATACTGGCGCAGGTTGTTGCAGATGATGCCGCGGTAGAGTCGGCCCAGCGCCTGATAGGAGCGCACCACGGTGAGGGCTCCGTTCTCCACCTGTTGCAGCAGGTCGTTGCGTCCGTCGGGCTCATGAATCTCCACGCGGTGGCGGCTGTGGTCGATGGCGGTGACGTCGATGTCGGGGTGGAAAGCCTCGTAGGCCAGTGCCAGGATGTATGCCTCGCCGGCCTGCGACTCTACGCGCAGGTCGAAGTCGCCCGCGTCGTGCCAGCCTCCTACGTTCACACCGCCCACTTTCTCGCCAGCCGCATATTTGGAGAGCCCGGGCTGCTGGACATAGCCGTCGATGTGGTTGCCCACGGGAGCCATCAGCGCGTCGTCCATGTGGCAGGCGTCGTGCCAAACGCGGTATTTCTCGCTCACGCGCATGTGGCACATCTGCACGGGCAGGAAGTATTCGAGCACAGGCTGCCACACGCCTCGGTCGTAGATGTTGCTGTCTATGCGGAACACGCTGGAGAGGGTCGGGCCGTACTTCACTCTGTAGAGTCCTGGCTCCGTGATGTCGGAAAAGTCGGCAGTAAGGTAGCGGTAGCGCAGGAAGTTGCCCCAAACGGTGGGTTTCAGCGTCCGCACCGTTTGTTCACCGTCTGCACCGATGCGCAGCAGTTGGGCTTCGGCCACGTCCGTTTCGCGTCGGTCGGTCTCTATGATGGCGCGTTTGGGCTGTGAGGGGTGGTAGCCCACTTGCGAGAGTTGCACCACGGGCTGGTAGCGCCAGTCGGCCACCACATTGGGCGTGATGATCCATCGCACGGCTCCCTTGGTGGCTCCGGCCCGTATCTCGCTGCGCAGCACAAACCATCCGTTGTTGTGGTTCATGCGCCCGTCGTAGAGTTTTAGCGGCTCGGTGAGCGACTCAACGGTGAGCCGCGTGTAGGGGTCGTCGGGGCGCGATGTGAATTTTCGTCCTTCGGCGTAGGGGAGGGCGGTCAGGTTGTCGGCCGTGAAGGGGCTGTATCCTTGTGCGTTCAGATGGTCGATGTCGGCCCGCTGACCTTTTCCGGCAAAGAAGTCGCCCGTGTGCAGCAGGTTGGTGGGCGATGCCGCCAGCGGCGAGTTGGGCTGCTGCGGATAGATGCCCGTCTGCTGGTCCATCATCCAGGGCTTGCCAAAGAGTGAGCCGGGGAAGAACTCCAGATTGAATCCCACTTTGCCCAAGAGATGGTCGGGCACGGGCTTGTCTATGTCAACGGTGACGGCGATGCCCTTGCCCAGGGGTTCAACGCTGACGGTGTAGTTGACCACGTAGTCGGGATAGACCATGGGGTTGAAGCCGGTGAGGTGGCGCGCCGAGTCGGGGTAGCACAGCGTGGTGACGATGCGGTTGCCCTCTGCGCGTCGGTTGAGCTGCTTGGGCACGGGTTGCCACTGACCGGGCGTCGGCTCCATGCGCAGGTCGCCGTTGGTGGCCACGCGCTGTCCGTTCATGATGACGCATACGCCGCCCTGATGGCCTTCGGGATAGAAGTCGCTGAAAGCCATCACATCCACTCCGCCCTGTTGGAAGTAGCCTTGGGAGTTCAGTATGAAAGACTGTGCCGCCACGGTTTGCGCGGCACTGAGCATTAAGCCTAGCAAAAGATGTTTCATGGTTGTTGGGGTTGTTTGGATTGTTTGGGTCGTTGTTTGTTCTGTTGGTGGGTTGTCAGGCAGAGCGATGGCGGGCCTCCCTGTCCACCGATGCAAAGTTACGTTTTTTTGTGCTGTTTTTCTTTCCCTTATGTCACTTTTTTGTTCTGACATGTTTAATAATGTGTAAAAACAGGGTGACATTTGAAGAAAAATACTTACCTTTGCAAGTCTAAAAAGACAAAAACATAAACGAAACAATAGACTATGGCAACAAAATACCTAACATTCGGCGAACTGTTGCTTCGCTTTTCCAATCAACATCAGATGAGGCTCATGCAGGATAGTCTGCTGGCTGGTAAATTTGGCGGCAGCGAGGCCAACGTGGCCGTTTCGCTCGCAACGCTTGGCGACGACGTGCAGTACGTCACCCGTCTGCCCGACAACCGTGTAGGACATGCCGGCGCGCTGGCCCTGAGTGGCTATCAGGTGGGGGTGAAGCATGTGATTTTCGGCGGTCCGCGCATTGGCACCTATTATTTTGAGGAGGCTGCCGGCATGCGCAGTGCCAAGGTGATTTACGACCGTGCCAACTCGGCCTACTCCGAGCTCAAGCCGGGCATGATTCCCTGGCGCGAGATTCTGAAGGACGTTGACGTGTTCCACACGTCGGGCATCACGGGCGCCATCACGCGCGAAGCGGCCGACGCCACCTTCGAAGCCCTCGACATTGCCACCGAAATGGGAAAGACCATCAGCTACGACATCAACTACCGCAAGAACCTCTGGCAGTATGGGGCTGCCCCCAAGGAGGTGCTCTCGCGCATGCTGTCGTATGCCGACGTGGTGTTTGCCGACCAGATAGAATATGAGTTCATGACCGACAACTACAGCCTTCCCTTCCGTGCCGTGGACGCCAACTACCCCATCGACAAGGATGGCTACGCCCGATGGTTCGACGACATCCATGCCCGCTGGCCGCGCTGCCAGAACTGGCTGCTCGGCACACGCAATCTGGTCAGCTCGAACCACCACACCATGACGGCTCTGCTCTGGCACAAGGGCGAAACGCTCACCACTCGCATTTACGACATTCCCGGCATCATCGACCCCGTGGGCGTGGGCGACGCCTTTGCCGCAGGATTCATCCACAGCTATGCCCAGCATCCCGACGACCCGCAGCACTGTCTCGACTACTCGCTGGCAGCGGCTACGCTCAAGACGTCGGTGCCGGGCGACTTCAATCTCGTCACCGACGAGGAGGTCACCGAACTGATGAACCGCAGGCTGTGAGTTTTTTTCAGCAGAAAAATTCGTTCGTTCGGTTTTAAATGCGTAACTTTGTGGCACTTTATTTTTAGCTATCAAAAACATAACATTTAGTATTGAACTTCAAACATATTCATTATGAAGAAATTGCTTTTAGGCGACGAGGCGATAGCCCAAGGAGCGCTTGACGCCGGACTGAGCGGTGTCTATGCCTATCCGGGTACGCCCTCGACAGAAATCACTGAGTACATCCAAGATTCGCCGCTGGCCAAGGAACGGAACGTCCACAGCCGCTGGTCAACCAACGAGAAGACGGCCATGGAGGCTGCCCTCGGCATGTCGTACATGGGCAAGCGCGCCCTGGTGTGCATGAAGCACGTGGGACTGAACGTGTGCGCCGACCCGTTTGTCAACTCGGCCATGACGGGCACCAATGGCGGCATCATTGTGCTGGTGGCCGACGACCCCAGCATGCACTCGTCGCAGGACGAGCAGGACAGCCGCTTCTACGGCAAGTTTGCCATGATTCCCACGCTGGAGCCCAGCTCGCAGCAGGAGGCCTACGATATGATGGCTTTTGCCTACGACCTCTCCGAGCGCATTCAGTTGCCGGTGCTCATGCGTGTCACCACGCGTATGGCTCACTCGCGCGCTGTGGTGGAAATCAGCGACACACCACGCCTGCAAAACGAGCTGAACTACAACGCCAAGGCTGCCAACTGGGTGCTGCTGCCGGCCAATGCCCGCCGCCGCAACGTGGTGGTGACCGAACAGCAGGCCGAACTGGAGCAGATGGCTGTGGAGAGCCAGTACAACAAATATGTGGATGGCAAGGACCACTCGCTGGGCATCATTGCCAGCGGCATTGGTTTCAACTACGTGATGGAGAGCTACAAAGACGAGCCTTGTCCCTATCCGGTGTTGAAGGTGTCGCAGTATCCGCTGCCCAAGGCACTGGTGCGCCGCATGACCGAGGAGTGCGACAGCGTATTGGTGGTGGAAGAGGGCCAGCCGTTCATCGAGGACATGCTGCGCGGCGTGATGCCCGGCAATGCCGAGGTGAAAGGTCGTCTGACGGGCGAGCTGCCGCGCACGGGCGAGCTGAACCCCGACTTGGTGCGTCGTGCTCTGGGACTGCCCGTGGCCGAGAACTATGCCGCCTGCGACGACGTTGCTCCGCGTCCGCCCATGCTCTGCCAGGGCTGTGGCCACCGCGACGTCTATGCCGCCCTCAACGAGGTGCTGCGCGAGTATGAGAATGCCCGCGTGTTTGGCGACATCGGCTGCTACACGCTGGGTTTCCTCCCCCCGTTCAGAGCCATCCACTCGTGTGTGGATATGGGTGCGAGCATCACCATGGCCAAGGGTGCTGCCGATGCAGGCCAGTGGCCCGCCGTGGCCATCATTGGCGACTCCACATTCACCCACTCGGGCATGACGGGGCTGCTGGATGCCATCAACGAGAATGCCGACATCACCGTCATCATCAGCGACAACCTGACCACGGCCATGACGGGCGGACAGGACTCGGCCGGCACAAACAAGTTCGAGGCCATCTGCCGCGGCTTGGGGCTGAGCGACGACCATCTGCACGTGGTGGTTCCCCTGGCCAAGAACATGCCTGAAATCACTCAGTTGTTGCGCGACGAAATAAACTACCACGGCACGAGTGTCATCATTCCGCGCCGTGAGTGCATGCAAACGCTGCAACGTCATCTGAAACAAAAGAGAGCAAAAAAATAGAGAGTTTTTAGATAAAACAAAGAAAAACAAAGAAAAACAGGAAAAACAGTAACTGACACTTTTATGGGGAAACTGTTCAACATAACCGAATTGGATCCGATGCTCGCCGACAAGCTCAAGAAGTTTGTTTATGATGTCATTGGCTGTTGTCAGGACGTTCATCGTGAGCAAGGACCTCAATTGACCGAGTATATTTATCAGGATTCTCTGAAAATTGCCTTTGAACAAGCCCATATTAAGTATGTCAAGGAGTACAGTTTCCATCCTTCGTTCAGAGGAATAGAACTCCCGCACAAACTAATCGTCGATTTCTTATGCAAAGATAAGATTATGTTGGAGTGCAAGGCGATTGACCAAATTGGAGTCCACGAGCGGTTGCAATTATGGAACTATATGCGAACGTCGAGAGTAAGGATAGGAATACTCTACAATTTCGCACCTTCACAGGACGAATGTGAACGATACTATTATGACCCGGAACATCGCAGTGTCAGCTATTTCTGAAAAAAAGTGTTTTTCCATGTTTTTCTTGTTTTTCTCTGTTTTTCTAAAACACACAAACAATTAAAAAAAAAGACATGAAGACAGATATTATCTTATGTGGTGTGGGAGGACAAGGCATTCTCTCCATCGCAACCATCATTGGCGAGGCTGCCCTCAACGAGAACCTGTACATCAAGCAGGCCGAAGTTCACGGCATGTCACAGCGTGGCGGCGACGTGCAGAGCAATCTGCGCATTTCGTCGGTTCCCATCAGCAGCGACCTCATCCCGCTTGGCCAGGCCGACGTGATCATCTCCATGGAGCCCATGGAGGCGTTGCGCTATCTGCCCTATCTGAGCAGCGAAGGCTGGATCATCACGTCGAGCGCTCCTTTCGTCAATATCCCCAACTATCCTGACATGGAGGTGATTATGGCCGACCTGCACAAGGTGAAGAACGTCATCGTCCTCGACATAGAGAAAGCGGCCAAGGAAAATGCCATTCCCCGTTCGGCCAACGTCATCCTGCTGGGTGCCGCCCAGAAGGCTCTCGGAATTGAGTACGACAAGCTGGAGAATGCCATCCGCCGCGTTTTCGGACGCAAGGGCGAGGCCGTCGTCGATGCCAACATCAAGGCGCTGGCCATTGGCCGCGAGGCGCAAAAATAGATTCTTGACAAAGCGTATCTATACCAAGAAAGCCTTCCAAATGCTGGGAGGCTTTCTTGGTGATAAGGTGTTTGAGCGTTTTACTTCGTCACACGAATGTTGGTGAAATAATGGCCTTCCTGGCCAGCGAGTCTAAAGCCGTAGGGCTGCAGAACGTTGGGAAGGTTGAAGAGGCGCTTGCCGTTGATGTAAATCTTCACGTTGCCCTCTTTGTAACCAACAGCCACATGGTTCCATCCTTTCTTGATGAGATTGCCAAGGTCGGTATTGTTGCCGTCAAGGTTTTCTTCGTCAGTTTTTGTGAAGTGGTATTCCATGCCGTCGCCCCAAATGCGCAAGTAGCCTATTTGCTCATCATCGCTCTTGAAGAACCTGATTTCATGTTGCTGGCCATCGTTGGCGAAATACTCGTATTCCATGTTCCATTCCTCGGTAAGGAAGTTTGATTTACCGTTAAGTTGCGGGTCGATGATGCTTGATTCGCCACCAAGGCTGAGCACATTGCGGCCGGCACACTCTTTCACTTCCACGCTGCCTTCCTTGAGATCCCATTTCGAGGGTTGCTCGCCGTCTTTCTCGTCGGCCAGGTTGTCTTCGAAGATGACTGCCTGTCCAGGCTTGAAGTCGCCGCTGGCATAGAGGGCTGCGAGGTCAAGGGGTTTAGCGTCGGCAGGGTTGGCCACGGCCTGTTCGTCGGCATTGGCTTCGGCATCTGCTTGCTGGCCGTCGGCGTTTTCAACAGCTTCAGTATTCTCTTTCACGGCGTCGGCCTGGTCAGCCTTTTTGCCTCCGCAAGCCGTCATCATAGCGAGGCTTGCCATGCACATGAGTGCCAGATAAACTTTTTTCATGGACTGAATGTGTTTTAAATGATTGATAATGATGAGTTTAGTTGGGACAAAGATACAAAGAAACAAATGAAAATACAACTTTTTCTTTGCTTTTTCGTGTTTTATGAGTAACTTTGTCGCTCTAAACCAACAATCAACATGAAAGAAACCCCAATCAGAAAGGAAATAGTTGACCAGCTGGTGAGCCAGTTGGGCATAGAAGATTTTGCCAAAGCCACCATCCGTGAGGTGAAACAAGTGGCCGCCATGGCCGAAAAACAAAGTGGCGTGGAGTTCATCAAGATGGAGATGGGCATTCCCGGTCTGCCTGCCGCCCAGGTGGGTGTGGATGCGCAAATCAAGGCGCTGAAGGATGGCATTGCCCACTCGTATCCCGACATTCAGGGTGCGCCGGTGCTGAAAAAAGAGGCTTCGCGATTTGTGAAGGCCTTTATCGGTGTTGACATTGCCCCCGAGGGATGCGTTCCCGTGTGCGGTTCGATGCAGGGCACCTTCGCTTCGTTCCTCACTTGTTCGCAGGCCGACAAGCAGAAGGACACGGTGCTGTTCATCGACCCCGGATTCCCTGTGCAGAAAATGCAGCTGCAGGTGCAGGGCGTGAAGTACGAGACGTTCGACGTTTACGACTTCCGCGGCGACAAACTGGGGCCCAAACTGGAGAGCTATCTGCAGCGGGGCAACATCTGCGCCATTGTTTATAGCAACCCCAACAACCCCGCGTGGATTTGTCTCAGCGAGGACGAACTGCAGACCATCGGGTCGCTGGCCACTCAGTACGACGCCATCGTAATGGAAGACCTGGCCTATTTTGCCATGGATTTCCGCAAGGACCTGAGCAAGCCTTTCGAGCCTCCCTATCAGCCCACCGTCGCCCGCTATACCGACAATTACATCCTGCTCATCAGCGGTTCAAAAGCGTTCAGCTATGCAGGCGAACGCATCGGCGTGACGTGCATCAGCAACCGCCTGTTCCACCGCCACTATCCCGACCTGGCCGCCCGCTACGAGGGGCTGCCTTTTGGTCTGGTGTTCTCCACACGCATGCTCTACGCACTGTCGTCGGGCACCAGCCACAGCGCCCAGTTTGCCATGGCAGCCATGCTCAAGGCCGCCTGCGACGGCGACTACGACTTCCGCGCCGAGGTGAGCGTCTATGGACGCCGTGCCCATCGGCTGAAAGAGATTTTCTGCCGCCACAATTTCTATGTGGTTTATGACAAAGACCTCGACGAGCCCATCGCCGACGGGTTCTATTTCACCATTGGCTATCCCGGTATGACGTCCGGCCAGTTGGCCCGTGAACTGATGTACTACGGCGTGAGCGCCATCTGTCTGATTACAACCGGCAGCCATCAGGAGGGACTCCGCGTCTGCACTTCGTTCATCGAGGACAACCAGTATGACCTGCTCGAGCAGCGCATGGCCATCTTCGAACAGAACAATCCGGTGTAAAAACGGAGTGAATCAGAACAACAAAAAAGCCTAAAGGCGTTACGTTTCGTAACCCTTTAGGCTTTTTGTATTTGCCGGCCATGTGGCTTGCTGGCCGATAGGCTATTGCTCTACGATGCCCGCTTTGAGCCACTGGCTGGCCAGCGTCTTGGCATCGGCCAGAGCGGTGGCGTCGTCCACCTCGTATTCTTCGGTAAGCAGATGGGCCATGTCTTCTGCGTCGAACGAGTCCATTTGCTGCACCTTCTTCCACAAGTAAGCCGAACTCTCGTTCATGCTGATGATGTTGCTGAAGTCGATGTTCTCTTTGCCCTCCGCAACAATGATATTCTCTCCACACACCGTGCGAAGATTGAAACCTTTTTTTGCTTTCATGTTTTTATCTTTATTATTTATTATGTTCGTTAATTGGGTATGAAAAGTTACAGATTCTGCAGTGGCTTTTCCTACATCTTTATTATGTTCGTTAACTTGATATGAAAAGTTACAGGCCCTGCAGTGCCTTCTCCTACATCTTTATTATTTATTATGTTCGTTAACTTGGTATGAAAAGTTACAGACCCCACCCCCATCCCCTCCCCTTGAAGGGAGGGGAGATTCCGCACAGGATTGGTGAGATACGGATTCCATCAGGTTTCCCACACAGGGTGTTGGTGAGATACGGATTCCATCAGGTTTCCCGCACAGGGTGTTGGTGAGATACAGAATCTGCGCGGTCTCCCCACAGGGTGTTGGTGGGATGCAGACTCTGCGCGGTCTCCCCGCCCCTCAAGGGGAGGGGATGGGGGTGGGGTCTGTATCTATCTCAATCTCTATCTCTATCTTTGCATCTGCCTCTGTCTCCATCTCCATCTCCATTTGTACCCTGTTATTCTTTTAGTCATTTCTAATTCAAATAATTCTTCATCCCTTAAACAGGTTTGAACATGCGCAGCCAAATGCGGCGGTAGAAAGCCAACAGATAGCGGCGGATGGGGTAGAGATGCGTCCACACCCAAGAGTAGATGCGCCACTTCCTGCCGTCGGTGCGGTCAAGATGTTGCCGTCCTTTGCGGTAGAAGCCAATGACGGCTCCTTTCACGTCGGCCAGCTGGCAGTGCTCTGTGCCCAGGTTGCCGTCGCCTCGCAGCACAACGTTGTCGCCCTCGATGCTGACGATGCGGTGCAGCACGAAGTGCTTGGGTTCGATTTCGGCCAGTACAGGATCGCCCACCTTGGGGTTGACCGCTTTGGTGAGCTTCGCCTTGTCGCGTCCGTCCTCCAGAAAGGGGCGCATGCTGAACCCTCGGAGTGGCAGCGTGATGGTGTGCCCCTCGTCTAGCAGCTTGACAATTTCGGGCAGCAGCACCGAATTGGCCATTTTCACTTCGGTTATTTTGATATCGTCTTGTGGCATAGTTCGGCGGCTTCACGGTTGGGCAGGCAGTGCAGCGTATAGATGCCTGTGGTTTCAATCACTTTTGTGACGGTGTTGCAGATGGCGTTGAAGATGTCGCTGTCCCATTTCATCGACGAGCACGAAGGCAGGAACGACGCGAACGCCTCGATGGGCGGCAGCTTCTCAATGCTGTTCTCCTGTGCGCGGTCAATGCGTGTGACGGCTCCCAGCGGTGCCTTCACCTGCCTGTAGCAGGGTGTTTTGCCGCTCCATGGTCCTCCGTAGATGAACGGCTTCCCGTCCCGAATGCGAATGATGGGGTTGTCGTCGTTCATCAGGTCGCAGTTGGGTATATGTCGCAGCCACAGGCTGACGTGTGTGCTCTTGCCCGTTCCGCTTTTGGCTATGAAGGCATATCCGCGTCCGTTGTGTCTCACGAGCGAGGCATGGATGAGCAGCGTCTGCTTTTGGCTGCCGGCGAAGGCGAAGATGAGCATCAGCGCATTGTTCAGACCGAAGCAGCGCATGTCGAAGTTGCCGTTCAGCGCGCATTGGCAGTCGGTGAAGTCCTTGTTGGTTTGCAGCAGGCAGCATTCCCCGCCTCGTATGTCCTTGATGATGTATTGGTATCCGCCGTTGGGCAGTCGGTCCACCACGGTGTCCCCATTGCCAGTGTCGAAGGTGCGTATTCGTTCGCGGCCCTCTCGGATTGGGGGCAGCGAGTCGTCAACGGTGAGTTGAAAAAACAAACCGCCAGACAGATTTTCTGTTCTGAACGGTTCGAACGAACGCAACAGAGACATGTTGTTTCTGCTTGTGTCCTTGAAAATGATTCTGATGTTGTGCTCAGCAATGACGAAGTGGTTGATGCTGCAGTCTGCCATCCTCTTGTTGTGTGTGTGCGTTTGTGGTTTGATGCTCAGTTTTCTTTTTGTGGTTTGTTGCTGTTGTTCACTGCTTTTTCGCTTCTTTCTTCACCTCTTCCTTAGCTTCCTTCCTGGCCCTTTTCTGTGCCTTTCGCTGTGCTTTTGTTTCGGCCTTGGTGAGGGTTTTCTCTTCAGTGATGATCACGTTGGGCTCCACCACTTTGAATCTGAACTGGTCTGGGCGAACGACGCGCACGTCGTAGTGGTTGGCTGCGCTGTATCGTTTCTTCAGTTTCAGGAACTTCTTCTCAGCGTCTTTGCGTTTGAGCGCGTAGCTGATGATGCAAGTGCGGTTGGGCTGGTTGATGCCCTGCAGATAGTTCTTCAGCTGGCTGGAGTAGGAGTCGCGTTCGAGCAGGAATTTGCTTTTGCTGTCCACCCATGCACTGTCAATTTCCTGAATGTCGGTGATATATACCGTCGAGTCGTTGAACGAAGCGGCAAAGCCGAAAGCGTAGATTTTCGGAACGCGTTCGCCCTTTGCCGAGGCATCGATGGCCATCCCCAGCAGCAGAATGAGCAGCATGGCTGCCATGGTCTTGATATCTTTCATTGTCCTAAATATGTCTTTAGCAACTTGTTCTTGGTGTTGTGGCGCAGCCGACGAATGGCCTTTTCCTTGATTTGCCTCACCCTTTCGCGTGTGAGTCCATACTTGTCGCCAATTTCCTCGAGCGTCATTTCGGGCTGATTGATGCCGAAGAACGCCTCGATGATGTTTCGCTCGCGCTCGTTCAGCGTGAGCAGTGCGCGGTTGATTTCGTCGCGCAGCGATTCCAGTACCAGCGTACGGTCGGCCATGGGCGAATCGTCGTTCACCAGAATGTCGAGCAGGCTGTTGTCGTCGCCCTCCACAAAAGGCGCGTCCACCGAAACGTGTCGGTTGCCCACCTTCATGGCGTCCTCAATCTTGTCGTGCGGCAAGTCCACCTTGTCTGCAATCTCCTCGATGCTCGGTCGGCGCTCATGTTCCTGTTCGAACTTGTTGAGCAGTCTGTTTATTTTGTTGACCGACCCCACCTGGTTCAGCGGCAGCCTCACGATGCGGCTCTGCTCGGCGATGGCCTGCAGGATGCTTTGTCGAATCCACCACACGGCGTATGAAATGAATTTGAATCCACGCGTTTCGTCGAATTTCTCCGCCGCCTTTATCAGCCCCAGATTGCCCTCGTTGATGAGGTCTGGCAGACTGAGCCCCTGGTTCTGATACTGTTTAGCCACACTGACCACAAATCGCAGGTTCGCCTTCGTCAGTTTTTCAAGCGCCTTGCGGTCGCCCTGTCGAATGCGCTGTGCCAATTCCACCTCTTCTTCCACCGAAATCAGCTCCTCGTGGCCGATTTCCTGAAGGTATTTGTCGAGAGAGGCACTCTCTCGATTGGTAATGGATTTAGTGATTTTCAGTTGTCTCATGTGGCATAGATTTTTTAAAGCAGTTGCAAAAATACGAGTTTTTTTCTTATTCCCCAAATTTTTTTTCAGAAAGTTACGCGTTACGAGCTTCCAGTTACGAATTACGAGTTTCCAGTTACGAGCTTCCAGTTACGATTTACGAGTTTCCAGTTACGAGTTTCCAGTTACGAATTACGAGTTCAGAGTTGTGATTACCTTTTCTATCATAAAAGTAATCATACCTCTGAACTCGTACCTCTGAACTCGTAACTCAGAACTCGTATCTCTGAACTCAGAACTCGTATCTCTGAACTCAGAACTTGTATCTCTCAGTTCTTTGCGCGCTTACTCTTGCAGGTCAACCACGAAGTATGCCTTTTTGCCCGTGGGGTAGATGCCCTTTACAATGAGCACGGGGTCTTTGCTGGTTGATGCCGTCTTGACGATTTCCTGCAGTTCCTCAACCGACTTCACCGGTGTGTCGTTCACCTCCTGAATGATGAATCCCTTGTTGATGCCGGCCTTCTTCATCTTGCCGTTGTCCACCTTCATCACCTCCAGGCCATAGTTGATGTTCAGCTGCTCCTTCATGTTGTCCGTGACGGGGCGGAACACTGCACCCAGCACGTCGAGGTCGGCCTGCTTCACCACGTTGGTGTTGCCCTGCTCGTTCTTCAGTGTGACGGTCTTGCTCACCTTCTGCTTGTTGTGCAGATAAGTCAGCGTCAGCTTGTCGCCCGGTTTCTTGTTGGCCATGATGGCGGTCAGTTCTCCGAACTTGGTGATTTTCTTTCCGTCCACCTCGGTAATCACGTCGCCAGCCTTAATGCCAGCGGCTGCAGCAGCGCCGTTCTCCACCACTTCGGCCACATAAACGCCCTCCATGGTGCCATAGTCCACTTCCTTGCCCTGCTGTTTCTCTGCATCCACCTGGTTCTTCACGTCTCCGCCCCTGATGCCGATGAAAGCGCGCTGCACGGTGCCGTACTTCTTGATGTCGTCCACCACTTTGTTCATGATCGATGTGGGGATGGCGAAACCGTAACCCACATACGAGCCCGTTTCCGAGTAGAGCATGTCGTTGATGCCAATCAGCTCGCCGCGAGCGTTCACCAGGGCACCGCCCGAGTTGCCACGGTTGATGGCTGCATCAGTCTGTATGAACGACTCCACGCCGTTCTGTCCCATGGTGCGCGCCTTGGCGCTCACGATGCCGGCCGTCACGGTGCTCGTCAGGTTGAACGGGTTGCCCACAGCCAGCACCCATTCGCCCACCTTGATGTCGTCGCTGTTGGCAATGGCGATGGCGGGCAGTCCCGATGCGTTGATCTTTATGAGTGCCAGGTCAGACGTTTTGTCCGTACCCACTATCTTAGCCGAATACTCCTTGTTGTTGTTCAGCGTCACGGTCAGTTCGTCAGCACCGTCCACCACATGATGGTTGGTCACGATGTAGCCGTCAGAAGAGATGATCACGCCCGAACCCGAGCCCTGTCGCTTCGGAGTCTGGAACTGTCGCTTCTGCGTACCGCCCTGTCCGTGTCCCGGATTGCCGAAGAATCCGAAGGGGTCGCTGAAGAAATCCTCAAACGGGTCGCTCTGCACCTCGCGGGTCACCGTCTTGCTGTTCTGTGTGCTCAAAATATGGACCACCGAAGGCACGGCCTTGTCGGCAGCGTATGTCAGGTCAACAGGCTGTCCAACAGGTGCGCTGGCTGCGGCCACGGGCTGATGAGCGTAAGCCTTGAAGAAAGCTCCCGCCGAAAAAGCAATAGCGACGATGCACATCGCATAAACCAAATAGCTCGAAATTTTTTTCATTGTCTTATCAGTTTTTTGTTAAATTGTTAATTCTCAAGTTCTCACCGCTTCCCACAATGTGGGTTGGCTGTTTCTGAGAGTGCAAATATAGGCGCAAAAAGCCGAAAACTGCCATTTTGTCCTATCTTTTGTCGCTTTTTAACAGTTCTTTTTCTGTGGTTAACGGCTGTTTGCTTAGCCGACTGACAATTTTACATTCTTTTATCCTGCTGACAGTTTTATAATTTTTTCCAATCTTTTCTCACTTTCACAACGCGAAAACCGACGTTGTTTTCGGGAACTCAGCCAAGGCAAAAATAAAACCCGACGCGCAGCGGAAATTTTCTAGAGAATTTCCGCTGCGCGTCGGGTTTTATTTTTTGAAAGTTGGATAGGCTTCTCAGCTTTTACGCCGTGAAAAGTTTTGCTTATGGAAATCGAAAAAATTGGATGGCAGAACTTACGGTCGTTTCTCCTTGATGATGCCGTGGCGGTAGGCATAGAGGAGTTTCTGCAAGTCGGCAACTTGCTGTTTGAGCAGTGTGCCTTTGTCTGTGTCGGCTACGAGCATGCGTCGGTTGGACATTTCGACGATTTGTGTGGTGCTCTTGATGTCGGTGCCTCGCTGGATGGCATCGGTGGCGCTGCTGAAGGGCTCGTGTTGTACGAGCTGGAATCCTCGACTGTGATAGACCAGCGTGTAGCCTGCAATGCCTGTCTCTTTGTGGTAGGCCTGTGAGAATCCGCCGTCGATGACCATGAGCTTGCCGTTGGCCTTGATGGGGTTTTCGCCTTCGGCAGCATGGACGGGCACGTGGCCGTTGATGATGTGGCGGTTGGGCCCGGTCACTCCGAAAGCGTCGAGGATTCGGTCGCACACTTCTTCGTTGTCGCGCAGTTTGAAGTAGTTGCCTTTCTCTTCTTTGTAAGTTGTTTTGTCTTTGAGGAAATAGCGTTCGAAGGTGGCCATCTTTGACTTGTCGAAGAGGATGGAGTCGGGTCCGCACCAGAGGTAGAGGAAATAGTCGATGGCGTAGCGTCGTTCGTCGGCAGTTGAGTCGGCGGTGAATGCAGAGCGGATGATCATGCCGGTGTTGTGCATGAGGTCTTTGCCGCTGTATTTTTTCCCACCGTAGAGTTCTACTTCCTTGAGTGTTCCGTCGGCGTTGAGGGGGACGGATGCGTGGAAGAGCAGGTTGTTGTTGTAGATGGCGTACATGCAGCCGTGGCCTCGGATGATGCGCATGTGTTTCTGCAGTTTTTCGCTCACTCGGAAGGAATGATGGAGTTTGTGCATGAGCTGTTCCTCTTCGGGCGTCAGCCGGTTGGGGCAGGCGGGGTCGATGGTGGGGAAGTGGCAGCTGCTCATTGGGTATTCGTTGCCGCCGATGGTGCATACGCCGCGCTGGTAGTCAATACAGTTGAAGAGTCGTCGGTCGTCCATGTGCCACTCGGGGTGTCGGTCGATGACGGCAGCCTCGGTTTTGAACTGGAGCACGGCAATGGCTTTGTGCATTTGGGTGATGAGTCTGATGGTCTTTTCGTCCATGCGTAGGTTGTCGCCTTGCAGCTTGGGCTTGAACTCGAGGCAGGGGTCGTCGGCATAGGTTTCCATGGCGAAGGTGGCCAGTGGTACTAGATTGATGCCGTAGCCGTCTTCGAGAGTGGCGAGGTTGGCATAGCGCAGGGAGAGGCGTATGACGTTGCAGATGCAGGCGTCGTTGCCTGCGCTGGCACCCATCCACAGGATGTCGTGGTTGCCCCACTGAATGTCCCAATGCTTGTAGGTGGCCATGGTGTCCATGATGATGTGTGCGCCGGGGCCTCTGTCGTAGATGTCGCCAAGTATGTGGAGATAGTCGATGGCGAGTCGTTGGATGACGTTGCAGATGGCGGTGATGAAATCGTCGGAACGTCCTGTGGAGATGATGGTTTCGATGATGCCGTTGACGTAGGCCGTTTTATTGATGTCCTCGGTGTGTTCGTGGAGGAGCTCCTGTATGATGTAGGAGAAGTCGGGTGGGAGGTTTTTGCGCACCTTGGAGCGTGTGTACTTGCTGGAGATGTCGCGGCAAACGCGGACGAGCCGGTTGATGATAATCTGGTACCAGTCGTAGATGTCGTCTTCGGTGCTTTTGACGATTTCCAGTTTCTGCTCGGGGTAGTAGATGAGTGTGCAGAGTTCGCGCATTTCGGCCTCGCGCAGTTCGTTGCCAAATATTTCGTGAACCTTGCGTTTAATGTTGCCCGATGCGTTTTTGAGCACATGCTGGAAGGCTTCGTACTCGCCGTGAATGTCGGCGAGGAAGTGTTCGGTGCCTTTGGGAAGGTTGAGAATGGCTTGGAGATTGATGATCTCGGTGCTAGCGTCGGCAATCGTCGGGAACGATTGTGAGAGCAGCAGGAGGTATCTTAGGTCTTTCTCTTCTATGTGTTCCATAGTGTTTTCGTTTTTTTATTTTTAAGGAATTGAGGATGTTTGTTGGTTTTCAGCAGGCGTAGATGGTTTTGGCGGGGACTCGGCACTAGAGGTCAGGGCGAAAGGGGAGCTACGGGCATGAAGCCTTCGGTGAGTCCGAACTGTTGGTTGAGTGTCAGTTGCAGCTGCTGAGTGAACTCGTAGAGGCGTGTGTCGCGCAGCATGCTGCCCACCAGTTCCTCGTCGAGGTCGGCATATCGCATTTGCTCGTAGAGCTCGGCGAGGTGGCGGAGGCTGAGCTTGGCCTTTCGCATTTCGTGCTGGGTATTGGCCACCATGCGGCAGAAGTCGAGTTCGAGGCTGGGCGAGTGGTATTCTTCCCATGGGCGGAAGTCGGCGCGCATGCTTTTGTCGGCCACCTTGGTGCGCTCGAGCGGTCCTTTGGCTTTTGGCCGCCGCTGCGAGAAGCGGTCTATATTTTGAATAACGATGTCGGGGGCGGTAAATTGCATTTGTTCGACACCTTTTTTGACCAGATGGAGCACGTCCTCGTCGGCAGCATGGATGAGCAGTTTGCGCCAAGACTCGGCATCGAGGTGGTTGATGGTGTTGATTTGCTCGGCGGTGATGGTGTTGCTCTGTGCAGAGCGTGCAACGCCGGCGCGGAGCAGTCCGTCGAGCGCCAGTCGGGCTTCGTGGTTCATGAGCATGCCTGCGTTGGAGTCGATGACCTTGCGGTAGAGGCGAATGGTTTGTTGGGCCATCTGTTCGCTGCTTATGTCGTTGCTGGTGGTGGCGTTCTTGATGACGCACAGACGGTCGTTCCAGGGGCGTTTGCTCTTGAACCGTTCGTTCCAGGAGAGTGTGCTGAGCGCCTGCAGTTCCATGTCGCCAGTGACCACGATGGCGTCGGCATTGCAAATCATTTCGTGCTGGTAGAGGAGCAGCTTGGGGAGTTTCTCGTGGAGGTAGTTGTCATCGACGACCCATGGTTCGAGTTTTCCATGGGGTGAGAGAACGACGGGCATGTTGTGGCTGTGTGCCCATTTGGCCATTTGTGCCGACGAGAGGTCCCAGCAAGTGTGGATGTGGACAATGTCAGGTGCAAAGGCTTCGGTTTGCTGCCGGGGCGAGGCACCCTTTTGCGTGTTTGCATCGATGAGCATGACCTGAGCCAGCGGCTGCAGGCTTTCGACAAGAGTCTTGGCGAAGACCGCGGTGTAATGGTCGCCGGGGGGTGTGGCTGAAAGGTAGTGCAAAATCTTCATGGTGCAAACGCGGTAAAGGGAATGGTGCTAGGGTGGAAAGGAAGGGGTCCGAGGCGTGTGACGCTCAGCCTTGGTAGAGGTGGCATTTGTGGAGCAGGTACTTCAAGTTCATCCACATTCGCCGTGCATAGTGTCCGCTTTGTGGCACGTAGCAGGAATGGACAAAGGATATGTTCGTTTCGAACACGTCGCGCCGGAGGAACTTTGACTTGCTGAAACAGATGGCGTCGTCGGCCATTTCGAGGTCGAATCCTCCGCCTCGGCGGGCCAGCGCTTTGTGGCGTTGGAGGCATGCAAATTGGCGGAAGGGGGTGAAGTTGGCGTAGAGCGTGTCTATCAGCTGCACCCTTTCGTTTCGGGCGGCGCGAACGCCCAGCAGGATGGCTATCTTCTGGTCGCTCATGCGGCGTGAGGAGTCGGGGACAAAGGTGATGTGGATGTTGGGGAACTGTGGTTTCATGCGTTCGAGCAGTTCCTCAGACTCTTTTTTGCCTTTATCGACCACAATGATGATTTCGTTATGTTCGATTTCATCTTGGGCAGGAAGATGGGCGCGGAGCGCATCTTCGAGCTTAGGTGCATCGTTGTGGTCGATGATGACGATGGAGGTGGTTTGTTCTGTCATGCTAGAAATCTTCGGTGATGTAACCTTCAGGCAGTCGGCGGCAGTTGTACTGGCTTGCCATTATCTCGCCGTATGCACCGGCTGAGCGTATGGCCAGGAGGTCGCCGCGTTGGATGGCGTTGAGGTCGGTTTGCTTGGCAAAGACGTCGGTGGATTCGCAGATGGGCCCCACCACGTCGTAGGTCTGCAGAGGGGCTTCGCTGGTGATGTTCTCTATTTTGTGGTAGGCCTGGTAGAGAGCGGGGCGGATGAGGTCGGTGAATCCTGCATCGACGATGGCGAACTTCTTGAATGCGCCTTCCTTCACGTAGAGTGTGCGGGTGATGAGCGAACCGCACTGTGCGACAATGGCTCGTCCGAGTTCGAAATGGAGCGTTTGTCCGTGGCGCAGTTTGAGTTTTTTGGCGTAGGTGTCGAAGTAGGCCTTGAAGTCGGGCAGTGGTACGCGGTTGGGGTGCTGGTAGTCAACACCGAGGCCGCCGCCCACGTTGATGTGCTCGAGCGTTATGTGGTGGCGGTCGAGCAAGTCTTGCAGATCGTTGACCCGATTGCAGAGCGCTTCGAAGTCGCCCATGTCGAGTATCTGGCTGCCGATGTGGAAATGAAGTCCCACCACTTGCACATGGTCCATTTGATGGGCATGCTCGATGACATCCACCATGTCGGCCATGGCAATGCCGAACTTGTTTTCGGCCAGGCCGGTGGTGATGTTGGCATGGGTGTGGGCTCCCACATTGGGATTGAGTCTGAAGGCAACGCGCGCCACTTTGCCCCGGCTGGCCGCCAACTGGTTGATGACTTCGAGTTCGGGAATGCTCTCGACGTTGAAACAGAAGATGTCTGCATCGAGTCCCAGATTGATTTCCCAGTCACTTTTGCCCACGCCGGCGAATACGATTTTCGAGGCGGCGAACCCTGCTTTGAGGGAAGCCTCGATTTCGCCTCCACTGACACAATCGACTCCCATTCCGGCTTCGCGGATGATGTTGAGCACTTTGGGGTTGGCATTGGCCTTGACGGCGTAGTGGACGTGCCAGTTGTCGTGCTTTGCCATCTCCTTGCGGATGGTATTGAGGGTTTGGCGCAGGATGTGCGTGTCGTAATAGTAGAAGGGCGTCTGCATGCCCTGGAATTGTTCTACAGGAAATGTTCCTTTCATCTTTTGTTTTTTGTTCTCCTTGTTTTTGTGTCTGTGTCTGTGTCTTTGCATGTGCAGGCTGTGACGACGAGCCACAGCCTGCACTTGCCCCTCGGTGTGTGTGAGGCGGTCTATTTGTTGAAGAGCTGGTCGCTCAGGTTCTGAAGGGCGCGTTTCTTGTCGCTGGAGCGAATGAGGAAGGAAATGTTGTAGTTGCTGCCTCCGTAGGATATCATGCGCACAGGAATGTCCTTCATGGCGTCGGTGGTGATGGTCTCGAAGCCCACGTTGCTCCAGTCGAGGTCGCCCACGACGCAGATGATGCACATGTCTGAATCGACGGTGACGGTGCCGTACTTCTTGAGTTCATCCACGATTTCGTTGAGATGGGCATCGTTGTCGATGCTCATCGACACGCCCACTTCGGAGGTGGCAATCATGTCGATGGCCGTTTGGTAGCTCTCGAAAATCTCGAACACTTTGCGCAGGAATCCCGTTGCAAGCAGCATGCGGCTGGACTTGATCTTGATGGCGGTGATATTGTCCTTGGCGGCAACGGCCTTGATTTTTCCCCTTACAGTGACGTTGTCAATGATGGTGCCAGGTGCGTCGGGCTCCATGGTGTTCTTCAGACGCACAGGAATGCCCGCATATTTGGCGGGCTGAACACAGGTGGGATGGAGAATCTTTGCTCCGAAGTAGGCCAATTCGGCCGCTTCTTCGAAATGGAGTTGGCGCACAGCCTCAGTGTGATCGACAATGCGCGGGTCGTTGTTGTGCATGCCGTCGATGTCGGTCCAAATCTGGATTTCCTCGGCAGCCAGGGCAGCACCGATGAGCGATGCGGTGTAGTCGCTGCCGCCGCGCAGCAGGTTGTCCACCTCACCGTAGGCGTTGCGGCAGATGAAGCCCTGTGTGATATATACCATGTGGCCTTGGTTGTCGTTCATGATGGCCGTTAGCTTCTCCTTGATGTAGGAGGGGTCGGGTTCGGCATTTTTGTCAGTGCGCATGAAGTCGAGTGCAGAGAGCAGCACCACGTCGATGCCTTGCTCCTTCATGTAGTTGGTCATCATGTTGGTGCTGATGATTTCGCCCTGTGCCACGATGTTTTTCTCCTCGAAGCTGGTGAACAACTCTTTGGTGAACGAGCGGAGATATTGGAATTCTTCCTGGAGGAAAGCACGTGTGTTCTGTTTCCACTCGGTGGTGGAGTAGAGTTCTTCAACGTGCTGGTAGTACTTCTGCTCCAAGCGGTTGATGACTTCGTTGGCTCCTTCAGGGTTTTTCTTGTAGAGATAGTCGGAGATTTCCACCAGCGAGTTAGTGGTTCCCGACATGGCCGATAACACTACGAAAACGGGTTCACCATCTTTGATGACCAGTGAGGAAACGTTCTTCATGCGCTCGGGAGAGCCGACTGAAGTTCCTCCAAATTTCATTACTTTCATGATCGTGCTGTTTTTATGTTTTTGTTTTTTGTTTTCAGATTATTCGGAATTTTCAGATTATTCGGAATACTCAAATTCTCCGGACTGCTCGGATTCTACCCCCATCCGTTTTTGCCGGAATGGTCTGTGGCTATTAATCTTCGGTTTCTTCTGAGAGGTCGAGTTTGGTGAAGTCGGCGGTGACATCGATGACAGCCTTGTCTTTGCACCGATAGACAATGCCGGGATACTTGTCGAGCATGGGTATGTTGTGTGTGCTCATCACTACAGCCGTTCCGCTCATGCTGATTTGCTTGAGCAATGCCACGATGTTGGAGGCCGTCTCGGGGTCAAGGTTGCCCGTAGGTTCGTCGGCCACAATCATCTTGGGTTTGTTCAGAATGGCGCGGGCAATGGCCACACGCTGCTGCTCGCCTCCGGAGAGTTCGTGGGGCATTTTGTCTTTCTTGTCAGCCATGCCCACGTCGGTGAGCACCTCGTCGATACGTTCGTTGATTTGCGCCTTGTCTTTCCATCCTGTAGCGCGGAGCACAAACTGCAGGTTTTTCTCAACGCTGCGGTCGTGAAGCAGCTGGAAGTCTTGGAAGATGACCCCCATCTCCCTTCGCAGCGCAGGAATGTCCTTTCGCTTGATGGTCATCAGGTTGCGTCCCAGCGCTTCTGCTTTCTCGGCTTGGTCGATGTCCAGTTCGCAGTAGAGGGTCTTGAGCAGTGAGCTCTTGCCCGAGCCCACCTTGCCGATGATATAGATGAACTCACCTTCTTCGGCGTGGAAATCCACGTCAGTGAGAATGTTCTCTTCATCGTGCGCGATTTGTACCTTTTGATAGTCTATCAGCATGTTGCTTCTCGGTTTGGTTGTTCGTTTGTTGTCATTCCATTTTGCCTTCGCTTTTGGCCTGTCGGCGCTGCTTGTCCCAGTTGGGGTCGTGGCGTTTTTGCAGTTCGAGGGCCACGTCCTCTATGCGCAGTCCCTTGCTGGTGAGGAGTACGATGAGGTGGTAGAACATGTCAGACACCTCATAGACAAACTTGTCGTCGCTGCCATTGGTGGCCTCGATGACGGCTTCGAGTGCTTCCTCTCCAAACTTTTGCGCCATCCGGTTGAGTCCGTCCTTGAAGAGCTTTGTGGTGTAGGACCCTTCGGGCATTTCTTCGTGGCGTTTCTCGATGAAGTCTTGCAGGAAACTGAGAAAGGCCAGCGGATGGGCTGTGTTTTCTTCGCCCCAGCAAGTGTCGGTGCCCGTGTGGCAGGTGGGTCCCTGGGGATGGACGCGCACCAAGAGCGTGTCGTTGTCGCAGTCGTTCTTGATATCTACCAGGTTGAGGTAGTTGCCCGATGTTTCGCCCTTTGTCCACAGGCATTTTCTGGAACGGCTCCAAAAAGTGACTCGCCCTGTGGCCACTGTTTTTTCGAATGCCTCCTGGTTCATGTAGCCGAGCATGAGGACATTCTTGGTGTCGGCATCCTGGATGATGGCGGGAACCAGCCCGTTGGTTTTATTGAAATCGATGGTCATTTTTTTTCTTTTGGTTGGGGGTTGTTGGTCTTATTGGTCTTGTGGGTCCTATAGGGTTTATTAGTCTTATTTGCCCTATAGGCCTAACGAGAGATTCTGACGTTGATGCCCTGATTGTGGAGATATTGCTTCAGTGCTGGTATGGGTATTTCTCCGAAGTGGAACACACTGGCAGCCAGTGCAGCGTCGGCCTTGCCCTGGGTGAAAGCATCGCGGAAGTGCTCCATGGTTCCCGCGCCCCCGCTAGCGATGATGGGAATGGAGAGTTCGTCTGCCAGTCGGGCGAGGGCTTCGTTGGCATAGCCGTTTTTTACGCCGTCGTGGTTCATGCTGGTGAAGAGTATTTCTCCTGCACCACGCTCTTGGGCTTCGTGTGCCCAGTCGAAGAGGCCCAGTTCAACACGTTCGCGTCCCCCCTTGACGTAGCAGTGCCACCCGTCGGGGTCGAGACGTGCGTCTATGGCGCACACGCACACTTGGGAGCCGAAGCGGCCTGCTATTTCGCCAATGAGCTGCGGGTGGCGGATGGCGGCCGAATTGATGCTCACCTTGTCAGCTCCAGCATGGAGCAGGCGCTCCACGTCGGCGAGTTCGTTAATGCCTCCTCCCACGGTGAAGGGGATGTTGACTTCGGCGGCCACGCGGGTAACCATTTCGGTAAAGGTTTTGCGGCCCTCGTAGCTGGCGGTGATGTCGAGAAACACCAGTTCGTCGGCCCCAGCGTCGCTATAGGCTTTCCCCAGTTCTACAGGGTCGCCCGCCTTGCGCAGGTTGACGAAGTTTGTTCCTTTTACCGTCTCGCCGTCTTTCACGTCGAGGCAAGGCACGATGCGTTTGGCTAATCCGTTCATCTTCTCTTTGTTATCGATAACTCTTGATGCTCAATATTCATTATCCATTTTTTAGCTTTTGCACGTCGATGCGTCCTTCGTAAAAAGCTTTGCCGAACACCACGGCAGGGATGGCTGCATGCTCCAAGGCAAAGATGTCGTCGGTGCTCGATACGCCACCGCTGGCGATGAGGTGGAGCTGCGGATAGGCGGCCATTACTTGGCGATATAGCTCGATGGCGGGGCCCGCCAGAGTGCCGTCCTTGGAAATTTCTGTACAAAGCACATTCTTCACGCCCTGTTCCACGTAGTGTTTGAGGAAAGGAAGCAGTTCTTGTGTTGAGTCCTCTTTCCATCCATTGATGCTGATCATGCCATTGCGCACGTCAGCTCCCAGTATCATCCTGTCGGCTCCATAACGGCTGAGCCAGTCGCCAAAGAGTTGTGGTTGGGTGACGGCAATGCTTCCCACGGTCACCATGGCTGCTCCGGCGCTGAACGCTTTCTCAATGTCGGCCTGGGTCTTGATGCCGCCGCCGAAGTCAACCACCAGTCGGGTTTGTTCGGTGATGGCGCGCAACACATGGTCGTTCACGATGTGGCGAGACTTGGCACCGTCCAAATCGACAACGTGCAGGCGGTTGAAGCCCATTTGCTCAAATTGGCGGGCCACCTCAACGGGGTCGTCGTTATAGACCGTTTTCTGGTTGTAGTCGCCTTTGGTCAGTCTTACGCATTTGCCTTCTATGAGGTCGATGGCAGGGATGAGTTCTATCATAGTTCCAAGAAATTTCTGATGATTTGTGCGCCCACTTTGCCCGATTTCTCGGGGTGGAACTGGCAGGTGTAGAAATTGTCCTTGTGAAGGGCGGCAGAATAGGGCTGAACGTAGTCGGCTGTGGCGATGGTTTCGGCACAAAGTGGCACGTAGTAGCTGTGTACAAAATAGACGTAGGGTGGCTCGTCTTGGCCATCCAGGCCACGGAACAGCGGTGAGCGGAGGTCGTAGAGTTGGTTCCATCCCATGGCGGGCACCTTGTCCTCATGACGGGAAGGTTTGAACCGTTTCACTTCAGCGTCGAAGATGCCGATGCACCTAGTGTCGCCCTCCTCGCTGTGGTGGCACAACAGTTGCTGGCCCACACAGATGCCGAGCACTGGCTGGCGCAGGTCGCGGATGACGCGGTCCAGCCCGTGGCTCACAAGGTAGTCCATGGCGCTGCGGGCTTCACCTTGGCCTGGAAACAGCACACGGTCGGCCTTCGTCAGCTCCTCGGGCACATCAGTCAGACTCGGCTCTATGCCCATGCGCCGCAGGGCATTGACCACCGAGTAGATGTTGCCGGCATTATATTTTACAATTGCTACGTCCATGTCGTTTTTTTAAAAAGAAGAATGAAGAATCGGTTTCTAACTCCTAACTCCTAACTTCTAACTCCTAACTCCTAACTCCTAACTCCTAACTCCTAGCTCTCTAGCTCTCCTAACTGAAGATGATGGTTTTGTTCTTATAGGTGAGGATTTTGCGCTGGATATGCTTGGATACGGCATGCGACAGCACAATCTTCTCCAGATCCTTGCCCTTCAGCACCAGGCTCTCGGGCGTGTCCTTATGGGTAATGCGTACCACATCCTGTTCGATGATGGGGCCCGCGTCGAGTTCTGCCGTTACGTAGTGGCTTGTGGCACCCACGATTTTCACGCCTCGCTCCCAGGCCTGATGGTAGGGCTTGGCGCCGACGAAGGCGGGCAAGAACGAGTGGTGGATGTTGATGATGTGGTGCGGATAGCGGGCTATCATCTCGTCGCTGATGATTTGCATGTAGCGTGCCAACACGATGAACGTTACTTGTTTCTCTTCGAGCAGCTTCATTTCTGCCTCCTCCACCTCGGCCTTGTTCGAGTGGTCCTTGTCGATGCTCCACACGTAGTAGGGGATGCCGAACATCAAGGCCACGTAGCGCAGATCCTCGTGGTTGCTGATGATGCAGGGAATGTCAACATCGAATTCGCCCGCCTTCCAGCGCGCCAGCAGGTCGTACAGGCAATGGCTCATTTTGCTCACAAAGATGGCCATGCGGGGGCGCTCATCGTTGAAATAGAGGTTGAACGTCATGTTGTAACGCTGTGCATAAAGCGTTTCTACGTATTCTCTGATTTTGTCGCGCGGAATGAGAAAAGTCTCCAGCTCCCACTCTATGCGCATGAAGAACATGCCGTCCTGGCGGTCAACATACTGGTCCAGATAGACGATGTTGCCCTGATTGTCGGTGATGAACTTGGTTACTTCCGAGATGATGCCCTGTTGGTCGGGGCAGTGCAGAAGCATGATGGCTGTTGGTTTCATTGTCTTTCTTCTTCTCAAATTTTCAGTCTAGATTTCTGCTGCCGGAACGGCTGTCTGAGCGACTGGCAGCATGTGCTTTTTGCAAACTCTTGCACTTCTTATGCAGCCGAGCCTGCAAACGGCCCAAACCGCTAGTTTTCAAGCTGCAAAGATAGGAAGAATTTCTGAAATGGCCAAATGTGAGGTGTAAAACCTTTCTGCGAAGCTTCAACTCAAGTTGCAACTCAAGTTCGCCTCAGCCGTATTGTCAAAAAAAACACGCTCGTGGTTGTATGAAACCACGGGCGTGAATATGCTTAGCCGCAGATGCGACGGCTTTCCAACGGGGGTGTTGGAATGTTGTGTCACATGTTACTCTTTGATGTTGGGCTCCTCCAAGCCAAGGCCTTTCTTGCGGTCAACAACCTTGAGCACCAGTCCGAGCACCAGGGCAGCAACGCCAAGACAGGCCAACATGACGAGTGGTGCCGTGTAGTTGTACTGCGTGGGGTCGGTAACACCGGGGTTGGTCTTGTCGAGCACCTTGCCGATGAGCAGGGGGAAGAGCCAGAGACCGATGTTTTGAATCCAGAATATCAGCGCATAGGCTGAGCCGATGACTTTTGCATCGACCAGCTTGGGAACACTGGGCCACAGCGAGGCGGGAACGAGCGAGAAACTGGAGCCAAGCACCAGAATGGTGATGTAGGCTATGGCCACACCACCGACAGTGTTGCCCTTGAATGCGGGCAGTATGAAGGCAAACGTCAGGTGGCAGGCTATGAGCAACAGCGAACCCAGCACGAGCATGGAAGCAGCCTTTCCCTTGTGGTCAACGAAGCTGCCAAGAATGGGGGTGATGAGCACGGCCAGCAAGGGGAACACAGCAAAGATCGACTCGGCCGACTGGCGCATGTAGCCCATGTAGCAATAGGTGACGAGCGACACGACGGATACGCAGAGCAATCCGTACTTCAAGCCCTTCTGCTTTTGGAAATTGCTGGCAAAACCTGCGGCTGCCACCACCAACATGATGATGTACTGAACAATGGTGACGCTCGAACTGGCCCAGAACGAGTCGGAGGCGGGCGGGGTGAGCGTCAGGTTGCATTGAAGCATGTTGACTGCATATTTCTGGAAGGGGAAAATGGCCGAGTAATAGAGCACACACAGCAGTGCCACAATCCAGAAGCCGCTGTCGGAGAGAATCTTGCCGATGTCGGATATCTTGAATGGGTCGTCTTTCTCTTCTGCCTCGCCTGTCTGGGCGTCGAGTTTCTTGTCCATGAAGAAATAGACGATGGTCATGATGAGGGCGATGCACATGAGTACCACGCCGAAGGCCACCGAGCGCGAAACGCTCACCTCGCCGCCTAGGCGGGCAAAGAAGGGCGAGAAAATCATGCATGTGGCTACACCCAGACGGGCGAGTGCCATCTCGGAACCCATGGCCAAAGCCATTTCGCGGCCCTTAAACCACTTCACAATACCGCGGCTCACGGTGATGCCGGCCATTTCGCAGCCACATCCGAAAATCATGAATCCGCAGGCAGCAAACTTGGCTGAGGCGGGCATGCCCTCGTAGAAGGGACTCACGCCCAGTTCGTCGAAGCCGGGAATGTAGTTCAGATTGTTGGTGAACCATGTCTCCAAGCCGCTGCCAATGAAAGCGTCGCTCACTGCATACCATTTCAGGCAGGCTCCCACGAGCATGACGGCACCAGAGAGCACGGCGGTGAATCGCACTCCCATCTTGTCGAGAATGATGCCGGCGAAGATCAGGAAGAACACGAACACATTGAGGAACACTTCGGAGCCTTGCATGGTTCCGAAGGCCGTTGAATCCCATCCGCGCTCACTGAGCATGAGGTCCTTGATGGGGGATAGAATGTCCATGAAAATGTATGAACAGAACATGGCAAGTGCCAGCAGCAGCAGGGCTGTCCAGCGCATGGCTGCGCTGTCGCGCAGCGTTTTTTCTACTTGTTGTGTCATTATTTTTTTTGTTTTTTTTTATGGGTCTGATGGGTCTAATGGGTCTAATAGGGCTTATGGGGCTGCTATTTTTTCAGCCAGCGGTCGAGCCAATTGAAGTAGGTGCGCTGCCAGAGCACACCGTTCTGTGGTTTGAGCACCCAGTGGTTCTCGTCGGGGAATATGAGCAACTGGGCCTCGATGCCCCGCATGCGGGCTGCGTTGAAGGCACTCATGCCCTGGGTGTAATTTATGCGGTAGTCTTTCTCACCATGGATGCACAGGATGGGAGTGTCCCACTTGTCAACAAACAGATGGGGAGAATTCTTGTAGGTTTTGTCGGCGTTGGCCGTGCGGTCCTTGTTCCAGTAGGCGTCGTCGTACTCCCAGTTGGAGAACCAGTTCTCCTCGGTTTCGGTGTACATGGCTTCCAGATTGAAGGCTCCGTCGTGGGCGATGAAGCACTTGAAACGCTTGTCGTGGTGGCCCGCCAGGTAATACACCGAGAAGCCGCCAAACGAGGCTCCTACAGCTCCCATGCGGTCTTTGTCCACGAAGGGTAGGTTCTGGGCTGCATCGTCGATGGCGGAGAGATAGTCGTTCATGCACTGGCCGGTCCAGTCGCCGCTGATTTCTTCGCACCACTCCGAACCAAATCCAGGCAAGCCGTGGCGGTTGGGGGCAATGATGACGTATCCCTGCGAGGCCATGATCATGAAGTTCCAGCGGTAGCTCCAGAATTGGCTGACGGGACTTTGCGGACCGCCCTCACAGAAGAGGAGGGTGGGGTATTTCTTCGTTTCGTCGAAGTCGGGAGGCAGGATGACCCAGTAGAGCATCTTCTGGCCGTCGGTGGTGCCCACCCAGCGTTGCTGTACGGTGGGTTTGGCCAGCTGGTCGAAAATGTGCTTGTTCTCGGCTGTTATTTGCTGAATCTTGGTGCCACTGGGTTTCTTCGAATTGGGCGTGACGACGTAGAGGTCGGCACTGGCGGTGTAGCTGTGGCGTTCGGCCAAAATCTGCTTGCCGTTGTTCATCATCTGCAGCGAGCCGAAATCGGCCCAGTCGGTTGTGAGCTGTTTCACCTCGCCTTTCCAGTTGATGGAGTAGAGGTTCTCGGTGGCATGCCATACTCCGATGAAGTAGATGATGGCATCCTTTGAGTCGCTCCAGCAGAAGTCATCGACGTTAGAGTCGAACGACTCGGTGAGATAGCGTTTTTCGCCAGTCTGCAGGTTGTAGCAGCACAGCCGCTGGCGGTCGCTCTCGTATCCGTCGCGAGCCATGGAGAGCCATGCCACGTATTTTCCGTCGGGCGAGAACTTGGGGTTCTGGTCGTAGCCGGGATTGTTCTTCAGGTTCTCGGGGCTGTTCACGCTCTGGTGCTTCAGTGTTTTGGTGGGGTCCACTTCTGGTGCCTTGTAGTCGGCGGGCTTGCAGAGGTTCTTTGTCTCGCGCGAACCTATATTATATAGGTAGATGTCGGAGTCAGTGGAAATGGAGTACATCAGCCCCGTCTGCTTACGGCATGTGTAGGCTATGCACTTGGAGTCGCGGCTCCAGTCTATCTGCTCGATACCGCCAAACGGCTCCATGGGACACTCGTAGGGTTCGCCTTCCAAAATGTCTTTCATCTCCTTGGCTACTGTCACATGGTCGTCACCGAAATCAACGTCGGCCACGAAGGGGTGCTGAATGCTCTCCACGTAGTGGTCCCAGTGGCGATACATCAGGTCGGTGACGAGTCGTCCTGTAGCTTTTGGCAGGTCGGCAGGATTTTCCTTGATGATGTCGTGGAATGGGATGGACTTCAGGATGACGACTTTCTGCCTGTCGGGCGAGAACTTGAATCCCTCGACGTTACCCTCGGTGCTGGTGGCTTGTTGGCGGTTGGTGCCGTCGGCGTTCATCACCCATATCTCGCCGCCGGTGTTGAAGGCTATTCGGTTGTTGTCAATCCATGTGGCGTCGGTTTCGTTTTTTGCGCTTTGGGTGAGCAACTTCTGGCCGGATCCGTCAGCATTCATCATGTAGAGCACGTGGTGGCTCTTGTTCTCCTTGACGCTGTAGTAGCCCACCTGATAGACGATGCGCCGTCCGTCGGGCGATGCCTCGTAGCCGCCTATACGCCCCATGGCCCAGAGGGCTTCGGGTGTCATCAGTCTGCTGCTGAGCTTGATGTTCTGCTTTCCAATTTTCATGGTTTCCTGAGCTTGAATGTTGCCGGCGGTCAGCAGTAGCATGACTGCGGCAAAAAGAAAGGCTGCTTTTCTCATAATTATTAATAAAGGTTCTCTGGGTTTGTTCGTGTCTGTCTCTATTTCTTTCTCACGGGGTCGCACGTCAGGCCGCAGCCCAATTTCTTGAAAATCTTGTGGTCAACCTCGCTGAGCATCACCGTGCTGTGTACCTGGCAGTCGCGCAATTGGGGCAGCTGCTCCAGTGCTCTGCGGCAGTTTTCGTCGTGCTGCGAGAGCACAGACAAGGCCACAAGCACTTCGTCAGTGTGCAGGCGAGGGTTGCGTCCGCCGAGATATTCAATTTTGGTTTTCTGTATGGGCTCAATCATGCTTTGCGGAATGAGCTTTGCTTCGTGGTCGATGCCAGCCAAATGTTTGGTGGCGTTGAGCAACAGTGCAGCACTGCATCCCAGCAGGGGGCTCGACTTGGCGGTGATGATGGTTCCGTCGGCCAGTTCCACCGCAGCGGCAGTGTGGCCGCTCTCAATCTTCTTCTCGTAGGCGGCCGTGGTTACGCGGCGAAATGCTGTGGATATCTTTGCTTGGTTGAAGAGCATTCTGATTTTGCTCACCTCGCTTTCGTTGTCGGCTCCGTCGGCCATCTTGTTGGTGGCATCGTAGAAGCGTCGGATGATTTCGTTGCGCGAGGCGTCGCAACACACCTCGTCGTCGCTGATGCAGAACCCCACCATGTTTACTCCCATGTCGGTGGGCGACTTGTAGGGATTCTCGCCATAGATGCCTTCGAAGAGTGCGTTGAGCACCGGGAAAATCTCGATGTCGCGGTTGTAGTTGATGGCCGTCTTGCCGTAGGCTTCCAGATGGAAGGGGTCTATCATGTTCACGTCGTTGAGGTCGGCGGTGGCCGCCTCGTAGGCGATGTTGACGGGATGCTTCAGGGGGAGGTTCCACACGGGGAACGTCTCGAATTTGGCATATCCGGCACGGATGCCGCGTTTGTTCTCGTTGTAGAGTTGCGACAGGCAGGTTGCCATCTTTCCGCTGCCAGGCCCCGGCGCGGTGACGATGACCAGTTCGCGCGAAGTCTCCACGTAGTCGTTTTTGCCGAAACCTTCGTCAGAGGCAATCAGCTCCACGTTGTGTGGATAGCCGTCGATGGGGTAGTGGAAGTAGGAGCGTATGCCCATGCGCTCCAATCGGTGGTGGAACTGGTCGGCGGCATGCTGTCCATTGTAATGGGTGATGACCACGCTGCCCACCATGAAGTTGCGGCTCATGAACTCGTCGCGCAGTCGCAGCACATCCTCGTCGTAGGTGATTCCCAAGTCGGCGCGTACCTTGTTCTTCTCGATGTCGTCGGCCGAAACCACGATGACTATTTCTATCGAGTCGCGCAGTTGGGCAAGCATGCGCAGCTTCGAGTCGGGCTTGAACCCCGGCAGCACACGAGAGGCGTGATGGTCGTCGAAGAGTTTTCCTCCCAGCTCCAAATAGAGCTTGCCGTCGAACTGTGCGATGCGCTCGCGTATGTGTTCTGACTGGATCTTCAGATATTTATCGTTGTCGAAACCTATTTTCTGCATGGTCTGTTTCTTGTTTCATTATTTCTTATACCCGTTCTGGCGTTGCTTTTCCAGTTCGGCAGCCTGTTTCTGCATGGCTTCCAAACGTGCGGCCAGTCCGCCAGTTTTCTTGGGGTTCTTCTTGTTTTCCTGATATTTGGCTTCCAAGATGGCAAGCAGTTTCTCGTCGTTGGTGGTTTTGCGCAGGGTCCACATGATGGCGGCAGAGAAGAAGAGCGAAATGAAATAATAGAAGTTCAGACCGCTGGAATACTCGTTGAACATGAAGAAGAACATCACAGGCATGAGGTACATCATCCACTGCATCATCTTCAGCTGGTCAGCTTGCTGTCCCACCATCTGGTCTTTCTGCTGGCGCATGGTCATCCACGAATAGAGCACATTGGCCACACAGAACAGGATACACGTTAGCGAAAGATGGTCGCCGATGAGCCAGATGTCTTTCGACCACTGAATGATGGGGTCGTAGGTGGAGAGGTCCTTCATCCAGAGGAAGCTCTCCCCACGCAGCTGGATGGCGTTTGGCACGTAGTTGAACATGGCAATCCAGATGGGCGCCTGAATGAGCATGGGCAGACAGCCGCCCAGCGGGCTCACACCATACTGCGAGTACATCTGCATCATGGCCTGCTGCTTCTGCATCTGGTCTTCAGGCTTGTCGTACTGCTTGGTGGCTTCGTCGAGTTTCGGCTTCAGCACACGCATCTTGGCCGAGCTCATGTAGCTTTTCTTCACCAGCGGGTAGGTGAGGGCCTTGAGCAGCAGAGTGATGAGAATGAGCACAATACCCATGTTGAGCCCGAACTTGGTGAGCCAGTCGAACACATAGATGGTGAACCATCGGTTGATGATGCGTATGAGCGGCCATCCCAGATAAACCAAACGCTCCATCTGCAGGTCCTTTCCGAAGTTGCTCTGCTTCTCCACCTTTTGCAACAGGCGGAAGTCGTTGGGGCCGTAGTAGAACTCAAATTCTGAAGGTTTTTGGCCCGTGGGGTCGAAGGCCGTCTTGAGCTTTGCCCCATATTGCTTCAGGTAGTGGGTTTCTTTCTTTTGCGGCAAGCTGGTCATGAGTGAGTTCTCTGCGAAGTTGTCCTTGGCTATCATCACCGCCGAGAAGTACTGGTTCTTGAAGGCCACCCAGTCGATGGATTCTTCCACGACCTTGTCAACAGCCTCTTTCTGCTCGTTCAGGTAGTCGGTGCCGCCATCGGAGAAATGGTAGGTGAGCGACGAGCGCTGGTTCTCGAAGTTGAAGCCGCGCTCCTGCTGGTGTGCTTTGTCGGCCCACTCGATGTCCATCTGCGTATAGTTGGGTGCAAACATGCCCGCCATGCCCACGGCCTTCATCTGCATGTGCAGCATGTAGTCGGGCCCCAACCGGTAGTCCATCACCAGCTGTCTGCCGTTGCCGGCATCGGCGGTCATGGTGACGGTCGAGTCGGTCTTGTTGGACGGGGTGAAGAACAAGTCGGTGGTGACGATGTTGGTTTCCTTGGCAGCCAGCATGTATTTAAGCGTCTGATCCTGCTCGTCGAAGAGGGTCAGTTCGGTCTTTCCCTCATGGTTTTTGAAGTCCTTCAGCACGGCCTTCTTCACGATGCCGCCCTTGGTGGAGAGCGTCAGTTCCACCTTCTCGTTCTTCAGTACGACGTTGGTGGCCGTGCCGTTCAGGGCGGCGAAGAAGGCTGCAGTCGAGTCTTCGTGCGCCGCCTTGGCCTCAGCCGCCTTGGTAGCCTCGGCAGCCTTGAGGTCTTGCTCGGCCTTTTGTTTTGCAGCCAGTGCGATGGAGTCTTGTTTACGTTGTTCGGCAATCTGCTCTGCCGAGGGTTGTTGCCACCAGCTGAAGCCTATCAGCACCAGGGCAATCAACACGAAACCGGTAATGGTGTTTTTATCCATTTCTTATTTGTTGGTTGGATTTTGATTTTTGGTCTTTTTTTACAGAACCTGCATTTTATATGAATACAAGGTGCAAAGGTACTGCAAAAAAACGACTTTAAGGACGAAAAGCAGATTTATTTTCTTATACAGAGAAAAGATTTTCCGCGATTTTCCGCCCAAACCAACCTCGAAAACCTTTGTGGCTGAATAATTGCTTAAAAAAGTTTGTGTATTCAAAAAAAATCTTTATCTTTGCACCAAAAGCTGCTTTCGAAAACGATTCAGAAATATTATTGTCAGCATTGAAGTGTAACCAAAAAGAAAAAAATAATGAAATTGCGTTATCTTTTCCTCTCAGCTGTTGTGCTGAGCAGTTCGTTTGCCCATGCGACTGCCGACTATGCAGACTCGCTGGCCCTTTACAAGCAAAAGCTGGACTCCGTTCGGCAAGTGAACATGCGAATAGGACAGGCACCAGCCTCCGATGCCAGGTTCTACCGTCTTTTTGCTCCCACCACGTTCTATCATTCTGCAGCCAACAAACTGCTGCGCCTGGACGGCAACCTCTCTGGCAAGGATGCCGTAGTGGACGAGATTGACAATGCTCTGCTGCGCGTGTATATGAACCGTCCCGACTTGGTGGTGAACAGCCAGAATCGTCTGCAGCAGGCTGGCTCCATCCGTGAGGATGCTGGTCAGACCATCAAGAGTTCGGTGGATTTGGTGGAGCGCATCGCCCCTGAACCGCTGATAGCTGATTCGGTGCCCGTCGAGGTGGATGTAAAAAAACCCAAGTTTTGGACTGTCAAGGGCGACTACTACCTGCAGTTTCTGCAGAACTACGTCAGCGGCAACTGGTACAAGGGCGGCGAGAGCAACTACTCGATGGTGGGTAGTCTGGCCATGGAAGCCAACTACAACAACAAACAGAAACTGAAGTGGGAGAACAAACTGGAGATGAAACTCGGCTTCATGACGAGCAAGAGCGACAGCCTGCACGAGTTCAAGAGCACGGAGGACCTGTTGCGTTTGACGAGCAAACTGGGCCTGCAGGCCACCAAGAAGTGGTACTATACGCTGCAGGTGGTGGCTCAGTCGCAGTTTGTGCGCGGCTACAAGAGCAACGACTTGTTTGTCTATTCAGACTTCATGTCACCTTTCAAACTGAACGTCTCTCTCGGTATGGACTACGCCGTGAAAGCTCTGAACAAGAAACTCACGGGTAGCATCCACTTGGCTCCGCTTTCTTACAATTTCATCTATGTGGGTCGCTCGGCGTTGGCTACGCGCAACAGTCTGAAGGAGGGCGAGCACACGCTGCACGAGATAGGTTCGCAGTTTACGGTCGATCTGGAGTGGAAGATTTCCGACAATATCAACTGGAAAACGCGCATGTACGGATTCTCATCCTACAAACGTGTGGAGTGGGAGTGGGAGAACACTTTCACCTTCAAGTTCAACAAGTACATCTCGTCGAACCTTTTCATCTATCCGCGCTTCGACGACGGTGTGCTGCGCGACGGCGACCACGGATATTGGCAGTTCATGGAGTATCTGTCGCTAGGCTTCAACTATTCTTTCTAAAAAGGTTGGAAGCTTAAAAGAGTTAGGAGTTAGGAATTAGGAGTTAGGAGTTTTCTTAACTCCTTTTTTTGTTCCCAATTCCTAACTCCTAACTCCTAACTCTTAACTCCTAACTCGCTTAGTGTGTGGCTTTGTACCATGCCGTGCGGTCGATGCTTTTCTTCACCACACTGTTTTGGCTGGGGTCTGAAATGGCGATGCCCGAGAAGGTGTTCAGTTTCACGGTGTAGGGCGACTGATAGAGATAGGTGTAGAACTCGTCGGTGTTGGCTTTGCTCACCACCACGCTGTTCAATGCCGACTCCATGCGGTTGGCCAGAGCCTTCTCTGTACACAGATGATTCACATAGTCTCCAAAGTCGTAGAAAATGTGGGTGTTGAATCCGTCGAGCACCTGCAGTTCTTCGAGCTTTGTCTCGTCGAAGGAGTATTTTTCGTTGATGAGCTTCATGACGGCAGCCAACTCCTCCATTTTTCTGCAGTCGATGGCCGCGACGGTGCCATAGGGGTATTGGTAATTCTGGTAAAAGCTCTTGAACGCCGAGACGGCCGCTGAATACTGCGGCTGCCATCTGGCCAGGCTGGCCCACATGGTCTGATAGGGGAATCCCACCTTCATCACCTCACAGGTGGAGGCAATGAGGAAGTTTGTGACGTTGCGCAGTTCGTAGGCCACCTCGACGTTGCTCATGTAGCAGTCGTCGAACATGATGAATTGCATTTTCATTCCAGCGTCTTCGATGGCTTTGGCCAAGGTGGGGACGTCTGTGCTGTAGCTTTTGAGATCCGAAACGCTTCCGAAGAATCGTGTCTCGGGGTCGTTGCCGTTGCTTTGGTAGGCTCGGGTGGTGGCCATGTTGTCCGCGTCGTCGTCGAAGAAAAAAGCCTGTGGGGCATAGTAGGGGTATTTCTCCCAACTGTCCTTGAAAGTCCATCCCGTTCCGTGTCCTCCCACTATCATGGCATAGTTGTTGGCCGGTGCCATCGACTTGACGTCCTCGAGGATGGCTTTCAGCCCTTCGAGTTGAATGTAGTCGGCACCCGAGTAGGTCTTGAGCGTGTTGCGCGAAATGGTGCGTTGCTTGTCGTCGTAGGTGAACTCGAAGAGCGTTGACGACGTGGCTGTTTCGCTGAGGAACACCAGTGCACGCGTGTCGCCCAGTCCGTTGGTTGATCGGATGGCCGATTCTATGCTATCCAGGTTGGCTTTCAGGGCAGTGAGCAGTCCGGAATTGCTCTGCGAGCCCGTCCATGGCATATAGACGAACACCGTTTGCTTGGTCATGTTTTCAATGTCCTCGGCGTCGTCGTGGCAGGCCGTAAACAGCAGGCTGGCCAGCAACAGATATAAAAGCATGGGCGCACACCTGTGCGCGCCCATTGCAGACTTCACTTTGTTCATAGTTTCTTTTTCAGTTCGGCTATTGATTCCTTCAGAGCGGCAATCTTCTCTTCCGAGTCGCTCTGCTTCTTCCGTTCGAGGGCCACCACGGCTTCAGGGGCGTGGGCCACGAACTTTTCGTTAGAAAGTTTCTTCATCACTCCCATGAGGAAACCTTCCAGATGTTTCAGTTGCGCCTCCTGCTTCTCTATTTCGGCTGCTACGTCGATAAGATCGCCCAGTGGCACGGCAAATTCGTCGGTGCCCACCATGAATGCGCTGGCGTCGGCACCTTTGTCGCTGACCACGTTGATGGCTTTCAGGTTGGCCATCTTGGTGATGGCGGCGTTGAAGCATTCGTAGTGGTTTTGGCCCACCACCTGCAGTTCGAGTGCCTCCTTGGGTGCGATGTTCTTCTGGTTGCGCACCATTCTCACTCCGCTCACAATCAGCTTCACCTGCTCGATGGCCTGGGTCAACTGGTCGTCGGCCTCAGTGGGAGCGTCAATGTCGATTTTCTCGCGCATGATGCTTTCGCCCGGCTTGCGGTCGTAGAGCGCCTGCCACAGTTCTTCGGTGATGAACGGCATGAAGGGATGGAGCATCTTCAGCAGCGCGTCGAAGAAACGCAGCGTGGCATCGTAGGTCTGGCGGTCGATGGGCTGTGCCTGTCCGTTGATGTATGCTGGCTTCACCATTTCCAGATACCAGCTGGAGAACTCGTCCCAGAACAGCTTATAGACGGCCATGAGGGCCTCGCTCAATCGGTATTTCTTGAAGAGGTCGTCCAGCTCGGCGTTGGTTTGTTTGAGTTTGGCCTCAAACCATGCCGTGGCGGTTTTGGCGGCCTCGGCCTGCTCGGTGTCGGCCACTTGCCAGCCTTTCACCAGCCTGAACGCGTTCCATATCTTGTTGTTGAAGTTGCGACCCTGTTCGCAGAGGGCCTCGTCGAAAAGGATGTCGTTGCCGGCCGGGGCCGAGAGCATCATGCCCATGCGCACACCGTCGGCCCCAAACTTCTCGATGAGCTCTATGGGGTCGGGCGAATTGCCGAGCGACTTCGACATCTTGCGTCCCAGCTTGTCGCGCACGATGCCCGTGAAATAGACGTTGCGGAAGGGCATGTCCTTGCGGTATTCATATCCAGCCATGATCATGCGGGCCACCCAGAAGAAGATGATGTCGGGGCCAGTCACCAGGTCGGCCGTGGGATAGTAGTAGTTGATTTCCTCGTTGTCGGGGTTGTTGATGCCGTCGAAGAGGCTCACTGGCCACAGCCAGCTGGAGAACCATGTGTCGAGGGCATCCTCGTCCTGCCTGAGGTCTTCCGCCTGCAAAGCGTCGTTGCCGCTCATCTGGCGAGCCTTCTCGAGCGCTTTCTCAGCCGTTTCGGCCACCACGATGAGTTCGCCGTCCTCGTTGTAGGCGTACTGCTCGCTCTTTGTCGAGAGTTTTTCGGCGGCCACGTAGTAGGCAGGGATGCGGTGGCCCCACCAGAGCTGCCGGCTGATGCACCAGTCTTGGATGTTGGTGAGCCAGTTCTGGTAGGTGGTCTTGTATTTGGCGGGATAGAATTTCAGCTCGTCGTTCATCACGGGCGGCAGAGCGATGTCGGCAAAGTGCTGCATTCGCAGAAACCACTGCATGCAGAGTCGGGGCTCAACGGCAGTGTCGGCGTTGCGCTCGGAGTATCCCACCTTGTTGTCGTAGTCTTCCACGCGCTCCATGAGCCCAGCCTGTTGCAGGTCCTTGGCAATCTGGCGGCGGCAGTCCTCGCGGTCCATGCCCACGTAGAGGGGGCTCTGCTCCGAGATGGTTCCGTCTGCGTTGAAGATGTCGATGGTTTCCAGATTGTGCGTCTTGCCGAGCATATAGTCGTTGGTGTCGTGGGCGGGTGTCACCTTCAGACATCCCGTTCCGAACTCTATATCGACGTAGCGGTCCTCAATGACCTTGATGACGCGTCCCACCAGCGGCACGATGACCTTGCGGCCCTTGAGCCACTGGTTTTTGGGGTCTTTGGGGTTGATGCACATGGCGGTGTCGCCCATGATGGTTTCCGGGCGGGTGGTGGCCACCACGGCGTAGTATCCCCGTTGGTCCTTGTGGATGATGTTGCCTTGCTCTCTGAGCTGTTCCTCGTCGGGCAGTTGGTCGAGTTCGGCCACGTAGTATTTCAGGTGGAACAAGTGGCTTTTCTCCTCGCGGTAGATCACCTCTTCGTTGCTCAACGCTGTCTGTGCTTTGGGATCCCAGTTGACCATGCGCAGCCCACGATAGATGAGTCCCTTGTTGTAGAGGTCAACGAAAACCTTGATGACGCTCTCCGAGCGTTTCTCGTCCATGGTGAAGGCCGTGCGGTCCCAGTCGCAGCTGGCTCCAAGCCTTCTGAGCTGCTTCAGGATGATGCCGCCGTGCTCGTGAGTCCAGTCCCATGCGTGCTCCAGGAACTGCTCGCGGGTGAGGTCGCTTTTCTTGATGCCTTGCTCGGCCAGTTTCTTCACCACCTTGGCTTCGGTGGCTATGGAGGCGTGGTCCGTGCCCGGCACCCAGCAGGCATTCTTGCCTTCCATGCGGGCGCGGCGCACCAGAATGTCCTGGATGGTGTTGTTGAGCATGTGTCCCATGTGGAGCACACCGGTGACATTGGGCGGCGGGATGACGATGGTGTAGGGCTCACGTCCATCAGGTTTACTTGCGAAGAGCTTGTTGTCAAGCCAATACTGATACCATTTCGATTCCACAGTCTGCGGATCGTATTTACTTGCTAATTCCATTTGAAAAAATATATTGTTTCTTGAATTTTCGTCTAAAAAACGCCTCGGGCGCAGAAAAACGCTGCAAAATTACGAATTTTCCATTAAATTATTGTACTTTTGCGCCATAATTCTTTTATAAAATGCACACAAGAGAAGAAAAACTTCAAGCCTTTGGCCGATTGCTCGATGTGCTCGACCAACTGCGCGCCAAATGTCCCTGGGACCGCAAGCAGACCTTCGAGAGCCTGCGCCCCAACACCATCGAGGAGGCCTTCGAACTGAGCGACGCCCTGATGAACCACGACAAGAAGAACATCTGCAAGGAACTGGGCGACGTGCTCATGCACGTGCTCTTCTACGCCAAGATAGGCAGCGAGACCGACGATTTCGACATGGCCGACGTCTGCAACATGCAGGCCGACAAACTCATCTTCCGCCATCCCCACATCTACCATCCGTCGCAGGTGGGAGCGCCCGAACCCAAGCCGCTGCCCTATGGAGAGCAGCAGGAGGAACAACGCGAGTTTGCCCAAGCCAAGACTTCCGAACAGGTGCTCCAGAACTGGGAGCAAATCAAACTGCGCGAGAAAGACGGCAATAAGAGTGTGCTCAGTGGCGTCCCCCGTTCGCTGCCCACACTCATCAAGGCATACCGCATACAGGACAAAGCCCGCAACGTGGGGTTCGACTGGCAGCGGCGCGAGGATGTGTGGCAGAAAGTGCATGAGGAGCTGAGCGAACTGGAGGCCGAGCTGGCTAAGGAAGACAAGGAAAACAGCACCCGCGAGCTGGGCGACTTCCTCTTCAGCGTCATCAACGCCGCGCGGCTCTACAAACTCAACCCCGACAACGCCCTGGAGCACACCAACCAGAAGTTCATCAGTAGGTTCAACTACATTGAGCAGCATAGCATCAAGGCTGGTAAGCCGCTCACAGACATGAGCTTGGAAGAAATGGATAAATTATGGAATGAAGCAAAGCAATATGAGAAGAATTAGTCTTTCACTCACCCTTTTGGTCGCCATGATGCTCATCGTGGCTGGCTGCAACGAACGGAAAGCCGCCCCAAAGGTGGTGGCTCCCATCGTCGATTCAACACTTGTCGAGAATGTGCCCGACACCACCGTCTATGGCGTCTGTGGCGATGGATGCTCCATGCACATGCTCGAGCTGGTTACCGCCGACGGCGACACCATCAGCTATGCCGTCAATCTGGACGACACCGGCACCATCAAGGGAGGCATGAACGTGGGCGACCGAGTGGCCGTGGTGGGGCACAAGGATGCCGACGGCTTCTGGCGCGCCGACAACGCCGTCAACTTGACCACCCTGCTGGGAAAGTGGAGCAGCATCGACAAGAATTTCGAGATTCAGGAGGGTGGGGTGGTGGTATCCACCGTTACTGAGCCCAAGCCGCTCACCGAGTGGAAAATATGCAATGCCAACCTGGTGCTCTCCACTGACACCTTCAGCGTCTATAGTCTCGGAGCCGACTCACTCTATCTGGAAAACGCCAAGGGCATCTTCGCCTACAAGCGCATGAAAAACTGAAAACTTTGAACTTTGAGCCAGAACTGACGGACAATGGTTGAAGTTCAATGTTCAAAGTTTAAAGTTCAAAGAAAAAACAGACATGGAGCCCTTCAGAATACACATTCTCGGCTGCGGCAGCGCCCTGCCCACAGCCAAACACAATCCTACGTCGCAGATAGTGGAACTGCGCGAGAAACTCTTCATGATCGATTGCGGCGAAGGCACACAGATGCAGCTGCGCCGCTCTCATGTGGGGTTCAACCGCATCGGAGCAGTCTTCATTTCTCATCTGCACGGCGACCACTGCTTCGGGCTTATCGGCATGGTCTCCACCTTCGGCATGCTAGGACGAACGGCTCCACTGCACATTTATGCCACTCCCGAGTTCGGCCCCATGCTGCAGTCGCAGCTTGATATGTTCTGCAACGGACTCGACTACGACGTGCTGTTCCACCCCATTGACACCACTCGTCAGGCCGTCATCTACGACGACCGAAGCCTTACCGTCGAAACCATCCCTTTGGAGCACCGTGTGCCCTGCTGTGGCTTCCTCTTCCGCGAGAAGCCTCTGCTGCCCCACATCCGCCGCGACATGATTGACTTCTACCGCATCCCCCTCAGCCAAATCAACAACATCAAGGCCGGAGCCGACTATACGCTCGCCGACGGTACCATGGTGCCCAACAGCCGTCTTACCACGCCACCTGACGCGCCACGCTCCTATGCCTTCTGCAGCGATACACGCTACATGCCGAGGCTGCACCGGTTGCTGCGCGGTGTCAACGTGCTCTACCACGAGAGTACCTACGACACCAGCCACGCCGACCGTGCCCAACTCTACCACCACAGCACTGCAGCCCAGGCCGCCACCGTGGCGCGCGATGCCGAGGTGGGCACACTCCTGCTGGGCCATTACTCCGCCCGCTATGAGTGCGAGGAAGTGCTCCTCAACGAGGCCCGGGCCATCTTCCCCAACACTTTCCTAACAGAGGAGAATCGAGTGTTCAGCGTCGAATGATGCCAGATGATGTTGTTCCATGAATAATACAGACATGGTTTTTCTGTTAGCGTTTTAGGAAATGCAGCGGCTGTCACTCGGCGAGCATTACATGTCTTCAGAAATTATATAACTCAACTTTCGCATGTTAAGTAAACAAGGAGTTGCAAGGAGTTACAAGGAGTTTCAAGACATTAGTCTTTGCTCTGAGTCCTTCTGTTTTTGGGGAAACACGGCACGAAGCTATTGTCTTGCAACTCCTTGCACTCCATGAACTCCTTGAACTCCAAAAAGTT
>DFFM01000028.1:12193-20751 GCA_002369515.1 Prevotella sp. UBA3776 | reverse complement strand
TGCAAAGTTAAAGAAGGGAGGGGAGACCGCGCGGAGCCTCACTGACACACCATGCGGAGTCTCATTGAAAAACTATGCAAAATCTCATTGAAGAACTGCGCGGAATCTCATTGAAAAGCTGTGCGGAGTCTCCCCTCCCTTCAAGGGGAGGGGCTGGGGGTGGGGTCTGTAACTATAACCATTATTATTACTACCCCTGAGCTTTTGAAAAACAATCATCCCCAGCTATTGAAGAAACATCTCCCCCGATCTATCGAAGACCCCCCCCCCCGATCTATCGAAGAAACAATTACCCCTGAGCTTATGAAGAAACTTTTACCCCTGACTAGAAGCAACAATCTGAAAGAAAACCTCGTTTACCTGGTCCTGTGGGGCCTGCTGCTTCTCATCCCCGTCTTTTCATCTTACGTCCGCTCGCTGCACGATGCGAACGCCCCTTTCTCGTGGACGGAAATCATGGTGGTGTGGCGCACACTGGGAGCCTTTTTCGTGGTTTTCCTCATCCACAACTTCCTGTTGGCGCCGCTGCTCGTCAATAAGCATCGCAAGCCGCTCTACTTCGCTCTGGTGCTGGCGCTGGTGGCGCTCTTCGCACTCTACCACTGCTCCAGCGACCACCACCGCCCGCCCATGCCCGGCCAACGCCCAGAAATGAACGACCCGCACCGTCCCCCCATGCCCACCGACATGGCCGCCCCACCCCAAGGCAAACCGTTCGACATGGGAAAGAAAGGTCCGGGCGTGGAAGGCCCAATGATGAAAGGCCCCGCTCCCGGCATTCATCGGCCACCACTGTTCTTCGGCGAACACGACCTGGTGCTGCTGGTGGTGCTGGTGCTCATGCTGGGCATGAACCTGGGTGTGAAGCTCTACTTCAAGTCGGCCGGTGACGCCAAGAAGATGGACGAACTGGCCAGCAAGAACCTGGAGCAGCAGCTGGAGTATCTGAAGTATCAAATCAACCCGCACTTCTTCATGAACACGCTCAACAACATCCACGCCCTGGTGGACATCAACCCCGAGAAGGCCAAGGAAACCATTCTGGAGCTCTCGAAACTCATGCGCTACGTGCTCTACGAGGGAGCCAAGGCCACGGTGCCCCTGCAGCGCGAGATGGACTTTCTGAACAACTACATCACGCTGATGAAAATACGCTACACCGACCATGTGAAAATCTCGGTACACATGCCCACGGCAGTGCCCGATAAGTGTGTGCCGCCCCTGCTCTTCATCACCTTCGTGGAGAACGCCTTCAAGCACGGGGTGAGCTACCGCCAAGAATCGTTCATCGACGTGCAGATGATCATCGAGGGCGAGCGCGTGAAGTTCGTCTGCCGCAACAGCAAGATTGACGCCTCGGACGACACCCACGGCGGCGTGGGGCTGGCCAACGTGCGCCAGCGGCTACAACTGATTTACGAAGACGACTACACGCTCGACATCACCGACGAGGCAAAGGTCTATGACGTGAGGCTCTCCATTCCGCTGCTTCCCTTGGCGGAACAATCGCAACAAGCCTAAGACAACAGGCGGGAAAAAGAAAAGAAACAGAGAAAGAAACAGAAACAAAAATAACAAAAACAAAAAAAAACATAGCTCTATGATACGTGTTCTAGCCATCGACGACGAGCCACTGGCATTGCAGCAACTGGCTTCCTACATCGAAAAAATCCCGTTTCTCGAACTGGTGGCCGAGTGCCAAAGCGCACTCGAGGCCCGCGCCTACCTGAACGAAGAGCAGATAGACGCCATCTTCGTTGACATCAACATGCCCGACCTCAACGGCATGGAGTTCGTGCGCTCGCTGGCAGCGCCACCGTTGGTGGTGTTCACCACGGCCTACGCCGAGTATGCCGTGGAGGGATTCCGCGTGAACGCCACCGACTACCTGCTGAAACCCTTTGGGTTGGACGACTTCAAGCGCGCCGCCAACAAGGTGAAGGCACAATACGACCTTATGAACACCGCCGTGGTTTCGGCCGTTGACGAGGACGACGCCCTGTTCCTGAAAACCGAATACAAGGTGGTGCGCGTCAACGTGGCCGACATACGCTACGTGGAGGGCATGAGCGAATATCTGCGCATCTATCTGGAGCACCAGCCGAAACCGCTCATCGTGCTCTTGGCCATGAAGAAACTGGAGGAACGGCTGCCCTCGAACGCGTTCATGCGTGTACACCGCTCGTACATCGTCAACTTGAAGAAGATTCAGGAGGTGAACAAAAACCGCATCATCATGGATGCCGACACCTACATCCCCATTGGCGACATGTATAAAGATGCGTTCAACCAATATCTCAGCACCAAGTTTTTGGGGAAGTAGGGACTGACGGGCGTAAAAAAAACAGAAACAGGCGTCTTTTTGCAGAAAAAAGTGTTTGACCAATCGCTGGAAAGCACTTGTTTGCGCAAAAAAACGCCTGTTTGTTGAAAAAAAAGAGCAGTTGGTTCTTTTTATTTTTTGTATTCGCAGTGTTTTCATTACCTTTGTAGCCGCAAAGCCAACAGTTTTCCCCCAACTACTGCTACCCCTAAAGACAAAAAACTAAAATTATGACATACGATAACCTGCTTACGAGCTACCAACCCATTACACTCGAAGAGATGAGTGGCATACGGCTGATGAACCGTATCGACACAAAATTCGTAACCACCGAAGGGCGGTTGCGCGAGTTGTTGGCCATGGCTCGTGACGAGTATTTCGTACAGCAGACGGAGGGGGCGCGCTGCATGCACTACGAAACCACCTACTTCGACACCGACGACTTCGACATGTACAACATGCACCAGGTGGGACATGCCGGAAGACAGAAACTGCGCTTCCGCACATACGTTGACTCGCACCTGCAGTTCATGGAGGTGAAAACGAAGAACAACCACGGACGCACGAAAAAGAAACGACTGCCGGTGGAAGACATGAGCCTTGACGACAACACGAAGCAATTGTTTCTGAACCAGCATCTGCACTACGACGTCCACAGCCTCACGCCATCGCTGGCCAACCGCTTCAACAGGGTGACCTTGGTGAACAGGGCCCGCACCGAACGGCTTACCATCGACACCAACCTCTGCTTCAGCCATCTGCGCTCGGGCAAGACCATCGACATGGGGCCGCTGGTAGTGGTCGAGCTCAAGCGCGACGGTCTCAGCCCTTCGCCGGTGCTCGCCATGTTGCGCCAACTGCGCATCATGCCCCACGGATTCAGCAAATACTGCATGGGCTCGGCGCTCACCCATCCGGGACTGCGCGTCAACCGCTTCAAGCTGAAACTCATAGAAATCAACAAGCTGCTGAGGACCGAAGGGACAATATGACGATCTCACCGTGACGACGACAACGATAATGACACCGTGACGACGAGGACGACAACGACAATGACAACAGCGACATAACGGAAAACCGAAACATCGCGACTTCGACACTTCGAAACAAAAACAACAAAAAAGAACAATATGGACTTTTTAGATTTCTCATTCTCCGAAGGATTTGCCCACATGCTGGTGCGCTTCTTCATCCTGGTAGTGGTCAACTGGATCATCATCCGCCACATGTATTACGTCAAGAGCAAGCGGCGCGAGTATTGCTTCACGTTCATGCTCATCTCCGTGGCCATCTTCTTCCTTGTGTTCTTCATGATATTTGTGCTCGAGGACATGAAGGGCAAGACGGGCATAGGCATCGGCATAGGACTCTTCGGCATTTTCAGCATCATGCGCTACCGCACCGACACCATGCCCGTGCGCGAAATGACCTATCTCTTCGTGCTCATCACCCTGGCCGTGGTCAATGCACTGGCCGAATCGGTGACGCTGGTGGAGCTGCTGGCCACCAACCTCATCATCATGCTGGCCATCAGGATTTGCGAGTGGCACCTGAAGGTGCAACCCGTCAAGCTGATTCAGTACGACCGGCTGGAACTGACCAAGCCCGAACGGAAGAACGAACTGTTTGACGACCTGAAGCAGCGCCTTGGCATCAATGCCATCAAGGTGGAAGTGGGCGGAGTGGATTTGATGCGCGACATGGCCATCCTGAAAGTGGTTTACGAAGACAAGAAAATCAGCGGGTCGAACTCTGTCGATAACAAACTGAAACTGAAAATCACCGAATTGTCGGGACAGGAGGGATAGGCGCATGAAAGCAACAAGAACAAAAAGAGGACTCGTCGCACTATTGTTAATGGCCTTGCCCACACTGTCGGTTTGGGCGCAGGGCGACGACATGGGCGTTTGGTACTCGGTGGCGGCCGACAAGAAAATCAACCAACAATTCACCATTGGTGCCGAAGGCGAATTCCGCACACGCAACAACAGCAAGACGGCCGACCGCTGGTCGGCGGGCGTGAACGCCGACTACAAGATTGTGCGCGGTCTGAAACTCTCGGCGAGCTACATCTTCCTCTACGACAACGACCCCGAGAAAATCACCTACAATACGGACGGTTCATACAACAACTGGCGGCCTTCACATTGGGGAACGCGCCACAGGCTGAACCTGTCGCTCACAGGAAGCATTGACTGGGGCAACCTGAGCTTCTCCTTGCGCGAGCGGTGGCAATACACCTGGCGCCCCGAGCGCACCACCGACCGTTGGGATTTCGACAACTCATGGTGGGAGCCGACCGTTGTGAACGGAAAGGGGAAAAGCGTTCTGCGCAGCCGACTGCAAGTGGAGTACAACATTCCCCACTGCAAGATTGACCCTTACGCCAGCGTGGAACTGTTCAACGCATGGTCGTTGCAGAAAACACGCTACACGATTGGCGCCGACTGGAAAATCAAGAAGAAGCACGTCATTGGACTCTATTACCGCTACCAAAACGTGAGCAGCGACGACGATGACAACGAAGCCAACCGCCACATCCTGGGCCTGAGCTACAAGCTGAAGTTCTGAAACTTGGCTGCAAGTGGAATTGAAAAAAAAAATGAGACCCCACCCCACAAAAAAATGATTGAGCAAAGGAAACACATGAAAAAGAATCTCACATACCTGCTGGCGCTGACGCTGGCCGCCGCAACAACGGCCTGCCAGAGCGACGACACCGACTTCAGCGCCTACACCAACGGAAACAAGGGCGGCACCGGCGAAACAACCGAGGAAACCATCGTGCCCATGGACATCGCCATCGACGAGAGCGACCTCGACGAACCGGCGGAAACTTTCTCGGCCGACGACAACGACTACGTGGAGAACAGCACGTTCAGCCATCAGGTCAACATCCACTTCGACGGCACGGAAGCCACCGTCACGGGCGACGTGGAGAACCTGACGGTGAACAAGAGTGGAGCGCACGTCACCATCACCAGCACCCAGAAGGACATGGCCTACACCCTGAGCGGCGCCACCAACGACGGCTCGCTGAAGGTATATAGCGAGAACAAATACAAACTGGAACTGAACGGTGTGAAAATAGCCAACCCCACGGGAGCCGCCATCAACAACCAGGGCAACAAAACGCTCTATGTGGTGCTGGCCGAAGGAACGGAGAACACACTCACCGACGGCACAACCTACACTTCGACAGGCAACGAGGACCAGCGCGGAACACTTTTCAGTGAAGGCCAGATGGTGTTCAGCGGCAAAGGAAAACTCATCGTCCTTGCCCATTGCAAGAACGGCATTGCCAGCGACGACTACATCCGCTTCCGCCCCGGATGCAAGGTGTATGTCAACAGCACCGTCAACAACGGCGTGAAGGCCAAGGACGGTCTGATTGTCGGTGGCGGTGTGCTGAACATCGAGGTGAGGGGCAATGGCGCCAAGGGCCTCAACTGCGACAAGCACGTGGAGATTCTCGGCGGACGCACCACCATCATCACCACGGGCAACGCCATCGTGGAGGATGCCGACACCACCAGTTGCGCAGGCATCAAGTGCGACAGCACCTTCACCATGCGCGCGGGCACGGTCAGCATCAAGTCGTCGGGCGACGGCGGCAAGGGCGTGAACGCCAACATGAACCTCTACTTCACGGGCGGCAAGCTCAACGTGGTGACCCTGGGCACGAAGGGCCTCTCCTCGCCCAAGGGCATCAAGTCGGACATGGACATCAGCATCAGCGGCGGCGGCATCTACAGCTACAGCGCCAACAGCAATCCGCTCGACGCCAAGGGCAGCCTGACCGTTGCCCCCGGCTACGCCACCTACACCAACAAGGAGCGGCTGGTAGAGATAGCCTATTGATTCTACACACTGACTGTTCTCCCACAAAGAATCGAGGAGCCGACAACGACACGTTGCGCACGTGGTCGTTGTCGGCTCCTCGCTTCTTTGTATGGGATGGAGACGGACGCTGTCCTTACTCTCCGATCTCTATCACATATTCGCTCATGAACGAAGCGCCGGGATGCAGGTGGTTCATCAGATATTTGTCTTTCAGCTGGCCGTCGTACTCCACGTGGTCGCTCACTCCAAACCATGGCTCGATGCAGACGAAAGGCGCGTTCTTGCCGTAGGGACTCCACACCGCCACGCAGGGCATGTTGAAACTGACGGTCACCACACGGTTGTAAGCACGGTCGAGAATGCTGATTTTGTGCAGCTGACAGTTGTCAAACTGCAGCGAGTCGTCTTTGAAATCCTCTTCGGTGAAGCTCCACACACCGTTCTTGGTGGCGATTTCCGTGTGGTCGTGGGTGATGCACCCCTCTATGTTGCCCACAATGCGCTTCAGGGGGCCGGGGTTGTCGAAGAGCAGCTGTCCGTGCATGGGTTCGCCCTCGCCGACGTCGGGCAGGTTGAAGGCGGGATGGGCACCAATCTGGAAATGAATCTCGCGCGTGTCAGTGTTGTGAACGTGCCAGATGACGTGAATCTTGTTGCCCTCCAGACGGTAGGTCACCGAGAGCACGAAATGGTAGGGATAAACCTTGAGCGTGTCTTCAGAACTTTCCAGTGCGAAGGTGACGCGGTCGGCCGTTTTCTTGATGAGCTTGAAGTCGCTGTCGCGAGCAAATCCGTGGCGTCCCAGCTCAAACTCGCTGCCCTCGGTGCGGTATTTGTTTTTCCACACGCCGCAAACCAGAGGGAAGAGAATGGGCGAGTGCCGACCCCAGAAGTGCGGGTCGGCCTGCCAGAGATATTCTTTGCCTTCAGCGTCCTTGACGCTTTGCAGTTCGGCTCCGTGTTCGGAGACCTCGATGGTGAGTTGTTCGTTGCGTAGTTGTTCCATGTTTTTGGTGATTTAGAGGTTTTCTGGATGCAAAAATACGCAATTTTCAGAGACTATCGGCCACCGACGCGAAAGTTTTTTCAGAAATTGACTCCCACGTTGGCAAAGAAGGAGCCCGTGTGCGAACTGTCGAACGAGTCGTTGCTGATGTTGGCCAGTCCTGCATCGTAGCCAGCCTCCAGATAGAACATGTCGAGCATGAGTCCGCAGCCAACGCGCAGACCGCCGTCGAAACGTCGGAAATTCCGGTCGGTGAAAGAACTCTCGGCGTAGCGGCTGTTCACGTCCTTGATGTTGCCGCCCACGCCACCGGCCACGTAGCCGCCGAGGAAAGGCGTAATGGCAATGTTATTGTCAATCTTGTACTGATACTTCACCACCAGAGGCACCTCGATGTAGTTCAGCTGGTAGGTGGTTTTGTTGCCGTTGTAGGTTCCCTTGCCGCCCTTTTCGGTGTATTGCAAGCCCGTTTCGAAGAAGAGCGGCGTAGTGGGACTCAGCATCACGCCGAGCGTCAGACCGGCGTTGAAGCCCGACTTCATGGTTCCTCCGTCCAGATAGGGGTCGTCGGACTTGACGGTGGAACCGGTGGCACCAACGCGGAATCCGTAATAGACAAACGGCTCGCCGTAGGATCTGCGGGCGGGAGCTGCCGGACGGGCGTAGGGCCGACGGTAACCTCCGTAGGGACGGTATTGTGCCGACGAGGGCAGGGTCACGATGAGTGCCAGTGCCATGAGAATGATGTTCTTTTTCATGTTGGTGTTGGTTTTAGGGGTTATTCTAATCATTGATTTTTGGACTTTGAACAATGTGTTTCTTTAAGTTTCCGTTTGCAAAGTAACATGAAAAAGGACAAAACAAAAAGGATTTTCCCCTACTGCTGCAGAGGAAAATCCCTAAAATGGAATATGGATTCGGGCTTACTTCTTCTTGAAGAGCGAAGCCACCCAGAGCACCACTACGGCTCCTACCACGGCTGTGCCAGTCTCGCCTATCCAGCCGTTGCTCCATTCTATGCCCAACTGACGGAAGATCCATCCGCCCACAATGCCGCCCAGCAAACCGAGCAGCAGATTGACGAGGAAGCCGAAGCCGCCTCCGCGCATAATCTTACCAGCCAACCAGCCGGCTATAGCGCCTACGATAATTGCTCCTATTAAACCCATTGTGTATTTGTTTTTGTTGTTGAGATTGTTCCCGAGTGATTGGCGGGACGCCGGCAAAGAGGCCGCCGCTCGCCCGTTTCGTCTGCAAATGTAATGATATTTTTTCAAAATCGGGACATCTCACGGATGTTTTTCCCAATTATTTTTTATGATTATCCGCAATCGTTCCACCAAATACGCTGTAGCTTAAAGCATCCACATAGATGGAAGAATAACG
>DFFM01000028.1:0-12054 GCA_002369515.1 Prevotella sp. UBA3776 | reverse complement strand
TTTGTTTTTATTGGTTTTTGAAAGACGCAGAGCGTTCAACCAACTGTCTCTTTTAGTATTTTCCCTAAAACTACGTATTGGGTAGTACGATTGCGGATAATCATTTATTTTTTGTTTCTGGCTGCAATGGTGAACCCCACGGGCACTACCATGAAAAGCCCAACGATGACCATCATGATGATTCGCGGCTGCGGAGCCTCGGGGTAGCCAATCATGAAGACGATGCTGATGAACAGCAGCACCATCAGGATGGCCATGACGCGGAGCATGCGCGACATGATGACTAGCTGGCGCATGTGGGTGACCTTCACCGGCATGTTGACCATCTTCTTGGGCGCGTAGGCTCCAGCGAGCATCAGCCCGCTCACCAAGGTTCCTACCGCCGCCAGCAACAACAGCGTCAGCCGGCTGCCCTCGTTGTTGCTGGCGCCGTTGACATCGAAGTGGGTGGGAATGGTCTCCGGGGCGTTGCGGAACATATAGACGGCTGCCGTCCAGAGGCCGATGACCAAGAACAGCGTGGCCACTTCCATGACGGTGCCCTCCAAGGTGCGCTCCAGGCGCATATTGTCGCCGAAGCGGTCGCCGGCTGATTTATTGAACAGTTTGAAGAATTTTATCATTTGCCACTTTGATTCTTTTGTTGTTTGGTTTCAATCTTCAGTTCCAGGAGCTTTCGCCCTCTCGAAGAGAAAGCCGAAAGCGAAGGTGGTGACGCCGACCACGCCACCAAAAAGCCAGTCGGGCTCGATGATGCCCAGATGGCTGAACACCGTCAGCAAGAGGAACAGCGCACACATCTCGACGCCCATCACTCGGCAGAACCACACTGCCAGCCACATCTGGCGCAGGGTGGTGAGTTTGTATGTCTTGTTGATTTGCTTGGGGAAGTAGGCACACACCAACAGCATCAGTGCAGCAAGCGTTCCCACGACATTGCCCACAAGCTTTCCGGTGATGCCATCCTCGCTGCGTACAGTGGGCACCAGCAATGCCCAGTTGGCCACCACCAGCACCATGCAGAGGGCTTCGGCCAAGGTGCCGCCCAGTGTGCGGTGCACCTTGGCTTGGCTCACGTCGAATCTATTCTGCTCCATCGTGTTCCTCCGTCTTTTTGCGTTTGGGCAGACGCTTGGCCTTGCGCAGAGCCTCGGTGATGATCCATTGCAGCTGTCCGTTGGTGCTGCGGAACTCGTCGGCGGCCCACGCTTCTATGGCATCCATCGTGTCGCTGTCAACGCGCAGGATGAAGCTTTTGGTCTTCGTCTCTTTCTTGGCCATGCGCAATTAGTGGTTCAACGTTCCGGTGTTCACTACGGGCTGGGCAGCGTCGTCGCCGCAGAGCACCACCATGAGGTTGCTCACCATGGCGGCCTTCTTGTCGTCGTCCAGCTCCACTACATTGTCGTCAGAGAGTTTCTGCAGGGCCATCTTCACCATCGACACGGCACCCTCGACAATCTTCTCGCGGGCAGTGATGATGGCCGAAGCCTGCTGGCGACGCAGCATGACGGCTGCAATCTCGGGGGCGTAGGCCAGATAGTTGATGCGGGCCTCCACCACTTCGATGCCGGCCAGGGCCAGCCGCTCGTCGAGTTTCCGCTCGAGCTGTTCGTTGATTTCGTCGGCACTCGAGCGCAGAGTGGGTTCGTCGGCCTTGCCGTCCTCGTCGTCGTAGGCATACTCACCGGCCACCTGGCGCAGGGCGGCGTCGCTCTGCACGCGCACGAACTTCTCCAAGGCGTTCATGATGCTCTTGGCCGAACCACCTATCTCTGAAGGGTTGCTGGCCATGGTCTGCGAATCGACTTCAAACATGGCTTTGTACGTGTCGCAGAGTTTCCACACCAGCACCAGACCGATCATCACGGGATTGCCCGTCTTGTCGTTCACCTTGATGGGCTCGGCGTCCATGTTGCGGGCGCGCAGCGAGAGTTTCTTCGTCGAGTAGAACGGGTTGACCCAGTAGAATCCCGTGCGGGTGAACGTGCCGCTGTACTTTCCGAACCATGTGAGCACGCGGGCCTCGTTGGGTTCGAGCATCAGGAATCCGCACCACATGATAATGTTGACGAGCAGCAGCAAAAGGCCAATGGCAACGTACCAGGGATAGTAGAGTATGCCATAGATGATGAGGCCACACGAGGCCAACAGTACAATCAGATTGACAAACAGCATGAGGAAGCCGTTATATACGCCTCCTGCAAACGAAAATTCTTTGTTATTTTCCATAATTTTTTATTATTTGTGTTAGTTGATAATGTGATATCATTTTGATATTGCAAAGATAGTGTTTTGTTCCTTATGTTGTATGCTTTGCACCAATTTTTTAACATAGTTTTTCACAAAAACCATCCCCTGTTTCCGCCGCCCGGTTCTTCACCTTATTATATATTAGGGGCGAAGTACTCTCGTTGCTGCGTCGAGCCTCCCATTGGGTTGCCGTGCCGTCCCTGCCGCCACTCGTTTGGAAAAAGCATCTCCCGACAACTGAACTACATCACCCGACTTCGGAAAAATATCTCCCGACGTTGCGAGTGAATTTTCTAGATAATTTCACTGCATCGTCGGGAGATGTTTTTCCATCGTCGGGAGACAAAATTTTATTGTCGGGAGATGTTTTTTTATTGTCGGGAGATAATTTTCCAAAGTGCCACTTTAGCTGAAAATTCTCTAGAGAATTTATTTTTAGGATAAAAGGACAGACTTTTCACAGATTTATTTGTAAATTTGCAAACGTGAACTATGACCTTTATTCATTGAAGATATGGAAAAAAAGAAGCTATCCACTTATCTGAACGACATCAGCGCGGGCGAACTGCTCAGCGACCAGCAGGAGCAGGCTTTGGCCGAACGCATCAAGGCTGGCGACACTGAAGCCGTGAACCAGCTTGTCAGCGCCAACCTGCGCTACGTGGTGAGCGTGGCCAAAGGCTATGCAGGCCAAGGCTTGGGAATGGACGACCTGGTGAGCGAGGGAAACATCGGGCTGATGCGCGCCGCAGCCAAGTATGACGGCGAGCGCAAGAAACGCTTCGTGGTGTTTGCGGCTCCCTACGTGCGCGAGAGCATCGAACGAGCCATCAGCGAACAAGTGGGACTCTACCGGCTGCCCGACGCCGAGGCCACCGACAACGCCAAGCGGCGCAGCATGGCCCGCTCGATGGACGAACCCATTCCGGCGGGCAGCAAAAACTCGTTCAGCCTGCTGAACGTGCTGGAGGACAAGGATTCGCCGCGCGCCGACGTACAGGTGGAGCAGACCACGCTGACCGACGAGATGGCCACCGCCATGAGTGTGCTCAACGAGCGCGAGCGCGAGGTGGTGAGCCGATACTACGGCGTGGAGCGCGACGCGCTGACCATGGCCGAAATTGGCGAAGAGATGGGGCTCAAGCGCGAGCGGGTGCGCCAGATACGCGACAAGGCCCTGCGCAAAATGAGAAAGGCAAGGCCATGAATACGGACGAACTGAAGGACAAGCGCACAGCTGTGCTCCTCTCGGGCGGCGTGGACAGTTCGGTGGTGGTGTATGAACTGGCGCGACACGGTCTCCACCCCGACTGCTTCTACATCAAGATTGGCCCCGAAGAGGAAGAAGAATGGGACTGCTCGAGCGAGGAGGACCTGGAGATGGCTACCGCCGTGGCGACGCGCTACGGTTGCCGGCTGACGGTGGTCGATTGCCACCGCGAATACTGGGACAAGGTGACCCGCTACACCATGGACAAGGTGCGCGCGGGGCTGACGCCCAACCCCGACGTGATGTGCAACCGACTCATCAAGTTTGGCGCCTTCGACGAGAAGATGGGACACCACTACGACCTCATTGCCACGGGCCACTACGCCCAGACCGAGGTCATTGACGGACGGAAGTGGCTCACCACAAGCCCCGACCCCGTGAAGGACCAGACGGACTTCCTGGCGCAGATAGAGTCGTGGCAACTGAAGAAAGCGCTGTTCCCCATTGGGCACTACATGAAAGACGAGGTGCGCGCCATCGCCGAGCGCGAACACTTGGTGAACGCGCGGCGCAAGGACTCGCAGGGCATCTGTTTTCTGGGAAAAATCAACTACAACGACTACATACGCCGCTATCTGGGCGAACAGCCGGGCGACGTGATAGAACTTGAGACGGGCCGCCGCATCGGCGAGCACCGCGGACTGTGGTTCCACACCATCGGCCAGCGCAAGGGGTTGGGCTTCGGTGAAGGCCCGTGGTTTGTGGTGAAAAAAGACGTTGAGCGCAACATTCTCTACGTCAGCCACGGCTACGACCCGCAGACGGCCTACAAAAGCCGCTTCGGTGTGCGCGACTTCCACTTCCTCACCGAGGGCGTAGGCCAACTGCCCGAGCGCGTGACGTTCAAGATACGCCACACCCCCGAATATCATCCAGCCAGCGTGGAGCCCCTCGGCGACGGCAACTACGCCATCGTTTCAGAGAACCCCATCCACGGCGTGGCTCCCGGACAGTTCTGCGTGGTCTATGACGAGCAGCACCATCGCTGCTTCGGCTCGGGCGAAATAACCATTTAGCCGTTTCCTTCAGGCAGAGAAGGGATTGGGGGCTTTCTAAAAAAACAGGGAAAAACAAGAAAAACAGAGAAAAACCAAGTTCTCAGCAATTAAAGAACTGCCCGGTTTTTCTCTGTTTTTCTTGTTTTTCCCTGTTTTTCCCAATAACATCCCCTGCATCCCGTGGGAGCATCCCAATGGCCGAAGCCCGGGGTCAAAGCCCGGGGTTCGAGAATGTTTGCCAAAGCCGCTCCCAGTCGTCGCGCAGGTCGGTCATGCGGTCGTACACCAGGCTGGCTCCCGCATCGCGGAGCAGCTGAGCGGGCAACGGCCCCGAGTTGACGGCAATGGTGAAGATGCCTGCCCTGACGGCAGCCTCCACTCCCAACGGAGCGTTTTCCACCACCAGCGCCTGCCACGGCTCAACGCCCGCCTTGCGCAATCCTTGCAGATAGGGTTCGGGATGGGGTTTGCCGTGGGTCACGTCGAAACTGGTGACGATGCGCTCTTTCTCCACCAGCCCCGGAAAAGCCTGTTGCAGGCGGTCGAGCAGCGTGTGCTGGCCGCTGCCCGTGACGATGCCTATTTTGAGGCCGGAAGCTTTGATTTTCTGCATGAGCTGCTCCACGCCTTCCATTTTCTTGGCGGGCGGACAACTGGCAAACAGGGCCGACTTGACGTCGTAGAGGCGTTGCGCCTCGTCGTCGGTGAGTTGGCGGTGCCATTGCTCGCGGGCGAGCAGCTTGATGGTTTCCTCACCGCGCATGCCTTCGTAACGGTAGGCGTCGCTCTCGGGCATGTCGAGGCCGCACTGCTTCATGGACTCATGCCAGCTGCGGGCGTGGTTGGGCATGCTGTCGTAAAGTACGCCGTCCATATCAAAAAGCACGGCTTTGGGGCGCAATGCTCCAAAGCCGTGCTTGTTCAGATAGTGCTGAATTGCTTTTTGCATGTCAGTTTTTCCAGTCTTTTCTTATTTCTCCTTGGCCAGACGCTCCTTGATGGCTTTCGAGTCGGCCTCGTAGCCGGGTTTGTCGAGCAGGGCGAACATGTTCTTCTTGTAGGCCTCAACGCCTGGCTGGTTGAACGGGTTCACGCCCAGCACGTTGCCGCTGATGCCGCAGGCTATCTCGAAGAAGTAGATGAGCTGGCCAATGTAGTACTCGTTGAGTTCGGGCACACTGATGCGGATGTTGGGCACACCTCCGTCCACATGAGCCAAACGGGTTCCCAGTTCGGCCATCTTGTTCACCTCATCGACGCGCTTGCCGGCCAGGAAGTTCAGGCCGTCCAGGTTCTCCTCGTCGCTGGGGAAGAGCAACTTGCGGTTGGGCTGCTCAATGCTGATGACAGTTTCGAAGATGGTGCGCTCGCCTTCCTGAATCCACTGGCCCATGGAGTGCAGGTCGGTGGTGAAATCGCACGAGGCGGGGAAGATGCCCTTGTTCTCCTTGCCTTCGCTCTCGCCGTAGAGCTGCTTCCACCACTCGCTGATGAAGTGGAGCTTGGGCTGGTAGTTCACCATGATTTCAATCTTCTTGCCGGCGCCGTAAAGGCCATTGCGCACGGCGGCATACTGTGCTGCCAGGTTCTCATCGAAGGGAACGTCCTTGCCACAGGCTTTCTCCATGGCCTGGGCACCCTCTACGAGCTTGACGATGTCGAAGCCTGCGCAGGCAATGGGCAGCAGACCCACGGGGGTGAGCACCGAGAAGCGTCCTCCCACGTTGTCGGGAATGATGAAGCTCTTGTAGCCCTCCTTGTCGGCGCACGTGCGGGCCGCTCCGCGCTTGGCGTCGGTGATGGCCACGATGACTTTCCTGGCCTCTTCCTTGCCGCGCTGGTCCTCGCACTGTTTCTTCAGCAGACGGAAGGTGAGGGCCGTCTCGGTGGTGGTGCCGCTCTTCGAGATGTTGATGACACCAAACTTCTTTCCTTTCAGATATTCGGTGAGTTCAGAGAGATAGTCTTCGCCAATGTTGTTGCCGGCAAAGAGAATGGTGGGGTTCTTGCCGTCGTTGGTCAGCCAAGCGAACGAGTTGCCAAGAGCCTCGATGACGGCACGGGCGCCCAGATAGCTGCCGCCGATGCCTGCCACCACCACAGCTTCGCAGTTTTCGCGAAGGGTGTCGGCACACTCCTGCACTTCCTGAAGAAACTCTTTGGTGATGCTCGATGGCAGATGGAGCCAGCCTAAGAAGTCGTTACCGGGGCATGTGCCGTTTTCCAATGCTTCCTGAGCAGCCTTTACCTGCGGCTCAAAAGCCTTCACTGCGCCCTCGCCGAGGAAGCACGCAGCCTTTGTGATGTCAAGACAGATGTTCTTCATTTGTGTGTGTGATTTGTTTTTGTTCTTTATCTTTGATTGTTTGTATTAGCATGTGTCGGCAAAATTACAAAAATAAGCCGAAACCACAAAGGATTTCGGCTTTTTTATAAATAACATCGCAAAAGATTGAATGAAGATTGTTTTCTGTCATTTTGAAGTGTTCATTGCCACGAGTCCCTTTTCCATGAGGATGGGCAGCACATTGGCGGCCGATTGGCGGTTGCGCTTGGCACTCACGGCATTGTATTTGGCCAGCAGGGCGTTGTCGTCGGCCAGCAGGTTGCTGATGAACTCGTCGTTCATGCGGGTCACCTCGGTCTTGCCCTTGGCATTTGCGCCGCCGTCGAGAAGATAGCACACCTTGCCGCTCAGACTCTCGCCCGTTATCCAGAGAGCCGTTGAGCCAGCTGTCAAGGCAATGTCGGCTACAATGTCTTTGACGAAGATGCCGGCAATGTCCATGCCCAGACTCATCAGCAGCGGGCCGCTACAAATCTTGTAGGCCAAAACACATATCTTGTTGTCATCGTAGCGCACGGCCTGGGTGTAGCTGGACACGTCGAGGGGGACATCCTTGCAGCGCAGGTTGCGGCAGTTGACGTAGAGCTGTCCGCCGTACATCACGGCAAAGGCCTGGCGCTTCAGCACTTTGTCGGCCTCCTTGTCGCCAGTGCGGAAATATACGTAGTTGTCGCCAGTTCTCAACTGACAGGCCTGCAGCGTCCGGCCCTCGGTGAGTTTTTCCACGGGTGTCCACTTGCCGTCAACGAAGTCGGCGTAACTCATGCAGAATTTTGCCACTTGTGCCTGGGCCATCAGCGACAGACAGCAGAATACTATCAAAACAAATACGTTCTTTTTCATTTCGTTCAATTTTTTTATTGTTTTATTTTCAGTTATTGTTGATTCTTGTTTTTTGACGTTGCAAAGATAGAACGGAATTTGACGGGCGGCAAATAAATCGAAAGAAACTCTCAAAAATGCTTCGGACAACAAAAGAAATTTGCGACAAACAGGAAAAAACGGCCGAAGAACTGTCCGAAAACCGTGATTCGCACCGTTTGAGCCAAATAAAAGGGCATAAAAATTCGCGAGATAAAAAAATATTTCATATCTTTACGGCTGAGAAACAACCCACTTATTGGCTATGGCTAAGAAAAACAAAGACAAAAACCAGCTATCGGAACAAGATTTGGACCTCATCAAGCAAAAGGCTTTTGAAGAAGGCAAGAAAAGCCTGAATGACGTACAGCTCAAAATGATGGAAGAATTGGGCATCAGCAACTTTGACGAGCTGTTTGGCGCATTGGCATTGAGTGGCATCAACATGGACAAACTCATGGACGCCTTAGAGAACAAAGAAGATGTGCCCGAGAACGATGAAGAATTCAGGAAGAAGTTCTACGATGGCAAAGGCACTCTCTGGAACGACGTTGCCGACTACAATGACGATGACCACGCTTATGACGAAGACTTTTATTATGACGAAGATTTCGACGAAGACATCACCTGCGTGTTGCACGACGTGGAGGCCAAGGAACTCCATCTGCGGGTGAAACTCAACGATGCGCCGGTCAAGATTTGGCGCGAAATGAAGGTTCCTTCCAATCTCTCGCTCGAAGCCTTTGCCAACCTGTTGCAGGACATCATGGGGTGGACCCACGAGCATCTTTACTATTTCATTCAGAAGGATGTGCGCTACGCCAGTCCATCGGATTTGAATCACGCCCAAGAGGACCATGCCTTCCCACTTCGGTTCATCCGGCACGACGCCAACAAGTTCCATTTGGGCAACGTGTTCCGCGAGAAAGGCGACCGCATTGTCTTTGAATATGATTTAGGAGACTCATGGTTTCACGACATCTGGCTCAAGGGAATTCGCGAATATGAACCCGGAGAAACGCCCAAGGCCATGCTCCTGAAAGGCCAAGGAGCCTGTCCGCCCGAAAATTGCGGCGGTGTGTGGGGCTATACCCATCTGCTGGACCTTGTCAAAAAGAAGCGAAAGACGAAAGACGAAAAAGCCCACTTGGAATGGGCTGGAATAGACAAGAATTACGACCCCGAGGAATACGATTTGGAAGAGGAGCAAAGCTATATTGCGGAGAGTTGGGAAATGCTGATGAGACAAGACAGGTTTTTGAAACTCGATGACTAGTCGGCACGTCTCATTATTTAAAAAAATAGAAGTTCCGGGAGTAGCGATGCCATACTACGACATCTCTACAACAACGAATACAGCGAAATTTTCGAGCCCCCCTGTCCACCCTAAAGGGGGCGAATCCGGCGGGAGGCGACAGCAGTACCCCCTTTAGGGGGGAACGGGGGGCTTCCCCCATTCGTTGCATCTTCGTTGCATTGATAAGATTCGTTTTATTAGTCAAATTCGATGTTGTAGGAAACAACTGTAACTCCACTTAAATAATTGAAGTTTCGGATCACACCTTAATAATATATATTCAACTTTCGCATGTTAAGTAAACAAGGAGTTGCAAGGAGTTACAAGGAGTTTCAAGACATTAGTCTTCACTCTGACAACTATCCGAAATGGATTGCAGGCACGAAGCTATTGTCTTGCAACTCCTTGAACTCCATGAACTCCTTGAACTCCAAAAAGTTGAGCGATAGCGAAACTTGAATAATATATATATATAAGTCACCCCCATCAGATAGTGGGAAAAAATACTCTGGGGTGCAACGGGTCACGGCATCTTCGCCATCGAGTTGCCGTCTGTTTACACCTACATCCTGCCCAAAGATGGCCTTCAGGGAGAAGTGCAGGCCATTGCAGCCTATGGCAACAACATCTACGCTGGCGGCACCAATGGCCTTTACAGCGTCGGTTTACGCCAGAATCACGGTCAAAGCCTCTGCAGGCGCATGCCTGAAATAGACAATATCTGCTGGGCGCTGTGTCAGAGTGACGACGGACTGCTCGCCGCCACATCCAGCGGAATCTACAGGATTTCTGCTGCGGGAAGCGTCAGCCGCCTGACATCGAAATCCACAACAGCCCTGCTGGTTGACGGCAACAGGATGTATGCCGCCGAACCCGACGGCGTGTATCTTTATGCGATGGCGGGCGGCCAGTGGCAGGTAGCCAATGGTCAGAAATACAACGACCTCCCGTTGGTGACCGAAATCCGCAAAGACGCTCACGGCGGCCTATGGCTGGCAAGCAGATTGCCACGATATGTAACATTACGGAATTGTCAAACCATTATAAGTAGAAGGAGGACGAGATATGACCACACTTGAAGGAATAGACCCGCAGATGATAGCAAACAACCTGAAGCCCTATCAGCCCACACACCCCGGCCAGGTGCTGAAAGACGAGCTGGAATATCGCGGCATTTCGCAGCGAGGACTGGCCAAGCAGATAGGCATTTCCTACTCTGCTTTCAACGAGATGCTGAACGGTAAGCGTTCGCTCAGTCCTGAACTGGCCATGATGATGGAGGCAGCTCTCGGTGTGGATGCCGCCCCCCTGCTTGCTATGCAGAACGAATACGACATGCTGATGGCCGAGCGCGACGAGTCGTTTATGGAGAAACTAAAGCAGATTCGCCGCGTTGCAGCCATTTTTTAAGAGAATAATAATAAAGGTGTAATCTTTAAAACAAATAGGAATTACACGGGGACAGTCCCCTTATGATTCCTATTTGTTTTCTGCTGCAAAGATAGACTTCGTGATTCTTAATTCTTATCCCAAAAGCAATAGAATCGTGCAAGCAAATATTAAAATTCGCAAATTTGTTAATTTTATCAGAATCATTTCTTATATTTGCAGCGCCAAGTTAAGAACAGGCGATGAATATTGAGTTTGAAAATACAGCTTTAGAGGAGTTGTACACCAAAGGAACAACTCAAGACCATCAATACAAGCGGTTGTCCAAAGATATCATCAAGCGCTATGTGAAGGTGGTGAACTACCTGAGGGCTGCCCGACGGTTGGAAGACCTTTTCCTGATAAAGTCACTGCATTATGAGAAGAAGAAAGGCGATCTCAATGGAGTGGATGCCGTTTGGATTAACGATCAGTATCGTCTGTTTTTCCATTCTTCCCCCGATGAGAGTGGTATCATAGTAAACGCATTGTTATTTGAAATATCCAAGCATTATGAATAAGAATACTTTGACCCCATTTGTGGCTACTCATCCTGGTGAGATGATTAGAGATGAACTGAAAGAGCGTGGTATGACGCAGAAGCAGCTTGCTGCAGAAAGCGGAATCAAACCTTCTGTGCTGAGCGAGACCATCAATGGCAAGCGCAGTGTGTCACTTAACGTGGCTTTGGCTTTGGAGAAAACACTGGGCATATCTGCTGAAATCTGGATGAATCTTCAGACACAGTACGATTTAGACATAGCCAATATTGCTGAGCATGGCAATCAGCGTGAGACGGTCAGTGTCACTATTCCCGTCAGAGACCGAAACTTGCTTCAAGAACTGGTGCGCAAGTTCGGATGGGCATGCGTATTTTAAGCAGAACTATGGATATTAAATTACGGGACTGCCCCTGTGCGAACCGACATCAAGATTATCCCACTCTCGTGGACAGGCACTCACTCCGACCTGTTCGACAAGAAGAACAAACTGAAAGCAAAATGAGAGGATAGAACGACAGACATAAAATGCTCCGTTCTCATACTTCATATGCTATTGGGTGCAAAGTTACAAAACTTTTTATATAGCATCCTTTTAGTTTGAATTACTGTGTATAGTCTCCAAAAAAGACCGCCACGACGGACGGCCTGTAGGATTTAATAATGTGGAGAAACAAAGAGCGGGAAACAGAGGCCGAGGATGTCGGCGCGGGTTCCCGCTTTTGTTTGTGTAATTTTGGACTGGTAGGTGGTTTCGAACCGCCTCCTATACAACGAATATAGGGATTCCGTCAATCACCAGCACCGATTTTTCAGATGTTCATCTCTTCACTCTTACTACACTTTTTCGCTCTATTTCCTCACTTTCTCCGCAGCACCTAAAAGTCTGAACTCCAATTTAATATCGTTGCTTAAATTAGGATGCTACATCCAATTGTGATAGGCGGATTGCAGGTTGATGAAACTTAACACAAAGGATGTGGCAAGAACAAAGTCTCGCACCTTGTGCTTTGTAGATTGAACCATCCTTTTCCACTCAATCTACGCACGAATTAAAACTTGTTTAATCATATTTGTAAATATTGCTGTCCGCTAAAAGA
>DFFM01000027.1:5651-63332 GCA_002369515.1 Prevotella sp. UBA3776 | reverse complement strand
AACTTAACTTTCGCATGTTAAGTAAACAAGGAGTAGCAAGGAGTTACAAGGAGTTTCAAGACATTAGTCGTTGCTCTGAGTCCTTCTGTTTTTTAGGAAAACACGGCACGAAGCTATTGTCTTGCAACTCCTTGAACTCCATGAACTCCTTGAACTCCAAAAAGTTGAGCGATAGCGAAACTTGAATAAAGAAACTAATAAAAAATTATGAAACAGACAGTTTTTTTCATCTTAATGCTGCTGTGGCCCTTCGTGGCCGAGGCACAGCAACGGTCAGAGGTTTGGTCGCCCGACAGGGGCGACGGTACTTTCGTCAACCCCGTCATCAATGCAGACTATTCAGACCCCGATGTGTGCGTGGTGGGCGAGGACTACTATCTCACGGCCAGCTCCTTCCAGTGCATTCCAGGGCTGCCCATCCTGCACTCCAGGGATCTTGTGAACTGGCAAATCATCAACCATGCGGTGAAACGGCTCGAGCCTAGGGAGGTGTTCGACAAACCTTCGCACGGCAACGGCATCTGGGCGCCCAGCATACGCCATCACAACGGTGAGTTCTACATCTATTGGGGCGATCCCGACTATGGTGTAATGATGGTGAAGGCGAAGGACCCCGCGGGCGAATGGTCGAAGCCCGTGTGCGTCATCGAGGGCAAGGGAATGATAGACACCACGCCACTGTGGGACGACGACGGGCGGTGCTATCTTGTCAATGGCTGGGCCAATTCGAGGTCGCGCTTTGCCTCGGTGCTCACTGTGCGCGAGATGAACGCCGAAGGTACGGCTCCCATAGGCGAACCCGTGATCGTGTTCGACGGCAACGGCACCGAAAACCGCACCTGCGAGGGCCCCAAGTTCTACAAGCGCGATGGATGGTACTGGATCATGTGTCCGGCGGGAGGAGTGCCCACAGGCTTTCAGCTGGCCATGCGCTCGCGGTCGCCTTTCGGCCCCTACGAGTACAAAGTGGTACTGGCCCAAGGCAAGACGCCCATCAACGGCCCTCATCAGGGAGGATGGGTTCACACGCCGTTTGGAGAAGATTGGTTTGTGCATTTCCAGGACAAAGAGGCCTACGGGCGCGTGGTTCACCTGCAGCCCGTCGATTGGTCGAGTGGCTGGCCCATCATGGGAAGCAAGGGCGAGCCAGTCAGCACCTACAAAAAACCGAAAAGCAACTCCACCACCATCGTCAATCCTGCGGAGAGCGACGAGTTTAACGCCCCCGTGCTGGGCAGACAATGGCAGTGGCAGGCCAACTATGACCAGACGTTCGGCATGCCCACGGCCTTCGGAACCATGAGACTCTACACCTACAAACTCCCTGAGGGCAGTAAGAACCTTTGGGAGGTGCCCAGCATGCTGCTGCAGAAAACACCTTCCGACGAGTTTGTGGCAACAGCCAAGCTGCGCTTCACGTCGAAGGACCAGCACCAAATGGGGGGCATCATCATGATGGGGCTCGACTACAGCGCCCTGGTGGTTGAGCGCGTAGGCGATGAGTTCCAGCTGCAGCAACTCGTCTGCAAGGCAGCCGACAAGGGCCATGAACAGTCGGTCAACGTGCTGGCCACGTTGAAGCCTACACAGAGAGACAAGATAGACTATCAGCCAGCCATCCACGAGGACATCTATCTGCGCATGGAGGTGAGCCACGGCCAGTGCCGCTTTGCCTGGAGCAGCAACGGAAAGTCTTTCAAGCCTGCTGGCGAGGTGTTCGACATGAAGGAGGGCAAGTGGATAGGTGCAAAAATCGGTTTTGTGGCAGTTGAAACCAGTCCGAAGGCCAATCGCGGATGGATTGATGCCGACTGGTTCCGTGTTACGCGCCGATAATATACTGCCATCAGGACGCTGAAAGCGTCTCTGTTCGCCCATGTGTTCGGCGGTTCTGTTTGGCGGATTTCCGAATCCGTCGTCCCGCATGGCGCGACGAAGCACAGCTTCAAAAAAACACAGAGGAACACGGATTCTTATTTCCGTGTTCCTCTGTGGTTTTTATGCAATAAAGTAATCTACTCGATGTTGAAGATGGTGACAAAGGCCAGCGTGGCAAACACGATGATGACAGCCACCCAAAGAAAGAAATAGAGCCATTTGGCTATGATCTTCCTTTTCTTGACGGATGGTAGATATCTGCGCTCGAACAAACCAACACGATGCTTCGAATTGGCCTTGCGCTCTTTCTCACGGCTCTTGTGCGAATGGTGGTGATGGTGTTCGCCGCCGCCGCTTGAACCACCTCTCTCGCGGCTGCCGCTTGAGCTGCTGCTGTGGTGATGATGCTCGCCGCTCTCGCTGCTGCTGTGGTGATGGTGTTCGCCGCTCTCGCTGCTGCTGTGATGGTGGTGATGGTGCTCGCCGCTCTCGCTGCTGTGGTGGTGATGGTGCTCACGCTCAGTTCCGTCAACTTTATCGGTGTTGTTGTCTGTGTTCATTATATAAGAGATTTAGGATAGTGGCCAATTACTTTTGATTAAAACCTTGCAAAGTTAACGAATCACAATGAATTTTCGAACTTTGCAAGGTTTTTTTAAGCTATTTTAGCGATAGGGGCGTCCTTTTCGCTTTCATTGTCTAGATGAAAGCCACGGTAAGTCCGGCCATGACGATGCTCACCATCGACATCAGTTTGATGAGGATGTTGAGCGACGGGCCGCTGGTATCCTTGAACGGGTCGCCCACGGTGTCGCCCACGATGGTGGCCTTGTGGGCAAACGAGCCCTTGCCGCCGAAGTTGCCTTCCTCCACGTTCTTCTTGGCATTGTCCCATGCGCCACCGGCGTTGGCCATGAACACAGCCAGCGTGAATCCGCACGACAAACCGCCCACCAGCAGACCCAGCACACCTGCAACGCCCAGCAGGCAGCCCACGACGATGGGGATGATAATGGCCAGAATGCTCGGGAATATCATCTCGTGCTGGGCAGCGCGCGTCGAAATCTCCACGCACGAACCGTAGTCGGGAGTGGCCTTGCCCTCCAAAATGCCGGCAATCTCGCGGAACTGGCGGCGCACTTCCTCAACCATCTTCTGTGCGGCGCGTCCTACAGCCTCCATGGTGAGACCACAGAACAGGAAGGCGGCCATGGCTCCGATGAACGCACCCACGAGCACCTTCGGGTTCATCAGGTTCACCTGGAAGAAGTTCATGAAGTCGGGAATGGTGGCCTGGGCCGCACTGATCATTTCACCCTTCACGTTGGTCATCATCACGTCGGCGCGCTCCATGGCAATCTTTATTTCCTCTATGTACGAAGCCAGCAGAGCCAGGGCGGTGAGCGCAGCCGAGCCGATGGCGAAACCCTTGCCGGTGGCGGCGGTGGTGTTGCCCAGGGCGTCGAGCGCGTCGGTGCGGTGGCGCACTTCCTCGCCCAGCTCACTCATCTCGGCGTTTCCGCCGGCATTGTCGGCAATGGGGCCGTAGGCGTCGGTGGCCAGCGTGATGCCCAGTGTTGACAGCATGCCCACGGCGGCGATGCCCACGCCGTAGAGACCATGAGCCAGACTCTCCGACGACATTGAGAGGTCGAAGCCGTTGGCGCACATGTAGCTCATCAGAATGGCCACGCCAATGGTGATCACCGGGATGCAAGTCGAAATCATTCCCGTGCCGATGCCCTTGATGATGACCGTGGCCGAGCCCGTGAGTCCAGCCTCCGAAATCTTCTGCGTCGGCTTGTAGCTGTGCGAAGTGTAGTATTCGGTGGCTTGGCCGATGATCACACCGGCGGCCAGACCCGAAATCACCGAGAACGACAGTCCGAGCCAGTTCTCAACCCCCAGCAGGTAGAGGATGGCGAAGGTGGCCACGGCGATGAGCACGGCCGACACGTTGGTGCCCAGCGAGAGCGACTTGAGCAGGTCGTGCATCGAGGCCCCCTCCTTGGTGCGCACCAAGAAGATGCCGAGCAGCGAGAGGAACACGCCCACGGCGGCAATCAGCATGGGCGCGATGACCGCCTTGAGCTGCACGTCAGTGCCCACCGATGCGAAGGCAGCTGCACCGAGGGCCGCGGTCGAGAGGATGCTGCCGCAGTAGCTCTCGTAGAGGTCGGCGCCCATGCCGGCCACGTCGCCCACGTTGTCGCCCACGTTGTCGGCGATGGTGGCCGGGTTACGCGGGTCGTCCTCGGGAATGTCAGCTTCCACCTTGCCCACGATGTCAGCGCCCACGTCGGCAGCCTTGGTGTAGATGCCGCCGCCCACACGGGCAAACAGCGCCTGCGTCGAGGCACCCATGCCGAAGGTCAGCATGGTGGTGGTGATGGCGATGAGCGACTCGTCGGTGAGACCGTTGAGCACAACAAACCAGATGGCAATGTCCAGCAGGCCGAGACCCACCACCGTGAGCCCCATCACGGCCCCCGAGCGGAATGCTATCTTCAGTCCGCCGTCAAGGCTTTGGCGGGCGGCGTTGGCAGTGCGCGCCGAGGCGTACGTCGCAGTCTTCATTCCGAAAAAACCAGCCAGACCCGAGAAGAAACCTCCCGTGAGGAAGGCGAACGGAACCCATGGGTTCTGCACATGGAGCACATAGGCCATGAAGGCAAAGATGACGGCCAGGACAATAAACACATAGAGTACCACCTTGTACTGCTGTTTGAGATAGGCCATGGCGCCTTTGCGCACGTGGCTGGCGATTTCCGCCATGCGGGGAGTGCCTTCCGATTCCTTCATCATCTGCGAGAAGAAATGCCAGGCCATGCACAGTGCCACGATCGATGCGATGGGCACGAGCCAAAATACTGCAGGAATTGTCATAGTTTTGTTATTTGGTTAATAAATTGGGTTCAAGGAGTTCCAAGGAGTTCCAAGGAGTTCAAGGAGTTCAAGGAGTTCCAAGGAGTTCAAGGAGTTCAAGGAGTTCCAAGGAGTTCAAGGCGATAGCTTTATTCCTGTAATCCATTTCGGAAAGTCGGCTCAGCGTGAAGACTGATGTCTTGCAACTCCTTGCAACTTCTTGCTTACTTAACATGCGCAGCATGAATCAATAGATGGAGTTCCTAGAATCTGAAGTCCATTTCCACGTCCAGCAGGTTGTAGTTGTGGTTGCCGGGAGCCAGGTTGCGGTCGTTCACGTGCGAATACTCCACGTGCAGCTCCAGGTTCTTGCTGAAGAAGTAGTTTAAACCACATTCCACCTGGTTGACTGACGAGTCCCACTCCTTCGACACGCGGTAGGTCTGATAGCGGGCCTTGGCGTGGAGCTTCGACTTGATCAGTGGTACAATGCCGAACACATACCATCCGTCGGCCTTGTCGCCTAGGCTCTTGTTGATGATGTTGCTGCCAACCACGCCCGTTCCCCATCCCTGCGAATGCAGGTACTCGGCGCGGAACGTATATTCGTCTTTGTCATATTCGGCCGAGAGACAGTATCGGTTCAGGGGCACATTGCCCGTGATGGCCGCGCCTGCATCGTTGTAGCCCACAATCATGTCGCCGTGGCTGCCGTGCCATCCGAACGCGCCGATGCGCACACCCTTCATGGGCATCACCCAAACGCCGCCGATGATGTCCTTCTGGTTGTTCTTGTCGCTGCGGTTGATGCCCTCGCCGTTATACACGCCCACCTGGTAGTGGAGCCACTTGCGTCCGCTTGCGTCAGGCAGCAGGTCGCCCGCCAGCTGCACGCCGATGTCACGTCCGCCCGACGATTTCTCACCGGCCCTGTCGCCAAATCCCGACAGACGGTTGATCACGTCGGCATATCCGCGCCAGCCCTGCGTGATGGGGTGCGTGGGGTTCTCAAAGGTGAAAGCCCTTTTGAACTGTCCCACCCTGACCTTCAGCTCGGGATATTTCCTCCATTCGGTGTAGAGGTCCACCAGCTGCACCGTAGGCTCACCCGGCCCCTTGGCGTTGGTGCCCTGAATTTGCGCGCGCCAGTCGAACTCCCCTATCTTTCCGTCGAGAATGAAACGCGCCAGTCGCAGGTTGAACGAGTTGGTTTTTGCCCCCTCCTTGTCTTGTCCCTGATATTGCAGCATGCCGTAGCCGCTGAACTTGATGTCTTCATACCAGCGCTTGGGTTTGTCCTGTGCGCTCATGCTCAGCGTGGCCATGACCAGCAGGCAAGCAGTTAAAAATCTCTTTTTCATAGTGTTGTTCATTAGTGGGTTAAACATTTTGTTTTTCGTTTATTCATAGCGTTTAGAGAGCCCCCTAGGAGTTAGCGATAGTTTACAGTTTACAGATGATATGCTGACAAGCCGTTCTGATGGGAACTAATGTCCGCTAACTTCCGCTAACTCCACTGCCTAAAAGGCTGTTAACTTCCTTGTAACTCCTGGTAACTCCTTGAACTCCTTGTAACTCCTTGAAGTCCTTGAAGTCCTTGTCACTCCCTTTCCGTCAGCAGCACCACGTTCTCCACGTGGGGAGTGTGTGGAAACATGTCAACGGGCTGCACACGCTCCACCCTGTACTTCGCGTCAAGCAGCGCCAGGTCGCGCGCCTGCGTGGCGGGGTTGCAGCTCACATAGACGATTCTCCTTGGATGCGCCCTGAGAATGGTGGCCACCACGTCGGGGTGCATGCCCGCTCGCGGCGGGTCGGTGATCACCACGTCCGGCCGTCCGTGCTCCCCAATGAAGTCGTCCGTCAGAATGTCCTTCATGTCGCCCGCAAAGAACAGCGTGTTGTCGATGCCGTTGATGTCAGCGTTCACCTTGGCGTCCTCAATCGCTTCCGGCACATACTCGATGCCAATCACCCGTTTGGCCCTCCTGGCCACGAAGTTGGCAATGGTGCCCGTGCCTGTGTAGAGGTCATACACCGTTTCCTGTCCCGTCAGCTGTGCAAACTCCCTGGCCACGCAGTAGAGGTGGTAAGCCTGATCCGTGTTCGTTTGGTAGAAGCTTTTCGGCCCCACCTTGAATCGCAGGTCCTCCATAAGCTCGTAAATATGGTCTTTGCCCTTGAAGGTGATGATTTGCTGGTCGCCAATGGTGTCGTTGCACTTCTGGTTGTCCAAGTAAAGCAACGAGCTGATTTGCGGAAACTTGTCGGCAATATGCTCAAGTAGCGCTTTTGTCTCTTTCTCGCCGCCCGTCTCGTCGAAGTGAAACTGCACGATCACCATCCACTCGCCGCTGTTCGAGTTCCGAATGATGACGTCGCGCAGCATCCCCACCTGGGCGCGCAGGTCGAAAAACGAAAGCCCATGACCCGTCGCATAGTCGCGTATCTCGTTGCGTATCTCGTTGTGCAGGTCGTCCATGAGCCAGCACTTCTCAATGGGCAGAATCTTGTCAAAGGCCCCCGTAATGTGGAACCCAATGGCGGGCCGGTTCTTCGCGCTGTCCCTTTCGCCCCCCTCGTTGGTGGCGGGCGGCAGGTTCTTTATCTCGTCGTTCGTCAGATAACGTTTGTTGGCACATCCAAAGTCCAGTTTGTTGCGGTACGCCTGTGTGCGCGCGCTCCCCAGGATGGGGTCGAACTCAGGCAGTTCAATCTTCCCGATGCGGTGCAGCTGGTCGAACACCTGACGCTGTTTCATCTTCAGCTGTTCGTCGTAAGGCAGCATCTGCCATTTGCAGCCGCCGCACGTGCCGAAGTGCTGGCAAAAGGGAGTCGTGCGTACCTTGCTGTACTCTCTCACCCTCACCACCTCGGCCTCCATGAAACTGTGCTTCTTGCGGCGCACCTGCACGTCAACCACATCGCCCGGCACCGTCCAAGGCACAAAAACAACCATGTCGTTGACCCTGGCCAACGACTTGCCTTCCGCTGCACAATCGGTGATGGTAATGTTTTCCAGTATTGGTAGTGGCTTTTTCTTTCTGCCCATAATTGTCTGAGTGTGTTTTCTTATTTGGCTACAAATATAACAATTTTCCAGCAAACGCGCGTTTTTTTGAACAAAAAAATAGCCCCGAGCCCCTTTTTTCTGCATTTTTCCACATCGTTTTCGGCTTCGCGACGCCCGTCCGCCCGCTTCGCCTGCCGTCAAACCCCAACCCTCCGCTCATTGCTCACCCTTTCTGTTCGCCAAGCAGACCGCCGCCGGTCAACGGCCAGTCGGCCTCGCTGAAAGCGTTTGCCTCATACGGAGTGCAGAGCATGGTTTAGATGGCAATGTTACGGAAAGAGGAGCGTAGAACAAGAAAAACAATTCTTCTTTTGCCGAGACGGAGAAAATTCGAAGGCTTTGTTTCAAAGCGAAGTTCGGCGACACTTGAATTAAACGTTTTTTTTTTTACGTTTCACCTATTTTATTATAAGGTATAACGACACTTGGGCCATCAATGACCAAGAGTATTCAATGGGAAAAGTATCAATACACAATAAATCTTTAGTTAAACTGATAGTTGAACCATAAAAAGAACTATTTGAGCCATTCTGAAACTACGAAAAAACAAAGTCTCCGCTATAACGATCTGGCCAATGGCTATATTTTGTTCTTGCCCGATTGAACCGGGTTGGGGGTTCGAAAAGTTTGAAACGCACATGGCGAAACTCGCCGCACCGTCGTCAGCTGCTGGCGGTGGACTTTTTCCCTCCATCCGTCCTGCGTATGGCTTAAAAATACTAATATGTGTAAAAAACTTGGTTGGCTGATTTTTTTTTTATACCTTTGCGCCTTAAAATGAGAAAAAGAACAAAATAACCACAATAAATAGAAAGCAAAAGACAAAATGGCTAAGAGATTTGCCGAACACAAAGGTCTGAATCTGTCAGAGACCAATCAGGAAGTTCTTGCCCAATGGGAAAAGAACGACATCTTCCACCGTAGTATCGATGAACGCGAGGGGTGTAAACAATTCGTTTTCTTCGAGGGGCCTCCCTCGGCCAACGGTCATCCCGGCATTCACCACGTGCTGGCAAGAAGCATTAAGGATACGTTCAACCGCTACAAGACGATGAGGGGGTTCCAGGTTCACCGCAAGGCGGGGTGGGACACCCACGGTTTGCCGGTGGAACTGGGCGTCGAGAAGGAGCTGGGCATCACCAAGGCTGACATTGACAACCATGAGTCGCCAAGATACATCTCTACGGAGGAGTATAACCACAAGTGCCGCGAGAACGTGATGAAGTTCACGCAGGAATGGCGTGAGCTGACTGAGCGGATGGGGTACTTTGTTGACTTGGACCATCCTTACATCACGTATGACAACAAATACATTGAAACGCTCTGGTGGCTGCTGAGACAGCTCTACAACAAGGGGCTGCTCTACAAGGGATATACCATTCAGCCTTATTCGCCCGCGGCCGGCACGGGGCTGTCGAGCCACGAGCTGAACCAGCCGGGGTGCTACCGCGACGTGAAGGACACCACGGTGACGGCTCTCTTCGAAATGGTGAACCCGCGCGAGGAATGGACGCGATGGGGCAAGGCTTGTTTTGTGGCGTGGACCACTACGCCCTGGACGCTACCGTCGAACACGGCGCTCTGCGTGGGCCCGAAAATCGACTATGTGGCCGTGCAGACGTACAACCAGTACGACGGCGAGCGGGTGACCATCGTGATGGCGGAAAGCAGGGTGAACGCTTATCTGAACCCCGAGGGACAGATTACGGACGACGGCGAGATGCCTGAATACAAGAAGGGGGAGAAGTTCGTGCCCTATCGCATTGTGGGGCACTACAAGGGCGAAGAGCTGGTGGGGCTGAAGTACCGCCAGCTGATGCCGTGGGTGAAGCCTTCGGCCAAGCTGGACAAGAACGCTCCCGACTTTGTGGGCGAATATGCCGAGCGCCATGCCGACAAGGTGTTTGAGGGCGAAAACGGCAAGGACCGATTCGTGGAGATGGAGAGCGAGGCTTTCCGCGTGATTCCCGGCGACTATGTGACCACCGAGGACGGTACGGGCATCGTTCACATCGCCCCCACGTTTGGTGCGGACGACGCCAAGGTGGCCAAGGACGCCAAGGTGCCCAGCCTGTTCCTCATCAGTAAGAAGGGGGAGACCCGTCCCATGGTTGACCTGGAAGGGAAATACTATGTGGTGGACGAGCTGGACGCCAACTTCGTGAAGGCTTGCGTGGATGTGAAGAAATACGGCCACCATGCCGGCGACTATGTGAAAAACGCCTACGACCCGGCGTTCAATGTGGGTGGCAAATATGACGAGAAGGCCGCGCAGAAGGCCGAGGACCTGAACATCGTCATCTGCATGGAGATGAAACAGGAGGGTACGGCGCTGCGCATCGAGAAGCATGTACACAACTATCCGCACTGCTGGCGCACGGACAAACCGGTGCTCTACTATCCGCTCGACTCGTGGTTCATCCGTTCGACGGCCAAGAAAGACCGCATGGTGGAGCTGAACAAAACCATCAACTGGCAGCCCGAATCGACCGGTACGGGACGCTTCGGCAACTGGCTGGAGAACCTGAACGACTGGAACTTGTCGCGAAGCCGTTTTTGGGGCACTCCGCTGCCCATCTGGCGCGACGAGGACGGAAAGGAGAAGTGCATCGGGAGCGTGGAAGAACTCTACAACGAGATAGAGAAGGCCGTGGAGGCTGGCGTGATGGGCGTGAACCCGTTGAAGGAGAAGGGATTCGTGCCGGGCGACATGAGTCAGGAGAACTATGACCGCATTGACCTGCACCGTCCCTACGTGGACGACATCGTGCTGGTGAGCGAGAGCGGAAAGCCCATGAAGCGCGAGAGCGACCTCATCGACGTGTGGTTCGACTCGGGCTCGATGCCCTACGCACAGATTCACTATCCGTTCGAGAACCGTGAGGCCATTGACGAAAGGAAGGCGTTCCCGGCTGAGTTCATTAACGAGGGCGTTGACCAGACGCGTGGATGGTTCTTCACGCTGCATGCCATCGGCACGATGGTGTTCGACTCGGTGGCCTTCAAAAACGTCATCTCCACCGGACTGGTGCTCGACGCCAAGGGCAACAAAATGTCGAAGCACGTGGGCAACGTGGTGAACCCGTTTGACATGATTGACAAGTATGGCGCCGACGCGGTGCGCTTCTACATGATGACCAATTCGGAGCCTTGGGACAACCTGAAGTTCGACCCCAACGGCGTGGACGAGGTGAGGCGCAAGTTTTTCGGCACCTTATATAATACGTACAGCTTCTTCGCCCTTTATGCCAACGTGGACGGGTGGGAGCCCGGACAGGACGGCGCCGAAGGCGACAGACCGGAGATTGACCGGTGGATCCTTTCGTGCCTCAACACGTTGGTGGAAGGCGTCACGCGCGAACTTGACGGCTACGACCCCACGCGCGCGGGCAGACTGATTGACGCGTTTGTCAATGACGACCTGAGCAACTGGTACGTGCGGCTCAACCGCAAACGCTTCTGGGGCAAGGAGATGAGCGACGACAAACGCTCGGCCTATCAGACGCTCTACACCTGTCTGCTCACGGTGAGCCGACTGCTGGCGCCATTGGCTCCATTCTATGCCGACCAGCTCTACAAGGACTTGGGCGGAGAGAAGGACAGCGTTCACCTGGAATCGTTCCCCGTGGCCGACGAACGGCTCATCGACAAGGACCTGGAGGCCCGCATGGAGATGGCTCAGAAGATTACGTCGATGACGCTTGCGCTGCGCCGCAAGGTGAACATCAAGGTGCGTCAGCCGCTGCAGCAAATCATGATTCCCGCCGTGGACGAGAAGCAGCGCATGCACATCGAGGCTGTGAAGGACCTGATCATGAACGAGGTGAACGTGAAGGAGCTGAAGTTCGTTGAGGGTGCCGGTGTGCTGGTGAAGAAGGTGAAGTGCAACTTCCGCACCATGGGTAAGAAGTTCGGCAAACTGATGAAGGGCGTGGCTGCACAAATGGGACAGCTCAGTCAGGAGCAGATTGCCCTGCTCGAGGAGAAGGGCAGCATCGCCCTGAGTGTGGAAGGCCAGGAGGCTGTGGTGGAGGCTGCCGACGTGGAAATCATCAGCGAGGACATTCCCGGCTGGCTGGTCTCGAACGAGGGCAACCTGACCGTGGCACTCGAGGTGGAGCTCACCGACGAGCTGCTCAAGGAAGGCATGGCCCGCGAGCTCATCAACCGCATACAGAACCTGCGCAAGGACGGCGGGCTGGAGATTACGGACCGCATCAGCGTGACGATCGCCCCCAACGAACAGGTGAGGGCATCGGTGGAGAGCTACGGCGACTACATCGGCTCGCAGGTGCTGGCCGACAGCATCGAACTGGCCGACAATGATGGCACGGAGACCGAGTTCGACGACTTCAAACTGAACATAAAAATCACAAAAGTCTAAAAACCTTAACATAAACATTTTTAATGACCATGACAGAGAAAAAGCGGTATAGTGACGAGGAATTGGAAGAGTTCCGCGTCATCATCAACGAGAAACTGGCACTGGCAAAACGAGACTACAACGCCATGATGCGCCAACTCATGAACAAGGACGGCAACGATGTGGACGACACGTCGCCCACCTACAAGGTGCTCGAGGAGGGCAGCGCCACCCAGAGCAAGGAGGAGCTCATACAGCTTGCCAGCCGCCAGCAGAAGTTCATCCAGGGCCTTGAGGCCGCCCTGGTGCGCATAGAGAACAAGACGTATGGCATTGACAGGATGACGGGCGAGCTCATTCCGAAAGAGCGTCTGCGCGCCGTGCCGCATGCCACGCTAAGCGTTGCTTCGAAAATGGCAAAGAAACACTAAATGAAACGGAAGTTAGCAGGAGTTATTGGAAGTTAACGAGCCTGCGGCTCGTGGAGTTAACGGACAATAGCTTGTCGAATGGAGAAGTAATGTCCGCTAACTCCAGTTAACTACCTGAAACCCATGAGCCGAAGGCTCGTCAACGGCAGTTGAATAAATGAAACATTTCATGACCCGAGGCAGGGCTGCTTGTCTCATTGTGGCAGCCATCTTGATAGTTGACCAGATCATCAAAATCGTGGTCAAGACGTCCATGCACCTGCATGAGAGCATACACATTGCCGACTGGTTCCAGCTGGTGTTCATCGAGAACAACGGCATGGCCTACGGACTGAGCTTCATCTACAAGCCGCTCCTCACCATCTTCAGGGTGGTGGCGTCGGTGGTCATCGGCTATTACATCTGGATGCAGGTGAAAGCCAAGGCCCGATGGGGCTACATCGTATGCCTGTCGATGCTGTTGGCGGGGGCGCTGGGCAATGTGTTCGACTGCATGTTCTACGGACTCATCTTCCATGCCTCGTCGGCCGATTATGTGTCCTATTTCGTGCCCTTCGGACAGGGCTACGCCCCTTTCCTGCAAGGCAAGGTGGTAGATATGTTCTACTTTCCGCTCGTCACCTTCACGTGGCCGCAGTGGATGCCCCTGTGCGGTGGAAGTGAATACACGTTCTTCAGCCCCGTGTTCAATTTTGCCGACGCCAGCATCACCGTGAGTTTCTTCCTCTTGCTGCTGGGCTACCACAAGGAACTCTCGGCCATTTCGTTCGGCAGGAAGGAGAAGGATGGCAACGCCCAGGAGACGGCTGAAAACAATCTTGGAGAAAGCAACACGCTGAAAGACAAAGAATGAACAAACCACGTTTCAAGCAAGTGCTCATGGTGGTCTTGGCGGCCATGATGGTGGGGGGATGCAAACCGGGCATCCCCGAATATGTCATTCCGCAGGACAAGATGGAGGATATCCTCTACGACTATCATCTGGCCGAAGGCGCCGCCGCCCAGGACTTCAACGCTGCCGACTTCAAGCGCAGCCTCTACGGACGGGCCGTGTTCAAGAAGTATGGCATCACGGAGGCGGAGTTCGACACGTCGATGGTTTACTACATGGCCAACACCCGGTATCTGCACGAGATATACAAAAGCCTCACCGAGCGTTTCAAGAAACAGGTGGAGGGCATGGGATCGTCGGCCGGACTCGTCACCATCGAGAATGCCAGCGATACGGCCAGCATCTGGAGTGGCGCCAAGTCGGTGTTGCTGCAGCCCATGGCCCCCTACAACCGGCTCTCGTTTGACATGACCACCGACTCGACGTTCCATGTGGGCGACAAGATCATCATGAACTTCGACACGCGCTTCCTCTGGCAGGAGGGCATAAAAGACGGCGTACTGCTGCTGGCTGCCACATTCGGCAACGACAGCGTGGCATCGCGCATCGTCCACATCAGCACGTCGTCGCACTACAATATCTCGGTTGAAGACGACAAAAACAAGGGCATTAAGCGCATCAACGGCTGTTTCTATCTGTCGGCGGGCAATGATGGCAACAAAGTCAACTCGACGTTGAAGCTGCTGTTCATAAACAACATCGCCCTCATCCGTATGCACCAGCCCAAACCCAAGGACGACGCGGCCAGGAAGGACTCGCTCCAGCGGGCTGCCAACCGGACGATTGTGCCGGACAGCAGCGTACGCAGGCAGGAACCCAACGGGAACCAGCCGACGGGCTCTTCGTCAGGCGACAGCGCGCGTGGTTCGCAGCCCGAGGCGCTGAGCGCTGGCGGCGTGAGGCAAATGAAAATCAACCCATGAGAAGAGTAGCGGCCCACGAAGTGATTGTCTGCGGCAATGGCTCTGCCCGTGAGGATTTCAGGCCTGGCGTAGTGGAGATTGAAGGAGACGAGGCGGCTCGTGCCTACCATCTGCCGGGTGAGCTGCCCCGCACGGAATGGCTTGGGGGCACCATCGAGGTGAAGGAGGGCAAGGCCTATCATGCGGGAATGCTGTTGAAAGAATAAGTCAAGGCCCATACATGCAGAGAGCGGAGACACCAGACTGAAACTGGTGCCTCCGCTCTCTGCGTATGGGTATGTTTGAATGGGGAAAAGACTGGATTTGTGGGGCGTAACCCTTGCGGGGTGGGTTCCACCGAGGGCTCTCAGGGTTGGTCTTCCACCGTGTCTTTCTTTTTCTTGAAGTAGGCTTTCACGCGTTTCACCCCCTCAACGCCCAGAATGGTGATTCCTCCATATTGGAAAGCCTTGGCGAGGCCGAAAAGTATGAACCACAGCACTCCCTTGGCGCCGGCGCTGATGGGCAACGCCATCTGGGCGAAGGAGAGGATGTAGAACGGGATGCACAATAGGAGAACAAAGACCCCTGTGCGGAAAGACAATTGTCTGAGCCACGTCTTGATGTTCATGTCTGGTATGGGGTTTTTGTGTGTGGTGGAATGGTCAGAGTCGGCCTTGGTCGCCCAGATAACTGTCCTTGAAGCCAAGGAAATAGAGAACGCCGTCGAGTCCGATGGTGTTGATGCTCTGCTTGGCATTGGCCACCACGCGGGGCTTGGCATGGAAGGCGATGCCGAGGCCCGCTTCGGAGAGCATGGGCAGGTCGTTGGCCCCATCGCCCACGGCTATGGTCTGTGCGAGGTTCACCTTTTCCACCTGTGCGATGAGTTTGAGTAGTTCGGCCTTGCGGTGTCCATCGACAACTTCGCCCACATAACGGCCGGTGAGTTTGCCTTCGTCGTCGATCTCGAGCTCGTTGGCATAAACGTAGTCGATGCCATAGCGGCGTTGCAGATATTCGCCGAAGAAGGTGAACCCGCCGCTGAGAATGGCAATCTTGTAGCCGCAGCGCTTGAGCACCGCCATCAGACGGTCGGCGCCCTCGGTGATGGGCAGGTTCTCGGCTATCTCCTGCATCACGCTGACGTCGAGACCCTTGAGCAGGCTCACACGGCGGGTGAAGCTCTCCTTGAAGTCTATTTCGCCCCGCATGGCGCTTTCGGTAATGGCTTTCACCTGGTCGCCCACACCGGCGCGCATGGCGAGTTCGTCGATGCACTCGGTCTGGATGAGGGTGGAGTCCATGTCGAAGCAGATGAGACGGCGCATGCGCCGGTACATGTCGTCTTTTTGCAGAGAGAAGTCAATCTCCATGGCCGACGAGAGCCGCATGAGCTCGGCTTGCATCTGCGAACGGTCGCGTGGTGTTCCGCGCAGGGAGAACTGTATGCAGGCGCGCACATGCTCGGCGGGGTTCTTGATGCTCATGCGCCCGGTGAGGCGCAGGATGGAGTCGATGTTCAGGCCTTGCTCGGCAATCACTTTTGTGGCGGCTTCAATCTGTCGGGCGGAGAGTGTGCGTCCGATGATGGTGAGAATGTAGCGGTTCTTGCCCTGACGGCCCACCCATGCCTCGTACTCATCGTCGGCAACCGGCGAGAAGCCGATGTTCACTCCCAGCTCGGTGGCTTTGAAGAGCAGTTCTTTCATCACCTGCCCGGAGTGGATTTCGTCCATTCGGATGAGAATGCCCAGCGAGAGGGTGGAGTGGATGTCGGCCTGGCCGATGTCGAGGATTTGCGCATTGTATTTTGCTAGTATCCCCATCACCGAGGCGGTGAGTCCGGGACGGTCTTGCCCCGTGATGCGAACCAGTATTTGTTCTTCTTTGTTGGTTGACATTTTGGTTTAAAATTTAGGCCCCCTCCGACTCCCCCTAGGGGGAGAGAGAAAGGCGGGCTCGGGATTATTATTAGTGTTGGGGTCCCCTCCAACTCACCCTGGGGAAGAGACTATCCGGGGCTCTGTTCTTTCCCCCACGGGGGGGGATAAGAGGGGGGCTATTGTTCTTTCAATATGTTCCAGACGAAGAGGGGGTTGCCCAGGACGTAGCGGCGCCACATTCGCTTGGGGTTTGAGACGAGCCGATGCAGCCATTCGAGCGAATGGCGCTGGAAGAACTCGGGAGCTCGCTTGACGGTGCCTGCATAGAAATCGAACACGGCCCCGATAGTCCCCACATGACAATGGATGTTGAGTTGGTTCCAGTGTTCGTAGGCCCATTTCTCCTGCTTGGGTGCCGTCATTCCAATCCACAGCAAATCGGGTTGGGTTTGGTTGATGAAATCGACCATTTGGTTGTTTTCTTCGGGCGAGAACGTGGCTTTGTAGGGCGGTGAGTAGGTGACGATGTGCAGATGGGGGTAGTCGTTGGCGGCGCGTTGCCGGATGAGTTGCAGCACATGGTCAGAGCTGCCCAGAAAGAGACAGGTGGATTTCTGTTGGCGTTGGGCGGACAGCCGGTTGAGCCGTTCCATCTCGAACACGAAGAGGTCCCAGCCAGCTATGCGCTCCTTGGGTTGCGACTGGGCCTTGAGCCATCGGCATGCCTTTACGATGCTGGCACCGTCGGGCAGCAGATAGTCGCCTCCCTGCAATGCCTTGGCAAAGGCGTCGTCGTGCTGTGCGGTGTTGAACGAGTGGGCGTTGATGGTGTTGATGAGCGTCTTGCCTTCGGGAATCGCAGCCAGTGCGTTTCGGGAAAGGACCAGACGGAGGGAACCGAGTCGTAGCATGAGCGGGTTGCGGTGAGTGGGAGTGAAGGGAGTTTCGTGGCGAGCGGTTGGCTCTAGATGCTGTCGAGAATGCCGATGAATGTTTGTTCGAACTGCTCGATGGTGTAATTCTCTTTGTATTTCAGATTGCCGTTCAGTCCCATGCGGCGGCAGAGTTCAGGTTTCTCGATGAGGACCTGCAGTTTGTCGGCCAGCATGGACGGATTGCGCCGTTCGACGAGAAAGCCAGTGCGGCCGTCGTCGATCATCTCGGGGATGGCACCCTCGTAGGTGGAAACGCAGGCAAGGCCGTGCTGCATGGCTTCGATGAGCACCAGCGGGAAACACTCGTTGTGGTAGTAGGTGGGCAGCACGAAGACGTCGGCGCGGCTGAAATAGGCTGTGCGTTTGCTGCCATAGACGGGGCCGTGGGCCATGACATGGTCGTGCAGTCGCAGATTGGTTGTCCTGGAATTGAACATCGTTTCGGAAATGTCGCTCCAGCGTCCCACAAAATGGCACTGGAAGGAGCAGCCGCGGTCGCGCAGCAGACTGCATGCGGAAAGGAGTGTCCACACTCCTTTCTCTTCCATCATGTTGCTGAGGAAGAGCAGATTGGTGGGGCGTTCGTTCATGATTGCATATCGGGGATTCCGTTGGGACAGTACATGACGTCCTCGGGTTTGACATACTTCTTCACGTCATCGTAGAGCGACCTGGCCAGAAGAATGACTTTCAGGTGCTTGAAGAAGCGCCGGTAAAGCAGGTTGTCGAAGAATTTGTCCTGGCTGTTGGCCACTCCCTTGTTGTGATAGTGGACCACCACTTGGAAGCCCATGTGCTTGAGCATTTGCACCACAACATAGTCTTTGTAGAAAGCCTGTCCTTCGGCGTTGGGGGTGACATAGACCAGGTGGGGCGAGAATCGACGCGCCTCTCGGCGTATGAGCCACAGCTGGTGCAGATAGTCGAAGAGTTTCTTGATGCTTGCCTTGCCAATGTCGTTGAGACTGTTGGCCAGCGACAAATTGATGTAGCGGCAGTCGAAGGCTGTGTTGATGGGACGGCTGTCGTGGATGTACTGTCCAATCATTGCCGCTCCGTGTACGGGCGGTGGCATGTGGAGAATGAAAAGGACCTTTTTTTTCTTCATGTTTTTTCTTCTGTTTCCTGATGAATCAAGAATGCCTCCAGCGAGTGGGGCGTCTGCTTGTCGGTGGGCGGCAGCTGCAGATAGTCGCCGTAGAGCGCACGGAGGTAGCTGTCGGCTTGCTGCGGTCCGTAGAAGGCGGTGTCTTCGAATGGATAGAGGGTGGGATGTCCGAACACACTTTGCGGAACAAGTTCCTTCAGTCCCCAGCCTCCCAGATAATTGCTGAACATGGTCCACCGGGGGTCGTCGGCGCGTCGGGCTTTCAGTGGTTTCTCGATGGTTTGCTGCAGACGCGCGGGAAGGTTGGCGTCGATGGCCAGCCAAGCCCTGGCAAGATTGCCCATGAGTCGTTTGGGGAGGGGGCGGTTCTTCGACTCGAAGCAAAGGAGCTTTTGCAGCTTGAACAGGCGCCGCACATGGGCGTTGAACGAAAAGAAGTCTTTGCGCCCATCGGCATGGTCGAGAGGAAAGACGTCGATGTTGACCCCAATCTGTTCGCTGCACCGGGGGCGGAACGTCTCGTTGACCCTTGTGCGGGTGTCGGTCAGTTTGGCAAATCCAAGAATGGCGTATTGCGAGTTGTGATAGTCGAGCAGTCGGAAGGGTTGGGGCGTCTCGGTGCCTGCTATTTCGAGAAACCTGTAGTAGTGTTCGCGGGGGATGCCGAAGTCCATGTCGTCGTCCCAGGGCACGAACCCCTTGTGGCGGACGGCTCCGAGCATGGTTCCGCCCAGCATGTAGTAGGGGATGTTGTGGGCCGAGCACATCGCATGGAAGGCTTTTCCTAGCGCAAGGAGGTGCCGATGAAGGTCTTGAGTTGTAATTTTCTCCATTTTGCTTTCACATAGAGGCGGTGCAGATAGCTGCGCTTGCCTTTCATGACGAGCACGTGACTGTAGTTGACGCCCAAGAGCATGGACAGGGCGCCCATGTAGTTGATGGCGAACTGCATCATTTCCAATCCCGGATTTAGGAAGATGATGACCACCTGGTAGATATAGTTGGCGAAAGCCCACCAGATGTAGTCGCGGAACTGCTTTGCCTTGCGGTAGCAGTGCAGGGTGTAGGTGCAGATGAACACGTTGAGCATGGTGAACAAAATGCCTCCCAAATAGCCCATGCGGTAGAACATGTTGAGGAAGGAGTTGTGGTTGGCCACCATGAACAGACGACCGTAGAGTGTGCGGTCTTTGTCGTAGTACATGTTGGGGTTGTTCACAATGGTGTAGATGTCGTAGGTGACGTAGGATGTTCCGAAGCCGACGCCCGTGTAATAGGTGTCCGAGAGCGAGTTTATTTCGTTCTCCCACACTCTGAGTCGCCAAAGTGAGTTTTCGTCTGTAGTGATTTTTTCGTAGATTTCATCGGAATAATAGTAGATGAGCGTAACGGCGAGCAGGATGAGGAACAACACTCGCCACGTGGTGTGGCGGGCCAGGTAAGCCTTCATGGGCCTGCGCAGCAGAATGAGCCCCAGCAGGGCGAGGGAGGCGATGTTGTAGGCGGAGTGGTTGGAGATGACCAGGGGGACAAGCAGCAGGTAGAGGTAGTTGCGCGTCTTCAGGGCCAGCAGGCTGGAGAGTGCCACCACAAGGCCCGAGAGCATGATTCTGTTGGCCAGGCCCGAATAGTAGAGTCCCACCACGAGCGCCAGGACGAGGAACAGGAACAGCGAGTTGGCTTTGTAGATGGTTCCTGTGCGGGCGAGAATGAAGCCCAGCCCCAAGGGCACCATCAGTTCGGGGATGATCATGAACTGTCGGTAGATGTACTCTGGGTCGTAGAGCAGGAGCGGGATGCGCCAAAAGTAGGGCAGGTCTTTGTAGGAGAGCCACAGATAGATGGCTGCCACGGCGAAGAATGCCATGTAGGTCCAGAACACGGTGTTGCCGGGCCGGCTCAGCGCCATGTATTTGTAGATGGTTTTGCGGTGAAGCACAAAGAGAAGAAAGAACAAGGCTATTTCGCCCACGAAGATGTACTTCACCAGGTTCTTGGGCAGTCCTGAGCATGCTATCCATGCCAAGAAGAACTGTGCCTCGACGAGTTTGTTGAACCAGGGTCTGTTTAGAAGTCTGTTCAGCATTGAATGGCTTTTTGTTTTAACAACTTCACCACTTGTTCGGTGGCCCGGCCAGTTTCAGCCGAGCCTATGCGCTCCAAAAACACATCGACGCACTGGCTGTAAGCCTGCGCGTCGAAGCCTCTGAGCGTTTCTTCGATTTCTTTGTTGTCGGCGACAAGCATGAAGGGCAGTTCGCTCAGTTTGAAGTAGAACCCGCGGTTGTAGCTTTGCTGGTCGGGTGCATAGAGGAGAATGGGCCTGCGGGTGTACATGAAGTCGAACATGGTGGCCGAATAGTCGGTGATGAACAAGTCGCAGACGTAGAGCAGCTCCTGCATGTCGGGATAGCTGCTGGCGTCGGTGACGAGCTTTCCAAATGTGGTCTGGAAGGCTTGTTTGTCTTGTTTGAGCTTGGGATGGAGCCTCACCATCAGGTTGCATGCCCGTCCGGTTTTCCGCTCCCAAGTGTCCTTGACGGTTTTCAGGTCGATGTTGTAGAAAGTGTATTGTTTGTCGGCGCGGAATGTGGGGGCGTAGAGAATGAGCAGCTTGCCTTCCTCCAATCCGAATGCGTTGCACACTTTTCGCCGCAGCTGTGGCTGTTGGCTGAAGAAGATGTCGTTCCGCGGGGTGCCCGTTTCGGCTATTTCTCCTTTGAACAGGAATTTCTCGCGGTAGAGGTTGGTCATGAACCGAGAACCGGAAATCATGATGTCCGTGTTGTCCACATCGAAATCGAACACGGCGGGGTTGTATATTTGCTCCCATCGGCTGCGCTTGCGCTTGATGTCCGTGCCAAGCCGTTTCAGGGCCGTTCCGTGCCATGTCTGCAAGTAGATCTGCCCCTTGCGTTTGTGCATCATGCGCTGGTTCAGCCGTGTGTTGCTCAGGATGTACTTGGAGGTGAGCATGTGGCGATAGTAGTTGAAAGAATAAAGTTTCACCCACTGGTGCGCACACTGGGCCTTGCCGACGAAATGCTTGCTGAAAGCCCAAACCATCTTGGCATGGCTGTCGTGCTGGGCCAGATAGTCGGAGAGCGGCTTGATGTTGTCTCCGTAGCTTTCGCCCAACAGACTCATGCAGAAATATTTGTTTTCGTCTATTTTCTTCCCCGCAACGGCCAGTCGGGCTGCAGCATAGCAAAGATTTGCCCGGGTGTGTGACCACAGTTTGCTGAGAATGATGCCAACCTTCATTTTTTTCAAGTTTCGGAAGCTCTGTTTCTAGGAGTTAGCGGGAGTTAGCTGTAGTTAACGAGAAGCCCCCCTCTCATCCCCCCTGAGGGGGAAAGGCTACGGGTAGGCGAGCTTGCTCGGGAATAGACCCAACGCACAGACAATCTCTCCCCCCAGGGGGAGTCGGAGGGGGCTAACTTCACAGCCTGAATTGAAAATCGGCGGCCGTAGGGAAAGCCAAAGGCTGCTAACTTCCGATAACTCCTGATAACTCCAGACATGCGAAAGTTAAGACATTTTAGTCTTTCCAGTAAAATTTGGATCCTCTGTGTTTCAGTCTCCTTTGGTTCTCGGGCGGCAGCTGCATGTAGTCGCCATATTTTGTGCGCATCAGCCGGTCGTACCCGTTGCACACGCAGAACAGCTGGCCTTCAAAAGGTTTCAGCACCGTGCTCGAGAAATCCTCGACGAGTTGGTACTCTCTCATGCCATACTCGCCGAAGGAGGCATTGATGAAATGGGCGGTTTCTCCGAATGGTATTTGCTTGCAGGCTGTGTCCAGTCTGCCCAACCAGTCGATGTGGCGGGCGATGGGGTTGCGGAACAATGCCTTGCGCACCAGAATGTTCAGCTTCTTCTTGGCCGAATGGTAGTTGTTGAGCTTGCGCAGGGCCACACGGCTCAACTTGACGCACATCCAGTCGTTGTGCAGTTTCTTCTCGAAACGCATGGCCGCCTTGGGGTCGTCAGGGGCGCCGTCCAAGGGGAACACGTCAATGTAGATGCCTGTGTCGTGCTCGCACCATGGCAGCGACTGTTTGACGAATGTCTTGTCCATCTCGCAGATGCGCGAGAAGGCCAGCAGGCTGTTCCCCCGTTCCAGGCAATGCAGCTCAAACCCTTTCTCCGACTCGTATTCGGCAACAAACCGCTCGTAGGACTGTCGGGGCATGGCCACGTCGAGGTCGTCGTCCCAAGGGATGAACCCTTCGTGGCGAATGGCTCCAATCATCGTTCCCCCATAAAGCGAGTAGGTGAGGTTCCTTGCGCGGCAGAAGGCGTGAAAATCTTTCAGGATTTCCAGTTCTTGTGCCTGTATGTCGGCAAGGCTCATTTTGCGCATGTTGCTTGGCAAGTTATTTTTTGTGGAGGGGCTGCTTGGTGGATGAGAGGGGTGCTTCCGTTAACTTCACAGCCTGAATTGAAAATCGGCGGCCGTAGGGAAAGCCAAAGGGCTGCTAACTTCCGATAACTCCTGATAACTCCCGACGCGCGAAGGTTGAGTTATTTCACCCTTCCTGACTGCAGCTTGTAGTCGTAGCTGTGGCGGCCTTCCTCGCGGAAGTCTGCATGATAGCGCTCCAGTACCTTCTTGAACACTTCTTCGTATTGCGGAATGAAAAGGTCGTCTTTGGCCTCAATGTGCTGCAGGATTTCTTTGGCCATGGGCTCTGTGACGCTCAGGTCGGTCTTGCCTTGGTTGAAGCTGGTGCCTTTGAGCGATCCGGGCGAAACATTCAGAATCCTGTTCTTCGAACCTGCTTTCTCCAGTTCCACATTGACGCTCTCGATGAACACTTTCAGCGCGGCCTTTGTGGCAGCGTAAAGCGAGAAGAACGGCGACGACATGAAACCGGCTATGCTGACCATCACTCCACAGTGGAAATCGGCCTCGCCCAGCAGTTTGTCGTAGAAATGCTTGACAATGCGAATGACGGGAATGGTGTTGACGTTGAAATAGGCGTCAATCATTTCTTCTGGAATGTCCTTGAACAGGGCCAGTCTGCCGAAACCAGCTGTAATGATCAGGGCGTCGATGTCGCTGAAGCGGTCGAAAAGCGAATAGTCGCCTGTGGTGAGGTCGAACTCGAAACTCTCCGTCTTTTCGTTTTTGTACGCCTCGTCCAGTGGAGCCTTATCGACAATATACACTTTTTCGGTGGTTTCTCTTTGGGCGAGCACCTGAGCCATCGACAGTCCGATGCCATTGGCTCCACCTACTACCAGTATTCTTTTCATCATCGTGTTTTTGGGGTTTGGGTTATTCCTAGTTTCGTTTCTCTATATATGCGTTTCGTATTCTCTCTATATTTGGCGTTTCGCTTCTCTATATCTCCATGAAATTGGTGCGTTTCCCAAACTGCTCCATGATTTCCGCCATGGCGATGCTTTCCTTGGGTCGCAATTTGGCCGACGAGAGGCGCTTGTTGTAGATGCAGGAGATGAACTCCTGGATTTCGTAGCGCAGTCCTTCGCCATCCCACGAATAGAAGAATTTCTTGTTCTTGTTTTGGTCTTCGTAGCGCAGTTCGAAATAGTCGGTCTTCCACCAAGGGGCTGGCACATAGGCATATCCCTTGGTTCCGGAAATCACCAAGTTGCCTTCTGTCTTCACACCCAATCCCAACTTGAAGGAGCAGACGGCTTTCTCAAAACGCATCACTCCCTTCGAATAGATGTCCACACCGTTTTCCATGCGGGCATAAATGTTGAGGTTCTGCACGTCGGTGCCCATCAGTTTGAATATGGGCAGCAAGGGGTAGGAGCCCAATTCGTAGAACGACCCTCCTGCCTGCTTGGGGTCCAATTCGCGGAGTGTGGGGTCGCCCCATACTTTCGACTCTGAGGCCTCAATGTCCACCACCTCGCCGATGAGTCCGCTCTTGATCATGGTTGTCAGGTGGTTGAAGGCCGGACAGAAGGCGGTTTTGTTGGCTTCGAGCAACACTACGTTGTTGGCTTCAGCCACCCGGAACAGTTCCCTAGCCTGTTGGCCTTTCAAAACGAGGGGAGTCTCGCACAGCACGTGCTTCTTGTGTTCCAACGCATACAGGGCTTGCTCGTAGTGGCACAGGTGGGGGGTGGCAATATAGACGGCATCCACGTCGTCCACCAATTGCTCGAACGAGTCGTAGCTTCTTTCCATTTGTTGGGTGTCCGCCAGGCGCTGGGCCTTAGGCTGGTCGATGTCAAAAACGCCGGCCAACTTCAGCGCACTCACCACGCTGGCCTCCTTGGGGAATCGGCGGGCAATGCGTCCGGCACCGACAATGCCAAGCCTCACCTCGTCGTCCTGTTCTTCGCGGAGCATGGTCGATGAGATGCCTTCTGTGCGAGGGAGATAGACCACTTGGCAGAACTCGTTCAGATAGTCAAACTTGCCCACCCAGTCCGAGCCTACCGTGAAGATGTCAATGTCGTATTTTTGTATGTCGTCGATTTTTTGTCCCACATAGTCCTCAATGATGATTTTGTCGGCCAGCCCCGTGGCCTTCACGGCTTCAACCCGCTCGAGCACGTTGTTCTTGACGTTCAGCTTTCCTCGCTCACGGTCGAAATTGTCGTTCGTCACACCCACTATCAGATAGTCGCCCAATGCCTTGGCGCGACGCAGCAGGTTGATGTGGCCCTGGTGCAGCAGGTCGTAAGTTCCGTAGGTGATTACTTTCTTCATGTTTTTTTGAAAAAATATGTTTGCTTTATGATTGTTGTTTCCAATAAAAGCGGCACAAGTTGTGCCTGGGTTTCTGTTCTTCTTTCGGAGGGAGTTGCATGTAGTCTCCGTATTTGTGTTTCATCAGGTGGTCGTAGCCGTTGCAAACGGGCAGGGGAATGCCTTCGAAGTTGAAGTCAACGGTCGATTGGTAGTCCTCCATGGGAATGTACTCGCGCATTCCGAAAGTAATGAACGCAAAGTTGCAGAAATGGTTTGACGCTCCCCACTTAATTCGCTGACAATCTGCAATGTATTCTTTGTTGAGCAGATGAATGTTTCTGAAACGGTTGTTCATGAACACTTTCTTGAAGACCAGTTTCACTTTCTTGGCAAGGGTGGACGCAGCCGAGAAAGGAGAGTGGGCCGAACGGGCATAGCAGCATACCACCCATTTCTTGAGCATTTTCTTCACGCTTCGTTCTGCTTCCCGCTGATTGTCGGGCGCACCGTCCAGCGGAAAGATGTCTATCCAAACGCCAGTCTGATGGCTGCTCCAAGGCAGACTGTCCTCAGTCACCAGCGTTTTTTCCATTTCGCAGAGCCGAGAAAAAGCCAGATAGCACTCCTTGGTTCCCGAAACGAACAATTTGTAACCGTGCTTCGAGCGATAGGTGCTGACAAAACGCTCATAGTCGGGGCGGGGCATGGCCACGTCAACGTCGTCGTCCCATGGGATGAACCCTCCGTGGCGCACGGCGCCAATCATCGTGCCGCCGTATAGCGTGTAGTTGATGCGGTTTTCCTGGCAGAAGTCGTGCACGTCTTTCAGCAATTCCAAACTGACACGCTGTATGTCTTCAATCGTCATTTCTCTCATTGTGTGAATGCTTCGTCTTATGGTGTAATAATTTCGATGAAACCGCTCTTTTCTTGGCTTTTATGGCTTCAGGACTTTTTTGTAATAGACTCCATATAGCTTGTACTTCAGCAGCCAAAACTTGATGTTCTCCAGAAGTGAGTCGTGCAGGAATGGCTTGCGGAAGAAATCAGCGATGATGTCTATCTGCCGTGCCTTTTCAATTTCTTGTCCAAATTGCTCGGCACCGTTGACGGTTCCACGCAGTCGGTTCTTGCTCGTCAGATAAATGGACTTCCAGATGCGCATGTCCAGCTGCTCGCCCAGCAAATGGTCGGCGTCTATCTGGCGATAGCGTCGCCAACATTCGGCCTGAGATTCCCAGATGGAGAAATCGTAACGCTTGCTTGCCTGTTGGGTGTGCTGAACGTAGAAGTAAAGAGGTTGATTCATGATGTAAAGACGCTCAGCATGATAGAGCGTGTGGAACAAAACTATCTGATCCTCGGCAAACCAAAGGCCGCGTCCTTGCTGCAATGCCTTGCCAACAAGGGAATGTCTGATGAGTTTTCCCCACAGGTAGATGGCCATTCCATTGGCGTGGGTGCGTCTGTCGTAAAGCAGGCATGTGCCGATGGCCTTGCAAATGGCCTCGCGGTCGTAGAGCCCCTTCATGCTGTGATGCTCGTGTTTCAGCTGCTGTCCTTTCTGGTTGTAGTGCTCACACGAAACGATGTCTGCCTGTTTTTCAGTAGCTTGGCCGAGCAACTGCTCCACAAACGTGGCGTCAACATAGTCATCTGCATCAACAAAACTCACATATTCGCCTTTGCAATGGTCGAAGGCAACGATGCGAGCCTCGGCCACACCGGCATTGGCTTGGTGAACGGCTTTCACGCGTTCGTCCTTTTGGGCATATTCATCGCAGATTTTTCCACTTCCATCGGTGCTTCCGTCGTCCACCAATATCACCTCGATGTTTCTGTGGGTTTGGTTCAGAAGCGAATCAACGCATTGGCGCACGAAACCTTCTGCATTGAACACTGGCACCAGAAAAGAAACCAAAATCTGTGAATCCATCGCTAATTTACAACTGCATCGCCACCTTGATGACTCCGAAAAGGCTGTTGTGGCTCGCTATTTTTCGAATGCTGACTTTTGAGGGAATTTCTTCTCAAAATGCTCATGTAATACTTTCTTGATTCTCTGGAAGTCATTGTCGGTGCAGAAGTTACAGTCGTTCAGACACAACGATTTTATTTTTCGGCTGCCGAGCGCTTTCTTGATGGATTCCACATTTCCCGGGATAAGCTGGAATTTTTCTGTGCCACAGAGATTGACCGGATGGAAACGGTTGGTGGCAAACTGCCAGTAACGGAAAAAGTAGGGGTTCAAGATCACGTCCTCTCTGAATCGGGTGCAACTCTTGTTCAGCATGTCGGGTTCTTCATGCCATGCCTCGTCCCAGACGGAGCGGAGAAAAGGTTGCTCGTTGTGTCTTGCCTTGAATCCTACGAAACGCCTGAAACGATACATCGTCACCACACAGCTGATGAACAGTCCCGACCATCCCAGGTGGGGGCCGAACCATCTGCGCAGCGACTTCTTGATGACATTGGGACGCTCGAAGTGGCCATTCAGCACACCCACGTCGGTGAACATGGAAATATAGGTGTTGAAGCGGTCGTTGGGGCTATAACGGGCAACATTGAAAAAACTCTCTTTGTTGCGGTCGCAAGGCAGACCGTTCTTGAAATAGTATTCGGGAGTGATGGGGCCGTTGAGATAGCAGTCGTCGTTGAAATAGACAAATTGCTCTGAAAGGCCTTTTATCTTGTTCATGTGCAACTCGATGGTACACGAATTGAACGTTGGCAGGAGTTCTTGGGGTATATAGTCCTTGTGGTTGACTAGCACCAGCTTGGAGTGTTCCGTGTTGAGCCATTGGGGGATGGTGCCGTTGGTCACCAGAAACACTTTGTGTACCCAGGGTGCATATAGTTCCACCGCCCTGAACCAGTAGCGAAACAAGTCCCAGTCGCGGTAGCGGGCAGCTGAGTGGTCGCTGTCTGATTCGCTTTCCTTCTTGTAATGGTTGTATTCTTTTTGCCACTCAGGGTCGCTGGAGTCGAGCCAGGTGACCACAAAGTCTATTTCCTGTTTTTTCATCTTTTCACGCATGTTCAGCATATCCGCATCTTTCAGTCTTTGATTTGGCATCGGGAAAAGTTGAGTTTCATGCCTTTTGGGTTAGTTGCTCGATGAAACCGATGCTTTTTTCTCTGACAGCCGCTAGGCGGCTGTCAGTCTGACTGGCTTCATAGTCAATGGTAACAATGTTTTCAAACTTTTCTTCATAGCCTATCTTTCGGCTTTCCAACCCTGTTTGCTGCAACAGGTTCTCTACGCGAGTGTTTCCTTTCTCAGGGTCGATGACACAGAAAAACTGTTTCTTGAATATGATGGAGAAGGCTGTTCCATGAAACGAACTCGTGACAACATAGCTGGCTGCGTATAGGTAGGTCAGGAAATCGTCTGGCCCACACCCATGCAGGGCGTCCCAAAGTGAGCCTGTCTCGGCGTACACCCTAAGCAGCACCAAACGCATGTTTTTCTGGGCTGCCAACCGCGCTGCCACCTTGGCCACCTTCCGTTTGTCCCAAAACTCAATGGCGTATGCCACCACGTAGTTTCCGGTGGGGGGCTTCTTGCATAGCGACTTCCATTTTTCGGCAGGAAGCAGCAGCGTGGGGTCGAGCGTCTGAACGACGTTTTTTTCGGTCAGAGGGGCAATGGCCTCCTTGAGGTTGCTTTCGCGTACGCTTAGTGCCGAGAAATTCTCCAGTAATTTGGCTATACGGGTCGTCTCATTGCGCACCTGTTCCGTGTCATTCATGCACACTGCCCACGTGGCAATCTTGCGCGTTCCGCCTTTGCTTTTTTCTGGTATGACTCCCCAGTACCAATCGTCGAATCCACCGGTGATTTTCAGGTTCCACAGCTGGTCGCTGCCCACCAGTATGAGGTCATAGTCTGGGATTTGTTTTGGGCGTTGGCCCTGAACGTATTTCCTCGCCGAAACACTCAGATGGCTGTCAATGAACTTCTTGAAGGCACGGCATTGCAGCCAGAAGAGAATGGGGGAGAGCAGATAGCGTTTTTTCCGTTTCTTCAGCAGTACGCCCAGGTGGAAGCGCATGGCTTCGTAGTAAGCGTCCACTGCTCGGTTGTGATAGTCAATCACCTCCACTTCGTGGCCAATGCTGCGCAGCAGCTCTTGGGTGGCGTAGGCCTGGAGCACGGCGCCGTGGTTGATGGCATAGTGGAAGGTGAGAATGCCTATCTTCATCGTTTTTCTCCGTTTTTATCGGATGATTCCAGCCTTTTGCTGACCATCTTCCATGCGGCTATGCGCACCTTGTCGGCCAGTATTGACACCCAGAAGGTTACGAACACCAGCACCAACACCCTGAAGACGAAGTGCAGAGTAGGAAGCGATGCGAACCAGTTGGAGATGGGGATGTCGTAGAAAGTCTTGCTCCAGTAGAACGACGAATGGACCAGATAGATGGCCAGCGTAGAAATGGCCACCCAGTTGACCAAACGGCTCTGCAGCTTGATCTGTGTGAAAAACAGCAGGAAGACCACAGCTTGGAGAATGATGAGCGGGTTGACGTAGTAATACAGCCGGTGGATGCTTCCCTGGTGGTCGCCCTTCAGCAACAGCACGTAAGCGCAGACAGCAATGACCAAGGCTATCAGCAAATATGAAACCACGCAGGCGGTTTTGCTCACCCTGATGGTGGTGGCGACGTACAGTCGGAGATAGCGGGCCAGAAGATAAAGGCCCATGAAGAAAATGGCTGAGTGGCCATGCTTTATCCATACGGCACCGTCTTTCAGTATCCATCCCCAGAGGAATACGAAGCCGAAGAACAGCGCCAGTACCAGCCGCAGCTGCTCTTTGGTGGTGTGCTCGACAAAGGCGTTTAGCACGGGCGAAACGATGTAGAGCATGAGATAGGCCTTGACAAACCAATAGTCGTAGTTGTCGCTGAGGAGCAGGTGCCCCACGTCGCTCATGTTGGGCCATCGTTGGGCATACCAGCAGGCGACGGCAAGCATGGCTACCGAAAAGAAAACCACCTGGAAGAGCAGCTCCCACAGGCGCGTAGCCTTGAAACGAATGCCGTACCATCCAGAAAGCATGACGAAGGCGTTTACACCAACCACGCAAAGGCTCTCCCACAAGTAGCGGAAGAAAGGACTCCAGGGCGATGCTGCCAGTTCGTCGGCAGTGGGGTATAGCAACGCCCTGAAATTGGCGTGTACCAGCATGATGAACACCATGGCCACGATGCGCATCAGCTCCATGTTCGAATCTCTTGTTTTCACTCGTTTGTCTGCCATAACTCCTAAACTCCTAACTCGTAACTCGTAAACTCCTAACTCTCAGAAAAGCTCTTTGCACAGGTCGGCATAGATGTTTTCGGAGGCCGTTCGTCCGTTCGGCGGCAGCAAATATTGTTTCAGAATGTGCTCGCGCGTTTCTTTGAAGGGGTCGTTGCCGCCGATGACCACATTGTCGATGAAAGCAGTGATTTCATGCTCGGTTGTTCCGTAATAGACACTTCGATAAATCATTCTTGAAATGTCATCAGACTCACTGATGAATGAGCCCAAATCGTCGCAGATGAAAAACTCGGGCTTCTTGAAAAACACGTAGTCTATGACGAAAGAGCTGGAGTCGTGGATCAAAGCGTCCGAAAAGTGGAACAAATCGACAAACAGCCCTGTTTCGAGCTGGCCGTTGCTTAGGTTTTGCCATTGCTCGTAATAAGCGTCGGCTCTTTGTTTTCCCCAGTCGGGATGCCTGTATAGTTCGGTCAGCAGCCGTGGGTGGGGTTTGAAGGCTATCTGGATTTTCCCCTCATACTTTTGGGCCAGACGCAACATCGGCTCGGCCATGGTGAGGAAGTGCGACCGTGCCTGACTGCCTTTCAGCATGGCTCCCGCTATGGTGAAGTGGGGCGCCCAGACAATGCGTTTCACCCTTCTGTCCTTTATCTTCCACGTGTCCTCAAAGTTTCTGTCTGCATATTGGTCGTAGGCGGGATAGCCGCTCACCACCACGTTGCGTCCACGATTGTCGGCGTGCTGCTCGGCCAGCCGTTTGTGCGTCTCGGTGTGGTAGTAGAGTTTCCACGCCATTCGCGTGAATGGGCGGTTGTACTGATACGGAGACTTGTGCATGTAGAACCCATAGGGCGTATAGCAAACGAGTTTGTCGCGGAAATGTTGGAAGGAGTGGACCGTGGTGAACACCTTTTGCCCCGGTTGGGTGTAGAACAGAATGTCGGGATTGAGCGTTTTCTTGATGTCGGTTGGTTTTGCGCCGTGCTCTATGTCCCAGTCCACAAAGGGCATGGAGTGCTGCTTGAAATAGTCGCGCATGCGTTGAGCATCCCTTATCTGCTGGTCGCGACTGAACTTCACCGACGGCGAGATGACCACATAAATCCTGAAACGCTTGTCTTGGCGAAGCAAGTCGTAAAGTCCCTGGTATTTCCACATCGCCACATCCATAGCGACGAATGCCACGGTGATGACTTTTTTCTGCCGGAGCGCCTTTACCCGCCGGTCGAGCATAGGCTCCCACACGTAGGGATAGAAGAAGTGTTTGTTGAAATTCCTTTTCAGGAAGGTTTTTATTCCAAGCATCTGGGTAGCTGCAAACCGCTGGCGAGAGGCTGAATCGTTGATGGCGCTTACGTTTTAGGGCACAATAATAGCTCACGGTCGATTGACGCCCTGTTTGGAGGAAACCGACTGTGAAGCACATCATACCATACCTCGAAAACGCATGCGCCAGGGGGCTGTCACTCCGCATGGGAACAGTGTGGTTCGCAGATTCATGGGCCTGTCCGCGCGCTTTGCCTTGCAAAGGTACTGCTATTTTTACAATTCTCAAAACAAAACCACTTTTATTTCTTTCTTCTATGGTATTATAGGGCTTTTTTTCTCGGTTCGGCATTCCCAAAATTCAGTTTTTTCGCCATTCCATCGTGAATTGCACCTTCGCCACCTCTGCTTTTCGCCGCCCTGACTGTTGCCGCAGTATCTGAATGCCCCAATAGTGTGGCATGTACGCTGAAACGTGAAAAACAGATGCATAGAACGTTGTTCTTGAGTGGAGAACGGATATGAAAAACCTTAATGATTATCCGCAAAGAAACCATCATCAGGACGCTTTCAGCGTCTTGGTGGTACGATTGCGGATAATTATGAAAAAAATTAACAGGGGTGTTTGTCGGGTTCAGATTCATTCTAGCGTTTGTTTTTGCACAAAACGGCATTTTTGTGCATGTTCTTTGTGACTTTTAATGTGGTTCCGACTTGTCGGTTTTCTGAAAACAGGACAAAATCTTGCACAAACCTCAAAAAATGTGCAAGTTTTTGTGATTCAAAATCAAAATGAGAACACTTTTTGTCGCGGCCAAAAAATAATAACGTCGGAAGATATTTTTTTATCTCCCGACGATACGAAAACAACTCGCGGTGACATTTCTGTAAACGGCTGACTGGCAACGTTTTGGCAAAATCACCATTTTTCGCGTATGTGTCCGAGAAAATCTTTTCTTGACTTTGAGCGCGCTCTATAATGTTAATTTTGCGTTAAAATTGGCGAAACATGTTGACAAAATCCACCTTCGGAAGGTCTTCTCTGCCTACGGAAAGTCGTGGCCGCCATCACCCCCTGTCATAGTGGGGCATCTCGTCGGGCAGGACGATGGAGATTTCCACCAGCCCCTTTACTTCGCCGTCCTTTCGCCATGGCGTCTGGAAAATGAGTTTCCGCTGACCTTTTTTGCTGATGGTGTAGCAGTGGGGATGGTTGTTTTCCATCATGTCGCGAATGATGGCTTGTGAACGTTCGTTGTGGCATGGCATCAGATTCTTTCCCACCATGGATTCTCCGTTTTTCGAAAACGTGTTGCGCGACCGCTGGTTCATGTAGAGCACGGTTCCCTCGGTGTCGCAAATGGTTACAGCGGCATCAATTTCTTCTGCCCAATTAAATTCTTCCATTGCTTGATGAGTTTATGTTTAAACAGTTGATTTTTATTGTTTTATGTTATTGCACAGAGCAGTCAAATTCGCTGATGGTTTGTCAACCGTCAGCCCAGCACCACATCGAGCACCATCATGAGCACGAAACCGAGCGCAAAGCCAATGGTGCTGTGGTTGCTGTGCTGGCCCGAAGATGCTTCGGGAATGAGTTCTTCTATGACGACGTAGATCATGGCGCCAGCGGCAAATGCAAGCATGTAGGGCAGTATGGGCAGAAGCCATGACGAGAGCAGCATCACGGCCAAGGCTCCCACTGGTTCCACGGCGCCGCTGAGCGACCCCAGTGCGAACGAGCGCCAGCGGCTGTTGCCTGCCGCGCGCATGGGCATGGAAATGATGGCTCCCTCGGGAACGTTCTGTATGGCAATGCCCACGGATACCGCTATTGCACTGGCCAGGGTGATGCCGGCGGTGCCGTTCCAAGCTCCGGCAAGCACCACTCCCACAGCCATGCCCTCGGGCAGGTTGTGTATGGTGACGGCAAGGGCGAGCATGGCGGTGCGCGAAAGGTGGGAGCGGGGGCCTTCGGGCGTATCGGTGCCCAGGTGGAGATGGGGCGTCAGTTCGTCGATGAGCAGCAGAAAGCCCATGCCCAACAGAAAACCGACGGCTGCCGGCACCACCGCCCATCGGCCGTCGGCAGCACACTGTTCGATGGCTGGCAGCAACAGCGACCACACCGAGGCGGCCACCATCACTCCCGAAGCGAATCCGAGCAGCGACTTTTGGAGCGGAACCGACATTTGCTGCTTCATCAGAAATACGAAGGCTGCTCCGAGCATGGTGCCGAGCAGCGGGATGAGCAGTCCGGCTGTAAGAATGGAATATTGCATAGTGTGGAAAGTCTTTGAATGAAGGGTTCGCTATTCTTTGTTTTCGTCGGTTTCATCGGCACTGCTGGCCTCTGCAGGTTTTGAGTCGCCAATGAGACTTTGCAAGTAGCCCTTGATTCTCTTCAGCCCGTTTCCGGCGGGCCAGGCGTTGGAGCCTCCCGAGCTGATGTATTTGTCGTTCTCGAAGGTGGCATTGAAATACCACGATTCGCCGTCCAACACTTCGAAGGAGGGCTGGTAGTTTTCCTTGTAGGCGTACATCTTTTCCTCTTCTATGATCTTGCGCAGGTCGTCCAGCACATTCGCATTGACCTTCTTCTTCACCACGGGCCCATAGCTCTCGCTGGAGACTTCCATTCTCACCACGCCGTTTTTGCCGGTGTTGACGCGCCCTTCGAATTGGAAGCCCGCCATGGTGCCGCTTTCGGTGTATTCAACGTTCAGCAATTTGCCTTCGGGCATTTTGGCCAGTTGGCCGCAGGCTGTCAGTGTGCCGAGCATACTTGCCAGCAGGCCTGTCACGATTTTTCTTGTTTTCATACTCGTGCTATTTTGGTTAAATACTGATAACGGCTACAAATTTATGAGTTTTTTCTCATACTTGGTGCTAAAGGAGGGATTTTTTTTAGGAATTATGACGCTATTTTGTTAAACATTTCGTACTTTTGCATCCGAATAAGAGAAAAGAAAAAACTATCGTACATATTTGAATAAAACAATTTAAATAAAACATAATAAGGTCATGAAAAAGTATTTCATTTCTATTCTGTTTGCCTTCTCGGCATTGGTGATGCTGAACGGCTGCATAGTGTCAGACGAGAAACTGGCCGACAAAGTGCAAGAGGCCATCGTCAGCGACGAACAGGGAAACGGCAACACGCTCGAGGTGACCGAGTTTCAGCTCGACGAGAAAGGCAGCCCCAAGAAAGGTGTGCTCAAGGGCCGTCTCAACGGCAAGGACGTGGTGTATGACATCCGCGTGAGCGACGAGGGCAGCGAGTTTGACGTTGACTGGGAAATGAGAAAGTAGGAGCAGCCCCGCAGAAGGGCGAGCCCGATTTTTAAGAACGAGCAAAACAATCAGCAAGAAATGAAACATCTGAGATATGCACTCATGGCAGTGCTTGTGGCATTTACGCTGCAAGGCATTGCGCAGGAAGGCGTCACGTGGAAAGAAATGCACAAAGTGAAGCGCAAGGAAACCATCTTCGGCATCGCCAAGGATTATGGGCTCACCGTGGACGAACTCATCAGGGCGAACCCCGAAATGAACACGCCGGGATACGAGCTGAAGAAGGGCGACTTCATCTTCATTCCCTTCTCGGCGGCCGAACTGGCTCAACGGGGCAAGACACCCGCGCAAAAAGGTGCCAACGCGCCGCTTCAGACTTCGCAGACGGTCAGCGTGGAGCAGTTGGCAAAGGCCAGCGGCATTCAGAACGACGTGGACATACGCAACCGGGCCATCCGTGTGGGCGTGATGTTGCCCCTGCACGATGTCGATGGCGACGGGCGGCGCATGGTGGAATACTATCGAGGCATGCTCCTGGCCTGCGACAGCCTGAAGAAAAACGGCGTGTCGGTGGATGTGCATGCGTGGAACGTCAACATCGACGCTGACATACGCCAGACGCTGCTCGACCCGGCAGCCGCGAAATGTGACATCATCTTCGGCCCGCTCTACACCAAACAGATGAAGCCCCTGAGCGAGTTTGTGCGCACCTACGGCATCAAGCTTGTCATTCCTTTCTCCATATCGGGCAACGATGTGCAGGAGAATCCTTACATCTACCAAGTTTACCAAACACCCGCCGACATCAACGATGCCACCATCAAGCAGTTTCTCGAGCGATTCCCGGCCCATCACACGGTGTTCGTCGATTGCAATGACTCCACCAGCCAGAAAGGCATCTTCACTATGAATCTGCGGCGAATCATGGATGCGCGTGGCATCAGCTACAACGTGACCAACCTCAACTCGTCCGACGAGGCGTTCAGCAAGGCTTTCAGCCGCACCGAACCCAACATCGTCATTCTGAACACGGGACGTTCGCCCGAACTCAACAGCACACTGCGACGGCTCGACCGTCTCACCAACCAGGTGCCCGGCATAGGCATTTCGCTCTTTGGCTATACGGACTGGCTGATGTACACCAAGGTGTATCAGGAGTATTTCCACAAGTACGACACCTACATTCCCTCCACCTTCTACCGCGATCCCCTCTCTGACAAAACGCTCAGCATCGAAGGACAGTATCAGCGGTGGTTCAAGGCCGACATGATGTACGCTTTGCCAAGGTTCGGACTGACGGGATTCGACCAGGCTTACTTCTTCCTCTCGGGACTGCACGAGCGCGGCAAGAGCTTCAACGCCACCAAGGCCGAGTCGAACCACAAACCCATCCAGACAATGTTCAACTTCAAACGTGCGGCTAAGGGTGGAGGAATGCAAAACCGTCAGCTCACCTTCGTCCACTATGCCCCCAACCACAGTATCGTACTCATTAACTTCTAAGCGGGATGAAGAATCTCTTTAATGATATGCGCCCAATGGTCATTGGCCAACGCCCAATGGTTGTCCTCCTTTTTGTGCTGACGGCTTTCGCTGCCAAGGCGCAGATTGGCGACTACCGTTCCGACCTGGCCATTGGTGTCAACGGAGGCTACTCGCTCAACGACATGCGTTTCTTGCCCAAGGTGACGCAGAAGATGCACCATGGCATCACTTTCGGTGGAACCATTCGCTACACATGTGAGAAATATTTCAGCACCGTGTGCGCACTGCAGGCTGAGTTCAACTTCAACCAGCTGGGATGGAGCGAAAACATCATCGACTACAACGAAAACCCCGTCATCAACGAAACCACCGGACTTCCCGAAGAATACCAGCGCAACATCAGTTATCTGCAGGTTCCGCTGTTGGCCAGGCTGGGGTGGGGGCGTGAGCAGAAAGGATTGCAGTTCTTCATCCAGGCTGGTCCTCAGTTTGGCTATTGCCTGGGCGAGAAAACCAAGATGAACTTCGAACTCGACAAGCGCAACAAAATGGACCGCGTCAGCCAGCTCATCGACCAAGACACCATGGCCGTGCAGCTGAAGTTCGACTACGGAATCGCTGTCGGTGCAGGTTTGGAATACAGCCACCCCAAGGTGGGGCACTTCATTCTGGAGGCCCGCTATTACTACGGACTGGGCAACATCTACCACGATTCCAAGCGCGACAATTTCGGCGCCTCCAACCATCGCAACATCATCATCAAGGCCACCTACCTGCGTGACATCTTCCGCACAAAGAAAAAATCAAAACCAAAATCTTAAATACCATTACTATGTTCAAAAATCATCCCAAAGGGCTGCTGCTGGCAGCTCTCAGCAACATGGGCGAGCGTTTCGGCTACTACATCATGAATGCCGTGCTGGCTCTCTTCTTGTGTTCCAAATTCGGTCTATCCGACGGTCAGAGCGGTTTCATTGCCGCCATGTTCCTCACGGCCATCTATGTGCTGAGCCTCGTGGGCGGCATCATTGCCGACCGCACTCAGAATTACAAAGGCACCATCGCCTGGGGGCTCATCATCATGGCTGCCGGATACGTGCTGCTTGCCATTCCCGTGCTGGCAACGCCCGAGAACATTTCGTGGCTGCTGCCATTCACCGTGTTCGCACTGGCGCTCATTGCCTGCGGCAACGGTCTCTTCAAGGGCAACCTGCAGGCCATCGTCGGACAGATGTACGACAACTTCGAGGCTGACGCCGCCAAGCAAGGCCCCGAACGGCTGAAGTGGGCGCAGGGACAGCGCGACGCCGGATTCCAGATTTTCTACGTTTTCATCAATGTCGGCGCCCTTGTGGCTCCCTTTGTGGCTCCTCTGCTGCGCAGTTGGTGGCTCAACTCACATGGGCTGGCCTACAATGCCGACCTGCCCAAACTGTGCCATGAGTTCATCTCGGGCAACATTTCGGCCAACGACATGCAGAACCTCACCGAACTGGTGACCAAGGTGGGTGGCGACACCGCCGACCTGAGCGCTTTCTGCACCCAGTATCTCGACATCTTCAACACCGGCATACACTACTCGTTCATTGCCTCGGTGGTGACCATGCTCATCTCGCTTGCCATCTTCCTCCTTTCCAAGCACCTGTTCCCCACGCCGGGCAAGAAAGAAGCTGCAGTGGCTCAGGAATACACCGAGCAGGAGAAGCAAACCATGGCCAAGGAAATCAAGCAGCGCATGTATGCACTCTTTGCCGTGTTGGGCATTGCCGTGTTCTTCTGGTTCTCGTTCCATCAGAACGGGCAGTCGCTTTCGTTCTTCGCCCGCGACTTTGTGACCACCGAGTCCATCGCTCCCGAAATCTGGCAGGCTGTGAACCCCTTCTTCGTCATCGTGCTCACTCCTGTGGTGATGTGGCTCTTCAGCTGGCTCACCAAGCGTGGCAACCCCATTTCCACGCCCCGGAAGATTGCCTACGGCATGGGTATCGCCGGCATCGCTTATCTCTTCCTGGCCGTTTATTCCTCGACGCAGGGCTATCCGTCGGCCACCGAGTTCACAGCCCTCTCCGATTCTGCAAAGGCAGGTCTGAAGGCTGGGCCGTGGGTGCTCATCGTCACCTATTTCTTCCTTACAACTGCCGAGCTGTTCATTTCGCCATTGGGTCTCTCGTTCGTGTCGAAGGTGGCGCCCAAGCATCTGCAAGGCCTTTGCCAGGGCCTGTGGCTAGGAGCAACGGCTGTGGGCAACGGTCTGCTCTGGATTGGTCCGCTCATCTACAACGAGTACCCCATCTGGGTATGCTGGACGGTGTTCCTTGCCGTTTGCGTCATTTCCATGGCTGTGATGTTCGGCATGGTGAAATGGCTTGAACGTGTAACAAAATAGGAGACCTTTCTGCTCCACGAACCAAAACAAAGAGAGAGCCACCTTAGCTTCCGTTCCATCGGAATGAGCTAAGGTGGCTCTCTCTTTGTTTAATGCTGTCTTTATGTTTCCCTTAAGAATTCATGCTGAGCAGAAACTCTTCGTTGCTGCGGGTGTTGCCCATTCGTCCGTGAACAACGTCCATGGCTTCGATGGGGTTCATGTCGGCAATGTACTTGCGCAGAATCCACATGCGGTCGAGCGTGGTCTTGTCTTGCAGCAAGTCGTCGCGGCGTGTGCTGGATGCCACCAGGTTGACGGCCGGGAAGATTCGCTTGTTGGAGAGCGAGCGGTCGAGCTGGAGCTCCATGTTTCCAGTACCCTTGAATTCCTCGAAGATGACTTCGTCCATTTTGCTTCCAGTGTCGATGAGTGCTGTGGCAACGATGGTGAGCGAACCGCCACCCTCAATGTTGCGGGCTGCTCCAAAGAATCTCTTGGGCTTCTGCAGGGCGTTGGCGTCCACACCGCCCGTGAGCACCTTGCCGCTGGCAGGCGACACCGTGTTGTAGGCACGTGCCAGTCGGGTGATGGAATCGAGGAAAATGACCACGTCGTGTCCGCATTCCACCATTCGCTTGGCCTTTTCCAGGACGATGCCGGCAATCTTGACGTGACGCTCGGCAGGTTCGTCGAATGTAGAGGCAATCACCTCGGCGTTGACCGTCCGCGCCATGTCTGTGACCTCCTCGGGACGTTCGTCGATGAGCAACATCATGAGGTAGGCTTCGGGATGGTTGGCGGCGATGGCATTGGCAATGTCTTTCATGAGGATGGTCTTACCCGTCTTTGGCTGTGCCACGATGAGTGCTCGCTGTCCTTTGCCTATGGGCGAGAACAGGTCAACGATGCGTGTGCTCAGATTGGTGGTGGCAGGGTCTGCGCAAAGGGTGAACTTCTCCTCGGGGAAGAGGGGCGTGAGGTGTTCAAAGGGGATGCGGTCGCGCACCTCGGCGGGTATTCGCCCGTTGATTTTGTCAATGCTGGTGAGTGGGAAATATTTCTCTCCGTCGTGCGGCGGACGCACATGGCACTCCACCACGTCGCCCGTCTTCAGTCCGTAGCGCTTGATGAGGTTGTTGGCCACATAGACGTCGTCGGGTGAAGAGAGATAGTTGTAGTCGCTTGAGCGGAGGAATCCGTAGCCGTCGGGCATGATTTCGAGTACGCCGTTGGCTGTGATGATGTCGGCAAAGTCGTACTTCTGCTGGGGTGCGTCGTTCTGCTGAGGTGTCTGCCGATAGGCAACCTGTGGCGCCACGTTGACGGGTGTGGTGGGATTGTCGAACATGTCGTAGTTGGGCAATGCCGACTGATCCTCGATGGGAAGGTCGATGATGGTGATGAAGTCTGTTCCGTCGCCGGGGTCGCCTGCCCATACACCTTCGGCCAGCACTTCGCGCTTTCCTTCTTCGCTCTCGTTGTGGGCGTTCACCTTGGCCTGCAGTTTGGCCAGCAGGTCTTCTGAAGGAGTTTCGTTTTCGCCGTTGCCACCTTCGCCTCTGGCAAACTGTGCTTCAGGCACATAGGCTTCGGGCACCTCTGCTTTCGGCTCTGTTTCATTTGCCACGCTGTTGTCGTCCTGCTGTGGCTGGGCTGCCTCTTCTGTTTGCTTGGCGGCCTCGGCGGCGGCGGCAATGGCCGCCAGTTCAGCCTTCGACTTCCGTCCGCGGTGCTTGGGGAACTGTGCCAGAATGTCGGCAGGTTCGGCCTGTGGAGCGTTCTTGCCGGCCTCGTCGGCGGCAGAGGGCGTCATTTCCGTTGTGGTGGCCTCGTCGGCAGGCAGTGGTTCAGCAGAAAGCTTGTCTTTGCCTTCGGTTTTTTCTGCCGGAGCATTCAAGGTGGCAACGTCCTTAAAAAGCGGCGCGGGGTCTTGCGACTGCTGCTTGCCGTTCTTCTTCAGGTCGAAGTTCTCGCCTTCCTTTCCGTTGACAGAATAAACTCGGTCGGTATCCTTTTTCACAATGCGCTGACGTTTCCGCTTGGTGCCCAGTGGGTTCTTGTTTCCCTCCACCTCGGCCTGCTTGTCGAGAAGGGCATAGACAATATCGTCTTGCGGAGCATTGGCATCGATCTTTGTACCCAATTCTTTGGCAATATCTTCCAATTCGGAGATACTCTTAGATAATAATTCGTCCTTACTATACATATTTATATATATGTAACTGATTGTTGGTAAATGTTTTTTTGATAAATGTTTTTTGAGGATGTTTGCCATTCTCTAAGCGTTGTGAATGTCGTAGGAGAATGGAAACGGAGTTTTGAATGTTTTCCTTAAAACGTGTGCAAAGTTAATTCATTTTTTGCATACTTCCAAATTTTGGACGTTGTTTTTGCTGCTCTACCCTGAAAACAACCAGTTTTTTACATTTGCATTGCCGTTTCCTGCGCACAACAACCATAAAGAAGCACCCATTGCAGGCATCGGTTTCCCTGCAATGGGTGCTTGTTTTGTGGGTGTGCAGCCTCCGTTCTGGAGAGCCGTCAGTGGCGTGCCGCTTCCGTACTGTGTGCGTCCTTGTCCAGCTTACTTGGCACCGTTGATGCGGTTCTTTATCTTGTCAACGTAAGCGTCGATCACAGCCACGGCAGTGATGTTCACCACATCGCGCACCGAGCTGCCGAAGTCGGTGAAGTGAATGGGTTTGTTGAGTCCCATTTGGATGGGGCCGATGATTTCGACGTCGGCGTCGAGGGCCTGCAGCATTTTGTAACTGGAGCGCGCGCTGGTGAGGTTGGGGAATATGAGCGTGTTCACGTCGAGTCCTTTCAGACGGGTGAAGGGGTACTGGCTGTCGCGCAACTCGCGGTCGAGCGCAAAGCCGAGCTGTATTTCGCCGTCAATGATGAGGTCGGGATATTCTTTCTGCATGCGCTCTACGGCCAGACGCACCTTGCGCGAACCTTCGCTGCCGTCGCTTCCGAAGTTGGAGTGGCTCACCATGGCAATGTTGGGTTTCTCGTTGAAGAATCGCACAGCCGTGGCCGACAGTTTGGCAATGTCCATGAGCACGTCGGTTGTCGGGTTGGCGTTGACCAGCGTGTCGGCAATGTAGAGTGTGCCTTTGGGCGAGTTGATGATGTGCATGGTGCCAAAGTGGTTGAACTCGTCGCGTATGCCGATGACCTCCTTTGCCACCTTGATGGTGTTTGAATATTTGGTGTAGAGACCCGTAATGAAGGCGTCGGCCTCGCCAGTCTCCACCATCATCATGCCGAAATAGTTGCGCTCGAACATCTTGTCGTTGGCCTCCTGGAAGGTGTAGCCGTCGCGTTGGCGCTTCTGAGTGAGTATGCGGGCATATCGTTCGCGGCGTTCCTGCTCGCGCGGATGGCGCAAGTTGACGATTTCTATTCCGTCGAGGTTCAGGTCGAGCGAGTCGGCCAGTTTGCCTATGGTCTCCTCGTTGCCCAGAAGCACGGGCTGGCAGATGCCCTCGGCCTTTGCCTGGACGGCGGCCTTGAGCATGGTGGGGTGGATGGCCTCGGCAAACACCACGCGCTGGGGATGTGCGGCAGCGGTGGCATAGAGTTTCTGAGTGAGTTTGGTTTCCTGACCGAGCAACACGCTGAGCGAGTCTTTGTAGGCCTGCCAGTCGGTGATTTGCTTGCGGGCCACGCCGCTGTCGATGGCAGCCTTGGCCACAGCGGCTGACACCTCGCTGATGAGTCGCGGATCGACGGGTTTCGGAATGAAGTAGTCGCGTCCGAAGTGCAGGTTGTTCACCTTGTACACATCGTTCACCACGTCGGGCACAGGCTGTTTGGCCAGGTCAGCAATGGCGCGCACGGCTGCCATCTTCATTTCTTCGTTGATGGCAGTGGCATGCACGTCGAGTGCGCCACGGAAGATGTATGGGAATCCAATGACGTTGTTTATCTGGTTGGGATAGTCTGTTCGGCCTGTTGACATGAGCACGTCGGGGCGGGCGGCCATGGCATCCTCGTAGGAAATTTCGGGCACGGGGTTGGCCAGGGCGAAGATGACGGGATCCTTGGCCATCGAGCGAACCATGTCCTGGGTGAGCACGTTGCCTTTCGAGAGTCCCACGAACACATCGGCTCCGCTGACAGCCTCGGCCAGTGTGTGAACGTCGCGGCGGTCGGTGGCAAAGAAAGCCTTCTGTTCGGTCAGACCGGGGCGGTCGCTGGTGATCACGCCCTTGGAGTCGAGCATGAGAATGTTCTCCTTGCGGGCGCCCAGAGCCATATAAAGCTTGGTACACGAGATGGCAGCCGCTCCGGCACCGTTGACCACGATGCGCACCTTGCTGATGTCTTTTCCGTTCACCTCGAGTGCGTTCTTCAGTCCGGCAGCCGAAATGATGGCCGTGCCGTGCTGGTCGTCGTGCATCACGGGGATGTCGAGCGAGCGCTTGAGCCGTTCCTCTATATAGAAGCACTCAGGGGCCTTGATGTCCTCGAGGTTGATGCCGCCAAAGGTGGGGGCAATCTTCTCGACGGCCTCGCAGAACTTCTCGGGGTCTTTCTCGGCCACTTCGATGTCGAACACATCAATGCCTCCATAGATTTTGAAAAGCAGCCCCTTGCCCTCCATGACGGGTTTGCCGCTCAGAGCGCCGATGTCGCCCAGCCCCAGCACTGCAGTGCCGTTGCTGATCACAGCCACCAGGTTGCCCTTGTCGGTGTATTTGTAGGCATCGTCGGGGTTATCCTGAATTTCCAAGCAGGGGAAAGCCACGCCCGGCGAATAGGCCAGGCTCAAGTCTGTTTGGGTACGATAGGGTTTGGTGGGTTTCACCTCAATCTTTCCGGGGCGGCCACTCTCATGATAGGCAAGAGCGGCCTCTTTTGAAATCTTTACCATATTGAAAATCTATTGTTATATAAGTGATTTTAATATCTGTGCTCACTTGGCTGCATCAGGGCCCATGCACACCAGCATGTGGCATTTTTGCATCAAGACGGTGCAAAGTTACAGAAAGTCGGGCGCAAAACAAAAAAATCCATTTCTTTTTTTTCCGAGACGGAGTAACTTCGCAACTTTTGCTTCTATATAAATAAAAGTTATTCGTCTGTTTTGCAGTAGGAGGTGACGCTGCAAAGTTACAGAAAGTCGAGCGCAGAACAAAATAAAATTCATTTTATTTTTTATGGCGAGACGGAGTAACTTCGCCTTAAATTGGCAAAGTTACAGAAAAACGAGGGAAATGCAAAAGGAAAGCAATCTTTTCTTTTCATTTTATGCTAACAAGTGCAAGGAGAAGAATGGATTTGTTTTTCTGTCAATAGATATTCGATATAGTTGAAAAAAAAACGGTAAAAGACCTCTTTGTTTTCTGTTTTTTCGTAACTTTGCAGCAAAACTAAGATTCATATGATATTCAAAGCTTACGCAGATATACGTCAGGAGTTGAAAAAGCATCATGCCTTTGGCATACCCAATGCTGATGCTTACGAGCGTTTCACGCAGTCGCTGGAAAAACTGTGTCCAATATTCGGCATAGGAGAGTCGGAAGAAGATGAGAAGAAGTTCGTGGCCGACTTCCTAAAAGATGCATTGTATAAAGATAGTAATGCTATTCGCGTTGGTGCCAAGCATAACATCGACTGCCAAATTCATGTAAGCCCTGACAACAATTCTCCAGTCGGAGTGATAATCGAGAATAAGTACAGCAAGTCGAAAACTGGTGAAATGGTGAAAGACGGTGACCTCCTTCACAAGGCTTTTTACGAAACCATTCTCTATTATCTGCGACTGCGTGAAGCCAAGAACAACAGCCTGCGCCGCATTGTCATCACTGATATGGAAACCTGGTTTATATTTGATGCCCTTGATTATAATCGCATTTTCTATCGTTCGAGCCTCCTGAAAAAATACCGTGATTATGCAGCGGGGCGAGTGTCGGACGACAGTACTGCGGCTTTCTATGCCGAGTGTGAGGAATTCGTGAAGCATACAAATGTTACATTGCGCTATGCCTTTTTCAACTTCCGGGAAATGGCATATACGAAGAAAGGTGAAGTGAGGAAGAACGTAACCGACCTCTACTACCTACTGTCACCCTATTACCTGTTGAAGGAGGACAACGATGACAAGACCGTAAAGATGAACTCGGCCTTTTATAACGAACTGCTTTACATAATGGGACTAGGTGAGGTTGAAGAGAAGAATACAAAATACATACGCCGTTTACCATTGAACAAAAGGCAGGCAGGCTCGTTGGTTGAGAACGCCATCTCGTTTATCCAGTCTCATGGTTTGACAGGCAAACTTTCGAAGTTCTACGGTGACCGTGATGAAACTGACATGATTTTCAGTGCTGCGCTAAACTTGTCTATCACATGGATTAATCGTTTATTGTTTCTGAAATTGCTTGAAGGTCAGTTGCTTTACTTCCATAAAGGCGACAAGGAATACAAGTTTTTTAAGACAGACAGGAATTTCTCAGATGACGATATCTCTTACGATGACATTGATGATTTATTCTTTTATGTCCTTGGCGTACCAGAGGAAAAACGAGAAAAGATCTTTATTAAAAATTTCTCAAGGATTCCCTATCTGAACAGTTCACTTTTTGAGCCTACAGAGATGGAAAAAGACATTATGTTCATTGGCAACCTGAACCAGAACTTCCCACTTCCATATTACAAAAACAGCATCCTGAAAAGTGACTCTCAGCAAGACTGCCCTCATAACGCCCTACAATATCTGCTACACTTCCTTGACAAATTTGATTTCGGCTCTGGCGAAAAGAATCAGCAAAATCACGACAGACTCATCTCAGCTTCGGTGCTGGGTTATATCTTTGAAAAAATCAATGGATATCAAGACGGTTCGTTCTATACGCCTGAGACAGTAACGCAACACATGTGCGACCGAGCAATAGAAAAGGCTGTCATTGAGCGATTCAAAGAGCACGAACGCTTTGCCCGTTGCCTAACCATCACCGACATATACAATACTATAGAAGATGAGGCAGAGGCCAACAAAATCTTCTACTCCGTCAGAATTTGTGACCCTGCCGTTGGTAGCGGGCATTTCCTTGTATCCGCACTACATAAAATGCTGGCACTGCGCCGTGATCTGGGCCTGATGAAAGACGAAAGGGGAAAGTTGATTACGAAAAGCGTCAACATAGATGTAATGAAAGACGACCTACGTATAGTCAATACTGACGACGGACAGCCGTTCAGATATATGGAAGGTAACGACGATTTGCTCTATATACAAAAGACCCTTTTCAACGAAAAAAAAGCCATCATTGAAAACTGCCTGTTTGGTGTGGACATCAACCCGAATGCTGTGAATATTTGTCGGCTCAGGTTATGGATTGAACTCTTGAAGAGTACTTATTACTATAAGCCTGAAAGACTTCAAACATTGCCCAATATTGATATAAATATCAAGTGCGGCGACTCCCTCATTCAGAAATATCCAATTCAAACGGGTAAATCCGTACTGAGTAATATTCACAAAGATTCTGAAGTTTGGCAAAAGGTATGCCAATATGCTGAAACAGTAAACCTTTACAAGGAGGCCGCCGACAAGCAGACGAAGTTACAACTGAAAACAGAAATCGCACAGATAAAGAAGCTAATAGGCAATAATGTTGAAACAAGTTTTGTTGAAGAAGGCGACAGCATCTATTTTAACTCCATCGAGTGGATGCTGGAGTTTCCTGAAGTATGGAACGAGAATCGCGAATTTGTTGGTTTTGACGTGGTGATAGGCAATCCGCCTTACATCTTCAATCGAAATTTGGACGAGCGGGTACGCAGCATATATGCGCGTAAGGCCGGCCGCACCGACTCCTATGTCTATTTCATCAACCTTGGCCTTTCAATCACACGTAGAAATGGCATTCTGTCATTCATTACACCTAACACATATTTCACACTCAGTTCACATGCCAAACTGCGAGAAACACTTCTAAGCTACGGTGATCTGGACATCACTTATACAGGCTATTGCTTCACTGATGCTTTCGTGGAAACAACTATATTCCAGCTTGTTAAAACTGAAAGTAAAGAGGGAAGAGTAAACTATTTCGACAGCCTCGAATCAAGTTCGAGCTATGAGTGCGACAAAGAACTGTTCAAGAATAATATCATGAGCCGCTTTTTCATTCCCAACTATCAGAACCTTTGGCTGTATAAACATATCCAGTCTCATCTGATTACTACTTATGAAAATGCAAAGGGAACGTTGACGCGTGATGGATCCATATCAAGTGACAAGCGACGGGAAAGCATTATGAACTATAGCAAAGAACTTAGTCCAAGAACACTTACCTTCCTAGGACTCATATCAGATGGCGATCAAGGGTTAGTGACAGGCAACAACAGCAAATACCTTGGCGTAATATCTGACGGTGAGAAGAAAGGTCGCGAATTAGACTCAAAGTTCATTGATATTCTGAACCGTGAAGGAAACTTGCAAATTACGCTCGACGAATTTCTGTCTGACCGTAAGCGATATTACGACATGGCCGAAGAATTGAAGACAAAAAAGGGAAATCCCTCACTCTTCGGAAGATTCTTTCTCTATAAGCACGTATCCAAAGAAGAGGTCTTCAAGTACGAGCAACTGTCGGATATAGAACAGAAAAAGGGTACAGTCCAAGACTGTTGGATAGAATATAACCGTGGCAACGCAGAAGGACTGCGTTGGAATGTGCCCACTACAGAAGTCATTAATTGGAGGAGCGACTATGTGAGCGAGTTGAAGAACAATACGAATTCTCGCTGGCAGGGCCAACTTTATTATCCCACGACAGGCTTCGGATGGGTTGATTACTTCACTGACCGGTTGAAAGCTTTCAGCGTCAACATCGGCCCTTACTCCAAGAATGTCATCAAGATGCATAGCTTCTGTCCGCTGGCCAGTGACAAATATATTATAGCCTTGCTCAACTCAGACTTCATTGTATCATTTGTCAAAGGTCTGATAACCATCACCCATACTTTGCAGATTAACGATGGCCGGCTTATACCTATTGTCATTCCTACCCAACAACAGCATGACAAAATCTGTAGTGTGGTAGATAGAATTATTGCTGGTGAAGATGAGAAGGACTGCTTGATAGAAATCAATGAATTGGTAAGGGATGTATATTCGCCTTTTTTTGAGGATGACGATTCTGTAGCTTTTTCAATGTATGCTACAACCAAGGAATTCCGCGAGTAGTAGAAGCGTTGCTATCCTTCCGCACAAGTAAAGGTTGTTGTTGAGGTGGTTACAATCCCATTGTTCAATTCGATAAACGTAAAATGTTTACGCATCTAGTCAGCGTTCGTGAAAGAAATCGTTGAGTCACTTGCCAAGACCGCTTTCGTGGCAGGAGAGCGTGGAGAAGCGAAAAAGATTGCGTTGCTTCGTGATTTTGTAATTTGGGAATGATTCTACAGGCAACATTCGCATCCTTGTTTGTGTAGTTCGCTAACTCATAAATAATGGACTCGTAAACTCCATCTCCCGACAAGAAAAAAATATCTTCCGACAAGAGAAAAATATCTCTCGACGTTGCGTTCAGATTTTCTAGAGAATTTTGACGCAACGCCGAGAGATATTTTTATGGGCTGAAGGGTGGGGGAAGCCGTGCTTTGACTCCCGCAATCCATTCACCATCGTGGAGTCGGGAAAGAACTGCGTGAATAATCTATAATTTTGCAGTGAGGTGGTGAAAATTCGTTGAAAAGATTTTCGCAGGTGTAAAAAAATGTGTAATTTTGTAACTTGTAAGAGCCCCAAAACGTCTTAGAACGCAAGAAAACGGGCTTAAACGCGATTTTGCGGAAATTAACATCAACAGATATAACAAAGTAAATGGACGAAAATCAGACATTCGACGGCGGAATGACCGTTGACAATGACAGAATCATCAAAATCAACATCGAAGAGGAGATGAAATCCTCTTACATCGACTACTCCATGTCGGTGATTGTGGCTCGTGCTTTGCCCGATGTGCGCGATGGTTTCAAGCCCGTACACCGCCGCATCCTCTACGGAATGGCCGGCATCGGCAATACGAGTGACAAACCCTACAAGAAGTGCGCCCGCGTGGTGGGCGAGGTGCTTGGAAAGTATCATCCCCACGGCGACTCGAGCGTCTATGGCGCACTGGTGCGCATGGCTCAGGACTGGAACATGCGCTACACACTCGTCGATGGCCAGGGAAACTTTGGTAGTGTGGACGGCGACTCTGCAGCCGCCATGCGTTACACGGAGTGTAGGCTGTCGAAGATGGGTGAGCACATCATGGACGACTTGGAGAAGGACACGGTCGATATGACGAACAACTTCGACGACTCGCTGCAGGAGCCCACCGTGATGCCCACGAAGGTGCCCAACCTGCTGGTGAACGGCGGCAACGGAATTGCCGTGGGTATGGCCACGAACATTCCTACGCACAACTTGGGCGAGGTGATTGATGGTTGCTGCGCCTACATAGACAATCCCGACATCGACACCGACGGGCTGATGCAATACATCAAGGCTCCGGACTTCCCGACGGGTGCATATATATATGGTATTCAGGGCGTGAAGGACGCTTACGAGACTGGACGCGGACGCATCGTGATGCGCGCAAAGGCCGAAATAGAGAGCCACGAGACGCACGACAAGATTGTGGTGACGGAGATTCCCTATGGCGTGAACAAGGCGCAGCTCATCGAGTACATCGCCGACCTGGTGAAGGAGGGCAAGCTGGAGGGCATCGCGAACGCCAACGACGAGAGCGGCCGACAGGGCATGCGTATCGTCATCGACGTGAAGAAAGACGCCAACGCCAACGTGATATTGAACAAACTCTTCAAGATGACGGCTCTGCAGAGCTCATTCTCAGTGAATTGCATCGCGTTGGTGAAAGGTCGTCCGCGTTTGCTGACGCTCAAAGAGTGTGTGAAATACTTTGTGGAGCACCGCCACGACGTGACCATCCGCCGCACACGCTTCGACCAGCGCAAGGCCAAGGAGAGAGCCCATATTCTGGAAGGACTGATCATCGCCGTGAACAACATCGACGAGGTGGTGCGCATCATCCGAAACTCGAAGACTCCCACCGACGCCCAGCGCAATCTGGAGGAGCGGTTCAATTTGGACGAGCTCCAGTCGAAGGCCATCGTCGATATGCGTCTGAGCCAGCTGACGGGCCTGCGTGTTGACCAGCTGCACCAGGAGTACGACGATTTGCAGAAACTGATTGCCGACCTGCAGGAAATCCTGGACAACCCCGAGCGCTGCAAGCAGGTGATGAAGGACGAGTTGCAGGAGGTGAAGGAGAAATATGGCGACGAGCGTCGCACCGAGATAAAATATTCGAGCGAGGAGTTCAACCCCGAGGATTTCTATCCCAACGATCCGGTGGTCATCACCGTGAGCCACCTGGGATACATCAAGCGCACACCGCTGAGCGAGTTCCGCGAGCAGGCGCGCGGCGGAGTGGGGGCCAAGGCCGCCAAGACGCGCGACCAGGACTTCACCGAGTTCATCTATCCCGCCACCATGCACCAAACGATGCTGTTCTTCACCCGCAAGGGCCGCTGCTACTGGCTGAAGTGCTATGAGATTCCCGAGGGCGACAAGAACTCGAAGGGACGCGCCATTCAGAACATGCTCAACATAGACAGCGACGACTCGGTGAACAACATCCTGCGCCTGCGCGGACAGGGACTGAGCGACCAGGAGTTCATCAACTCGCACTACGTGGTGTTCGCCACCAAGAACGGCATCGTGAAGAAGACTTCGCTGCGTGCCTACAGCCGTCCGCGCGCCAACGGCGTGATTGCCATCAACATCATGGAGGGCGACGAGGTGGTTGACGTGCGTCTGACCAACGGCGAGAACGAGCTCATCATGGCCAACCGCAACGGCCGAGCCGTGCGATTCAACGAACACACCGTTCGAAACATGGGACGTGTGGCCACTGGCGTGCGCGGCATGCGCCTCGACGAGGGCGACGACGCCGTGGTGGGCATGGTGGTGGTGAACCGCCCCGACGAGGAGAACATCATGGTGGTGAGCGAGAATGGCTACGGCAAGCGCTCGGAAGTGGAGGACTACCGCAAGACCAACCGCGGCGGCAAGGGCGTGAAGACGCTCAACATCACCGAGAAGACAGGCCGACTGGTGGCCATCAAGGTGGTGACCGACCAGAACGACCTGATGATCATCAACAAGAGCGGCATTGCCATCCGTCTGAGTGTGGCCGACTGCCGTGTGATGGGACGAGCCACGCAGGGTGTGAGGCTCATCAACCTGGCCAAGAAGAACGACGTGATAGCCAGTGTGTGCAAGGTGATGAGTTCGGAGCTCGAGGCCACTGTCGAAGAGGAAAGCCGCGCACAGTGGCAGAAGAAAGCCAACGAGTTCCGCACGGACTCTCAGGCGACCGACGATTTTGACGAACCGTTGGCCGACGACGACGACATCGAAGAACTGGAAATAGACGAGAGCGATCTTGACCCCATCGTTGACATCGACGCTGACGACGAGATTGCTGACGACGAACAGACAGAATAGAAACAAAAAGAGAACATTCAATAACCTTTTAACAATTGAAAGTATGAAAAAAATCATGTTGATGGCCTTGTTGGTACTGGGTGCCACAAGTGCATTTGCAGGCGACAGCCCTGCACTGAAAGGAATTCTGAAAGCCAAGACTTATGCCGAGGCTGAATCTCTGTTGAACAGCTCGCTTGGCCAGCTGGCCAGCGATGCCGAGAAGGCAAAGGCTTACAACAAGCTGGTTGACCTGGCCATGGAAACATACAACAAGCAGAGCACCATCGTCACCGAAAACCAGGTGGCCAAGCAGATGGGACAGCAGGAGAAGCCCGTTGACACCGAGGCCATGAATGAAGCTGCCCTGCAGGCTGTGAAAGCTGCCATGGAGTGCGACAAGTACGACCAGCTGCCCAACGAGAAGGGCAAGGTTTCGCCTAAGTTTGCCAGCAAGAACGCTCAGCGTGTTTGGCCCGCCCGTCTGCAGTTGGTCAATGCCGGCCAGGATGCTCTGAGCGCACAGAAGAATGCCGACGCCAAGAAGTTCTGGAGTGCTTTTGTCGATTCTGACGCTGCCCAGCTCTTCGCCGAAAACGACCGCGCCGTGCAGAAGGACTTCTTCTCGCAGGTGGCACGTTTCGTTGGCGTGTTCCACTATCAGGACAAGGAAATGGACAAGGCTCTGAAATATGCAGAGATTGCCATGAAGGATCCTGCCGAGTATGACAACGCCCTCAACCTGAAGCTCACCATCCTTGGCGACGACCTGAAGAACCACGAGGACTCGGTGAAATTCCTGAACAGCGTGAAGGCCATGTACGATGAAAACAAGGAGAACGATGGTCTGCTTGAGCGCACCTACAATCTCTTGACAGCCCTCAAGGGCAAGGCCGAGGCCGTCAAGTTCCTCGACGAGGCGCTGGCCATCAACCCCAACAACTTCGTGGCACTTGCCGACAAGGGCATCGCCAAGCTGAACGAGTCGCCCGCCGAGGCTGTTGAGCTGCTGAAGAAAGCTGCTGCCGTGAAGCCCGACAATGCACTCATCGTCACTTATCTGGGAACCGGACTGAGCATCATGGCTCAGGACATTGCCGACAAGGCCAAGCGCAACGAGCTTTACACCGAGGCCGTGAAGTATTTCGACAAGGCCAAGGAGCTCGACCCCGAGAAGAACACCAGCAACTGGGGCTACAACCGCTACAACGCCTACTACAACCTCTACGGCGAGAACGACCCGAAGACCAAGGCTGCCGAAGCTGAAAAGTAAAGGCTGCCTGTCTGCATAAAGGGATGCGGAGTGTTCCTGAAAAACATGCTCCGCATCCCCTTTTTTTCTTACATTTCATCCATTCCATCGGAAAAACCACCCGGCCTATGTCACGACTTTCAAACCTCATCGTTTTTCTTTTCTGCTGCATTGCACTGCATGCGCAAACCAACGAACAGGTGTACAAATTGAAATACACCAGTACGAACGAAGACATTCTGCACTACAAAGGCATCAGTATGCTGACAGACAAGGAGAAAGCCGGATTCTTCAATCTGATAGTCGATTCGGCACTGGCCGAACGTGCCAACGATGCGGCCGTGCTGGCGGTGAAGGCGGGCATTTTGTGCGACATGTATGATTTGCTGGCCAGCAAGGGCATTGAAGAGCGTTTGCGCTATCGGCGCAACAATCTGGAGCGGTTGCTCGTGGTGCGCCCAAGAATCATCGATGCGGGACTCGACGCCTACCACAAAGGCTACTATGGTCGTGCGATGGATTGTTTCGACCTTTATCTGAGCTGCCATCAAACCACGCTGTTCGAGCATCTCGACGTCACCACCGACAGTTACTATGGCCAGTGTGCCTTCTATGCCTCGCAGGCTTCCTATCAAGCCAAAGACTTCGACGAAGCCAACAAATTCCTCTCCATGGCGCTTTCCGATTCTGAATACGCCGAAGAGGCCGCCGAACTGAAAATGGCCATCATCAAGGAGAGCTGCAAAACCAAGGAGGACACGCTGCAATACATTGAGGCTCTCGACGAGTTGCATCTGCGTTTCCCCACCAACAGCTACTATTTCGGGCAGCTGATGGAGTACTACACCCAGGCCGGACACGAGCAGGAGCTGAAACGTTTTGTCCGCGAAGAGGTGAACATTGACACGCAGGACAAGAAGAAGTGGGCGCTCTATGGCGAGGTGGAAATGAACGACCGCCAGTGGGACAAGGCCATCAGCGGATTCAAGAAGGCTCTTGCTTTCGACCCCGATTATGTTCAGGTGATTTTCAACTGTGGGCTCTGCTACGTGTCGAAAGGCGCCGAAACGAAGGAGCGTCGCTGGTATGAAGAGGGGCGGAACCAATTGGAGATTTGTCGGCAGAAAGACCCCGAGCGTAAAGTGGTGGATTGGGCAAAACCGCTCTACCAGACCTACGTCAGACTGGGCGAGAAGTCGAAAGCAAAGGAGCTTTCCAAGCGTTTCAAGCTCTAATTGCATCAGTAAACCGCGATGAAACCGCGACGAAACCGTGATGAAACCGCGACAAAACAACATGAAACTGCACCAAACCGCTGCCAAACCGCTTCAAAGTATGGGCAAAAAGAGGGCAAAATGATAATAATGTTTAACAACATGTGGATGTATTAAATATTATGTGTAATTTTGCAGCCGTATTTGAAAGAATCCTACCCATTATATGAAGCGACCACTGCTAGTTGCGCTTCTCTTGATAACCCTAATGCCGTGCATGAACGCTCAGAAAAAAGAGATGGATCAGGCACGGACTTTTATTAAGAGCGGCAAGAATCTCGAAAAGGCCGAAAACATGATGAACCAGTTGCTCAAAGATTCGGCCAACAGAAAGAATGAGAAAATTTATCTTGTTCTCTTCGATGCCATCCGTGCGCAATACGAACAAGGCAACGAAAAACTCTACTTGCACCAGAAATACGACACACTCAATCTGTTCAAGGCTGTGAGGCGTATGTTCCGCACACTGGAGACACTCGACACACTCGACGCCAGCCCCGACAAGAAAGGCCGCGTGAGGCTGAAATACCGCAAGAAACATGCCGAATTGCTCATGGCGCATCGCAACAACCTCTACAATGGTGGCGTGTTCCAGATGTTCAAGCGCGAGTATGCCGATGCCTACGACTATTTTGATGCCTACATCGATTGTGCGCGTCAGCCACTGTTTGCCGAGATGAAAATCGATTCCACAGACCATAGGCTGCCGCTGGCGGCCTATCGTGCCCTGTTCTGTGGCTTTCAGCTACAAGACACCGCCATGACGCTGAAACACAGCCAACTGGCGCTGCGCGACACGGCCAACCAAAGCTACGTGTTGCAATATTTGGCCGAAACCTATCGGCACATGGGCAACCGGAAACAATATCTCCACACTCTTCGGAAAGGATTCGACCATGACCCCGAGTTCCCCTATTTCTATCCGCGCTTGCTTGAGCTCTATTCGGAGGAGCACCAGGGCGACTCGGCCTTGGCAGTGGTGAACCGTTTGCTCGAAAAGAACGATTCCAGCGAAATCTATCTTTTTGCCAAGAGCAGTGTGCTGCTCAACAATGGCAGCTATGCCGAGTGCATAACCATCTGCGACACACTCATTGCGCGCAACGACTCGTTGGCCGATGCTTATCTCAACGCAGGACTTGCCTACACCAACTTGGCAGTGGAAATGGACAAAGTGTCGAAATCGCGCACCAAACGTTCACAGATTAAGGACTACTATCGGAAAGCCAAGCCCTACTTGGAACGCGGTAGAGTTCTGGCGCCCGACCAGAAAGACAAGTGGGCAAGGGCTTTGTATGATGTCTATCTGAATCTGAACATGGGTAAGCAATTCGATGAAATGGACAGAATCCTGAAGAAGGGTTGAACGTTCCGCTACACCGAGTTGCTGGTATCAATAGATACGAGTTAAGAGTTACGAGTTAAGAGTTACGAGTTAAAAGTTATGAGTTAAGAGTTAAGAGTTATGATTACACCCCCAAAAGGAAAAAGGTAATCGTAACTCTTAACTCTTAACTCGTATCTCGTAACTTGTATTTGGGAACTATAGTTCCCAGCCATCTTGTCTAGATGGCTAATTGATTGTGACTTGCTGGTAGCCGACGAGTCGCCAAGTGCGCGCGCCTGTTTCTTTGTAATAGACCAGTGCCTGATAGCGGTTTTCGGTCTGAAAGAAGTTGCCTTCCGATGGCAACGGCGTGTAGTGGCCAGTTGCTGACTGGGGCAGCAGGTACTGGTAGGAATAGTATCCTTGCTTCAACAGGATGGTTGTGTGCCAGAGTTTTGCTTCCTCGTCCCATTCCATGTTGTATTGGCTGCTGTTATGGTCGTTTGTCCACGCTCCATTTATAACGGGACAAAAATCCTGCATGGGCGATTTCAGCGTGAAATGCACCTTGATGTACTCGCAGGTGTAGTCGGTCTCCGAGTTGTCGCTATTGCGTATGAGGAAGGCTCCGTCGGCATCCTTGTCGGTTAGGTAGTTGGGGCGCGGCTCATCCACGTAGAGCCAGGCGTTGAACAGCTGGCCGTCCCATCGCATACGCTCCACGCCCATGGCGTTGCGGTCAACGTCGAGAATCTCGAATTTGCGATATTCGTTGCCAGCCTTGAAGATGAGCTCCTTGTTGTGGCTCCACTCGAGTCCCCGGTCGTTGCGCAGGTTGGGTCGAACGTTCTTGCGTATGTCTGGCAGGTTGTTGTTGCCGTTTTGCATGACGAGTGTAAATATTTGCTCGTCGGGGTTGGTTACGCGGAGGTTGTTGTAGTTCACCACCATGCTCACCTGTTGGTGCTCGCCGTTGTAGTCGATGTCGGTGTTGGTATCTACCGACAGTCCCACGTTCATGAGCGGTTCGACCACATGGAAAAACGCTTCAAGCACACACTCGTCGTCGCTGTCCTCGTTGAACACGCGCAATCGGTAGGTGCCGCTCAGCTTCAGTCGGCAACGTTCGTTCGGAAGGCTGATGGCGTAGTGGGTGTAGAGCATGTTGGTGTTGATGGATTTCACGTAGTCGTCGATGAGCAAGTCGTTCATACCCTCCAGATAGTCGCTTTCGAAAATCTCTTCGCTCACGCTCCCGTCAATCTCCAGGTGCTCTATGCGGTACTTCATTCGGTGGTAGTCGTGCGACAGTTCGTCGAATCCAATGTAAAGATGGTCGTTGGTTCCCATCCGCATGACAGGCATCGACATCCAGTCACCGTTGACGGTCACTTGCAGCGACTTGATGTTGTCGCTGAAGATGGTGTGGGCGTCGGTTTGAAGGCTCTGTGCCACGAACCCCATCAAAGCAATGAGCAGTGGTGCGAAACGTTTCATAGGCTTGGTTGTTTGTTATTTATATATATAATAAGGTGTAATCTTATAACGAAAAAAGGCGGACGTTATTGCGTCCGCCTTTTGTGGTATTATGGGAAGCAAAGCTTCGTTTTTTGTGCATTGCTTGCCCGTGTGTGAAACTCTTCTTATTCGCCTTTTTCCATCTTGGCCTTGAGCTCTGCCAAAGCGTCGATGTCGCCCAGTGTAGTACCGGCAGCAACGTTGTTGATGACCGGAGTCTCCTCCTTCTTCGGCTGACGGGGCTTGCGAGCGGGCTTCTGCTCCTCCTTGGCCTCCTCGAAGGTGCGGCTGTGAGAGAGGATAATGCGCTTTGTTTCCTTCACAAACTCAATCACCTTGAACTCGAGCTCTTCGCCCTGCTGAGCCTGTGTGCCGTCTTCTTTCACCAGGTGCTTCGGAGTGGCGAAGCCTTCGCCGCCCTCGTTCAGGGCAATGACTGCACCCTTGTCGAGCAGTTCGGTAATCTTGCCGGTGTGAACAGAGCCGGGAGTGTAGAGCGTCTCATAGGTGTCCCAAGGATTGTCCTCGAGCTGCTTGTGGCCAAGGCTCAGACGACGGTTCTCCTTGTCTATCTCGAGCACAACGACGTCGATTTCGGCACCCTGCTGAGTGAACTCTGAGGGATGCTTCACCTTCTTTGTCCACGAGAGGTCGCTGATGTGAATCAATCCGTCAACACCCTCTTCCAGCTCTACGAAGATGCCGAAGTTGGTGAAGTTGCGCACCTTGGCGGTGTGCTTCGAGCCGACAGGATATTTCACCTCGATGGTCTCCCATGGGTCTTCTTTCAGCTGCTTGATGCCGAGGCTCATCTTGCGCTCGTCGCGGTCGAGCGTGAGGATGACAGCCTCAACCTCGTCGCCAACGTGCATGAATTCCTGGGCTGAGCGCAGGTGCTGGCTCCAAGACATCTCTGAAACGTGAATCAGGCCTTCTACGCCCGGAGCAATCTCAACGAATGCACCATAGTCGGCGATGACCACAACCTTGCCCTTCACATGGTCGCCCACCTTCAGCTCGCTGTCGAGAGCATCCCACGGATGCGGAGTGAGTTGCTTCAGACCGAGGGCGATGCGCTTCTTCTCGTCGTCGA
>DFFM01000027.1:707-5601 GCA_002369515.1 Prevotella sp. UBA3776 | reverse complement strand
CTTCTCGTCGTCGAAGTCGAGGATGACCACGTTGATCTTCTGGTCGAGCTGAACCACCTCGTGCGGATCGCTTACGCGGCCCCAAGAGAGGTCTGTGATGTGGATGAGTCCGTCAACACCACCCAGGTCAACGAATACGCCGTAGCTGGTGATGTTTTTCACGGTTCCTTCAAGAATCTGGCCCTTCTCCAGCTTGCTGATGATCTCGCGCTTCTGGGCCTCGAGCTCAGCCTCGATGAGAGCCTTGTGTGATACTACAACATTGCGGAACTCTTGGTTGATTTTCACCACCTTGAACTCCATGGTCTTGCCCACGAAAATGTCGTAGTCGCGTATGGGGTGAACGTCAATTTGGCTGCCGGGCAGGAAGGCTTCGATACCGAATACATCGACAATCATGCCGCCCTTTGTGCGGCACTTGATGAAGCCCTGAATGACATCTTCGTTCTCGAGAGCTGCATTGACGCGCTCCCAGCTCTTGCTCAGACGAGCCTTCTTGTGCGAGAGCACCAGCTGTCCCTTCTTGTCTTCGGCGTTCTCGACATACACTTCTACTGTGTCGCCCACTTTGAGGTCAGGATTGTAGCGGAACTCGCTGGCGGGGATGATGCCGTCGCTCTTGTAACCGATGTTCACAATCACTTCCTTCTTGTCAACGCTAATAACCTTGCCGTCAACAACCTGATGGTCAGCAACCTTGTTCAGGGTCTCGTCATAAGCCTTCTGAAGGTCTTCTTTGCTGATGTTCACACTTGCGCCATTCTCAAATTCTTCCCAATTGAAGTCTTCCAATGGCTGTACGTTCTTTAAATTTGACATAAAAATAATTAATTAATGAAGTTTGAAATTAATAAAGTTAGACTTTATGTGAATTGTTTCCGCGCGTGTGCGCGAAATCGGCTGCAAAGGTACACATTTTCGACGACTTGGAATTGCCCAGAGGGAAAATATTTTCAGTTTCGCTCTGTTTTTTAACACTTTTTCTTTGTTTTGCGCTCGTTTGTTCGTATCTTTGCACCATATTTAGCAAAAAAAGAGCCCCTTTCAAAAACACAAGCCCCCTCGCATCCCAAGTTAACAGAAGTTATCAGGAGTTATCGGTAGTTAACGAGCCTGCGGCTCGTGGAGTTAACGGACAATAGCTTGTCGAATGGAGAAGTAACGTCCGCTAACTCCCGTTAACTTCTCGAGCCGAAGGCTCGTTAACTTCCTTTCTCCCGTCAATCGTCAACTGTAAACCGTCAACCCTCTGGTGTTGGGGACTTCATTTCTTTCGGAATTCCCTTATGGGGATGAGGAACTCCAGCATCTCTTGGGGTGTAGCATGATAGCCCGTCCAGCGCAGCTTCCTCGACATGAATGTCCCGATGACAAACAGGCAATACACATTGTCTATCATCAGGAAGTCGGGCATCTCGCCAACATTGAAGCATTGAATCCAACTCTGGTAATCCGCTGGCGAAGTGCAGAAACCCAGCTTCTCGTCCAAACGTCCACCCTTTTCTGGCCGCGTTCCCGGTTGGCGGACAGCCTGTTCAAGATGCGGAATGCAGGAGATCATTTCGTCCCAGAATTCTGTCGGGATGGCGTCAATCTTTCTTTTGTAATCCTCAACGGCCGCAGGGTCGCCCAACAGTGTTAGTGACTCGTCCCATAGGCAATTGCGGTAGAACGCAACATCTTCCTCGCAGAAACAGCAGACGACCACTTGCCCGCCGTATCCGTCTCTGATGTGGGCGAAGATGGTGTGAAGGGCGATGCGGGCGGCCTTGTCTTTTGGGAATCCATACACACCTGTGCTGATGCACGGGAAGGCAATGCTCGAGAGGTCGTTGGCTTCAGCCATCTTCATTGCCGAGTCATAACACGAGGTGAGCAACTCACATTCCCCGTAATCGCCTCCATGCCATACTGGCCCCACTGCATGAATGACCTTCTTGCAGGGAAGATTGTAGGCACCAGTCATCACGCACTGGCCCGTTTCGCAGCCTCCAAACTGCATGCACTCTTCGAGCAAACCTCTGCCTGCCGCCCGGTGGATGGCGCCATCCACGCCGCCACCGCCCAGCAGCGACTTGTTGGCTGCGTTGACGACTGCTTCTACATTAAGTCGGGTGATGTCGCCCACAATGATTTTGATTCGGTCGCTATATGTTTCCATGTTTTGCTGAGATTATTTTTAAAAGATAGTCTATGAGTACAAAGATAATCTTTTTTTTAATTTGTTGCAACGAAACGGGAAGATTTTTTGTCAAAACATCGGTTGTTTCTCGTTTTCAGTAAACAGAGCGTTCAAAATTTGTTTTTTCGTCCACTTGTTCGTAACTTTGCGCCATAATTAGAGAAGAAATAGAAACGAGATGAATTGGATAATATTGATTGTTGCAGGACTATGCGAAGTGGGATTCACATACTGTCTTGGTCGGGCAAAGGGACTGACTGGTGCCGAATGGTGGTTTTGGATCACATCGTTTGCCGTACTCTATGTAATCAGTGCCGTTTTCCTTGCCAAAGCCACACAGACGATACCTTTGGGTACGGCCTATCCCGTTTGGACAGGCATTGGAGCCGTTGGCGCAGTACTCGTTGGAATCTTCTTGTTTCGAGAGCCTGCAACCTTCTGGAGATTGTTCTTCCTGACCACACTCATCGGATCAATTATTGGGTTAAAAGCACTATCATGACAAGCAGTAGTTTAGAGAATTCGGCGTTTCGTCCAATGAGGCGTAAACGCCAAGAGCTTTCGGAAGAAGAGAGCGTCAACATACTGAAGAAATCCACGGCAGGGACATTGGCTTTGTTGGGCGACAACGACTATCCCTATGCAGTTCCTCTCAGCTATGTCTATGCAGACGGAAAGTTGTATTTCCACAGTGCGCTAACCGGCCACAAAGTCGATGCCATCCGCAAGTGCGACAAGGCTTCGTTTTGTGTCATCGAACAGGACGATGTTCAACCGGCTCAGTACACCACCTTTTTCCGCAGCGTGATAGCATTTGGAAGAATCCATATCATTGAGGACGAAACCGACAAAACGGAAGCAGCCCGAATGCTGGGGAACAGATATCATCCCAACCACGAGGAAGCACTGCAAAAAGAGCTTCAGAAGGGATTGTCGCACATGTTGATGATTCGCTTCGACATAGAACATCTGTCGGGAAAAGAAGCCATAGAGTTGGTGAGAATGCATAAAACGGAATAGTGCTGATGTGCCAATCAATTCTCTCCACCTGTTTTTTTGATTCCAAGTCAAAGCACTTTCTTCACGCCAGGTATCATACGGAACAGCCAGGAATAAAGCTGTTGTCTTGAAATCCACGATTATGTGAGAACCATGCAAACTTGCTTGCAGATGGCTGAGCGAGAGCGGATTTTGCAACTACTTGCAACTCCTTGTAACTCCTTGAACTACGAAAAGCTGAGAACTTGCAAAACCTAAATCAAAATATATATAAACCTATGAACAAGATAAAGATACATGTGTTAAGAACGGGCGAAGTGCGTGTTTCGCCCTATCTGCCATTTGGCAGTGATGATTGCAGTATGCTGAAGGCTTCGGGCATGACCACTCCGAAAAGCAGGTGGATATGGTTGCCCGTGTTCAGTTTTCTCATCGAGCATCCCAAGGGGCTCATCCTCTTCGATACAGGTTGGCACCGCGAGATGTCGCCCGATGGCGTGTATGACCGCCGGGCGCAGATTAAGTCGCTGGGCTCATGGTTCCTGTATCAGATCAATCAGGGACGTATAGCCAAGGGCGAAGCCATCGACGAACAGTTGGCGAAGTTGGGATTGAAGCCCGCGGACGTTGACTATGTGCTGCTTTCCCATCTCGATTGTGACCATGCCAACGGTCTGCGACAGGTGAAAGATGCCAGGCACATACTGGTTTCGGAGGCTGAAATGATTGGCACCACTCGTAAGAATCTACAGATAAAGATACGCTTTCAGAAACGTTGGTGGGAAGGCGTTAACCTGAAAACCTTTGATTGGAACGGCACTGAAGGCCCTGTGGGCAAGTCGTATGACGTCTTGGGCGACGGCAGTCTTGTGATGGTCAACATTCCCGGGCATAGCGAAGGGCTCTGTGCGTTGAAGATTCGTAATGCTGAAGGCAAATATGTGATGCTCTTTGCCGACGGAGGCTATGCCACGAAATCGTGGCGCGACATGATCACCTCTGGCATCACGCTCGATAAGCAGATGCAGCGGCAGTCACTCCAGTGGATTCGCGAGCAAAGCATGTCGCCCGATTGTGTTGAGTCGCTGGCAACACACGACACCGATGTTCAGCCTCACGTGATAGAGTTTTAACTTCCCGTGGGCATGAATCCCTCGCTCACTTCTCCTGCCATCAGGTCGAAGTGCAGAAACTCCGGTGGGGTGGGCTGCAAGTCGTAATAGTCCATTTCGGCTATTGGCAGACAGAAATACGCCATCTGGTCGTAGCTGGTATAGAGACGCTGCAGGACATCGTTGTGCTCGTAGATCCAACGCTTCGTAGCGTCCTCCACGTTAAAGTTCACCATACCCGAACAACGCACGGAGATATTCCCCTCGTAGGCAATTAGCTCTACATTTGGGTTCTTGCGCAACTCTCGCCAAACGGCTTTCTGCTCCGAGGTGGCAAAGTAGAGCACGTTGCCCTCTTGCTTCATCACTCGGAAAATGCGCAACTTAGGGATGTTGCCCTCGCTTGTGGCCAGGGCAACATCCTTATGACTGTGCAGAAATTGCAAAGCTCTCTCCATGGTCGGGGCTTACCATTTCAGTTCGTCCTGAAGAATCACTCCGTCCGTCATGGGGCTGTCAGCCTCGGTGAAGGCATTGGCCTTATACTGGATGCAGAGCATGGTCAGATTCTCCGTACCTGTGTTCTTCAGCGCACGCTTGC
>DFFM01000027.1:0-647 GCA_002369515.1 Prevotella sp. UBA3776 | reverse complement strand
GCGCACGCTTGCCATCGGGAGCAACACGGACGATAGTACCCTCACTGACGGGGAAAATCTCACCGTCCACCTGATACTGGCCCTCGCCCTTCAGGATGATGTAGAGTTCCTCGTGGGTCTTGTGCGTGTGCAGGAATCCGCTGTCCTGGCCGGGTACGAGTGTCTGGAAACTCAGTTCACTACCTGTAGCACCCACGGCCTGACCGGCAAACACCTTGCCCTGAATCGTCACGTCGGGACCCATCGGCAGCACGTGCTCGATAATCTCGTTCATCTTACCCACGCTTACAGCGCTGTAGTTCTTACCACTCTTAATTGTCTCAATCTTTTTCATTGTTCTTATTCGTTTAAATTGTTACTTGTTTTTTGATTTCGAGTGCGAAGGTACGATGACTTTTTCGTTTCCACAAGAAGGCACCAAAAAGTGACATAGTTACCAAAAAGTAGGAATTGTGATGTCATCGCACTTTCGTGAAATCACCTTTAACTCAGATTAACATAGTATAATCATGTAACTTGGTAACTATTTGCTACCTTTGCCGTGTAAACACGGCGAGAACAGACTGCACCTCAGCAATTCGAGCGAACTCGATTGCATTAGGTTTGCACTGTCCTTGTCTTAAAACTGAACTTTCGCAAGTGAATAT